>JAYUVE010000049.1:0-8013 GCA_043754275.1 Microbacteriaceae bacterium | reverse complement strand
GGAACCTGATGTTCGCGGACATCCTCATCATTACGATTCCGCCCTTGGTGATGTTCCTCTTCTTCAACCGCCAGATCGTCGCGGGAATGGCCGCAGGGGCAATCAAGGGATAGCAAAACGCCGGGGTGGTCATCCCAGGGGAAGCCGCGTTCGCCGGGGGTCCCGGGGGATGCCACCATAGAACGATTCAAAGGGGAGAGGAGCCTCGATGGCCATCGTGAGCGTGCGCGACGTCGCGCACCGGGCCGGGGTCTCCGTGGGCACGGTATCGAACGTCATGAACCACCCCGAAAAGGTCTCCCCAGCGGTCGTCGTGCGGGTCCAGGCGGCGATCGACGAATTGGGCTTCATCCGCAACGACGCCGCCCGGCAGCTGAGGGAAGGTCGCAGCAAGACGATCGGCCTCATCGTCCTCGACGTGCGCAACCCGTTCTTCACCGATGTCGCGCTGGGCGCGGAAGACAAGGCGGCGGAGGCGGGACTCACCGTCACACTCGGCAACAGCAATGAGAACACCGACCGCGAGGCGGTTTACCTCGACCTTTTTGAGCAGCAGCGCGTGCACGGCGTGCTGATCTCGCCATACGCGAACGTCGAGGCCAGGCTGCGCCGACTCAGGCAGCGTGGCATCCCCGTCGTGCTCGTCGACCGCACCAGCGCGGATGCCGCGTTCAGTTCGGTCTCCGTGGACAACCTGGCCGGCGGCCGCCTGGCCGTAGAGCACCTGATCTCGCAGGGCCGCAGGCGGATCGCGTTCATCGGCGGGCCGATGGACATCCGCCAGGTGTCCGACCGGCTCGAGGGCGCCAGGCAAGCGGTGGCCCTCCACCCGGACGCCTCGCTCGAGGTTGTCCCGATCGATGCGCTCAGCGTGCTCGCGGGCCGTGCCGCGGGCGTCGAGATCGTGGCGAGAAGACCGGAGGATCGCCCGGATGCCGTCTTCGGCGCCAACGACCTCGTCGCCATCGGAGTGCTGCAGGCGCTCATGATGCAGGGTGCAGGCGTGCCGGTGCCCGAGGGCATAGCGCTCATTGGCTACGACGATATCGACTTCGCGTCCGCGGCGGTGGTGCCGTTGTCGTCGATCCGGCAGCCGAGCGCGCTCATCGGGCAGACGGCAGTGGAGATCCTCCTCGGCGAGGCCGCCGATCCGGGGGTCGGAGCGCGCCAGGTCGTGTTCCAGCCCGAGCTCGTCGTGCGGGCATCCACGGCCAGAAGCTGAGGTGCGGTTTCCCGAGGTAGCGACGATGCAGAATTGGTTCATGCCACTGACCGGAGAATACGAACCCAGCACGTCCGAATGGGCGCGCAAGCAGACCGAGGCATTTGAGGCCAGCGACGGCCGAGAGGCCAACACCCTGCGCGGGCGCCCCATCATCGTGTTGACCTCGGTCGGCGCCAGGACCGGCAAGCTGCGCAAGACAGCGCTCATGCGAGTCGAGCACGAGGGCACCTACGCGGTTGTTGCCTCAATGGGCGGGGCCCCAAAACCACCTGTTTGGTACCACAACCTCGTGGCCAACCCGCACGTGGAGCTGCAGGACGGCGCGACCCGGCTCGACTACGCCGCCCGCGAGATCACGGGCGAAGAGCGCGCCGTCTGGTGGGAGCGCGCCGTCGCCACCTGGCCGGACTACGCAAGGTACCAGGAGAAGACCGCCCGCCAGATCCAGGTGTTGGTGCTCGAAGCGATGTAGCGCCACGCGCGGTGCTGTCGCTGAAACACCCGCGCAACATCGCGGGCCTAGGCTCAGAGCATGGCTGACCTGTTCGACGGCTACGGTGCCACTGCCACCAAGAGCAAAGGCACGCCTGCGTGGGACGAGATGTTCGCCAAACCGGGCTCGGCTCGCACCTCGTACAAGGAGATCCACGCCGCCCTCGCCCAGATGACCCAGGCCGAACTGCGGGGGCGAACGGATGCCCTAGCCAGCAGTTACCTCGCCCAGGGCGTCACCTTCGACTTCGCCGGCGAAGAGCGGCCTTTCCCGCTGGATGCCGTGCCGCGGGTCATCGACCAGGCCGAGTGGGTGCAGGTCGAGGCGGGCATCAAGCAGCGGGTCCGCGCCCTGGAGGCGTTCCTCGCCGACATCTACGGGCCCCAGGCCGCGGTGAAGGATGGGGTGATTCCCGCCCGGCTGGTCACGTCATCCAGTCACTTCCACCGCGAAGCCGCTGGGATCGAGCCGGCGAACGGCGTGCGGATCCAGGTTTCCGGCATCGACCTGATCCGCGACGAGAACGGCGCCTGGCGGGTGCTAGAAGACAACGTGCGGGTGCCGAGCGGCGTGAGCTATGTGATCTCCAATCGCCGGGTGATGGCGCAGACCCTGCCGGAGCTGTTCGTCTCGATGCGGGTGCGACCGGTCGGCGACTACCCGCACAAGCTGCTGGACGCCTTGCGGGCGGCGGCTCCCGGTGGCGTCGAAGAACCGAACGTCGTCGTGCTCACCCCTGGAGTCTTCAACTCGGCGTACTTCGAGCACACCCTGCTCGCTCGACTCATGGGCGTGGAGCTCGTTGAGGGCCGCGACCTGTTCTGCTCGGGCGGCAAGGTCTGGATGCGCACGACCGCCGGTCCCACCCGGGTCGACGTCATCTATCGCCGTGTCGACGACGAGTTTCTCGACCCGCTGCAGTTTCGCGCCGACTCGATGCTCGGCAGCCCGGGACTGCTGCTCGCCGCCAGGCTGGGCAACGTCACGATCGCGAACGCCGTCGGCAACGGGGTCGCCGACGACAAGCTCGTGTACACCTACCTGCCCGACCTCACGCGCTACTACCTGGGCGAGGATGCCATCCTGCCCAACGTGCAGACCTGGCGCCTCGAAGATCCCGGTTCGCTCGAGGAGGTTCTCGATCGTCTCCACGAGCTCGTGATCAAGCCCGTGGATGGCTCCGGCGGCAAGGGACTGGTGATCGGTCCCGCCGCATCCAAGCTGGAACTCGACGAACTCAAGGGGCGCCTGCTTCGCGACCCGCGCGGCTGGATCGCGCAGCCCGTCGTGCAGCTCTCGACCATCCCAACTCTCGTCGACGCGGGCATGCGCCCGAGGCATGCCGACCTTCGCCCCTTCGCGGTCAACGACGGCAAAGACATCTGGGTGCTGCCGGGCGGTCTCACCCGGGTCGCGCTGCCCGAGGGCGAGCTCGTCGTCAACAGCTCGCAGGGCGGTGGGTCGAAGGACACCTGGGTCGTCGGGCAAGATCCGCTGACGGTCATGCGCCACAGCATCCAGGGCCTCGTGGCAGGCCAGGCGGCAGCGACCGAATCCTTCTCCACCATCACCCCCGAAATGCTCAAGGCCTCGCGCGACCACGGCCCGATGGACAGGCCGCTCGGCCACGGCCAGCAGGAGCAGCAGCAGCAACAACGTGCTACGCCGGCGGCGCCTGCTCTTCCTGGGGCCCCTGCGCGGGGCGATGCCTTTCGCGGAACGTATGGCACGGTGCCATACGTTCCGGCTGAGAGAGGCCCTCGGGTCACCTCCGAAGACGGAACGGACAGCCCATGCTGAGCCGGATCGCGGAGAGTCTCTTCTGGATCGGCCGCTACATCGAGCGCTCCGACGGCACTGCGCGCATCCTCGATGTGCACCTCCAGCTGCTGCTTGAAGACCCGTGGATCGAAGAGGATCTCGCCTGCCGTTCGCTGCTGAGCGTGATGGGCAGCGAGGTGCCCGAGGATCGCGTGCTCAACCGGCAGAGCGTGCTGGAGATCCTGGCGGTCGACCGCTCCGAGCCGGCATCCATCGCCTACTCGCTCGGCGCCGCGCGCGAAAACGCTCGCCGTGCCCGGGAGATTGTGAGCACAGAGCTGTGGGAGTGCCTCAACACGACAAGGGCCCGGATGCCGCGCAAGGTCTCCAGCGACAAGGTGCACGAGTTCTTTGGCTGGGTGCGCGAACGCTCCGCCCTGGCCGTGGGCATCATCGAGTCCGCGACGAGCCGGGACGAGGCGTGGCAGTTCTTCACACTGGGGCGCAGCCTCGAGCGTGCCGACATGACCGCGCGGCTGCTGGCCACGCGATCGCTCACCGAGGCGTCCGGCCCCAGTTGGACCACGATCCTGCGCAGCTGCGGTGCCTACGAGGCATACCTGCGCACCTATCGCGGGGTGCCGAGCGCCCGCAACGCGGCGGAGTTCTTGCTGCTCGATCGGCTCTTCCCGCGCAGCATCCTGTTCTCCGTTACGAGGGCCGAGAGCTGCATGCGTGAGATCGAGCCGCGCAGCGACCGGGTGGGAGTGTCTGATCAGTCCCTGCGACTGCTCGGCCAGATCCGCAGCGAGCTGGAATACCGGCCGATCGCGGAGATCCTCGACGATCTCACTACCCACATGGACAACGTGCAGGCGGCGACGAGCGCGGCATCCGAGGCGATCCGGCAGCGCTACTTTCCCACCAATGCGGCACCCAGCTGGGTCGGAGAGACGAGTTGAACCGCCTGCGCATCAAGCACATGACGGGCTTCCACTACGGTGGCGATGTCACTGCCTCCTACAACGAGGCCCGGATGCTGCCGGTCAGCGCCGAGGGCCAGCTGGTGCTCTACTCCAACCTCGAGATCCTGCCGATCTCCAGCCACCACAACTATGTGGACTACTGGGGGTCGCGGGTCTCCTCGTTTGAGATCCTCACCCCACACAAAGAGCTGGCCCTCACCGCGACGAGTCTCGTCGAGGTGCGACCGCGCGTTCACGATGACATCGTCGTGACCTGGGAGGAACTCGCGAAAGCGGTTGAGCAGTCAACCGAGACTGTCGAGCAGCTCAAGCAGACCAGGCGCACTGCCCCGCCGCATGACGTCGTAGACCTGGCCAACGAGATCGCCGGCAAGTCGAACGACGTCTGCGCCGCAGCCCTCGACATCTGCACGGCCGTCGGCTCGGCCATGGAGTACATGCAGGGGGTCACCGGGGTGCACTCCACAGCGGCCGAAGCTTGGGCTGTGCGCAAGGGCGTCTGCCAGGACATCACCCACCTCGCCCTCGGCGCGCTGCGCAGCGTGGGCATCCCGGCTCGCTATGTTTCCGGTTATCTTCATCCCAAACCGAGCGCGGCCATCGGCGAGACGGTCAAGGGCGAGTCGCATGCCTGGGTCGAGTGGTTCTGTGGCGATGATTGGCGCGGCTTTGACCCGACGAATCGCATCGACATTGGTGATCGCCACGTGCTGGTCGGTCGGGGTCGCGACTACAACGATGTGCCACCGCTGCGCGGCGTGTACGCGGGGCCCTTCGGATCGACCCTGTTCGTGACGGTGGAGATCACCCGCGAGGCCTAGCGAGGTTAGCGAGCGGGATCGAGCAGTCGGCGACGTTCGTCAGCAGTAATCGGGATGATTGAGCCATGGCGAGCCCCCGCCGGCAGGGTCGCTTCGGGGACCGGATCCCAGCCACCTGTGGCGAGGTCGGTCGAGCGGAAGAGTCGATAGCCGCGGTCGTCGATGTCGTCGATCAGCAGGTACCAGCTGTTGCCATCGAGTGCGCGGAGCACGGCCGGCCCTTCGCCGTGAGCCATCTGGTCTTTGCCTATGTCGATGACAAGCGGCTCGTAGGCGTCGAGGAGCCCTGTGCCTCGCTCCATGAAGATGTGATGCCCAATCGAGTCATCGCCGCCATGGGTGTTTGCCGAGAAGCGGTACCAGTGCTCGCCATCCTGCAAGAAGTTTGCGTCGATGACGTCGTGACCGGGGTCGAAGTAGACCTCGGGCGGGGTCACAGTGGAGAAGTCCCGAGTGGTGACCATCATCAGGCGTTGATGGCGAAACCCCACTCGTTCCCTGTCGGGGTAGCGAGCTGAGGCGAAGATGATGATCCAGGCGTCGCGCTCATCCGACCAGAATGCCTTCGGTGCCCAGGCGTTGCCGGCATCGGACGGTGCCACTTCGACGAGCCGGGGCGGCGTCCAGCTGAGGAGATCAGGAGACTCCCACACCACGATGCTGCGGCTGCCCCAGTGCGTAGCCCGCTCCCAGTCCTCGCTCGGCCAGATGCGCAGGTCTGTTGCGATCACGACGAAGAGGCCACGAAGCTTGTCGCGGATGAGAAAGGGGTCGCGAACGCCATGTTCACCGACGTTAGACACCAGCACGGGCCGCCCACTCTCGAGCTCGTCCCACGCCAGGGGCGTCGAGTCACGACTGACAGCGAATCGGACTTGTTCACCGCTCTCTTCGCTCTCGGGGCGGAAATACGCGAGGAGGAGATTGGTGTACGGCTCGGTCATCCCTTCACGCTTCCGCTCACCAGACCACTGACGATGTGGCGCTGCATGAAGATAAAGAAGATCAGCATCGGGATGAGGACGACGACGGTCATCGTCATGAATGCGGGCCAGTTGGTGGTGAACTGGCCGACCGCGCGATAGACCTGCAGGATGAGCGTCTGATTCTCCGCCGAACTCAGGAAGACGCTCGGGTAGAAGAAGTCATTCCAGATCCACATCGTCTGGAAGACACCTACCGTCACCAGGATGGGGCGGATCAGGGGAAGGATGATCTGCCAATAGATGCGGAAGACTCCGGCACCGTCGATGCGAGCCGCCTCGACGATGTCCCAGGGGATGGTGCGCATGTACCCGACGATGAGGAAGTAGCAGAACACCGAGCTACCTGAGTACAGCAGGATGAGCCCGTTGAGGTTGTCGACGAGTCGTATTCCGACCATCAGCTCGTACAACGGGATGAGTGTGGCCTGTGCTGGAATCACGAACGCGACAACCAGCAGGACGTTCGCGATTCTGAGAATGACGCCACCCGACATGAGGATCCCGAATGCGGCCATTGATCCGATCAGAAGCATCACGACAATAGACAGCGCGGTGATGTAGAGGGAGTTTGCGAATCCCTCCAGCAACGGAGTTTTTTGAAACACGGTGAGGTAGTTGTCGAGGATCAGCGGGTTCGGGAGGGCGAAGGGCTCGTGCACCGCCTGTTGCTGTGTCTTGAGGGTGTTGACGACTATGTAATAGAAAGGTAGGGCAACCAGCGCCGCCAGGGGGACCATCACCAGGGTGATCACCCACGAGCGTCGACTTCGCTTGGCAGTCACTGGATCCGTCCTTCGATTCGTCTGGCCAACGCCAGCTGGCCCAGCACGATAGCTCCCACCAGCACCAGGAAGACGACGGAGAGAGCGGATCCCTCGCCGAACTTGCCTTGCGCGACACCACTCTGGATGATCGATTGCGTCAGGGTGCGCGTCGCGAACCCTGGTCCGCCTTTGGTCAAGGTGAAAGGCAGTTCGTATACCTTGATCCCGCTCGTCAGGAGAAGGAGCGAACTCACCGAGACCGCGGGGGTGAGCATCGGCAGGGTGATGTTGAAGAAACGCTGCCGCGCAGACGCACCATCCATCATTGCCGCCTCGGTGTAGTCCTGCGGAATGGATTGGAGATAGGCCAGGTAGAGCATCGCGTGCCACCCGGTCAACGACCAGATTGCGACAACGATCACGGAGAACTGGGCGAGTTCGTCGACCGAGAGCCACGGAATCGGTGCAATTCCGAAGACCCCGCCGAGCAGCGAGTTGAGCGCCCCGCTGCCGAGGGGGTTGAAGATGAACCCCCACACTAGGCCGATAATCGCCAAGCTCGGGATGGCGGGGAAAAACAGGGCGCTCTGGACGAAGCGTCGCCCGAAGAAGACGCGGTTGAAGATCATGGCGAGTGGGATGGCCAAGACTGTGACGATAACGAGTGTCGACACCGCGTACAGGACGGTGAAGCCCAATGCTGACAGCATGCTGGGGTCGGAGAACACGCGCACGTAGTTGTCGATGCCCACGAAATTGAGATCCGGGGAGTAACCGTTGAAGTCGGTGAGGCTGTAGTAGAACGACTGCGCGAGCGGGATGAGGAAGATCACGATTACGACGATCGCGATCGGAATCAGGAATGCCCGGGCGGCGAGCGATTGCTGGGTGCGCGGCTTTGGGCGCAGGCTCCTGGACAGGTTGCCCAGCAGCGTTGCTGGCGATGTGGTCATCTCGACTCTCTTTTTGGAAGAAAA
>JAYUVE010000048.1:0-4089 GCA_043754275.1 Microbacteriaceae bacterium | reverse complement strand
TAGACGTCGTTGCCCATGACAATGTGGTCGCCGGGCTTCAGCACCGCGCGCAGCAGGGTGTCTTCGGCGGCGAGGCCAGATGCGAAGCTGAAGGCCTTGGCTCCGCCTTCTAACGAGGCCAGCAGTTGCTCGAGCGAGGTTCGGGTCGGGTTGCCGCCGCGGGCGTATTCGTAGCCGCCGCGGAATCCGCCGATTCCGTCTTGCACGAAAGTCGAGGTGAAGTAGACCGGCGGCACGACAGAGCCGGTAGTCGGGTCGAAGTCTTGGCCGGCTCGGATGGCTCGGGTCGTGAAGGCGAAGTGCTCGTCAGAAAAATCAGCGTCGGCGTCAGGCAAAAGGTCTCGGTTCTCGTTTGGGCGTAGGTCTAGCTGGAGAGGAAGGTCAGCAGGTCGTGGCGGGTGAGCACCGCGGCCGGCTTGCCATCGCTGGTCACGAGCAAGGCGTCGGTGCTGGCGAGGGCGAGCTTCGCGGCGCTCACCGATTCGTGCACACCGATCAAACCCAGCGGCGGGCCGACGAATTCCTTGAGAGCATCCGTCATCTTCGCCCCCCCGGTGAACACGGCTTCGAGCAACGACCGCTCGTCGACCGACCCGATGACCTCGCCCATCACGACCGGCGGCTCGGCCGTGAGCACGGGCATCTGCGACACCTCGTACTTGGTCAAAATCTCGATGACGTCACGCACGGTGTCAGTCGGGTGGGCGTGCACGAGGTCGGGCAGCTGCCCGGTCTTCGAGCGCAGAACGTCGCCGACCGTGCGCTCTTCGGCGTCGTCCCCGAAGCCGTAGGAGCGCATCCACTTCTCATTGAAAATCTTGCCCAGGTAGCCGCGGCCGCCATCGGGCAGCAGGATCACCATGACGTCGTCTTTGCCCAGGTCTTTCGCGGCTTTGAGCCCGGATGCCACGGCCAGCCCGCTCGACCCACCTACGAGCAGCCCCTCCTCGCGTGCCAGCCGCCGGGTCATCGCGAACGACTCCGCATCGGATGACGCGATGATCTGGTCGACGACCGCAGGGTCATACGCCGTGGGCCAGAAGTCTTCGCCGACGCCCTCGACGAGATAAGGGCGCCCCGTGCCGCCCGAGTACACCGACCCCTCGGGGTCAGCCCCGATGATCTGCACCGCGCCGCCAGACACCTCTTTGAGGTACTTGCCCACGCCGGAGATCGTGCCGCCGGTGCCCACGCCCGCGACGAAGTGCGTGACCTTGCCCTCGGTGTCGCGCCAGATCTCGGGGCCGGTCGTCTCGTAGTGGCTGAGCGGCCCGTTGGGGTTCGAATACTGGTTAGGCTTGAACGCCCCGGGGATCTCGCGTGCGAGCCGATCGGACACGCTGTAGTAGCTCTCCGGGCTCTCGGGTGCGACCGCGGTCGGGGTCACGACGATCTCTGCGCCATAGGCAGTGAGCACGCTGCGCTTGTCTTCGCCGACCTTGTCGGGCAGCACGAAGACGCACCGGTAGCCGCGCTGCTGCGCCACGAGCGCGAGCCCAATGCCCGTGTTACCACTGGTCGGCTCGACGATCGTGCCGCCGGGCCCCAGCAGCCCCTTGGCCTCGGCATCATCGATGATGCGGGTCGCAATGCGATCTTTGGATGACCCGCCCGGGTTCAGATACTCGACCTTCACCAGCACCGTGGCGGCAATGCCCTCCGTGACCTTGTTCAGGCGCACGAGGGGCGTATTGCCGACGAGGTCGATGATCGAGTTCGCGTACTTCATTGGTCAAGGCTACCGGGGCGGTCGGGGGGTGTTACTGCTGAGTGGACCTACCCACAAGTTGCGCCAATCCCATACACTTCTTGTATGGCTTCCCAGACCTTCAACATCTCGCTTCCGCAAGATCTCGTGGTGCAAATCGACGAGCAGGCGCAACGCGAGTTCTCGTCGCGCAGCGAGTACATCCGCCGCGCGATCGTCAAGCAGCTCCGCACGGAGCAAGCGCTTCAGACCGTGTTCGACCGCGCGAACGACCGCGGTCGCCGCCTCGGCTACACCTCTGAGCAGCAGGTGTATGACGTCATCAGCACCTGACCTAGCGAAGACGAAGGTCGTCGTCGACTCGAACGTGTGGATCTCCGCAATCGTCTTCGGAGGAGCACCAAGGCGGGTGTTCGAGACCATCGTTCAAGAGGGGTTGCGGCTCGTGGTGAGTGCCGAAATCCTCACCGAGATCCGTCGGGTGGTGGTGGCCAAGTTCCCCGACTTCATCGACGACGTTGAGGCTCTTTTCGGCACCCTCCGCGATCAAGTCGAAACCGTCCCGTTGGGATCTATCACCGTCCAGGTGTGCCGCGACCCCGACGACAATCGCGTGCTAGAAACCGCGATTCTCAGCGGCGCGGCGGCGATCATTTCCGGCGACAAGGATCTCCTCACCCTCGACAGCTACGAGGGCGTGGCTATCTCGCGGCCACAGGTCTGGCTCGAGCGTTGGCCGGCTAAGGGCAGCGCGAACACGGAACGGTAGCCGAGCTGCTTGTCCGCTCGATGAGACCGGTGGCATTAGCGACACCGAACAGGGTGCCACCCGCGTAGAGGTAGCGGATCGTGGTGGAGGTGCCCCCGACCGTGGAGGTGCGGGCGACGATGCGGCCGGTGGCATCCCGCTGGTAGGTCACCGCCGAGGTCGTGCCACCGTCGACCACGGTGGTGGACATGTGCCGGTCGGCCACGTCGTAGGTCATGCTCTGGTTACCCAGGGTGGTGGTGTTGCCGTGGGCGTCGTACTGCAGCGTTGACGCGGTCAGGTTGCTGCCAGCCACCGGGGATGCCCCCGCAGGCGGATTCGTGACGGTGGTGGCGGTGAGCCGGTCCGCGTTGTCGTAGCAATACGCCACCGTCGTGGGGGCCGCCGTCAAAGAGTACCGACGCTCGCTGGGACTGGCTAGCTGCTCCTAGAGAATTCGTAGTCCTGGTTCAGGTCGGGGTCGCCTACGACCAGCACCAGCCGCATGTTCTCACCCGCTCCTTCCACGAGCAGCGGCACGCTCCAGGCCCCTGACCCAACGCTTCCCGGTTCGAAGCTCAGGCGGATTGCACCCCTCGCATTGAAGGGGATATTCGACGAGTCTGCGGCCCAGGTACCGGAGCCATCAACGATCTGTCCACCCTTCTCACTGCCCTTGGGCGCGTTCAGCGCAGCGAGTGGAATCTGGTGCGCCTTGAAGGTCCCATCCGCGCTGAGTTCCAAGCTTCCTTCACCCTCACCGTGAATCCAATTGCCTGAAATCTCGGAGGCCGTCGGCGGTGGCGATGCAATTCCGCACCCAGTCAAGCCCAGGCAAATCATGGCCACCAAGGCAACTAGTCGCGCGCGAGGTACCCGGGCTCGACCTACCATGACACCGTCTCCGTCCACGAAATTGACTGTGTAGTTGGCGACATCGGGCCTGAATCTCCAGCCAGTGAATTCTCCCAGTTTTCGACGTTGTTATATCCAGGGATAAGGCCGTAGCCGGGGAAGTGGAGGGCGGAGGCGAGGGTCGAAGTGTTCGTGACCGTGAAGGCCAGCACGGCACTGTTCCCCATCACGTTAGTACGAACCTAGGTAGGTGTCGGCGAGGTTCCTCGCGGCACCGCCAGTGTAATCCCTCACGTATTTACCAACCCCGTCAGCTCCTCCCAGCGACCACGCATAGCTACCGGAAGGATCCTGACCCTTAGCAAGAGCCGCGGTCGCCGTCGCCGTGACCTCTTGGATGTAGGAGTGCGTTCGCAGTAGCTCAGTGAACGGGTCACCGTGTCCAAAGGACTGATTGCGGGGGCCTTGCCCCGTTAGCCACTGCACCCCCAGCTGAACCGGCGTCGTTAGGTTATGCCCCACCTTGTTCTTCGAGGTGGTCCCGCTTAGATCGAATCCGTTGATGGGGTCAGCCGGGTAGTCGTAGCTGTTGCTCACCCCACCCTCGACGGGGTCGACGGACAGGAACCGCCCCAGCGCTGCGACATACTGCCGCGCCCCCATCTCGATGGTGGCAATGCTGCCCTGATGCTCCGTCAGCTTCGCGGCACCGCCAACCCACCCGCGGTCGGCTTCACCTTGCGAGTTGTCCGGGATCGCGTCATCCGCGGTGGTGGTG
>JAYUVE010000047.1:0-27475 GCA_043754275.1 Microbacteriaceae bacterium | reverse complement strand
GGCAAGAAAGACATCCTGATCGCCACGGATGTCGCGGCTCGAGGCATCGACGTCAACGACGTGACCCACGTCATCAACCACACCATCCCTGACGACCACGACACCTACCTGCACCGTGCCGGCCGCACCGGCCGCGCGGGAAAGACCGGCATCGCCGTCACCTTCGTCGACTGGGATGACATGCACAAGTGGTCGCTGATCAACCGCGCACTCGAGATGGGCATCCCCGAGCCCACCGAGACCTACTCGTCGAGCCCGCACCTGTTCACCGATCTCGACATCCCTGAGGGCACGAAGGGCCGCCTGCCCGGCTCGGTCGCCCGCGTGAAGGACCCGGCGCCGGCCTCCGCAGGGCGCGACGGCGGCCGCCCCGCACGATCCGGAGACCGCAGCGCAGGCAGTGACCGGGGCTCTTCGGATCGCACTGGCCGCCCGGCTCGCACGGGTGACCGCCCGGCCCGCAGCGCCGACCGCCCCCAGCGCACCTCCACGGACGCCGTGCGCGAGAGCTCGGAGGGTGGCGGCACGCACGACGGCACGTCGGCAACCCGTCGCCGCCGCACCCGCACCCACCGCGGTGGCGGCGCGGGCACGCCGGGTCACACGCCGCCCGCCGCATAGCTCATCGCGCAACAGTCGCGCCGTCAGCCCTGGTACGGCGTCGAGCCGGTCCCCCGCGCGATCAGCTTCTCCAGCACCTCGGGCTCGGTCGTGTTCTCGGCCAGCCGGTTCGGCTTGCCCTCGCCGTGGTAGTCGCTGGCGCCGGTGATCTCCAGGCCGAACTCCTTCGCGAGCTTGAGTAGGCGCACCTTGCCGTCTTCGGTGTTGTCGCGGTGGCCGACCTCCAGGCCGAAGAGACCCTCATCGGCGAGCTCGCGGATGACCGAGTCATCCATCGGCCGATACTTGCCGTAGCTGGCCGGATGCGCGAGCACGGGCACTCCGCCGGCGCGCACGATCATCCGCACTCCCTCGAGCGGCGAAGGCGCGTAGTACTTCTCGTAGTAGCCGCCGCGCCAGTGCAGGATGCTCTCGAATGCGGCACTGCGGTTAGGCACGATCCCCTTGCGCACGAGCGCGTCGGCGATGTGCGGGCGCCCGAGGGTCGTGCCGTCGGACGACTCGGCGAGCACGTCATCCCAGTTCAGGTCGTAGTCCTCGGCGATTTTCGCGACGATGCTCTCCGCGCGACGCAGCCGACCATCGCGAATGCGCGCAGTCTCCGCGACGATTCCGCCGTCGTTAGCGTCGAACAGGTAGGCGAGCATGTGCACGCTCGCCGGCCCATAGTTCGTGCTGAGTTCCATGCCCGGGATGACTGTGAGCCCGGTCCCGGATGCCGCGGCAAACGCCTCGCTCCAGCCGGCGGTCGAATCGTGGTCGGTGATGGCCATCGCGCTGAGCCCGGATTCGACGGCAGCGACGATGAGTTGCGTCGGGGTCTCCGTGCCGTCAGACACCGAACTGTGCGTGTGCAGGTCGATCGGTCCGGGCATCCTGCAAGCCTATTCGGGTGGCTCAGTGGGCGCGGCCCCCAGTGTCTGCGCGGGCCTGTCGGCTAGGCTCGCCCCGCTATGTTCCGGAGATTCCTTGCCGCCGTCGTGGTGATCGTCGTTGCCGCGGTGCTGCTCGTGCTCGCCTGGCCGCAGCTGTTCGGTCTCGCCCAAACGCCGGTCGTCGCCCAGGTGGTGTCCCTGCGCGGGCTGGCCGTCGCGATCGCCCTGATCGGGGTTGTCGCGCTGACCCTGCTCGCCCTCGTCTGGGCCGGGGTCCGCCGATTCGCGGCCACCCTGGCGATCATGCTGCTGGTGTTCTGCGGGATCAGCGTCGCGGTGCTCTCGACGAGGGGTTTCGGAAACCCGGGGTTCGAGTCGGCCGGCAACGACGACGTCACAGTCCTTAGCTGGAACACGCTCGGCGGCGCCCCCGGCGCCGACACGATCGCCCGGCTCGCGCTCAACACGGGCGCCGAGATCGTCACCCTGCCCGAGACCACCAACGAGACCGGCCTGCAGGTCGCCGAACTCATGAAGGCGGCGGGCAGCCCGATGTGGGTATACACCGTCGCCTACGACCAGATTTCGAAGGCGCGCTCGACGACCCTGCTCGTCAGCACGAGACTCGGTGAATACAGCGTCGACGCCGGTGCCACCACGACATCGGTGCTGCCGAGCATCGTCGCGACGCCGCAGAATGGGTCGGGCCCGACCATCGTCGCCGTGCACGCCGTCGCGCCTATCCCCGGCGAGATGCCGCACTGGCGCAGCGACCTGCGCTGGCTGACCACGGCCTGCGGCGGCAACAACGTCATCATGGCCGGCGACTTCAATTCGACCCTCGACCACTACGGCGGTCTCGGCATCGACTCGGCGACGATCGGCAACTGCTCGGATGCCGCGCAGGCCACGAACAACGCCGCCGTCGGCACCTGGCCGGCGGCTCTGCCCGCCCTGCTCGGCGCCCCCATCGACCACGTCATGACCACCCCGAACTGGCGCGTGACCGGGATGCGCGTCGTGCAGTCGGAGGACGGCACCGGCAGCGACCACCGCCCGGTGCTCGTGCAGCTCAGCCCCGCTGGCTGAGCTTCCGCGCCCGGCAACTCACCGACTAGACCGGTGGCGGGGTGAGAATAGGGGCATGGCCGAAGCTGACGCCCCGCGCGCGACATCCAACCGTTCCACCCTGCCGACCAGTCAGTCGTTCACCGACTACATGTCGGCGGACTGGGCCGACCGCCCCGAGATCGCCCCTTCACTACGCGAGCACGCGCGCTATGCCGCCCAGCGCCGCGCGCGGATTTCGGCGATGCACCCGGGTAAGCGGCTGATCCTGCCCGCCGGCGACTACAAGACTCGCTCCAACGACACCGACTACCCCTTCCGAGCCCACTCCGCGTTCGCGCACCTGACCGGCTGGGGTGCAGACAGCGTCCCCGGCAGCGTATTGGTCATGGAGCCCACGTCGAACGGCCATGACGCCACCCTGTACTTCCGCAAAGCCGCCGGTCGCGGAACCTCCGAGTTCTACAAGAACCCGACCATCGGCGAGTTTTGGACCGGCCCGCGCCCGAGCCTCGACCAGGTGTCCGCCGACCTGGGCCTTCCCACCCGAGACCTTGCCGAACTGGCCGCGGTACTTGACGCGACTGGGCCCACACTGCCGGTTCCGGACGATGCGCCAGCATCGGGCGGCGGTGCAGTGGGGAATGCGGCGACTCTCGTCGTGCGCGACGCCGACCCCGAGATCACCGACAGCATCGACGGCAGCCGACTCGTCGCCGCCGACTCCGAGACTCTCGACACCGAAGCGGACTCCGAACTGGCGCGCGACCTGAGCGAACTGCGGCTCGTGAAAGATGCCTTCGAAGTCGCCGAGATGCGCGCCGCGATCGCGGCCACGAAGCATGGGTTCGACGACGTGATCGCCGATCTCCCCAACGTGATCGCGCACGGCCGTGGTGAGCGCCTCGTGGAAGGGACCTTCAACCGGCGGGCGCGCGCAGACGGCAACACCGTGGGGTACGACACGATCGCGGCATCCGGACCGCACGCCTGCGTGCTGCACTGGACGCGCAACGATGGCGCGGTTGTGCCTGGCGACCTGATCCTCATCGATGCCGGCGTCGAGCTGGAAAGCTACTACACGGCCGACATCACCCGCACGCTGCCGGTCAGCGGCACCTTCACGCCCGTGCAGCGGCAGGTTTACGAGGCGGTGCGCGAGGCGGCGGATGTCGCGTTCGCGGTGGTTCGCCCTGGCATCCGGTTTCACGATGTGCACGCCGCCGCGATGGAGGTCATTGCGGGCAAGCTCGCGGAATGGGGCATCCTGCCGGTCTCGGCCGAACAGTCCCTCGACGAGACGCAGCACCACCGCCGCTACATGGTGCACGGCACGAGCCATCACCTCGGAATCGACGTGCACGACTGTGCCCAGGCGCGCCGCGAGCTCTACCACGACGGCATCGTCGCCGAGGGCATGGTGTTCACCATCGAGCCAGGACTCTACTTTCAGCCCGACGACCTCACCGTGCCCGAGGAGTACCGCGGCATTGGGGTGCGGATCGAAGACAACGTGCTCGTGACGGCGGTGGGCGCCGAGAACCTGTCGATCGGGATTCCGCGCACGGCGGATGAGGTTGAGGAGTGGCTCGCCCGCTGAGGCAGTGTGTGGAAACTTTTCACGCTAGATCAGATAATCTGATTACATGAGGACCATGACTGCAACAGAGGCGAGCCGCTCATTCGCTGCGCTGCTAGATGGTGCTGAACGCGGCGAGACGACGGTGGTGACGCGTGGTGGCCGGCGGATCGCCTTGATCGGTCCGGCGACCCAGGGCAACGGTGCAGCGTTCAGGAAGTTTCTCGAGACAGCGACCGTCGATGACCAATTCGAGTCGGACGTGCTCGCCGTGCGCGATTCGCAACTACTGGACCCGCCGGCGTGGCCCGCCGACTGATCCTCGATACCGGAATCATCATCCGCGCCGAGCGGAACGGGGCCGCGTTGAGCGCCGAGTTCGAGCCCGAGGATGACATGGTGATCGCCGCGATCAGTGCCGCGGAACTCTTCGCCGGCATCGAACTCGCGAGCAGACGCGATCGAGCGAAGCGACAGACGTTCGTCGACGGGATTCTTGAGATCTTTCCCGTCGAGCCCTACGACGTCGCGATCGCCCGTGCTCACGCCAAGCTGATTGCGCATACTCAACGCACGGGCACCCCGCGAGGAGCGAACGACCTCGTCATCGCCGCGACGGCGGCGGCAACGAAACGGACGCTGGTCACCATCGATCGGGCCGCCCGTTTCGGCGAGCTTCCGGGCGTCGAGGCGCTACTGCTGGGGCTCGACTAGCACCCGGTATCGCGAACCGTTCCCTCTTACTCCGCAGGATGCTGCTGCAGGGTCTGCTGCGCCCTGGCCGTCAACTGCGGGTCGATGATGATCTGGTAGTTGGAGGCGAGCACCTGGTGGGTCGAGGTGAAGTCGCGACTGCGCCGGTTGATCGCATAGGTCACCAGACCGAAGACCACGCCGAATCCGGCCCCGATGAGCACTGCGGCCCCGACGAAGGCGAAGCCGGTCGCCGACGAGGTGGAGAAGATGAAGAAGACCAGGCCGAAGAACAGGCCGAGCCACGCGCCGCTCGCGGCGCCGGCGAGGGCCGCGCGGCTCCAGGTGAGCTTGCCGGTGACCCGCTCGACGGTCTTGAGGTCGTTGCCGACGATCGAAAGCTTGGCCACGTCGAAGTCGGCCTTGGCAAGCCGGTCGACGACACTCTGTGCCTCGAGATAGCCGTCATAGGTGCCTAGGACATCACCCTTGGGAACGGTCGGAAGAAGCAGGCCGCGCTGGCCGAAAGTGTTCTGGTTGCTCACGGCCCCAGCATACTCAGGCGAGACCGCTAAACCGCGGGGAGAGGGGTGCTTGAGTAAGCTCAGTATGTGAGCACCGCGACGAGAGTCTTCGCCGCCCGCCTGGTCGGGTGCTCCGTTTTCGACCCCAACGGCGACAAGGTGGGCAAGGTCAGGGACGTGCTCGTCGTCTACCGGACCAATGCCGGTCCCCGTGTCGTCGGCATGATCGTCGAGGTTCCCGGCAAACGCCGCGTGTTCCTCTCCATCGGCAGGGTCATGAGCATTGGCTCCGGCCAGATCATCACCACTGGCCTCATCAACCTGCGTCGCTTCGAGCAGCGCGGCGGTGAGGTGCGCGTGATGGCTGAGCTCCTCGGTCGCAAGGTGCGGCTGCGCGACGGCTCTGGTGAGGCCAGCATCGAAGATGTGGCGATGGAGGAGGCGGGCCTCGGCGAGTGGGAGATCACGCAGGTCTTCCTGCGGCGGCCCAGGGCATCCGCGTCTCCTTTCGGCAAGGGAGCCACAGTGTTCGCACCCTGGACCGACCTGATTGAGAACACCAGCGGCGAAGCCCAGTCGGCGACCCAGCTGGTCGCGAGCTACGCCGACCTGCTGCCCGCCGACCTCGCCAGCGCCATGCTCGACCTGCCAGAGCAGCGCATGCTCGAGGTCGCCGAAGAGCTCTCAGACGATCGGCTCGCCGACGTGCTCGAGGAGATGCCCGAGAACGAGCAGGTCGACATCATCAACCAGCTCGACGATGACCGCGCCGCCGACGTGCTCGACCAGATGCAGCCGGATGACGCGGCCGACCTCATCGCGCACCTGAGCGACGAGCGTGGCGAGACCCTCCTCGAACTCATGGAGCCCGAAGAGGCCGAGGACGTGCGCTTCCTGCTGTCCTACGGCCCGGACACCGCTGGCGGCCTCATGACCACCGAGCCAATCATCGTCTCGGCCGATGCGACCGTGGCCGAAGGTCTCGCCCTGATCCGGCGGCACGAGCTCGCGCCCGCCCTCGGTGCCGCAATCTGCGTGACAGTGCCGCCCTACGAGCCGCCGACCGGCCGGTTCCTGGGAATGGTGCACTTCCAGCGGATGCTGCGCTACCCGCCCAACGAGCGCCTCGGCACCCTGCTCGACACCGCCCTCGAGCCGGTGCGGGCAGACACCAGTGCCGCCGAAGTATCCCGAATTCTCGCCAGCTACAACCTCGTCTCGGTTCCCGTCGTGGATGAGAACCACCGTCTGGTCGGGGTGGTGACCATTGATGATGTCCTCGACTATCTGCTGCCTGATGACTGGCGAAGTACCGACGCCGAAGAGAAAAAGCTCTTCGCGACTACTTCGACCGCAGCGATACCCGTAAGGAGGACCACCAATGGCACGCGCTAGCATTCCCCGGCCCACCCGGCCCACTCGGCAGGCCCGCAACGACGGCCGTCTCGACTCGCCCAAAGGGCTGAGGTCGAACTTCCCGCTGTTCCGCAGCCAGGATCGCATGGGGCGCTTCTCCGAGGAATTCGCGCGCGCCATGGGAACCCCGTGGTTCCTCGTCGGCATGAGCGTCGTGGTGATTTTCTGGCTTGCCTACAACTCACTCGCGCCCGAGAGCGCCCAGTTCGATGCTCGGGCGACAAACTTCACGCTGCTCACCCTGATCCTTTCGCTGCAGGCGTCCTACGCCGCACCGATGATCCTGCTCGCGCAGAACCGGCAGGATGACCGCGACCGCGTGCAGATCGAGCAGGATCGCCAGCGTGCAGAGCGCAACCTCAACGACACCGAATATCTCGCTCGCGAGATCGTCGCGCTTCGCCTCGCGATGAAGGACATGGCCAGCAAGGACTTCATCCGGGCGGAGCTGCGTTCGCTCCTTGAGGAGCTCGACAAGGACAAGGCAGAGAGCAAGGCCGATGAGCCTCGCTGAGGCCGTCACCGCCTCCCTCGCACGCGTCATCGATCCGGAAATCCGTCGGCCGATCACCGAGCTGGACATGGTGGGCGCGGTGTCCGTCGATGCGGCGGGCGCGGCATCCATCGATCTGAAGCTGACGATCGTGGGATGCCCGGCCGCCGACACCATCGAGCGTGACGTTCGGGCCGCCGCCGCCGCGACACCAGGAGTCACCGCGGTCGACGTCGCCGTGAGTGTCATGACGAAGGTCGAACGGGATGCCCTGACCGCGAAGCTGCGCGGTGGTCGCCCCAAGACCCTGCAGTTCGGCCCCGACTCCCTCACCCGCATCTACGCCATCACGAGCGGAAAGGGCGGCGTCGGCAAGTCGACGGTCACGGCCAACCTCGCCGTCGCGCTGGCGCAGCGCGGCTTGCGGGTCGGGATCGTCGATGCGGATGTCTTCGGCTTCTCGATCCCGGGCCTGCTGGGTATCGCGGGCGCGAAACCCACCCAGGTCGGCGAGATGATCCTCCCGCCGGTCGCTCACGGCATCAAGGTGATCTCGATCGGGATGTTCCTCGACGACGGGAACACGGCGGTCTCCTGGCGCGGCCCCATGCTGCACCGCACGATCCAGCAGTTCCTGACCGACGTGTTCTTCGGCGACCTCGATACGCTGCTGATCGACCTACCTCCCGGCACTGGCGACATCGCGATCTCGCTGGGGCAGCTGCTGCCGCAGGCTGAGGTGATCGTCGTGACAACTCCGCAGGCCGCGGCCGCCGAGGTGGCCGAGCGCTCCGCGCTCGTGGCCAGGCAGACCGGGCAGAAGGTGATCGGGGTGGTCGAGAACATGGCGGGGCTTGCGCAGGCCGACGGGAGCGTGCTCGAGCTGTTCGGGTCGGGGGGCGGAGCGGATGCGGCATCCCGTCTGGGTGTCGACGTGCTGGCCTCGATCCCCCTCAGTGTCGCCCTGCGCCAGGGCGGCGACGCGGGGCTACCCATCGTGCTCTCGCACCCGGACGACCCCGCGGCTGGTGCAATTCTCGCCCTCGCGGCACGGCTGGCCACCCGGCCCCGTGGCCTCGCCGGCCAGCCGCTCGGCCTCAGCATCAACTGAGCAGCCCCAACGCAAGAACACCACCATAGGGACCGTTCTAAACTTGTCCTATGTCTGCATCGACGCTCACGGCACCGCTCACCGCCGAACTGGTTTCCGACCTGTCCAGCACCACCGGCAAGACGGTCGCCGTCACCGCCCCGTTCACAGGTGACCTTCTTCACGACCTGCCGGTGTCATCCCCCGGCGATGTTGCTGACGCCTACGCGGCGGCCCGCATCGCCCAGGCATCCTGGCTCGCTGCCGGATTCGCGCACCGCCGGGCGGTGCTGCTGAAGGCCCACGACCTGCTGCTGGAGCGAAAGGATGAGCTACTCGACATCCTGCAGACCGAGTCCGGAAAGACCCGCGGGCAGGCCTTCGAGGAGATCTTCGAAGGCGCCTCGGTGACCCGTTATTACGCCGTCTCCGCGCGCAGCGTGCTTCGCACGAGGCGTCGCCGGGCGGGCATCCCGCTCGTCATCAAGACGCGGGTGAGCTACAAGCCCAAGGGTGTCGTCGGGGTGATCACCCCCTGGAACTATCCGATCGCGCTGTCGATCATGGATGTCATTCCCGCCCTCGCCGCCGGCAATGCCGTCGTGCAGAAGGCCGACAACCAGGGCGCCCTCTCGATCCTCGCTTCGCGCCGCGCGTTCATCGATGCCGGTGTTCCGGCCGCTCTCTGGGCCGTTGTCGCCGGTGAGGGGGCAGTGGTCGGCAATGCCGTCGTCGACGGGGCCGACTACGTGAGTTTCACGGGCTCCACGGCCACCGGCACGAAGGTCGGTGAGCGCGCGATGTCGACGCTGACCGGGGCATCCCTCGAGCTCGGCGGCAAGAACCCGCTCATCGTGCTCGACGACGTCAAGCCCGCGAGTGCGGCGGCCAACGCGGTCTACTCGGTGTTCTCGTCGATGGGCCAGTTGTGCGTCTCTGTCGAGCGCATCTATGTGCACAGGTCGGTCAGTGACGATTTCACTGCAGCATTCGTCGAGCGCACAAAGGCGCTCACACAGGGCCCAGCCCTCGACTTCACCACCGACGTCGGCTCGCTCACCTCGGCTGCCCAGTTGGCGCGAGTGCAGGAACATGTGGATGACGCCGTCAAGAAGGGTGCGACGGTGCTCGCCGGCGGCAAAGCCCGCCCCGATCTCGGCCCGTTCTTCTTCGAGCCGACTGTGCTCAGCGGCGTCACCGAAGCGATGGAGTGTTTCGCCAACGAGACCTTCGGGCCGGTCGTGGCGATCGCGGTGGTCGACAGCGACGCCGAGGCGGTTGCCGCCGCCAACGCCTCAGAGTTCGGCCTCAATGCATCGGTGTTCAGCGGATCCATCCGTCGGGCGCGCCGGGTCGCAGACCTGCTCGATGCCGGAAGCGTCAACATCAACGAGGGCTACCGCGCGTCGTTCTCCAGCACCGACGCCCCGATGGGCGGCATGAAGCAGTCCGGTCTCGGCCGACGCAATGGCACAGAGGGGCTGTTGCGCTTTGTCGAGGCCCGCACCGTCGCCGAGGCGACCGGGCTGCTGACGTTGCCGCGCACCGGGCCGGAGTGGGCGAGACTGTCTGGCGTCATGATCGTGCTGCTCAAAGCGCTGAAGGCGATTCGCCGGCGCTGAGCGCTCGACCGCTTTTCGGGAGTCAGGTCGATTCGGCGTCGAAGGGTGCCGGGCGGCCCTCTTTGAGAAACCGCTGGCCCTGCGCGTAGGCAGACTCGGTGACGGGCTTGACTTTCACGGCCGGTTCGTCATCCAGCAGGGCCTCACGGATGATGCGGCGCGGGTCATACTGGCGCGGGTCGAGCTTCTTCCAGTCGATGTCGTCGAAGTCTGGGCCCATCTCTTCGCGCATGCGCTCCTTGGCGCCTTCGGCCATAGCGCGCACGGACTTCACGAACCGTGCGAGTTGCGACGCGTAATACGGCAGCCGCTCGGGCCCGAGCAGGAAAACGGCAATGATCCCGATGATCAGGAGCTTGTCGAAGGTGAGGCCGAAGGACACTCGCTCAGGATAACCCTTGGCCCCGGTCGATTCCCCTACAGTGGACCGACGAGGAGTGGCACGTGTCAGACAAGCAGTTGAGCTGGAAGTTCGCGGAGGACTTCGTCGTCGAGCGCCCGGACATCGCCCAGGCCCGACTGCACTGCCTCGAACTCGGGGTGGATGCCGTGAGCCCCTCGGTCGGCGCCCAGCTCGCGGTCATCGCCGCAGCCAGCTCCGCGCAGAACATCATCGAGGTGGGGACAGGACTCGGCGTCAGCGGGCTATGGCTGATGACAGGTGCCCCTGAGGCGACTCTGACCACGATCGACTCAGAGCTCGACTACCAGCAGGTGGCGCGCCGCGGCTTTCTCGAAGCGGGCATCCCGGGTGGCCGGGTACGCCTCATCGGCGGAAAGGCCAGGGATGTGCTGCCGCGCATGAACGAGGGCAGCTACGACTTGGTCTTCATCGATGCCGATCCGCTCTCGGTGGTCGAGTACGTCGAGCATGGCCTGCGGCTGGTCAGGCGCGGCGGCACTGTTCTTGTTGCCCACGCATTGTGGCGCGGCAGGGTCGCCGATCCGGCGCAGCGCGACGACACAGTCGCTGGCTTCCGCCTGCTCCTTAGGGAGATCGCAGAGTCAACCGCTGTGCTCAGCTCGCTGTCACCCTTGGGGGACGGCCTGCTACAGCTGGTGAAGATCGGCGACTAGGGCGATTCAACCGCCGTCGCAGACTCCGTCGGCGCTGGCGTCGCGAAATCGCTGACGCTTCATGGCCCCAGCGCGCTAAGCGGTCGCGACGACTCCGGCGAGCGCGTCGTGCAGTTCGCGGGCTTCCGCGTCGTTGACTGACACGACGAGGCGCCCGCCACCCTCAAGGGGAACCCGCACGATGATCAGGCGACCTTCCTTGACAGCCTCCATCGGACCGTCACCGGTCCTCGGTTTCATGGCTGCCATGAATTCTCCCCTTTCAACACGGATACCTGTCTATTATCCCGCATTCTGCAGTCAACACGTCACCGTGCGCGGTGCAGCTAGGACTAACGCGGCAGCCTTTGCATTTCCCCAGCGCCAAGCGAGCCTGCGACGAAGGTCTTCACGGGGGCGTCCAATCGTAACCGTCGACGGCCCAGGCGATGCGGATCCAGAGGATCTGGCCCGCGATCGAGAGCAGCACGATACCTACCCGATAGAGCTTCGACCGTGGCGCGGCGAGCGCCCCCAGCAGGGGAAACTCCGGCACGAGCAGGCGGAAGGTGCTCGATTGCGGAAAGAAGACCGCGAGCAGGTAGAGCGCATAGGCCGCGATCCAGAACCGCAGGTCCGGCCCTAGCCGCTTGACCGCCGGGGTGAACAGTAGCCCGAGGAAGCTGGCGACGCCGACCGCGAGCAGGGCGATGAGCAGGGGCGCGGGCATCCCGAACCAGGGTGCCCAGAACCCGGCTGCTTGCAGCCACGGCGTGAACGGCAGTAGGTCCTGGTAGCCGACGTAGGCCGAGCGCCAGGCGAGCTCGGTGTCGGTGTAAGCCGTGGGCGATCCGGTGAGCGCCCAGGCGATAAGCACCCAGGCGATGCCCATGAAGGCGCTGAAGAGTGTGACCCCGAGGGATGCCACCCGCTCCCGCACCGGGAACTGTTCTGCCGCACCCTCTGCACCACGGCGCGCGCGCCACCACCGCCAGGCCACGTGCATCGCCATCGCAAGTGCGAACGCAAGGCCACTGGGCCTGGTGAGGGACATCACTGCCACCACCGGCAGCATCACTACGTATCTGCGAGTCATCAGCAGGTACAGGGCGAGCGCGAGCAGGAAGGTGTGCATCGACTCGGCGTATGACACCTGCAGAATCGGTGAGAGAGGTGCGAAGCAGAACAGCACCACAGCGAAGAGGGCTGTGCTGGCCGGCAAGACGAGGTGCAGCAGCCGGTAGAACATCAAGGCGGTGCCCAGGGCGAAGGCGAAAGACACGATCACCGCGGCGATCGGAAAATCCAGTGTCGTGACAATCATGACCAGTCGCACTACCGAGGGGTATGCGGGCATGAATGCCCACGCGCTCTCGCCGACATGGCCGTCTGCGGTCATCGGCAGCTGGGTGGGATAGCCGACCGCCGAAATGATGTAGTACCAGTGGCCATCCCAGATCGACGCGAAGTCGAAGTAGCCGGGGTGCGCTCCGGTCCAGGCATTTGCGGCCTGCCCTGCCGCGAATGCCAACAGGATGCTCGTCGTCACGATCCGCGAGACGACGAAGATCACGATGACCTTGGCGTACCAAGCGCGCTGGAGCTTGGAGGAGAGGCCATTTCTGGCCTCTCCCGCGACGCCAGCGCCGACGCCCGTCTCGGGCGTCGGTCGCGCTACTAGGGCGTCGTCAGCCACGCCCGCAGCCCCCGCTCCACCGCGATGATCTCCCCCGTGTCGACCCGTTCGTCGTCGGCATGGGCCTTGAGTGGGTCGCCGGGGCCGTAGTTGACCGCGGGGATTCCGAGGGCGGAGAAGCGCGCGACATCGGTCCAGCCGTACTTCGGAGCCGCGACGCCGCCCACCGCGGCGAGAAACTCCTGCGCCAGCGGGGCATCCAGGCCCGGCCTGGCACCCTCGGCGATGTCGGTGATCTCGATGTCGTAACCCGCGAAGGTCTGCCGCAGGTGCGCTATCGCGTCGTCGGCCGAACGGCTCGGCGCGAAGCGGTAGTTGATGCTCACGACCGCCTCATCCGGAATGACGTTGCCCGCGACACCACCCGAGATGCCGACGGCGTTGAGGCCCTCCCGGTAGACGAGTCCATCCACCTCGATCTCGGCGGGCACGTAGTTCGCGAGGATCGTCAGTACCGCAGCAGCGTCGTGGATCGCGTTGTGCCCCACCCAGGCTCGAGCGCTGTGGGCACGGACGCCGTGCAGCCGCACGTCGATTCGCGCGGTGCCGTTGCATCCACCCTCGATCGTGGCGCTGGTCGGTTCACCGAGTATCGCGAAGTCGCCAGCCAGCAGGTCGGGCCGGTTGGATGCCAGTCGGCCGAGGCCATTGAGGCTCGACTCGACCTCCTCGTGGTCGTACCAGATCCACGTGACGTCGACGGCGGGTGCGGATAGCTCGGCCGCAAGTTTGAGCGCGACCGCGACGCCGCCCTTCATATCGGCGGTGCCCCGCCCCACGAGGAAGTTTCCGTCGACGCGCACCGGCAGGTTGCTGTTCACGGGGACCGTGTCGATGTGACCCGCGATGACCACCCTGCGGTCGCGGCCGAGGTTGGTCCGGGCGACTATGGCGTCGGCATCCCGGATCACTTCGAGGTGGGCGAGCCCCTCAAGGCTCGCGGCAATGGCGTCGGCGATGCGCCCCTCGTTGCCCGACACCGACTCGATGTCGCACAGTGCCCTGGTGAGTTCGACGCTGGATGCCGCGAGATCAAGCACGGGCAAGGGGCGATCGGTCGCTGGCACACAGCCAGCCTAGGCTTCCCAGAGCGCCGGTACTGTTAGTGCCATGACTTCGCGCCAAGCCTGGGGCTACGGCCTCGCGACCGTCGCCGGAAATGGCACGGTGCTCGACACCTGGTTTCCGCATCCCAAGCTCGGGGCGCTCTCGAAGGGCATCGATCCGCATATCGCGCCGGCCGAGTTCGAAGATCTCGAAGGCTCTGATCCGCGCCGCAACGTAGAGCTCGACTTCGTCACTGTGGTGATCGATCTCGACCAGCCCCCCGCCTCCACGTCGGATGCCTACCTGCGACTGCACCTGCTGAGTCACCTGCTTGTCGCTCCGAACTCGATCAACCTCGACGGCATTTTCGCGCACCTGCCGATCGTGGTGTGGACGACCGGTGGGCCGGTGCTGCCCGAGGATTTCGACCGGCTGCGCCCGTCGCTGCAGCGCGCCGGGATCTCGGCGACCGGCATCGACAAGTTCCCTCGCCTTCTCGACTACGTCTCCCCGGTGCGGGTGCGGATTGCGGATGCCTCGCGCGTGCGCCTCGGCGCCCACCTCGCCCCCGGCACCACCGTCATGCATGAGGGTTTCGTCAACTACAACGCCGGGACCCTCGGCACCTCGATGGTCGAAGGGCGGGTCTCGCAAGGCGTGGTCGTCGGTGACGGCGCGGACATCGGCGGCGGGGCATCCATCATGGGCACGCTCAGCGGTGGTGGCACCCAGCGGGTCACGATCGGGGCCAGGGCGCTGCTCGGGGCCAACTCGGGGGTCGGAATCTCCATCGGCGATGACACCATCGTCGAGGCCGGGCTCTACGTCACGGCCGGCACCAAGGTCGTCGTGGTGGGCGAGGCCGACCCGCAGCACTCGGTCAGGGCGGTCGAACTCAGCGGCGTCCCAGGCCTGCTCTTCAGGCGCAACTCGCTCTCGGGGGCGGTAGAAGTGCTGCAACGACCGGGCAAGGGCGTCGAGCTCAATGCCGCGCTCCACGCCTAGCAGATCAGCTAGCGCTGCGGCCAAGGCCGCTCGGGTGAGCCCACATACAGCTGCTGGGGGCGACCGATCTTGGTGTGCGGGTCCTCGCTCATCTCGCGCCAGTTGGCGATCCAGCCGGGCAGCCGGCCGATCGCGAACAACACGGTGAACATGCGGGTGGGAAATCCCATCGCCTTGTAAATGACTCCGGTGTAGAAGTCCACGTTGGGGTAGAGCTTGCGCTCGATGAAGTATTCGTCTGAGAGCGCGACCGCCTCGAGCTCCTTGGCAAGATCGAGCAGGTCGTCTTCGACGCCGAGCGCCTCGAGCACCTCATCTGCGCTCTCCTTGACGAGCTTGGCCCGAGGATCGAAGCTCTTGTACACCCGGTGGCCAAAGCCCATCAACCGGATGCCGTCTTCCTTGTTCTTGACCCGCTCGACGAACCTCTGCACGCCTTCGCCCGACTCTTTGATCTGCGCGAGCATCTTGAGGACCGCTTCGTTCGCCCCGCCGTGAAGCGGACCATAGAGGGCGTTGATGCCGGCCGAGATCGAGGCAAAGATATTGGCCTCCGTCGACCCGACCAGGCGCACCGTGGAGGTGGAGGCGTTCTGCTCGTGGTCTTCGTGCAGGATGAGCAGGCGATCGAGGGCCTTGCTCAACACCGGGTTGACCTCGTAGGGCTCGGCCATGGTGCCGAAGTTCAGCTTCAGGAAGTTGTCGACGAAGCTCAGGCTATTGTCGGGGTAGAGGAAGGCCTGGCCGAGGGCCTTCTTATGGGCGTAAGCCGCGATGACCGGCAGCTTCGCAAGCAGTCGAATCGTCGAGATCTCGACCTGCTCGGGGTCGTGGACGTTCAGTGAGTCCTCGTAGTAGGTCGACAGCGCAGAGACCGCGCTGGACAGCACTGACATGGGGTGCGCGCTGTGCGGGAGAGCGTCGAAGAAACGACGCAGATCTTCGTGCAGGAGGGTGTGCCGACGGATCTTCTCGTCGAATTCTTCGAGTTGGCTCGGGGTGGGCAGCTCGCCGTAGATGAGCAGCCAGGCCACCTCGAGGAACGTGGAGTTCTTCGCGACATCCTCGATCGCGTAGCCCCGATAGCGCAGGATTCCGGCATCACCGTCGATGTAGGTGATGGCGCTGCGGGTCGATGCAGTGTTCACGAAACCCTGGTCGAGGGTGGTGAATCCGGTCTGTTTCGTGAACGTCGAAATGTCGATCGAGTCGTGACCGTCGGTGCCGTGAATGATCGGAAACTCCGCCGATCCTCCCGGAAAATGCAGGGTGGCCTTCTCAGGGTCAGCGGCTGCGTCATTCACGGCTACAGCTTATTCTGTGCGCTCCGCCACTGGTGCACGAAACAAAGGATGGCGGCCGCGGTTGGAGATACCCGACAGCTAGGCGAGCCGACTCACGGCCTGATCGATGTCGCCGTCGGTGGCGGTGAGTGCAACCCGCACGTGCTGGGAGTCACCCTCCTGGTAGAACGTGCCAGGGACCACCAGGATGCCGCGGTCGGCGAGTTCGGCGACGGTCGCCCAGGCGTCATCCCCCTTCGTCGCCCAGAGATACAGTCCCGCGTCGCTGTGGTCGACGCGGAATCCGGCCGCCGCGAGGGCACCGGCGAGGCGCTCTCGCCGAGACCGGTAGAGCTCACGCTGTGCTGAGACGTGGGCATCGTCCGCGAGGGCCGCGACCATGGCGGCTTGCACGGGGGCGGGCGGGATGAGGCCGGCATGCTTGCGCACGGCCAGCAGTTCGGCAATGAGGTCGCTGCAGCCTGCCACGAACCCCGCGCGATACCCGGCGAGGTTTGACTGCTTGCTCAACGAGTAGACCGACAGCACCGAATTGCGCTGCCCGGCGATAACCGCGGGGTCGAGGATCGAGGGGGTCGGCTCGTTGCCGCGCCAGTTCAGCTCGGCGTAGCACTCGTCATTGACGATGATCGCCCCGAGCTGCCTCGCCCGGGTGACCGCGGCCTTCAGCTGATCGGTGCCCAACACCCTGCCATCGGGGTTGCCGGGGCTGTTGAGCCAGACCAGCTTGGTGTTCTGCGGCCATTCCGCAGGGTCGTCGGAGGGCAGCGCCGTCGCGCCCGCGATGGCGGCGCCGATCGCGTAGGTGGGATACGCCACGGTGGGATGCACGACGACATCGCCCTTGCCGAGCCCGAACAGCAGGGGCAGCAGGGCCACGAGTTCTTTCGAGCCGATGGTGGGCAGCACGTTCGCGGTCGAAAGGTCGTCGACTCCCCGTCGTCTGGCGTACCAGGCGACGATCGCCTCACGCAGGGCGGGGCTGCCCGCGGTCTGCGGGTAGGAGTGGGCGTCGGTCGCCGCAGCGAGCGCCTCCCGGATGAAGCCGGGTGTCGCATCGACGGGCGACCCCACAGACAGGTCGATCAGGCCGGCCGGATGTGCCCGCGCGCGCTCCGCGAACGGAGCAAGCGCGTCCCAAGGGAAGTCGGGCAGCACGAGCGGCGTGCGGGCCACGATCAGTCTGGCGATCCGCCGCCGACCGGCAGCGCCAGGATCAGCGCGTGGTCCTTGTGGATGACGCCGACCTTCGCTGCACCACCAGGGGATCCGACGTCGTCGAAGAATTCCACGTTTGCCTTGTAGTAGTCAGACCACTTGCCGGGCAGGTCATCCTCGTAATAAATCGCCTCAACCGGGCAGACCGGTTCGCAGGCACCGCAGTCGACACACTCATCCGGGTGGATGTAGAGCATGCGGTCGCCCTCGTAGATGCAGTCGACGGGACACTCGTCGATGCAGGCGCGATCCTTCAGATCGACACAGGGCTGAGCGATGACGTACGTCACTAGAGATCGGGACCTTTCGCGGCAGGAACTCCGACAATCTTACCCTTCGCGGGGAGGGCACTTGGCCCCGGACGGCCGACCGCCCAGCCCAGGACCAGCACCGAGATGACCTCGGCAGTAGACAGGATCCGCACACCGAACTATGGTCGATGTGGTTAGGATAGCCTTACCAAACCAGCAACCCGAAAGTTCTCTCGTGCTCGCAAACTTCCTCATCGGCCTCCGCGAGGGGCTCGAAGCCGGCCTCGTCGTCGGCATCCTTGTCGCCTACCTTCGCAAGATCGGTCGAGTCGACGTTCTTCCCCGGCTGCGCCTGGGCATCGCCGCGGCGATCCTGCTCTCGCTCATCATCGGCGCGATCCTCACCTGGGGGCCTTACGGCCTGAGCTTTCAGGCCCAGGAGATCCTCGGGGGCAGCCTGTCCATCGCCGCCGTCGGGCTCGTGACCTGGATGGTCCTCTGGATGGCCCGCAACTCCCGCGACCTCAGGGGCAACCTGCAGGGCAGGCTCGACGCGGCCGTTGCTGGTGCCGGCATCGGCCTCGTGCTGGTCGGGTTCATCACCGTGGGGCGTGAGGGCATCGAGACAGCGCTCTTCGTTTGGGCGAGTGCGAACGCGAGCGGCAGCGAACCGCTGGGATTCGCCGGTGCCGTGCTCGGCATCCTTCTCGCCGTGGTGATTGCCTACCTGATCTTCCGCGGTTTCGTGCGCATCAACCTGTCCCGCTTCTTCCTGTGGACCGGGCTCTTCCTGGTCGTGATCGCGGCCGGAGTGCTCTCCTACGGCATCGGGGATCTACAGGAGGCCGGAGTCATCCCCGGGCTCGATCAGGCCGCCTTCAGTCTCGCCGCCGCCATCCCGCCGTCGAGTTGGTACGGCGTGCTGCTCGCCGCCATCTTCAACTTCACGCCAGAGCCCAGCTGGGCGCAGCTCGTGGCCTGGATCGCCTACCTCGTGGTGGTCACCACGGCATTCCTGCTGCGCTCGCAGTCGCGTGTCGCTCCCGGCGCGCCGACGAAGCCAGTGGATGCCGCGCCCGAACGCGAACTCGTCGACCACAGCTGACCCGCTTACCCACCCAGCCCTACCCAGTCCAGCCACCCAGATCAGCCACCCAGGAGCACAGCCATGCACACCCGCCTCTTGCCCACCCTCGCCAGCGCCGCCGCCATCGCGATAACGCTCTCGGGCTGCGTGCCCAACAACCCCACCGGCACGGCACTGTCTGTCGCGATCACTGACTCCACCTGCGTCGTGTCTGCTGCGACCGCTGCCGCTGGCGCGGTGTCGTTCGCGATCACCAACTCCGGCACTGGTGTCAACGAATTCGAGATCCTCGCCGACGACAAGGTGAGCATCGTGGGCGAGAAGGAAGACATCGGCCCCGGTCATGCCGTCTCATACGTCGCGCAGCTGGAGCCAGGCACCTACTACACCGCGTGCAAGTTCGAGCAGACGGGCGACCTCGTCGGGCTGGCCAAGTTCACCGTGACCGCTGCCCCTACCAACGGCACCTACTAAGGGAGAAGGCGCCCCACCGACGGGGTTTCGTCGGCGAGGCCCTCCTTGGCGTGCTCCTGGCTACTTGCCGATTGTTGTCACCGTGTAGTTCGCGACAAAACCGTTGCTTCCGTCTTTGCTGACGACTACGGCGATGCTGTACTTCTCACCGGTGAAGGTGCCAACGCCGCCGTCTGCGGTCGCTCCGCCGACACCGTCAGCCGCGGTGAATCCGGCACCCTCGAGCTGGGTCTTGATCGAGTCGAACGATGCGCCGTCGGCGACCTTGATGGTCACATTCCAGACCTGGCCATCCTTGCCCTTGATGCCAGCGCCGTAGATGACCTCACCGCTGATCAGCGGCACGTCTGCCGTCGGGAAGCCGTCGGGGATGCCCTTGCCGCCCAGGTCTACGGTGCCGCCGGTCTGGGTTTCGATCACGTTCTTGATGAGGCTGCAGCCGGCAATCGCCGGCGTGACGGTGAGCGCGAGGCTCAGGGCGACGATCGTGGTGATTGTCTTGCGCGTGGTGATCATTGTCTCTCCGCTGGTCGAGGGTGGATGGGAAAATCGTTAACCTTTGAGCACGACCACATAGGTCACGCTCGGGCCATAGTCGGCGGTCTTCGTGGCGGTGACCTCGACCGTGTACTTGTCGGTGTCGAACACGCCGAACGAGCCGTCGGTGGTCGTGCCGGTCTGTTCGGTCGTGAATCCGGCACCAGAAAGCTTCTCTGACGCCGCAGTGTAAGCGGCCGCGATATCTGCGACCTTGACGATCACCGTCCACCCGGTGCCCAGGTCGACACCGAAGGGGATTTCGCCGTCGACAATCGGAACATCGCCCGGGAAAGTCGCCGGCTTGCCTTCGTAGCCGGTGGCGCCGGTGTCGGTGCCGGGGTTCGATGAGGTGCCCGAGCCGTCAGGGCTGGAGCCGGACTGGCCCGAACCCCCTGAACCGCCTGAACCGCCGCCCGGCGCGGGAATCAGGCTGCATCCGGCCAGGGTGAGGGATGCCGCGAGCCCAAGCCCGATCGCCGCCGCGAGTGTTCCAGACCTTCGTCCCCTGCGCACACTCACACTATAGGGCGCGTTGAAGAGGTCGGAACATGAAGATTTGTGGAATATCGCCATGCTGCTACGACAGGCGAGTGGGTCCAGAAAGTTCACACCCTCGGTCGCAGGCTCCCTCGGCGCTGGGGTCGCACAAGCGCTGGCGCGTTTGCCATAGCCCCCGCGCGGCTACGCGTTCTGCGCAAAGCCCGTTCGAAGCAGAACGCTACGCGTTCTGCTTCTTGCGCTGGGAGTACGCCCGCGCGCGCGCGTTGGAGTCGAGCTCGACCTTGCGGATGCGGATGACCTCGGGGGTCACCTCTACGCACTCGTCTTCGCGGGCGAACTCGAGGCATTCCTCGAGAGTCAGCCTGCGCGAAGGGGTCATCCGCTCGAACACGTCAGACGTGCTCTGGCGCATGTTGGTGAGCTGCTTCTCCTTGGTGATGTTGACATCCATATCGTCGGCGCGCGAGTTCTCGCCCACGACCATGCCCTCGTAGACCTCCTGGGTCGGCTCGACGAAGAACGACATGCGCTCTTGCAGGGCCGTCATGGCGAACGGCGTCGCGACGCCGGAGCGGTCGGCGACGATCGAGCCGTTGGTGCGGGTCTCGATGGCGCCCGCCCAGGGCTCGTACCCGTGCGAGATCGCGTTGGCGATACCTGTGCCGCGGGTGATGGTGAGGAACTCGGTGCGGAAGCCGATGAGGCCGCGGGAGGGGACGATGAATTCCATGCGCACCCAACCGGTGCCGTGGTTGGTCATGGTTTCCATGCGGCCCTTGCGGGCGGCCATGAGCTGCGTGATCGCACCGAGGTGCTCTTCGGGGGCATCCACAGTCAGGTGCTCAAAGGGCTCGTGCAGCTTGCCGTCGATGTGCTTGGTGACCACCTGTGGCTTGCCCACGGTGAGCTCGTAGCCTTCGCGGCGCATCTGCTCGACCAGGATGGCCAGGGCCAGTTCACCACGGCCCTGCACCTCCCAGGCGTCGGGGCGCCCGATGTCGACGAGCTTGACCGAGACGTTACCGACGAGCTCGCGGTCGAGGCGGTCCTTGACCATGCGTGCGGTGAGCTTGTGGCCCTTGACCTTGCCGATGAGCGGGCTGGTGTTCGTGCCGATGGTCATCGAGATCGCGGGGTCATCGACCTTGATGGTCGGCAGCGGGCGCACGTCGTCGGGGTCGGCAAGGGTTTCGCCGATGGTGATGTCTTCGAACCCGGCAACGGCGACGATGTCACCGGGGCCAGCGGACTCGGTCGGGAAGCGGTCGAGAGCCTTGGTGATCAGCAACTCGGTCACGCGCACGTTGTGCACGCTGCCGTCGTGCTTGACCCAGGCCACGGTCTGGCCCTTCTTGATCGTGCCGTTGAAGACACGCAGCAGGGCCAAACGGCCGAGGAACGGCGAGGCGTCAAGGTTCGTGACGTGGGCCTGCAGCGGGTGGGTGTCGTCGTAGGTCGGCGCCGGGATGTGCTTGATGATCGCGTCGAACAGCGGCTCGAGGTCGTCGTTGTCGGGCAGCGAGCCGTTCTCGGGCTTATTCCAGCTCGCGGCGCCGTTGCGGCCGGACGCATAGACCACGGGGACGTCGAGCACCGCGTCAAGGTCCATATCAGGAAAGTCGTCGTGCATGTCGCTGGCGAGACCGAGCAGCAGGTCTTGGCTCTCGGAGACGACCTCGTCGATGCGGGCATCCGGCCGGTCAGTCTTGTTGACGAGCAGCACGACCGGCAGCTTGGCTTCAAGCGCCTTGCGCAGCACGAAGCGGGTCTGCGGCAGCGGGCCCTCACTCGCGTCGACGAGCAACACAACACCGTCAACCATGGAGAGGCCGCGCTCGACCTCGCCCCCGAAGTCGGCGTGGCCGGGGGTGTCGATCACGTTGATGGTGATCGGGCCGCCGTCGCCGTTCGCCGCGGCGTGGATGCCCTTGTACGAGATCGCGGTGTTCTTGGCGAGGATCGTGATGCCCTTTTCGCGCTCGAGATCGTTCGAGTCCATGGCGCGCTCTTCGAGGTGCGCGTGTTCCGCGAAGGAGTTGGTCTGCCGAAGCATGGCGTCGACGAGGGTCGTCTTGCCATGGTCGACGTGGGCGACGATCGCCACGTTGCGCAGGTCTGAGCGTGTGGCGATTGCCATGAACGTGTTCCTTCTAGTTCTGGCCCTTCGTGGGCCTGGATGCGGTGCGAGACTCTCGCCGCTCGCGCTGCGCGATCGGATCCGGCAGCGGCACGGCAGCGATGAGCCGCTGTGTGTAAGGGTCTTTGGGGTTGCGCAGGATCTCGTCTCTCGTGCCCTGCTCCACAAGTCTACCGCGATGCATCACCGCAATCCGGTGCGCGAGGATATCGACGACCGCGAGGTCGTGGCTGACGAACAGGCAGGCAAACTGCAACCGCTCCTGCAATTCTTGCAAGAGGTCGAGGAATCGGGCCTGAACCGACACATCGAGGGCACTCGTCGGCTCATCCGCGACGAGGAGCTCTGGCGTGAGGGCGAGTGCCCGGGCGATACCGACACGCTGGCGCTGGCCGCCAGAGAGCTCGTGCGGGTAGCGGTTGCGGTAGCTCGTGGGCAGCTCGACCGAGGTCAGCAGCTCCTGCACGCGCTTGTCGAGCTCTTTGCCCCTTGCCTCGCCGGCCAGGAACAGGGGCTCTCCGATGGACTGGCCGATGGGCATCCGGGGGTTCAGGCTCGACCCCGGGTCTTGGAAGACGATGCCGGTCTTGCGGCGCAGCGGCCGCAGGTCCCTCTGGCTGGCATGAGAGATGTCATAGCCGACGACGGTGAGTTTGCCCTCCTTGATCGGCAGGAGACCGACGGATGCCCGCCCGAGTGTGGTCTTGCCGGACCCGGACTCCCCCACCAGGCCCAGGATCTCGCCGGGGTAGATCTCGAGGTTGATGTTCTCCGCCGCGCGGAACGCGGGCACTCGCCCGCGCTTCGGGTACTCGATCGTGACGTCCTCGAACTTGAGCACGGGCGCGCGGTGCTCGTGTCGGCTTGCGGGCACCCGCTCGCTGACCCGCGCGCTCGCGCTGCCGAGATGCGGCACGGCGGCCAGCAGCGACTGGGTGTATGGGTGCTTCGGCTTCGTGAAAACCTGCACGACATCCCCGGATTCGACAGCCAGGCCGTCTTTCATGACCAGGATGTGGTCGGCGAGATCCGCCACGACGCCCATGTCGTGCGTGATCAGGATGATCGCGCTGTCGAGTCGCTTGCGCAGGCTGCGCAGGAGCTCGAGGATTTCGGCCTGCACCGTGACATCCAGGGCCGTGGTCGGCTCATCGGCGATCAGCAGCACGGGGTCGCAGGAGATCGATTGGGCGATCATCGCGCGCTGGCGCTGCCCGCCAGACAACTGATGCGGGAATTTGTGGAACGCGGTCGGCGGGTCGGGCATTTCGACCTGGGCGAGCAGGTCGAGCGCACGCTCTTTCGCCTCGGTCGGCGTGAGGTCGAAGTGCGACCGCAGCGCCTCCATGATCTGGAAGCCGATCGTGTAAACCGGGTTGAGCGCCGTCATGGGCTCCTGGAAGATCACGGCAATCTGGTTGCCACGCACCTGCCTGAGCTCTTTCTCCGGGATGCCGCGAAGCTCGCGTCCGAGCAGCTCGATCGATCCCGTGACCCTGGCGTTCGCCGGAAGCAGCCCGAGCAATGCCATCGAGCTCGAGCTCTTGCCCGAACCGGACTCGCCCACGATCGCGAGCACCTCGCCACGCTTGACGCTGTAGTTGAGGTCGATCGCGGCGGGATAGAAAACGCCGTCGACCCAGAAGTCGACCCCGAGATCTTTGACCTCAAGCACCGTCTCTGCCGTCTTAGATGTCGCGGTGGTTGTCGTTGCGGCCATCAGGCGACCTTCCGTGCAGGGCTCATCGAGCCGCTTTCTGCGAAGCTGGGATGTAGCAGACTGACAGCATGCGATTCGCGCCAACGACCTTCCGCCCTGCCTTCGGCAGGGTGCTGAGCGTCATCGTGGTCGCGATCGCTGTCGCGGGAATTCTGGGCTTCGCGCTGACCGGCGACGGGAACGGCCTCGCCCGCTTCAGCTGGGCGCTGGCCTTCGTTGCTGTCGGCGCCGTTGCCCTGTTTTGGTTGCCTAGCCTGGCCGTGGCCGAACACGAGATCACGGTGCGCAACGTCTTCAGCACGGTGCACGTGCCGTGGCCGGCCATCCAACGGATCGACACCAAGTACGCGCTCACGCTCTACACTCCGCGGGGCAAGGTCACGGCCTGGGCGAGCCCGGCCCCCAACCGCTACGCCTCGCAGTTGTCGGCCAGCGCCGATACCCGACTGGCCGCGACTGGGCAGGGTGGCAGCGTCCGGCCCGGCGACCTGATCACCACTGCAAGCGGCGCCGCAGCTTTCGTGATCCGCTCGCATTGGGAGCAGCTGCGTGACGACGGCCACCTCGACAATCCGACCATCGAGGATGGCGCGTTTCGCCGTGACATCCACTGGGTGACGATCGGCGTGCTCGGTGTTCTCGCCGTCGCGACGGTCTTGGGCATCGCGCTGTAGCGGCATCAGGAGTCATCCCGCTTCGGAGCTGGCCGGTCTTCGTCGGTCGGCGGCGGCGCGTAATAGCCCCGCCCGAAGGTGCCCGGATCCTGCATGCCAGCACCCCTGCCTGACACCTCGATCTCGGCGAGGTCTAGCAGGCCAGCGGGGTCTCCGCCCGGCCCGGCTCCCGGCCTTGCCGTATTGCTCGCACGACGTGCTCGGGCGAGGTTGCGCTCGGTGGGCATCCTGCGCTGGCGCGGGTCGAATGCGTCACGCAGGCCGTCGCCGATGAAGTTGACGCACAGCGCGATCGCGATGATGAATAGGCCGGGCCACCAGAACAACCAGGGGCGCGTGCTGAAGGCGGTCTGGTTCTCGCTGATGATCTTGCCGAGGGACGTATCAGGGGCCTTCACTCCGTAGCCCAGGTAACTCAGCGCGGTCTCGATCAGGATCGCTGACGCCATGAGCAGCGTCGCGTTGACAATGATCACGCCAATGGCGTTGGGCAGGATGTGGCGGAAGATGATCCGCCTATCCCTGGCGCCTGCGACCCTGGCTGCATCCACAAACTCGCGCTCCCGCAGGGAAAGGAACTCGCCGCGCACCAATCGGGCGAGCCCTGTCCATAAGACGGTGCCGAGAATCAGGGCCAGCGGCACAATGCCCGCGACGCCGAACTTGCGCCCGAGCACAGCGCCGATCACGATCACCGGGATCGTGATGATCACGTCGGTGAAGCGCATGAGCACTGCGTCGGTGAACCCCCGGTAGTAGCCAGAGATCGCGCCGATGACGGTGCCGATGAACGTCGCGACTGCGCCAACGATGAGCATGATCTGCAGGGATTGCTGGGTGCCGCGCATCACGACGGCGAAGATGTCGCGCCCCACCTCATCTTGCCCGAACGGATGCTTGCCGATCGTGAACGGGAAGAGGCTGAGTGTGGGCCTACCAGCATTTTCGATGGCCACCGCGGTGTTCCAGGTGTAGGGCCACCACCCGCCCGTCTTCCAGGTTCCGAACTGGGTGCCCACTGACGTGAACGCCAGCAGGATGATGAAGACCAGCGCGAACATGGCGATGAGCGCGCCCTTGTGCCGGAAGAACCGCTTGCGTACGATCTGGCCCTGGCTGAGCCCAGCGACCTCTTGGGTCGCAATCGAGTTCTCCTGGTCGGTGACACCGCCGGGCGTGTGGCCCGGCTCGACGAGAGGCGTGTTGCTCATCAGGACACCCGGATTCGTGGGTCGAGACCCGCGTACACGAGGTCGGCGATCAGGTTGAACAGGATGGCCAGGCCGCCGGTCACGAGGAAGAACGCCATGACCGGGTTGGGGTCGACATGGTCGAGACCGTTTTGGAACAGCTGGCCCATGCCCGTCCAGCCAAAGACTCGCTCGGTGATGACCGCGCCGCCAATGAGACCACCGATGTCGAACGCGACGATCGTGGCGATCGGGATGAGGGCGTTGCGGAATGCGTGTCGCACGACGACCGTGCGCTCGGTGAGGCCCTTCGCGCGCGCGGTGCGGATGTAGTCCTGGTTCATGACCTCGAGCAGGCTAGCGCGCGAGTAGCGCGTGTAGCTCGCGAACGAGATGAGGATGAGCGCTATGGTCGGCAGGATGAGGTGGGTGAAGAGGTCCACGCCGTGCACCCAGAACGAGGCATCCAGGTTGGGAGTCGCCGACCCGATCGTCGCGATCGGCCGACCTTTGATCTGCCCCGAGTTGGTGTATTGGTTCCAGACGTACATGAACCGGTCGAGCGCGATGACCGCAGCCACCAAGAAGCCAGTGATCGCTGCCGTGCGTGCGACGGGAATCCTGTCGGCGCCACCCCATAGCCAGCCGATGCCGAAACTCACGGCGATCGTGAGGGCGGCCAGCCCGAGGAAGCCCGGTAGCTGCATCCCGTAAGAGAAGCCATACATGAACGGGAAGTAGAGCGCGATACCGAGGGCGGCAACCGTCAGCGAGGCATACAGCGCGCGACGGCGCTTCAGTCCCACCGAGATCGCGGTAACACCGAAGGCAAGGCCCAGGGCGGTGAGCACGACACCAACGATTCCGATCGACGGGGTGCTGAACCAATCACTCGCGTCAAGGTAGACGATGAGTGCTCCGGTCGCGAGCGCGGCGACCGCGAAGGTAATCGCCTTTGCCCGGGGTCTACCCGGGATGATCGACATCCATATCAATCCGAATATCACCGCCAGCGCGGGCGCTACCCAGCCCGCGATCTGCGGATCGCTGAGGAAGTCGTTGAAGCCGATGGCCCCGAACTGTTTGAGCAGCACCGCAACCCAGAAGATCGGAAGCGAGAAGAACAGGAAGGCCATGAAGGTCACTCCATAGTCATACCCGCTGTACTGGCGCAGAGCAGTGGTGATGCCGATGATCAGGCCGAGGATGATCGCGATGATGTTCGAGATCGTGACGAGTTGCAAGGTTGAGCCCGCCGCCTGCGCGAGGAGGACATTCACGGGTTGGTTCTGCACTGTCACACCCAGATCGCATTGGCCGATGAAGCACCGGCCGACGCCGGCGATCCAGATGAAGTACCTGAGATAGGGCGGCACATCGAGGTGAAGCAGCGCTGTGCGGGCTTCGATGAGTTGCGCTTTGTTGGGGGCTGTACTCGTCCGCAGATCCTCAAGTGGATCCCCTGACAGCGCTGTCAGTTGATACATGAGGTATGTAGCTGCGAGAAAAATGAAGATCGAGGCGATGAGTCGCCGAACGACGAATGTTGCCACGAGTGGCACCTACCTATCTTGCTCTTCCAGAGGTGGGCGCT
>JAYUVE010000046.1:0-235188 GCA_043754275.1 Microbacteriaceae bacterium | reverse complement strand
GGCAAGAAAACCCCCCGGACCCCCCGGACCCCCGTTTCGCTCGTCCGGGCGAGACAGTTCGGGAAATTTCTTGGCCAATCCCAGCAGTGCCCGAAAAGGTCCTGAGATCGCCGCATGTATATAGACGACGAAGGAAAACCAGCCGATGAGGCCGGGCCAGAGTCAACGTCCAGGGGCGCTACCCCGGGCGAGGTAACGACGAAAGGCCACCATGACTTCCCCCACCCCCGAGACTGAGGTCGGCTACCTCCAGGTCGCAGCACAAGCTACGAAGGCCGCCTCTGCTGGCCTCACAGTCTTCGCCGATGACGCGCCAGCCACACCGGAGTCGGACTACCGCGCGGTCAAGACGATTAGCGTGAAGCTGGGCCTTGGTGGCTCCTTCCAATCACAAAACGGCCGCGCGTACCTCTTGGCATTCGAGACACCGGCGCCGGGCGCGGACGCCTACGACGCGGTCGCCGCCGCGACTGCCACGGCCTCGTGCACGAAGCTCATCTCGCGCATCGACCGTGGCTGGACCGAGACCACAGACGAGGGGCAGCTTCGTCGCTTCGTCGCGATCCACGCAAAGTCGGATGAGGAATTCGAGCTACTTTTGCGCTCTCTCCCCTCTCGGGCCGCCACCTCTGGAGATGAGACGCTGGCCTCCCTCGCCTTCGCGAAGCGGGCGACCATCGCCCCCTCACGCACGACCGTCGGAGAATTCAAACCGACCGCCGGCACCGCCGGGCAACCGGCCTTCCTGACGGGCTCGGAGCTCTATGGACTCGCGGTGATTCTCGACGAGGCTTCGGACTCGCGTGACCGCCTCGCCCGAAGCTGGTACGACATTCGTGACCACGATGGGCACACCTCGCGCGTGCGCGATCAGTTCAACCGCCGTCAGCAGTACCCCGACGTGAAGAAGACCCTGGAAGAAAACGGCTGGGCGGCAACCACAGGTTCCGACTTCTCCACGACATTCACGAAGGGTGACGAGGTGGGTGAGCTCATCAAATCCAACCTAGTCTTCGTCAACCAGGGTGACGGCACGGCGACGCTGAAGGACGGCGCCCAGGCCTTCCGGCCCTTCGATCTTCTGGTGGGCTCCATGAAGAAGGGTGGGCCCGATGGCACCCGTGACGTCCCACTGGCCACCGCCGAGCGAGTCGCCCAGTGGCTCGTGGAGAAGCGCATCGTCACTGCCGAGGCCCAGGTCTTCAGCGCCCGGGGAACGATCCCCAGTATCAATACAGATCAGCCGACCCTCTCGGTCATCGGATCATACGTGGAGGCTATCGGCATGGGTCGCTCGCGCTCGGACGCAAGCGCGCCACTCGCCTTCAACCGCACGATCAACGGCGAATCCGAAGCCGTCATCTCAATTGGTCCGTCAGGCGAGATCATGCGTTGGGCTGGGCCTAAGGCAGAAGGGCTGCTGATTGCCAGCGCGCAGTTCGCGAAGATCAAGGTCGACAAGGAGGGCGACGAGTTCATCGCCGAGTACCGGCACTCGGTTCCCCCAACGGTGGTCGGGGGTGTGATGACGAGCCTCGTTGCGCCAGGAGTTCTCAACGCCCTCGAATACGTCGCGACCGAGCCCATCATCACCAAAGAGGGCCACGTTGTGTCTGCGCACGGGTATGACATGGATGCCCAGGCCTACATTTCGCTGCCCTACCGCGAGCGAGCCAAGTGGAAGGCCGACTACATTGTGCCGGCGAAGCCCACGCTCGAAGAGGTCCAAGCTGCGTACAAGTACCTCGACACCGAGGTATTCTCTGACTTCCCCTTCCTGGCCCCGTCCGACCGCGCTAGAGCGATGCTCTACCTGCTGACCTGCGTTGGGCGCCATCTCACGAACGGCAGTATCGGCTTTTTCTTCAACGCGCCTACGCGAGGAACTGGCAAGAGTCTGCTGGCAGGGATTTGCCGACTCCTCGCACAGGGCTCGCCCGCCAGCTTCGGCTTCCACTTTGGCCTGTCACAGGACTCCGAGACAGAGAAGGGGATCACCACGCTACTGCTCGAAGGCGGAACATACCTGCACTGTGACGAGGTCCCTATGGGAGCGTCGCTCGAATCCAAGGTCATCACAGCGCTGATCACAGCCATTGATGGCGACAACTCGCTCCGAATCCTCGGCGGCAACGATCGCGTCAAATGCACGGGGCTGATCGTCACAGCATGCGGAAGCAACGTGGATATTGGTGGCGACCTGAACCGGCGCATGCTCAACATCACACTCGCAGTACCCAAAGGGGTGTCGGTATTGGGTCGCAAGGGCTTCCGCCACCAGAGCCTGGTGACCTTCGTGAACCAGAACCGCCCTCGACTTCTTGCCGCGGCGCACACGATCTTGCTTTTCGGCCTCCAGAGCCAACCCGCTCACGAGATCAGCGGGATGGCCATGAACCACGATTGGCCCCAGAAGATCCTGGCGGCAGCAAGCCACCTGCGCATGGGCGAGAAATCGGTCGCCGAAGTCGCGCTCGATGGCTGGCTGGCCGAGGTCGAGGACCAGGATCACATTGGCCAGAGCTGGGGCGAATTGCTGCACCACCTGTGGATCATGACCGCCGGCGAACCCAAGACCGCCGGGGAACTCGTCTTGGCCTCATTGACGCGCAGGAAGGGCGACAAAGCTCCGGAGCTCCCCACCGAGCTCGTCGGCACCCAGCACGCAACGAACGCCAGTTTCAAATGGACGAAGGAATTCCGACGCATCAATAACACACCCATCCCGTACGACGGCAGCGTATTCACCCTCAGCCGCCGGGCTGAGAAGAAGGACAACACGCTCGCGTTCGACATCGTCTGCCACACGGATGAGAAGCTCATTCTTCCAGGTCGTGACCGTCATGCCGAGCACGTCGTGGTGCGCGACCCGGAGTTCCCGTGAGCACGCAGTTGAAGGCGGCGGCGATCCCCCAGTTCGCGGAGTGGCTTGCCACCCGGCGTCCCCTGGGGCTAGCCGCCACCGATCGGCACATTGCCATCGGTGACTCATCCGGGCGGTCTTGGGTACTGAACCGCGCCGACCTCGACACGACGCGGATCGCTCTCATCGCGATTGCCGAGTCGGGCCGTCGGGTCTGGGCCGAGGGCGCATCGCAAGTCGCCGTGCGGTTGGCCAAGACCCTGGGGCTCGATGTCGCAGCGTTCTCCTGGCTGCACGACGCGACGACGGCGCGAAATGTGGTGCACCCCGGGGGTGAATTCGCACCCACGAGCTTGGGCGCCGCACGCGAGTCTGTCTCACTGGCGCGCTTCGTCACTGAGCTCCCGAGAGCTGCCTTACCTGCGACGCGCACCGCGGTAATGGACTCTTGTGCCCAAGATCAGCTTTGGCGCCCCCGGCAGGCGAAGGGGTGGCGGGTGGACGTCGACCTGCTCGACGCGGAGCTGCGCACCGTGACCGAAAACCGTGAGCGTTCCATCGCCGAGCTCGGGATCAATCTCACAGCCACAGCCACAGGCGCCGATAAGGCGGCCATCCACGCGTGGCTTGCTGGCGCCGACATCTTCATCACCGATAAGGATGGCGCACCGACACTCGACCGGAACGAGTACGACGAGACGCCCATCCCTGACACCGACGAGGCGCGCCTGGCATGGTCGCAGTTCCGCCGAGTGCGAAGCATCGCCTCCCGTGGCGCGAAGCTCATGGAGATCAAGCGCGCGCTCCGAGGCGGCCGAATCTACTCCACGGTGCAGATCCGGAGCGCCCGAACAGGCCGTGGCGGAGTCGTCCGACCTGCCTTGCAGAACATCAATCGTGACCTGCGGCCGCTGCTCATCGCCGACGAAGGCGAGACGTTGATCTCCCTTGACTTCGCCCAGGTTGAACCCCGAGTGGCAGCGGGACTGAGCGGCGACGCGGCCCTGCTCGCCGCGCTCGAATCCGGCGATCTCTATGCGGAGCTCGCGAAGACCATCTGGAAGAGCGGGGCGTCCGATGTACACGGTGTGGTGATCGCGGAATTGCGTCAGCACGCGAAAGCCCTGATGCTCGGCGTCTTCTACGGCAAGGGCCCTCGTGCGATGGCGCGCGAGCTCGGCGTCGACACCGACACCGCACAACGCCTTCTTCTCGGAATCTGGGACGCATACCCAGAGCTCAAAAGCTATTCGAAGCGCCTAGAAGCCGATGTGAAGGCGAACCGTTCGGAACTCACCACTGGAGGCCGCCCTATTCCTCCACCACGCCTGGGACCGCATGCGGTGTTGAACAACAGGGTGCAGGCGGAAGCCAGCGACGTGTTCTACGAGGCGGTGGCCCGGGTCGCCAAGGTGCTGGGGGCTGAGGCGCTCTATCTCGGAGTCCACGATGAGCTAGTGGTATCTGTTCCTGGGAACCAAACCGCTGCTGCTCTCCTGGTGTTGGAGCGCGAGATGAACACGATTTTTCGCGGGGTGCCGATACGAGGCACCGCATCTGAACTCGGGCGGAGCTGGCGCAAAGCCTGATCCTCCCCAAATAGACCCGCCGGCTTCGCAACCGGCGTGACCGCCATAGCGGTCTGGAGCCCCCGAGTAGTTACTGGCCTTTCGACTCGGGGGTTCACCACATTCGCCGACCAGTTCCCCAGGACCCCGATCCTGCTCCATTTTCGCCGCATGTCTATAGGTAGAGGCGTCTCCACCGAACGTCTCCGGTTCTATCTTGAAAGGCCACTTCATGACCACTAGCACCGACCACGAGTTCGCCCGGGAATACGTCACGAAGACCGAGACGTTCGTCGTGTCGGCAGCAGAGGAGGTGACGCGGGAGAAGGCCCACATCGCCAACCTGAAGGGCTATCTCGCGGAGGCTGAGGTTTACCTCAGCGAGGCGAAGGCCTACCTCGCGAAGACGCGCAAGACGCGCGCGCGGGCGAAGGCCTACCTGGTGAGCTTGGGCGAGGACCCCATCGAGACCGGCAAGTGAGCGGTACGGTGACCCACCGAACAGCCGCCGAGCTGCCCATTGATGTGGCAACCGCCCCGCTGACGGTGGGGGCGTTGATCGCCGAGTTACGGGGCCTCGACCCCGAGTTGGAGGTTCAGTACGCCAACGACTTCGAATACGAATACGACGGCTTCTCGAACCTCTTTTGGCGCGTTTTCTGGGATCAGACGGTCGGTGAGTTGATCACCAGCCTCGGTCGCTTCGACCGGGATCGGGTGCTGCTCATAGAGGAGTTCGCCGACGACGACGAGAACGGAGGTCTGATGCGCCGCCACGTAGAAGCCGTGTCTGTGGACTTCTTCTTTGGAGGCACCGATTGTGTGTATGTCGACCTCCGTGGCCGTGACCCGATTTTCTCTTCTGACGATGCTCCGACCGTCACCTTCAAGAGGACCGAGCCCAGTCCTGACGACTGGACCTAACCCCAACTTCCGGCCACCCACGTTCTCGCCGCATACATATGGGGTAACGGCAGAGGCATGGTGGTGTCTCTGGTCGAGGGCGCATGGCGTCCTCGGCGGCCGGGGTCTGTTGAGTGCCTCACGACCCCGGCCGTATCCGTTTTCTCCGGTCCCAGCCGGTCATGATCTCGCCGCATACATATGCGGTAGAGGGAAAACCCACTATCCAACCCACCCACCAAGATTCAGAGGCCCGTCCAGATGAACAAGTTCGATCACTCCCACCCCGACCCCGAGGTCGCTGAGACTCGCCGCATCACCAGTGTCGCGATTACGACGAGCAACAGCTTCGGCATTTCTGTTAGCACGTTTCAGGAACACCGGACTGACCTCCGCGACGCCGTGCTAGCCGCCGCGACGCGTGTCACGGGCCGAGCACACCACGACCACGCCGACGACTCGATGTGCGTGGTCCTACTCGACTTCCCGAAGAACCCCGACGAGCTGGCAGAGCTGGCGGTCGAGATCTGGGCCGCCGGTTTTGCCTCGGCCGATATCGACTGACGCGAAGTCTCGGCACCACACCACTACAGATTGGAACCCCGATGGCACTCTTCGCACGACTCCTTAGCCCGAGGCGTCAACACCAGCCGATGTACCCCCTGAACCCCGCTGGTGACTCGGCGCTCAACGCCGTGAGGCGTCTACTCAGCGAGGGCGTCACGACCTTGACGGTGAGCACCGAGCCAGAGCAGGCGCTCCGCTGGGATGAGGCTGGAATCCAGCCGAGTCTCGATCTGCGGCTCACGCTGCTTGGCATGGGCTGGACGACCAACGACGGAAAGGCAGGCGACCTGTGAGCTTCTCGCAACGGCTCCTCTTGAAGCTACTCACGACTGCCATCGTGCTGGCCATCGTCGGTCTGATCGCTCAGAAGCTCGGGTTGCTCTAAGGCTCAGCCGGAGCATCAGACCACCACCACCAGAGGGGGCATGACATGAGCAGCAACATCCGAGGCGTGACGACGATCAAGCACGTCGCCACGGGCAACTGGAAAGCGGTCGGAATCAGCCTTCTCATCGGAGCCTGGCGCCTGCTGGTCGCGATCCTCATGCTGATTCCCGCCGCGCCGTTCGGCGATGCCCGCGGTCGCGTGGGAGCTGACGAAACACCGGTGGCCAAGCTCTCGCAGTGGCTGTCCGCAATTGGCTGGGTCTCGCTCATCCCCGCAGCGTGGTGGGGATTCGCCACGGCTGCCAATCCCCGCCTCCTGTGGCTCATCTTGCCGCTTGTCGCTGCTGGCAGCTTCTTCTTCGCGCGCCGGTTCTCGGCGCACCAGGGACAGGAGTTCGGAATCGGCGACTGGGCGCGCGGCCTCAGCGATCTAATCCAAGATCCCGACGATGGGTACAGCGGCGACCCCGTGGCGCCGGCCGCACGAATCCCGTTCAACCCCTGGCGGGCCACCATTGGCACAGGCTTGGTTGGGATGCTCGCTTCAATCGCATTAGCGCTCTCGCCCGTCTGGGCCACGCTTCTCCCCCGCGGCGCGGGGCTCGTCGAAGCCGTGGCGCCGTTCTATCCGGCGTTCGCCGTTTTCGGGTTTTGGGTCACGCTTATCCCAAGCGCGGTCGTGGGCTGGCGTCATGGCTCAGGTCGTGGCCTTGATTCGAACGCCCAGCTCTACTGGGCCGCCCAGATCCAACCCGCCCTTGGAGTCACCCGAAGCCAATGGGAAGAAACGCAGACCTCGATTCGCTTCACTACGGACCGCATGGTCATCTCCCCGATTCCGCCGTCTGCGCGGTTGAAGCTCCACGACATCGAAAGCCGCGTCGAGCTGCTACTCCCTGATTGGTCGGTCGAATCATCCGACCAAGATTCTGTGACGTTGGTGGCCGCCCATGTCGCCGACCCCACGGTGCTCGCTTCGCGCGAACAGCGGATGGCATCTGGCGGTCAGGTGATCGCTTCGCGGCGTATGGCCGACGCGCCTGCGCACCGTCGTGGAGCGCACTCGTGGTCCTTGAATCCCGAGCAGAAGGTCAATGCCGCGGCGCTCGACGTCTTCGCCCAGTCCCTCCAGCCCCCGATGCGACTCATCGAACTAGACGAGTACCGCCACACCGCTGTAGTCGCACCTCTTTCACCGGAGACCGCGCGACTCCGCGATGACCTCGCCGCACGCCTCCGCTGTGCGCCTCACGATCTGGAACTCATCATCACGCTCGGCCAGGACGGCATCGCAGAGAACATCTCGATTGTCCGATACCCCGCCACGATTGATGATGAGAAGCGGGTCGGAATCTACCTAGCTTCGATTCGTGCATTGATTCCGATCAGTGGTGCTTTCTGGCAGGTGGACGACCGCCCGGACATCGGCGCAATGAGCCTTGTTCGCCGCATCGACCGCCTCACCGGCATCAAGGATTACCCCTGGGACGCACCGGTCACCTACACAGCAATCCCATTCGGTGTCGATACCGCAGGTGACCTGATCTGCTTGGGTTTGCTGGAGACCAATCAGCTTCTTGGTGGGTTGCCCGGCTCCGGAAAGTCAGGTGGCTTGACTGCCTTGCTCGCCGGCATCAGCCGCCTGGAGAACGTCGCGCTCGTCGGGCTCGACCCGAAAAAGGTCGAACTGTCTCCGTGGACTGCACGGTTCACCAGGGTCTCGAAGACCGACGAGTACACAACGCAGGTCCTGGAAGCCCTGGTGGAGGAAATGGATCGGCGCTACGACTGGCTGGATGACCATGGGTTGAAGAAGGTCACGCCTGCTGAGCTCTCGCCGACGTTGCCGCTCATCGTGCTGCTCATCGACGAACTCGCCGATCTCGTCTCAGTCGGTGTGACGCGCGAGGAAAAGGAAGCAGATTTGCAGCGCTCCACCGCTATTCGCCGACTGATCGCCAAGGGTCGCGCAGCGGGGCTGATTGTGATCACCGCTACGCAGAAACCACAAAGCGATGTCATCCCCACGGCTCTGCGTGACCTTATCCAGCAGCGAGTCGCGTACTCCACAACCACGATCGATATGACCGACACCATCCTGGGAAAGGGGATGGGCAACGGCGGCGGCCCCGCACACGAAATTGAAGCGTCCGCCAAAGGTGTCTGCTACATCGTCAATGAATCGAGCCGCGTACCAGTGCGCGCCCGGACTTTCTGGGTCCCGGATGACCAAGTGGCCGCACTCGCGGAACGGACAGCTCACTTGCGGGTGGAGCTGCCGTGGCTCCCCCTGGCGCCGGTGAAGGCACGTACCCCCGGAGCCACGACCGAGCCAGAGATCCTCCACAAAGGCACGTTTGAGGGCTTCACCCTCGATGACCTCGAAGCCGAGACGCTCACGCCCAGTCCCCCGCCCGCGTTCTCATTCGACGACTGACCGCCGGCCAACGCACATCGACCAGAGAGACCAGGAACGTCCCATGACTAGCTACGCGAAGAACCCCGCCTACAAACTCGCTCGCTCGCGCGTCGGTGCTCCACTGCGGCACCACAAGCGGCCCGTCCCATTGGCCCCCGCTGGCGCCACCGCTGCTCGGGCAGATCCCGCGCCCGTGAGTGATCCCGCGGAGGACTTCTTTAGCCGGCACGTGATTGGCTACCACGCACTGGCAGAGGAGCCGTGGCTGCGACCGAGAACGCCACCTGGTTCAGCTACGCGCCGGACCTGGCCAACGCGTTGCGTCGGGATGACCCCGCGTTCGCGATGATGGCCGATCGACGCCTGCGCAAGACCATGACCGGCGCGCTCGAAGGCGGCCGCTTCTTCGTCACCTGGTCGATCAAGTACCCGAAGCGGCGCGAATACAGGGCGGGCTATGCGACTGAAAATCCCAAGACTGGTGCGATCACAGCGATGACTTTCGTTGACCCGTTCACTACCGAGCGCGGCGCGAGGGAACTCGCCAGAGCCGCAGCCGAACTCGTCGTCGACTATTCGGCCGCCGGCGAGGTTTGATCCAGCGATCGAATTGCTCACCGAAACCGAAGTGCAGCCGGCGACACAGAGGGCGAAGTGCCCCGATTCACGGTCAAATCACCCCCAGATCGGGGGTGATTTTGGGTGAAAAGCGCCACTGGCCCGGATTGCCGCCCACTAAGACTCCGACGCGGGAACCCCCGTGTGAACGCCAGTGAGTGCAGCAGTCCGCCGCACCCATACAAGTAGGGCAAGGCCAACGCGACCTCGTCTAGCAGCCACCAGCCGTCTCGCCGCACCCATTAGAGGTGAAGGGCAAGACCACCACGGCAAGAACCTGGAGCAGCATGACCAAGAACCCCGGCACCAAGGCTGTGAAGAGCACCCGCAGCAGCGCACGGACGAAACCCCATGCGGCTACCTATCACGTCAAGCTCATCCCGACCGCTGAGCAGGCGGGCGTGAAGCCGCCTTCAACCCTCTGGCACGGCTTCGTCAAGACCCTGATCACTCCAGCCCTCGCCCGGGAGGCGGCCTCGATCTTCATCGACTTGGCCAGGGCGCACAACCCGAACCTGCACGACATCACCGCCGCTGACATCCACGAAGGTGATCTCGCGCGCCTCGGAGATGAGTCGCTTGACTTCATGGACCGTGTGGACGCGGCACCCTGGTGGCAGGACACCTCACCGGCCGAGCGTGACTTCACCTGGCTCCTGGAGTTCGGAGGCATCCACTTCGCCCTGGCCCGCGTGGGCTCCGAGTTCGCGTACGAGGAGTTTGGCGACCCCGACCCACGCCGTCAGCTCATCGCCGAGGCGCAGACGTACCAGCTCGCAGCCCCCTACGTCGACCAGTGGGGTGATGTGAGGCTCTTCGCCCCGGGCTCGGAGCCTCCGCGAACCCGAGCTGACGCCACGGCGCGGCCGCTTGTCGGCGCAGCTCCTGTCGTTGGCCCCGTGCCCGGCGCGCCACGGAAGGGCGAACCGCGATGAGCGGCGAGGTGACTCTGCGCAGCGCCGGCTCACCGATCGACCGAGTGGGAACCCCGGAGGCCGCACGCTCGACAGCCGGCGTCGCGTTCAACGTTAAGGCCCTGATGTTCTCCGACCTCCCATCAGCCGCTCAACGTGATGCGCCGGCGGCAGGCGTTCTCGCCGAGTGCGTGGTGAAACTGCCCGGGGCGCGCCGTGACCGCACCGGCCTGCACCAGACGCTGCTGGCTTTCCGTGCGTACCCGGAGCGCATCGTCTACGTCGAGGTCGAGCGCCCACTGACCCGCCGCGATGATGGCCGCCTGGCGCCCGCAGGCGCGTGGGCTCTCGCCAACCGGACGGTGTTCGGGGGCACGCGGGCCGTACGAACCTCGGGGGTGGTGGCGCCGGGCGTGGCGTTGAGCAATCTGGCGGAGCCCGGGGGCGCAACGGTGACGCCCCGCCACCATGTGACCGCCGATGAGGCTTTCCTGCCCGCGGCCGTCCGCTCAGGGCTCGCCGCGGCAGTGCCCAACCCGATCCATCGCCTGAGCCGCCTGTTACTCATGACGCGGAACGGTGTTGATGTACAGGAGCTCACAGTGTTGCGGGTCGGTGGCGACCGTGCCGCGGTCGTCTTCGCCACCCGTGCCGATGAGGCGCGAGCCTCGTGGGAGATCCAGCAATGGGTCTATGAGCTCCGAAAGCAATCCAGGGGTTCGGTAGCCCAGCAACTAGCTGCCTGAGGGGCGATACAGCCGATCAAGAACGCTTGGCATAGAGGTAACACAGCCGCAGTCGGCTGTGCAGCACACGAGTGCCGGAAGGTCCGTCATTCAGAGAGAGACCATGTCCAAGAGTAAGACGAATACCGTGCCTGTCCGGGTCCCGCGCAAGCGCGCTGGCGCGAAGGCCCACACGACGACCGTTCACCGTCGGGTTATCCCGACGATGCCGGTCGAAGCGCCGCGGACCCAGCGCACCGCACCGGCGGCCCCCAAGTTCGATGCCGATGGCTTCGACGTCCATGGACGTTCCAGCCGTGGCTACGACCGGGACGGCTTCTACCCCAACAACAGGCACGCATGGACGGGCGTTCACCGCGACACCGGCACCGAGTATGACATCCACGGCTTCTCTCGCGGCGTTCACCGCGACACCGGCACGAACCTGAGCCCTGAGGGGAAGACCTGGCTGGAATCGTTGCCGGCCCGTGACGGTGAGGGCTACGACCTCCAGGGGCATGACATCGACGGCTTCAACCGCGACGGCTTCGATTGCGAGGGAGAACACCGCGACACCGAGACCGAGTTCGACCCGCAGGGGTATGACACGCACGGTTGCGACGTCGCCGGCTACGACCGTGCCGGGTTCTACACGGCGGAGTACGAGCGCGACACCCACGTCGACGCCGTTCCCTTCACCCACCGCGACACCGGCACCGAGTTCGACCCCCTGGGCTTCGACATCGACGGCATCAACCGTCGAGGCAAAGACTCGACCGGCTATCACTGGGGTTTGACCCACCACGAGTAGACCTGACCCAACCCGGCCCGCTCTCACACCGAGTGCGGGCCGGGCCCTGGCCGGCGAGGGGTTTGTCCGATCCAAGGCAAAGCCGTGAGTTGCCGCACCCACACCTAGTGCCACCACCCACGACAACAGCTTTGGAGAAACATGGACTTCGCCACCATCACTGAGACCTTGAAGTCGGCCGCCGCGATCGCAGGCACGCTCTCCCTGCTCCTCATCGGCTGGCTGTTGGTTGCCCGCCGATGGCTGCCTCTGCGCCTGGTCGGCATCCTGGTCTTTATCGCCTCGATCGCGACGATGCCGGACGAAATTCCCTGGTGGGGCGCACCGATCGGAGTCGCGATAGCGATCGGTGCGTCGACGGTTGTCTCTCGGGCCGTCAGAACGTTCACTCTCGCCGAGGTGAAGTCAGCATTCGCACTTTCATCGCCCGATGACTTGCACGCACTCTGGGACAGCACCATCGCGGCCGGTATTCCGCGACAGCCAGTGCGGGCCGCTGCGGCACTCCTTGGATTCGTCGAAAAGGCAGGAGTGCGCAGACGACACGTCTTCGCGGCGGTGCTGCTGCTCGCCCCGGCAGTGTTGCTGAGCGCTGGCTTCTGGACCTGGCTGGCGGGATTGGGCGCGACGGTTCTCATCGGTGGCGCGTTCTTGATGCGGGGTATCGCTGAGCCCGCAGGGGTGCCTTCAACCGCCGAGGCAATCCCAGATCAGGGTCCGGCCGAGCCCGCCGACGCTGTGCCGGCAGAAAGTCTCGCGATCCCTGTTGATGAGGCAAGTCGCCGCACCCATATGTACTGAACCCCCCTTTTCAACCACCACTCCGGGAGAGTCATCATGTACATACGAGCGCGAACCACATTCGTGGCCGTGACAGTGCTGGTCGCGATCGGCGTTGCCGCAACGGTAGCGATCGCTTCGGCAAGCCCGGAACCGAAACGCGTCTACCTCACCAATTCTGCCGCGGTGTGCGAATCCCACCTGGTTGAGGTATCCGACCTCGTCTCTCAGCGCGGCCAGAGCCGCGACGCTCTGCACTCCAAGTTCTCGCTCGTGGACACGCTCACCGTCGACCTGCCCCGCTCAGGGACCTCGACAGTAACCTTCGACCTGTTCAGCCCCGACGCCACGATCGGCCGCTGCCTGGCCCAGCTCAACGTCATGCCCGGTTCCGTGTGGATCGCCGGCGCCGACCCTGAAACAGGTCTGGCTATCGACGCCAGCGCCGACCGTCATCGGCTGTCCGAGTCGAGCGACGGCAGCAAGCTCATCGTCGGCCCGTTCGTGCCCGATGACGGCTCGGAGCGTGACCAGATCAAGCACGTCATGGTGCTCATGGCACAGACCCGCGACCGCGATTCCGTGCGTATCGTGCTGGTGCTCGTGACCAACGTCCCATCTGAGGTAGCTCGATGAGGGCCGCTTGGGCGACGCTGGGTGTGGTCGCCACCCTCGCCCTCGGCACCGGCATTGCAAGTGCGAGCGAACCAGCATCCCGAGTGCATGCCGTCCACGTCGAAGCCAAAGCGACAGAACCAGCGGCCTCGGGCGCCGCCCGGGCCACCGCACCGACTTCGACCGATCCAGCCATATGGGCTTTCGAAGCTCCGATGCTCGGCATCCCCGTGGCCGGCGGGTCGGTGACCTCCCGGGCGCCCGTGCGCCTAGCCGTCAACGACAACTCGCAAACCCCGACGCAACTGTGGTGCACTGACCCCGCATACCGCTGGCAGGCCGCGGGCGTGCCGAACCGCACTGACACTTCGTGGGCGTACCCCCAAGGCTATTGGGCTGACGCCGGCTCGCTCCCTCGTTGGTACCCGCAAGAGGGTGCCGCGATCTCGATCCACATCGTGCGGCCCCGGGCGGACTCCTACACGGTCGACCTCGCAGACTACTTGTGCCCCGGCTGGAGCCTCGCAGGGCCGGTGTATCCCGTTGGCGGCAACCCCACGACCCTGGTTGGTGCCGCCGGAGTCCCGGGCTACGGCACGGCTCAGACCGTTGGCTCACTCAATGGCCAGGTCACGCTGCGCGACATCACCACTGCGCTGCCCCAGCGGGCCCAGACGAGCGTGACCGGGACGTTCTGGGCGCTGACCACCGACGGCCGCCAGGTCGCGATCAACTATTCCGTCCAATGGGCGTCTTGAAATGGAGATTCAAATGTTCGGAAACCTCGCACGTCGCGCCGTCGTTAGTGGCCTGCTCGCCCTCGTTATCGCGGTGATCGCGCCCACCTCAGCCCTCGCGGATGAGCCAACGGCCACACCGCCGGCCCCAACGCCCCTCGCGTCCGCGATTGTCGCCATCGGTAGCAGCACCGAGTTCAACCCGGGCCGCCAGAATGTCTACGGTCTGGAGTACATCTGGGACTACATCACTCCAGATGTATCGCCGAGCGACTTCATCACGTGGTCTCTCGAAAGCGACGGACCTCTCCCCTCGAACCTCAGCATCATTACCTCCTACAGGTGGAAGGCAGAGGGCGAGCCCGCTTGGCTCCTGACCCCGACGACTGAGCCGTTCGACGTCCAGGTCCGAGCGGTTGGCGTAACGGCGGACGGCGCACGTCACGAGTCGAACCCGGTCCAGTACAGCTTCTACGCGGTCCCTGCGGAAAGTCCCGCGCTTGGCACCCCTCCGACAGGTACCTATGCCGATTGGGCATGGACCGCGCCGTGGGCAACCATCAGCGATCAGGACTTTTGGCACCCCACCTACAGCGGAGAGGAAACCCCCTGGGCCGACAGCATCCAATGCCTCACAACTCCGCTGACTGCTGTCACGGCGGACGCCGCCATCGGAACGTACGTTTCGGCACCGAGCTACGTGGGGCAAATGCAGCGCGATTGGGTGCACGCAGGGCTGAGTGATGGCCTGACCTCCGCCGAGTTCGACGCCGAGCGAGTAACAGCTCAGGTTGACAGCCCCCAGAGCTCAATCATCGTCGATCTCAAATCTGCATGCCCTGGCCTGGGCCTGACAGGCGACCTTTACATAGCCCCGAATCCCGTCACCGGTGGCGGCAACACGACGAACGGTGCATTCACCTTCAGCGACCATGCGCTCTCTCCGGAGGGCCACGGCTCCACTGGTTCTGACGTCACCGCTACCCCACTTCCTGACGGCACCGTGCGCTTCGACTTCGCTCGCACGCCGGCCTGGGGCGAAGCCGGCAACGGTGGAGTAGAACTCGTGGCCCTACGGTCGGACGGCAGCCGTGTGCGCGTCCAAGCAAGCTACTCATACCTGAACTACGGCGGCCGCCCCGCGGTCACTGACAAGACGTTCTACGTCGCACCGGGAGACACGTTGATCATTACCCAGGCCGAGCTCACTGTGGGCGCGCGCTGGGGAAGAGGTTTCTCGGGCGCTTCGGAAGCACAGTTCTCACTCGGAGAGATGCCTTCGGCCGCCCAGGTTGACACCACTGATGGACAGACAGTAATCACCTACAACGCCCCCGACTCAGCCGGACAGGAATCGTTCACCTTTAGCATCGCGACAAACCAGGGCCCGGCCGGCCAAATCTCCTCGAATCCGGCGACAGCCAGGATCATCGTTGGCACCCCAGCCCTTGGCTTCGAGGTCCACACCGGTATCGACGAACCCTCACCCGTCTGGCCCCTCCTGCTCGGAGCCACCGCCGTGCTCGTACTCGCAGCCTCAGCCCTCCTCGTCCTGGCTCGCCGGCGCCGCCGTGAACGCGTCTAGGCGCCTTCGCCGCGCCGCCGCCGCGCTGCTCATCGTGGCCGTCGCGTGCTTTCTGTCGGCCGGTTGGTGGGCGCTGGAGCCACGTGCGAGCGCGGTTTCCCGGCCCAGCGCCGTACAGCTCGAAGAGTCGAATTCGGGGGTCGTTCCCGCTGCCGGGCCATTCGCAGCTCCCGGCGCCGCTGAGCCTGGCCGCTTCGTTATCGAGGCGCTTGGCCTCGACGTCGCGTTGCTGCCGATCGCTCCTGCCGATGGCGCCGTTGAACCCCCGACGTTCACTGACGCTTACGTCGTCCGATTCACCACACCACGTGTGGTCGTCATGCACTCTTCTACCCGGCGAACCGAGGACGGTTCCACTGCCATTGGCAACCGGCTGTGGGATCGAGATGCGGCCAAGCCGCTCCTCGCCGACGGAACTCTGGTCCAGGTCGCCGGCGTGGGATACACCATCACCGGCTACACGGTCCTGGACAAGAAGGCCTTGCCGAGCTCCGACGTGTGGGCGAAAACCGGGCTGCTTATCATCACCTGCGCCGAGCGCGCGGATGGTCAGGCTTCGACGGACAACATCGTGTTCTTCGCTCAGCGCGATTGAAATCTCGCGCCGCGATTGATGGCTTTGCGCTCAATCCGGGAAAGCCGCGCATATTCGCGTCATGACACAATCGATCGGTTCTGACCACTTCACCAGTCCCCATGCTTCACCCGCCAATCCACACGGCGAGGCTCCGGACAAAACCCCCGGCGATTCCTCCCAACGAACCACCCCCGTTTCTGGCCCAACGCAGGTCCTGGGCTATGCGCGAGTGAGCCGCAACGAACAGGTGCTCGACCGGCAGCGTGATGCTCTGGACGGTGCCGGGTGCACTCGGATCTTCGCCGACGAAGGCGTGAGCGGCGCACTTGCGAGCCGTCCCGGCTTGGACGAGCTCCTCTCTTTTGTCCGCGCTGGCGATGTGATCGTCGTACAGGCTCTGGATCGCCTCGGGCGCTCGACGCGTAATCTGCTCACCTTGGTCGATGAACTGCGTGAACGCGGAGTGGCTCTCCGCGTCCTCAACCTCGGCGTCGACACCAGCACCCCGGCCGGCAAGATGGTCATGACCGTGATCGCAGCCCTCGCAGAGATGGAGCGGGCGACGCTCCAGGAGCGCACTCTCGACGGCCTCGCTGCCGCCCGGGCCCGGGGCCGGGTTGGGGGCAGGCCACCGTCGTTGAGCACGGCCCAAAAGGTAGAGGTGGCCCGGATGCGAGAAGCGGGTCGGACGACATCTGAGATCGCCGCGATCCTCGGATGCTCACCTCGCACAGTTCGCCGCGTGCCACGGTGAGATACGCAGCCCATAGACTCCTGAAAAGCGTTCGGCTACTTCGGCTCGAACCAGGCAGGAGGTCGTCCACAGGGCGTCCCCTACGCAGCAGGGGGAAACGGGAAGTGAAGTCGACCAAGCTCATACTGATTGTCGCCGCCGCGCTGACGATTGGTGCCCTCACCGGCTGTGGCCAACCAGCCGCTACCACGGCTGAGGCTGGTGCGACTACGGTTGCCGCGCCGAGCCCGACGCCTACTGCGCCCGCGGACCCCGTTGTTGCCGCGCAGGTTGCGTCAGGAATGACGCCGGATGCCTATGCGGCCGCTGCCGCTGCCGTGCAGCTCGAAGGTATGACGGTCCCTGTTGCTGAGTTCAACGCGGAGAACGCCGCGATTTCCGCCGCGAATGGCGGCAAGCCGGTAGTCGTCATCGGTCACATCATGTGCCCTATCGGCGGCGGAAGCCCGGGCGTCGAGGCTTGGGGCATTGCTGGCGCACTGACAGCTCCGCAGAACCAGTGCGGCTACGGATGGCAAACCAGCCGTGAAGGTGCCATCGCCGAACTAGAGGGCCGCGCCGCGCGCCACGGTTTGGCTCCTGGCGACTACATCCTGATCTTCGTCGACTGGCGCTAAGTCCGAGTGACCTGCCGAGAGACCAACTTACTGAGGGGCCCCCAAGTGAAGACGACCACCACCCAGTTCACCATCGCCATCACCATCGCAACCGCAGCGCTCGCCATGTCGGCACTCGCCGGCTGCGTCCAGACTGCGCCGGCCGCTGAGACCGGTTCGACGGCGGTTGCTACGGCTACTGCCACACCGATGCCGAGCCCGACGCCGACTGTTGCTGTCGATCCTGTTGTTGCGGCGCAGGTTGCGTCGGGCTTGACGCCGGAGGCATATGCAGCGGCAGCCGCTGCTGCGGAGCTCCTTGATCCGACGGCGCCGGCTGCTGACTTCAACGCACAGATCGCCGCAATCTCAGCCGCTAACGGCGGCAAGCCCGTCGTCATCATCGGCCACTGCATGTGCCCGGCCGGTGGCACGAGCGCAGGCCTCGAAGCCTGGGGTATCGGTGGTGCGCTGACCGCTCCGCAGAATGCTTGTGGCTACGGATGGCAAGTAAGCCGGGAAGGCGCTGTGGGTGAGGTCGACGATCGCGCCACGCGACGTGGATGGGGCCCGAGCGACTACATCCTGCTCTTCGTCGACTTGCGCTAAGTCCAGCGCCTAGGGCTGCAACGGAGAGCCCTCAGTGAGGGCCGTCATCGTGTGGCGGCCCTCACTTCTGTTTCCTACCCGGAATACGAGGCGTTGTAATAGATTCCGGGGTCCGCGGGACTCCACGGATACCACGCACCGGTCGGGAAACCGAAGCCGTTCCGCACTGGCTGCTGCGTCTGGTAGTAGCAGAGCCCGTTCCAGGCGTTGATCCGGAATCCGACCCCAACCTGTGGCGTGTAGCTGCCAGGGTACGGGCACCCACTACCCACGCCATATGCGATAGGCCCGCCCGGATACCCCGGCACCGGCGGCTTGATCGTGATCCAGTCGCTCGCCGGCGGCGAGAACGCTCCCGTCGCGTTCGGTCCAGCGCAGGCGATTTTCACTTCGTACGTGACGACGCCAGGTGAGCTCCAGTAGTCGCTCCCGTTGTAGTTGCCTGTGCCGGCTACTGTGCCGTCTGGTGGAAGGCTTCCGCCCCAGTCGTCGGAGAATTCGTAGTAGGTGTTGGTACCGGCTGGGCAGGTGCTACCTCCAGCGGAAATCGAAAACCATTCGTCCGTGAATGCTGGCCCCGATACCGTGATCCACGGAGTGCTCGGCGTCGGCACGTTCGTGGTCCAGATCACGTGATTGGACTTGGCGTCCGGTGACTGGCCATATGAAGACACACACTCGGCGACCACCTGGTAGTCGTAGGTGGTCCCATAGCCAGCCGGAACATTGAAACGGGTCGTCGTCTGCCATGTCCCGGGGACGTTGACCAGGTCTGGCCGGAATCGCACCGTCGTGTTCGTTGGGCAGGCCACGGTGTTCCACAGCACCCGGTCGTTCTTGGCCTGCGAGGTGCCGCCAGCGTCGGAGGTGGCCACCGGCGCCACGGGCGCGTCGATCGGGCGCACCCAGGGTGGATTCACCGTCGTCGCCGACGGACCCTCGGTGCCGGGGGCGGCCGGAGTCCAGTCGCTGATGCACCGAACTTGGACCTGGACCAGGAGTTGCTGCCCCATCCACATGGAAACTGTGGTCTCCGGTGTGGTGGACCAGGTTGACCAGGGTCCGAGCGACCCGGCATCAATCGAATACCGCACGCGGTACTCGGGGTAGGTCTCCATCGGGCAGCCGGTGGAGCTGTACTGCACAGTGACCGGGTCGGTTTCGGTGCTGCCGTCGACGATGTTGATCACTGGCGCCGATGGGGCTCAGGAGTGCTTGGTGCCCTTCGATTTCGAGGATGCCGGCTCGGGGCCCGAGCGCTTCTGCGCCGCGAACGTTTCCCCGGCATCGCAACGCCACCACAGCGCAACCACTGCGCCCGCGCTGGGACCTCGCAGCGGCGACAGTCAGCGACCGTGGCGTTCGCGCAGTGCCGCGGCGCCTGGCTGGGCGTGAGCGGATCGGTTGCGGGGCGATGCGCCGGCCGCAGGCCGGTGTCGGCCTAACCTGCATCATTTCCCCGTTATGTGAGACTTGCTCTCATGAGCGATACCGCAGTCGGTACAGAGTGCGTCGATGAGCGGCGCCAACCCCTGGAACACGCCACCCGTTCCGGGCAGAGCATGGCCAATGGCTGCGATCAGCAGCGGCCCGCCGCCGGCACGTGGCGCCTCATTCATGAGGTCGCTCCCACTCGCGCAGCGGTGCCGCCGCGCCCTGCGCCTCAGGCGTCATTCGCTCGAACACGAGGAGTACGGCCAGGTCCTGCTCGACGAACCCCCACTCGCGGAGGGCGAGGTTTGCCCGGGCCGCCCAGCGCAGGGCGCCACCACGAGAGCCCACAACGATAAAGCGGCATGAGTCGGGCGAGACATGGTGGAGGGTCATGACTCCTCTGTGCGCGGCGCACTCTAGCCGACTCCGGAGCAGCCCTGGCCTCGCTGGTCCGGTGCGGATTCTCGATCTAGATGGGACCGTCGCCCCTCTCAGCGGACCGGGCCGTCGTCGGCCTTGGCTCAGGCATCCCGGTAGCGGCGTCGAGCCTCTGTATGGAAGTTCACCGGGGAGTTGCGAAGCACCCGCGTCACCATTGATCCCAGGAACTCGCTCGGCTGAAGCTCCTTCGGTACCTCGTGGTGAAGCAATCGAACCATGGGCAATGACGCGATCGTGGCGCGTACTTCGTCTTCGTCGACTGGCTCCAGGTCTTCCTCATCGTCGGCTGGCTCCAGACCGGCATCAGCAAGGGGCTTCTCGTCGTCAGCTTCGGCGTCCTCGGGCACGAGCGTCTTGTCATAGTCGAGCATGAGCAACGCAACCGCGTGGTAGGCGTCATCTTCGTGACCGAGTTTTCCCAACAGGTCGATCAGCCACTCCGCCTTGTCCGGTGCCTCCGTCAGGATGGTCGATCGGAGGCCATAGACGAACCCGAGTGCAGCCATCGGGTGTCTCAGCCGCAGGTTCTTTGCGTCGCCATAACTCTCTTCAACGCGGTTCGCCGCGTTATTCCCAAACGAGGAGTCCATGCGCTTTGTGCTCACCATCAGCTCTGGACCAGTGCTCCAGTCCGAGATCACTACATCGACCTGCTTGACGTAGTTCTTGCCGAGAATGTTCGCGCTCGAAGCCACGACATCCTTCAAGGGCTTGCCCGAGTAGATGCGCTCGGCGATCGGCTTGCTCTCCTTCTTCGGCAGTACGTCGAGAAGGTTGCCGATCGCGGCAGGGAGAACGCGGGGCGGCTCGGCGCGAGGCCACACCGCGTTTGGGGCGAATCCTGCGCGGCGAAGTTCATAGGCCACCCATACGTCAAGCGCCAAAGCAGGCACGCCAGTTGTGGTCTTGGCGCGAAGGTGTAGCGGGACGCCGAGCAGGGAACTCAGCACAGCGAAGTCGGGCTGATAGATAACCGAGCCGTCCTTGTCGCGAACCCAGGGGTTGGAATAACCGTGCGCAGATGCGTCTGCGACGATGCGGTCGAAGATCGCCCAGGCGAGCGATTTCGCGCTCGGGCTATTTGCCACTCTCGGACCTTGCCACTCGACGAGCCGTGAGCCCGGCGTGGCCTGCGCGGATTCCCGCCAAGTCCGTGTCACTCATTTTCAGCCCTTCGCGCAAGAGGATGGAGTCGACGATCCGCACCGCTTCCGCGAGCTGTCCGTAGCGGAGCAATGTTGCGAGCCGGGGTCGGACCTGTCTGAGCTTATCGGCTTGCCCCACGATCATGGAGTAGGACGGCATCGCCCACTGGTCCGCCTCGCGAGGCTCCAGTTTGAGGATTCCGCCACCGTACGAGCGCCCGACGAGCTCTGCGCCGAAAAGGGTGGCCGAATTGAGGCTTGCGATAGGAAGCAATTCGCGCCCAAGGTCTCTAAGCTCCGGCCGCAAGTACACCCCGTGCACTGAATTCAGATGCCTCGCCCCTGCGCTATTAGTCGTGAGCCTGGGCGTATCGGCGTTCATGTAGGTCAGAAGTAGGTCGGCGGGCGCGACGAGGGGCACGCGCCACCAGGGCTTGCGTACGCGGCATTTGTACGCCTGGTCGACGCCTGCAATTTCGCCGGCAGCGATGTAGGCCCGCGCGGCGGCAGATGGTTCTCCCGAGGGTCGAAACAGCCACGTGGCCATGCCCTTGCGACCCAATCGTGTCATCGCGTCATCGGAGAGCGCGAGACCTCGTAAGTGGGAACTGCCGGGCGGGGAAAGCCTCACGAGGTCGCTGCGCTCCAAGCCCAGTTCGGCCACGCGTCGGGGCGAAAGGGCGAAGTACTTGTTGTTGCCCGTCACCATGCCCAGGGTGGTGTCACCCCACGATTCGAGGTCGACGAAATGTCCCTGGTCGATGAGCGCGTCCGCGACACTCATCGCGTGGCTACTGACCGTGGATGATGTCCACTTCCCGCCCGGGTCCGCAGGCACCCACCGACGAGATCCCCCCAGTGACGCCAAGTCGTGCTCGTTGCGAGCCTGGAATATAGTCGCGTGGTCAGTGGGGCCCTCATCGAACCCCTCCGCGAGCAGCAGTACAACCTCGGTTTCTGCCTCGGGGAACACTCTCTCGTCGAACAGCACCAGGTCGACCTGTCGGAATCGGCTGAACAGGAACCGCCTTACAACGGACGCATAGTTCACGCTGAGCAACTCTGCGGGCAGCACGAGGCCAAGACGTCCGCCCGGTTTGATAAACAGCGCTGAATGGATGGTGAACGCCGCCCAGCTCGACGCCAATCCGCTCAGGGGTACCCCGGCACGCAGGGCTGCCGCCCTAGATCGCGCCCGCGAGTCTCCAGTGAAATCCTGATACCGAATGTACGGCGGATTTCCGATGACCGCGGTGTAGGCGGGGTCGGGGTCTACGAGGAAGAAGTCGCTAACCGTGATGATCGGATCGCCTCCAGCGGCCCGGATACGCTCCTTGGCGATGCTCGCGCTATCCGCGTGGATTTCCACTCCGGTGACCTCGGGACGCGTCGGGAATGCACCCCTGGCCGCCCCGAGTTGAGAAAGTCGCTTGACGGCCTGCACGAGGAAGGCTGCGTCGCCTGCCGATGGTTCCAAAACTCGGTCTGACGCATCCCTGATCGCCCACTCAGTGATGAAGCGAGTGATCGGCTCGGGAGTGAAGAATGCGCCGCGGGCTTTGCGCGTTGCCGGACTATCGATCACGGCCGACGCAAGTGCTCCGTCTACTCCCACCGTCATGCGCCTAACGATAGGTGCGGCCACCGGCAGCGCACCTCATCCCGCGCCGGTTGGGTCCGCGTCCATCGGACATCCTTTCCCCTTCGCTTGTTCAGCCTGTCAATCGTCACGCCATCCCGCTTCCCGCCCTATGCGCGGCCCAACCAGGCTCGCTCCGCGCTCCCCCCGGCGCCGCCGTCGCGGTCACGTCCTGTTACCTGGCCCGGAATGGCGCGAAGCCGCTGCCGCAGAACACGCTCGCGGCCCTGGCCCTCGTCGTCGCCACTAGTGAGCCGGCGCGATGTACGCGTCCTGCGTGGATGGGCAGCCGGCGGCGACCCGGTGGTGAGACGTTTCGCTGACTGATCGTGGGCTGTCTGGCGCCGCCTCGGACTCAGTAGTGTGGCATTCGGAGGGCACGTCATGAAGTCGATCGACGAGCTGGCGCGGGCCTTCGCCGCTGGCTCCCTAAGTTCAGAGGGCTTCATCGCCGCAGCGGTCGGGCAGCCGGTGGTGAAGCAGAACCCGTCGCCGCACCGCGAACGGTATGGCGACTGGCCCCTGCTAGTGGATGGTCCGCTCGCGTCCTTGTCTGATGCCTTGAGTCTGTCGCTCATCACACCGGCGCTGTACGACCTCACGCTACGGGCCATGATCAGGGCTGGGCACGAGGCTTAGTCGCTCTGCTCAGCACACTGAGCCTCTCGCTCTCCAGCAGGCGGACGAACGTTTCGCTCGCGAGCTCGGCTACAACGCTGTCAGGGATGGGCTGGTCTTCGAGGGCCATGCACCAAGCACTTTGTCGGGCGATCTCTTGCGCGAGGCGCTCCAATTCGGCGCGGCGCGTGGCAGTGATGTGTGCTGGCGGGCGCGTCATGGGCTCGACCCTATCGCCGCCGTGTGCTCGATCATCGGCGCTCCCGCCCCAGGACGGCAAAGCTGAGGACGTGCGCCGAGACCAGTGCCCCCAGCCATTGGCTATCGACCCCGCACCCCAGGACCACCTGCGCGAGCTCGCGGTCATTCAAGGGCAGCCTCTTCGAGGCCGCGATCTGGATCTCACGGCGCGCGTCGATGCTCGCGGCGCTTCTGGGCGGGAGCGGTTCGCCGCAGAGAATCTCCAGTAAGGAGGTTAGCCCGCGGAAGATCCCGTCTAGGCCATTGAGGCTGCTCCCCGTGGCCACGATCAAGAGGGGGCGCTCGTCGACGGGCGGAAGTTTCTGTTGTCTGTTGTTAGGCATATGGAGCTCTGTGCGCGGCGCCGCTCCACCAGGATGGCGGCTGCCGCGCATTGAGAAGGCATGCCCCTCATCACGCCAATCGATACCGATGTCGAGCAAAGCCTCTTGCTGCTACTCCTGGAACTCGAAATGGCCGCACCTCGGCTCCGTTGGTGCAACGCCTCTGCTGGATGGCGGATTGTTGTGGACGAGGCACATCTCAGTGACTTGCTCTCCCACGTGGGGACTAGCGAGGCCTTCCAGTTCCTCACTGTCGAGCCGATCGGGGAGGACGACCGAGGCAGTAGGTACGCACAGGCATGTGGCGACGCCCGCGGCCTCGCCGTCGAAGTCGGGTTCGGCCTAGAAGTCCCGTCCCTGGTCAGCCCGATCGGGGCAGCCCACGCCCCGCGTGTAGATATCGGTCAGCACGGGTGGCTCTACCTAGTGAACGGCCAAGAGACCCACACCGTCAGATCGGCCACGAGCATCATGCTCTGCTACCTGGAGACCGGCCAGGTGCCCACGGGGTATGAGCTGCGGTCCGTAGAGGGGCGCTGTTAGACCAGGGGTCCCAGCCGGTTCCGAAGAGCACGCATAGGAGCCTGCAAGGACCCGCATCAACCCCACGGTTCCCCGCACGGCCCGTCAAATGACGGGCGCCGCGCATAGAGGGGGCGGAGGAAAACAACATGACCGACATCGCAATCATGGCCGCACCGGCGGCACCGACCTACACCGACGTAGTCGGCGCCGCACGTATCCTCAGCGTGGCCCCGAAGACGCTCAGGAACTGGGCGTCACTTCGCTCCGGGCCGCCCATCTACCGCTTCGGGGGCGCCTTGCGTTACGCAGTCGAGGACCTCCACGAGTGGGCCTCCGACCAGAAGGTGGCCGGCTGATGGGGCGCAAGGCTCTGGCGCTCGGCGAAGCCACCGAAATCAGGTCGACGGCGTCCGTGGTCGAGGTCGCGGCCACTGACCGCTACGGCCGCCCGGCGGCAAAGGTCGTCACGACCTGGACCGCCACCGCACGCCGGCGAGCCACAGAGTCCGGCGAGGTCGAGCGCCGCAGCGCCAAGGGTGCCACCAAGGCTCAGGCTGAGGAACGGCTGCGTGCGGCGTTGAAGCATGATGCGAAGCGCCCCGCGCAGCCCGGCAGTAGCGTCGTGGATGCCACGGTGGCGGGGTTCGCGCGAGCGTGGTTCGAAGGCCAGGTCTTCGAGGCCAAGCTGGAGCCAACCAGCCTCGCGTCCTACGCCACGACCATCCGCCTTCACATCGTGCCCCAGCTCGGCGAGTTCCGGGTGGAGCAGCTCAAAGCGGCGCGAATCCGCCAGTGGCTCACCGACCTTCACACCGGCACGGCGACCAAAGCGGGTTCGCCGGCGACGGCGAAGAAGGCCAAGGCCATCCTCAACGGGCTTCTCGCGCTCGCCGAGGAAGATGGTGCGCTCCTGCGCAACCCCCTCCCAGGAATGTCGCTAAAGCTGCCGAAGAAGCCGCGCACTGAGGCCACCATCGTCCCCGCCGACCGGGTGCAAGAACTACTAGCCCGCGCAGACCAGCACACGTACAACAACGGCCGGCTGGGCCAATATCTTCGTGTGCAGCTCGGAACCGGCGCGCGCATTGGCGAGGTGCTGGCCCTGCGCCGGGGTGAGTACTGGCCCGCAACCGAGACGCACCCGGCACGCGTGCTCATCGATGGGACAATCATCGCCCCGGAGACCGGCGCGGTCTATCGCAAGCCCGAGCCAAAGCGCTCGACGGCGAGGCGCAACATCCCAATCACGAGCTACGCCGCGGCCGCCATCGAGCAGCGACTGGCAATCCTCGACCGCCAGGGGCGCACGGGGCCCAACGAATTGGTGTTCCAGACCAGCAAGGGGACACCGGTGGCGCCGGCGAACCTCCGCCGTGCCTGGCGGGCGGTCCGCGTGGACCTGCCGGGCCTGGAGAAGTTGAAGTTGCATGCTCTGCGCGCCACGATGGCCTCAGCGCTGGTCTACAGCGTCGGCCCCGACAAGGCGGCGCGGCAGCTCGGCCACACGGGAACGGGGACCATCTTCGCTCACTACCTCCACCGCAGGGCCTTCGTCGACGAGGTCAGCCTGGATGCCATGGAGACCTACGCCGAGCCACCAGCGCTCGAAGCCTGACCCCACCGCGAAACGCCCCATCTCATTGCGAGGTGGGGCGTTTTCTCATGCCCGCCGCAGCATGACCTGCGGCCGAAAGCGGTAGCAAAGTGGTAGTTGCGCTGCCGTACGTGGCCGGGAAACGAAGAAGCCGCACAAACATCCCAGTGTTTGTGCGGCTGATCAGTGCACCCCCCGGGACTTGAACCCGGAACCCACTGATTAAGAGTCAGTTGCTCTGCCAATTGAGCTAGAGGTGCGTGGCTGGCCAAAGAGAATCCCCGGGCCGACGAACAAGATTAGCATGAGCGGAGACGGAGGAAGACGATGACGAAACGACTCGAGGCCGGGGCGAAGGCCCCCGCATTCACGCTCGCCGACCAGCACGGGCATCCCGTGTCCCTGGCCGATTTCGCCGGACAGAAGGTCATCGTCTACTTCTACCCGGAGGCCATGACAGAGGGCTGCACGAAGCAGGCCTGCGACTTTCGCGACAACTTTAACTCGCTCAAATCCGCAGGCTTCGCCGTGATCGGAATTTCTCGGGATGCCCCGGCCAAGCTCGCGAAGTTCGCCGCGGAAGAGGGGCTCGGCTTCACCCTCCTGAGCGACCCGGACCGGGTGGTGCATGAGGCCTATGGCGTGTGGGGCGAGAAGAATCTCTACGGCAAGACGGTGGTCGGCGTCATCCGGTCCACTTTCGTTCTCGATGAGCGGGGCGTCATCACGGTGCCGCTGTATGGCGTCAAGGCCACCGGGCACGTCGCCGCGCTGCGGAAGAAGCTGGGGCTCCCCGCCTAGGACTGCCCGCGCGGCTCGCGATCGCTCGTGGCCGCCACAACGGGCGGCGTGAAGAGCAACAGCACGACCGCGACTGCCGCGGCGATCAGCAGCCAGCCCACCGTGGGTGTCGCGAACAGGCCCTGCAGGCACCCCACCGCGATGACCACCTGGAACACTTGCCAGGTGAGCGCGGCGCCCCGCACCCAGGCTCGCCCGCGCAGGGTGTTGCTGGCGATGAACGCGAGCCAGATTGTCGCCACCGCGGCAAGCACAGTGAGCCCCACCGCGCTGAGGAGGGATGCCGCGTCCGCGACAAATATCTCGACCACGAGATAGATCGTCGCCGCTGCCATGGTGGCGCATTCCGCGAGAAGGAGAACCGCCAGGGCCGTCACGAGCGGGTGTTTCACAGTTTGATCCCCACAAAAACCATTGATTTGCATCTATCGATATGAGAGTCTATGTGAGGTTGATTTCCAGCTCCCAGCGTTGCGAGCGGGTCCCATCACTTTCTCGAACCCGATCTTCTTCAGGCTTTTGCCTGTTCGCGGTCTAACCTGCCGCATCGCATCTAAGGAGTACCACATGGACTGGCGCGATAAAGCTGCCTGCCTGACTGCTGACCCTGAGCTGTTCTTCCCGGTCGGCAACACCGGCCCGGCCGTCGACCAGATCGACAAGGCGAAGGCTGTCTGCGGGCGCTGTTCCGTCACCGAGATGTGCCTCCAGTACGCGCTCGACACCTCGCAGGATTCCGGTGTCTGGGGTGGCCTCAGCGAAGACGAGCGTCGCGCGCTCAAGCGTCGCGCTGCAAGGGCACGCCGCGCCTCATAGCTCCCGCTAAGGCTTTCGCAGCCAGGTCAGTGGCACCTCGATGGTCACTTCCGTGCCGCTGCCCATCATCGTGTGCCAGTCGATGGTGCCGCCCAGTTCACCCTGGATGAGGGTCCGCACGATCTGGGTGCCGAGGCCCGAGCCGACCTTGCCTTCGGGCAGCCCCACGCCGTTGTCGCGCACTTTGACGCTCAACAGGTCGTCGGTGCGCTTCGCGACGATCTCAACCTGACCGTCTGCCTTGCCGGCAAGCCCGTGCTCGACCGCGTTGGTCACGAGTTCGGTCAGCGCCAGGGCTAGCGGCGTCGCATATTCGCTCGGCAGGTTTCCGAAACTGCCGGTCGACTTCGGGTGCACCGTCGTGTTGTGACTCGATGCGACCTCGGCGATCAGGAGCAGCACGCGGTCGAACACCACGTCGAAATCCACATCCTGGTTGAGACCCTCTGAGAGGGTGTCATGCACCACGGCGATGGCCGCCACCCGGCGCATGGCCTGGCCGAGGGCATCCCGTGCGACATCGCTGTGAGTCCGTCGCGCCTGGATGCGCAACAGCGAGGCCACGGTCTGCAGGTTGTTCTTGACCCGGTGGTGGATCTCGCGGATCGTGGCATCCTTCGTGATCAGCTCGCGCTCCTGGTGGCGCACCTCGGTGACATCCCGGCAGAGCACGATCGCCCCGACCCGCTCACCACTGTTGCGGATCGGGATGGTGCGCAGCGACACCGTGACGCCTCGCGCCTCGATGTCGGTGCGCCACGGAGCGCGACCGGTCACCACGAGCGGCAGGGATTCGTCGACGACGGTTTGGCCTGCGATGAGTTCGGTCGTGACTTCGGCGAGCGACTCCCCCTCGAGCTCGCCGGCGAAGCCGATGCGGTTGAAGGCCGAGAGCGCGTTCGGGCTCGCGAAGGTCACAATGCCATCGACATCCAAACGTACAAGACCATCGGATGCCCGGGGCGCAGCACGCCGCGGGCTCGACGGTGCCCCGAGGTCGGGGAAGTCGCCAGAGGCGATCATCGCGAACAGGTCGTTGGCGCAATCGTTGAAGGTCAGTTCTTGCCGAGAGGGAGTGCGTGCCTCACTCAGGTTGGTGTGCCGGGTGATGACGGCAATCGGAAACTCCGTCGTCGCCGAGCCGCTCGGGCTCAGCCTGCGCAGTACCGGCACTGCGCGCACTCGGGTCGGCGTCTCCTCGTACCAGGCCGGGGTCGCAGTGTCGACGATCCTCGCGGTTTCGAAAGCCTCGGTGACCTGCGCCTTCCACTCCGGCTTGATGCCCTGGCCGACGAAGTCCCGGTAGAACAGGGTGGCTGAGCTGGATGGCCGGGCATGCGCGACCGCGACGAAACTGCCGTCGGTGCTCGGCACCCAGAGCACGATGTCGGCGAACGCCAGGTCGGCGAGCAGCTGCCAGTCGCCGACGAGCAGGTGCAGCCATTCGATGTCTGCCTCGCTCGAGCGGCCCTGGGCCTGGACGAGATCGCTGAGGGTGGACACCCATAAAGGCTAGCCGGTGGCCCGGGCGAGCCCGAACCTGCCGCGGAGGCTGCGAGCCACCGGCACCTCCTCGGGAAGCAGCCGCGACGCGACGAAGTCCCTGATGGCGGCCCGCGCGGGCGAGCGCGGCGCGGAGTCTGCCAGGGTGCGCCCGCTCAACACCGCCCCGTCCATGGCGTTCATGTCCCACGGCACTAGCACGGGCGACTCGATGCCCCCGAACCGGGAGAGCGTCTGGGTGACCTGGCCGTTCGGGTTCATCCCGATTGCGGATGCCCTGATCCGGTTCATGACCACCGTCACCGAATGCGTCGATGCCGCCTCGACCAGGTCGACATGCGAGCGCAGGAAGCGCGAAAGCCCGACCGGGTCGGCCGATCCGACGGCGATGACGTGGTCGGCCTCGTGCACTGCCGTGACCGTGGCGGCATTGCGGCGCGGTGCAAACAGGTCGCTCGAGATCTCCTCGTCGTTCTCGAGACTCGAACCGGTGTCGAGGATCGTGTAGTCAACCCACGCCCGGCACTGGGCGATGGTCTTCGCCACCCGGTCGGCAGAGAGCTCTGGCCAACGGCTCGGGCGACCGATCCCGGTGAGCACCCAGAAGCCGCCGAGTGGCGACTCGTAGCGCTGGGCGATGCGCTCCAACTCGGCGCTGTTCAGGGTGTCGGATCCGGCCAACCTGCAGGCAGCAGCGAAGCCAGGGGCCTCATCCAGCATCCCCAGCGCCGGAGCGACGGATGCCCCGTGCGTGTCGACATCGGCGAGGGCGACCGAGTGCCCGCGGGCCGCGATCTCCGCCGCGATCCCGATGGCGAGAGTTGTGCGCCCCGGCGAGCCTGCTGGCCCCCACACCGCGATGACCGAACCACGAGCGACCCGGGGCGTTGCCCCTTCGCCCAACGACGTGCCTACCTCGCGGCGGGTGCCGCCGAGCAGCTTCTCGATCTCGGGCCAGCGGGCCGCGGCATCCAGCGTTTCGAAAAGACCGAGGGATGCCGCGTGCCGCCGGCCCTGATCTCCCGCAACGAGTGCGACCAGGCTTACCCCGGCATCGTCGGTCGTCGCGATCACCCGGTCGCTCAGGTACCGCGGCTCGGCCCCGACGATCACAGCGTCGGGGCGCAGCGCGTCGACCATCGAGGCCAGTTCATGCGCGCTCGCGCAGCGTGCGACGACTTCGTGTCCGTGTCGCACGGCCTCGGCCGCCAGCCGATCTTCGGAGGCGACCGGAAGCGCGAGCGCGAGGCGCGCCATCAGCCCTTGGCCGGGATCGTCGCGGGCACGATGGAGATTGCATCGTCGTTGGCGAGGGCCTCGAGTACGCGTGCGATCTTGGACTTCGGCACCAGCACCTCGATGGCTGTGGTCTGGTCGGACGCAACGATCGAATCGGACTCGATCAACCGCACGACTATTGCACCGGATACGATCACCGCTGGGGGCCCGAAGTGCCCGCTGTCGACCTCTTCTGCTGCCCAAACGTCGACGACTGAACCCGGCTGCACGGATGCCGCGAGCTGGCTGCCCATCGTGAGCACCACCGAGGTGAGCCGCAAGCCGTCCACGCTGCCGACCGCGGAGGCCGGGACCAGCTCGCCCTGCGCCACTGACTTGGTCACGACGAACCCGGTGTCGGGAACCTCGCCGGGTTCGAGGTAGAGGGTGTCAGCAGCATCCAATCGCACGCTGCGTGCTTCGAGGTCGTCGGGCATGATGCGGTCTCCGGGGGCGAGCGGATTGCGGGCCGAGTAGACCTGCACCGACGTGTCCGCCGCCGAGACGATCGCAACGACTCCGGCCACTGATGCCACGACGAGCAGGAGGCCGATCGCCAATCGGGGATCGAAGGCGAAGGGCCTCCGCTTGCCTGTTCGAAGGGTGCTCATCGGTGCTCCTCTGTATCTCGTCCATGCATCTGCGTTTCGTGCATCGCCGGTCGACTCATCGTCGCGGCGCACGGGGCCACACCACGGAAGTTATCCACACCGCCCCCATGCCAGCTCTAGCGCGCTCATAATCGAGGCATGAACGCCACACCCGCAGACGGCATCGGCAGGTTTCTGACCCTTGCCGACACGGCGGAGGTGCTGAGCATCTCCACCAAACAGGCCTATGCCCTGGTTCGATCGGGCGAGCTCCCGGCGATCAAGGTGGGGGCGAGCGGCCAATGGCGGGTGGAGCGCAGCGTGCTCGAGTCGTACATCGAGGCCATGTACGAGGAGACCAGGCGGATGAACCTCTGGAACCAATCCGACTTCGCCAACGTGGCCGAGTTCTCGCTCGGCGAACCGCGCCAGGGGTAAGGCGATCGCTAGAGCCGCAGCAACTGGACGCCAGCAAGCGGGATAAGCCGATATTCCCGCACGGCTGTCTCACGCCGCACCGCCCCGCGCTCGTGCACGGCGACGTCGAGGTGATCGCGGCCGACGCGATCGAGTGTGCCGTGCAGCTCACCGTGCGCGAGCACGACATCCAGCGGACGGCGTCGCCGACACAGGTCGCGCAGCACGAACGTGAGGCCCAACCGGGACGAGAGCGAGGGGTGGCCATCGGGTCGAGCGTCCGGAACAAGACTGGGGGCGATCTGATCAGCGGCGAGGCTGATCCCCGTGATCGCTGCAAGCGGCAGGATGCACTGGGCCAGCGTTCGCGGAGTTGCCCCGTCATCCGCCAGGACGTCGGCCGAGAACCAGTCACGCCCGAAGGTGACCGGATGCACCGTGAGGCGGATTCCCGACCCGAGCGTCACGACAATGCGATACTCCGACCCGCGCCCAGCGGACTGATGCAACGCGACGAGCCGATCGCGGACCGAGAGCCGACCGAGACGGAGCCGCTCTTCCTCCGCCTCCACGTCGAGCTCTTCAGCCGACAACTCCTGTTCGAGCTGGCTCTCGAGATCGTCGAACAGCTTGTCCCAGCGCATGCCGCGACGCTAGTCACCCGCGTCACACTGCAGGCGGGTTATCCACAGTTGAAAATTGGTCATGGACAGCAAGGGCTATTGGCTGCTTTAGTGTCGTCTACCCCCATTGGGGGGTGGACGGTCTGGGTCTGGATTCGGGGTGGCAGATGAGCACAGCACTTCCTTCGGCAGATGAGCGCGCGAGGCCTGCGGCACGCAGCATTCACGAAACACTTCCCTCAAAGGTGATCAGGCCGCGTTTCTCGCCGGACGAGTTCTTCGGCCATCAACCCACGTCGACGGCGACCCTGCCCCATCCCGAGCCGCTCGTCGAGAACCTCACGCGCTGCGTCATCGAGATCCTCGCCGGGGCACGCGATCTCGACCAGATCTCGCGCTGGGTCAATGACGACGTCTATCGACACCTGCTCAAGCGCGTGGTCCTCTCGGCGCGCGCCCGCCAAGCGAAAGGCCAGCGCGCAACTCGCCCCAACTTCACGATCGGGTCGACCACGCTGTGCGAGCCGCGGGATGGCGTGGTCGAGGCGGTAGTTATCGTGCGCGGGCGGGCGCGAACGAGGGCCGTGGCGCTCAGGCTCGAAGGGCTGGACCAGCGCTGGCGGGCCACGGCAATCAACGTGCTCTAGTCGGTGCCTTACTTCACTTCAGCGCCTTACCTCGCGTATCCTGTAAGACATGGGATATGTCGTGACACTGAGCAGCAAAGGGCAGTTGGTGATTCCCGCCGCAGTTCGTGAGGCCCTCCGGCTCGGAGTTGGCGACTCGCTCGACGTGTCATTCGATGCCGACAAGTCCCAAATCACGCTCACGCCCGTTCCGACCTTGGACGAGTTGAGTAGGCGGGTGACAGCGCTGGCCCGCCGGTCTGGCGCGGCCCCGATCACCGACGTCGACGAGTACTACCAAGCCCATCGCGACAGCCGCAAGTGACCGCGGCCCACGGGTTCCTCGATGCCAACGTGGTGCTGCGCCTCCTCATCGACGACGTCCCGGGGCAGCACGAAGCAGCACGGGCCCTCCTAGCCTCAGGCCACTTTCGAGTTGCCGACGCCGCTCTCATCGAGGTCATCTTCGTCATCGGACGTCACTACGGGCTCACGCGGCACGAACAGCGCGAGGCCCTGCGAGATCTACTGGCACAGCCCAGAGTCGACGGCAGCGCTGAGCTTTTCGGTGCGGCGTTTGAGATCTATGTCGAACACCCGAAGCTGTCGTTCGAAGACTGCTATCTCGTCACTGTTGCGGAGCAAAGTGGTGAAGGGCCGCTGTGGACGTTTGATCGGAAGTTGGCGTCGCAGACTTCTGCGGTGCTTGTCGGGACTTAGCGGCCCACTTTCGCTCTCGGCGCCCGGCCTCTCGCATGGCAGCTTTTCCTCACGCCGCAGGAGTGCCGCTGCGGCAGAAAAACGCTCCGCGTTTTTCGCTTAGCCGCCGCGGCGCTCCTGCGCCCGCCGTTCCGCACGGTTCTGGGGCGCGGGCTGACCCGCGCCGTCGTCGGTGCGCTGGCCGAAGGCTCCGCGGGGGGCGTTCGGCTGCTGGGCCTGCTGCGGCTGCTGTCCGAACTGCGCGGCCTGCTGCTGCTGGGCAGCCTGTTGCGCGCGGGCGGTGGCGGCTCGCTCGAGCTGCCCGCGCTGGTCACGCACCTCGACCTCGCCGGGGGCATCCGCACCTGGGGCCGAGTAGCTGAGGCGATTGGCGGGTGCGCCCTCCTGGCCGAGACCGGGCGCCTGCACAGCCGCGCCACCGGTGACCTCGACCTCGAGGTTGAACAGGAAGCCGACTGCCTCCTCGCGAATCGAACCCATCATCGACTGGTAGAGCGCGAAACCCTCGCGCTGGTATTCGACGAGCGGGTCGCGCTGGGCCATCGCCCGCAGCCCGATGCCGTCTTTCAGGTAGTCCATCTCATAGAGGTGATCGCGCCAGCGGCGATCGATCACCGAGAGCACAACGCGGCGCTCAAGCTCGCGCATCGCGGCCTCGCCGAGCTGCTCCTCGCGGCGCTTGTAGGCGTACTGGGCGTCGGAAAGGATCTCCTTCTTCAGGAACGCGCTCGTGACTCGGCCGCGGGTTCCTGCTTCGGTGAGCACCTCATCGACCGTGATGGAGATCGGGTAGAGCGTCTTGAGCTCCGTCCACAGCCCGTCGAAGTCCCAGTCATCGGAGGTGCCCTCACCGGTCTGCACCTCGACCACCTCGGTCACGACGTCTTCGAGGAAGTGGCCGACGCGATCCTTCAGGTCGTCACCCTCCAGGATGTGGCGGCGGTCGCTGTAAATCGCCTCACGCTGGCGGTTGAGCACGTCGTCGTACTTGAGCACGTTCTTGCGGATCTCCGCGTTGCGCGCCTCGACCTGCGACTGTGCGCTACGGATGGCGCGGCTCACGACCTTCGACTCGATGGCCAAATCGTCAGGCATGTTGCTGCGGCCCATGAGTGCCTCGGCTGCGCCGCTGTTGAACAGGCGCATGAGGTCATCCTGCAGGGACAGGTAGAAGCGGCTCTCCCCCGGGTCACCCTGGCGACCGGAGCGACCGCGCAGCTGGTTGTCGATGCGGCGCGATTCGTGGCGCTCCGTACCCAGCACATAGAGCCCGCCGACCTCGACGACCTTGGCGGCCTCCGTGCCCACTTCGCCCTTCACGGCGTCATAGACGGCATCCCAGGCGGCCTCGTACTCGTCGGGGGTCTCGATCGGGCTGAGGCCCTTGGCGTTCATCTGTGCGACAGCGAGGAACTCGGCGTTGCCGCCGAGCATGACATCGGTGCCGCGCCCGGCCATGTTGGTCGCGACGGTCACGGCACCGAGGCGCCCGGCCTGGGCGATGATGGCCGCCTCGCGGGCGTGGTTCTTGGCGTTGAGCACCTCATGGCGCACGCCCTTTCGCGCGAGCATCTTGGAGAGCAACTCGCTCTTCTCGACGCTCGTAGTGCCCACGAGCACCGGCTGACCTGTGGCGTGACGCTTGCTGATGTCTTCGACGACCTGCTCGAACTTCGACTGCTCGTTCTTGTAGACGAGGTCTGACTGGTCTTTGCGCAGCATCGGCTTGTTGGTGGGGATCGGCACCACGCCGAGCTTGTAGGTGCTCATGAACTCGGCAGCCTCCGTCTCGGCAGTACCGGTCATTCCGGAGAGCTTTCCGTAAAGACGGAAGTAGTTCTGCAGCGTGACGGTGGCGAGGGTCTGGTTCTCGGCCTTGACCGCGACGCCCTCCTTGGCCTCGATTGCCTGGTGGATGCCCTCGTTGTAGCGGCGACCCATGAGGATGCGGCCGGTGTGCTCGTCGACGATGAGCACCTCGCCGTTCATGACGACGTAGTCCTTGTCCTTCTTGAACAGGGCCCGGGCCTTGATCGAGTTGTTGAGGAACGAGATGAGGGGAGTGTTCGCCGACTCATAGAGATTGTCGATGCCGAGGTAATCTTCGACCTTCTCGATGCCGGGTTCGAGTACCCCCACCGTGCGCTTCTTCTCGTCGACCTCGTAGTCGACATCGGGGATGAGCTTGGTCGCGATTCCCGCGAACTCGTTGAACCAGCGGTTGGCCTCGCCCGACGCCGGGCCAGAGATGATCAGCGGGGTGCGCGCCTCGTCGATGAGGATCGAGTCCACCTCGTCGACGATCCCGTAGTAGTGCCCGCGCTGCACCATGTCTTGTGCCTGCCACGCCATGTTGTCGCGCAGGTAGTCGAAGCCGAACTCGTTGTTGGTGCCATAGGTGATGTCGCAGGCATACTGCTCGCGACGCTCAACCGGAGTCTGGCCGGAGAGGATGACGCCCGTCGTCATCCCGAGCGCCCGGAAGACGCGTCCCATCAGCTCGGACTGGTAGCTGGCCAGGTAGTCGTTGACAGTGACCACGTGCACGCCGCGGGCGGGGATGGCGTTGAGGTAGGCGGCAAGGGTAGCGACGAGGGTCTTGCCCTCGCCGGTCTTCATCTCGGCGATGTTGCCTAGGTGCAGGGCGGCGCCGCCCATGAGCTGCACATCGAAGTGGCGCATACCGAGGGTGCGGACCGCCGCCTCGCGGACTGCCGCGAAAGCCTCGGGCAGGAGATCTTCGAGGGACTCGCCCTGGGCGTAGCGCTCACGAAACTCAACCGTCTCGTGCTTGAGCTCTTCGTCACTGAGGGTCTTGAAGTCGTCTTCGAGATGATTCACGGCATCCGCATAGCCCTTGAGACGACGCAGGAGTCGACCTTCACCTACGCGCAGTGCGCGTTCGAGAACGTTGGCCACCGATTACTCCACTTCTGAGAGCGGGAATGTCCCGTCTTTTCGGGAGCGCGCATTTTCGCGCGCGCGTTACCGACTCGTAATCGTACCAACCGCGGACTGGGAACCGCCTCCCGGCGCCTGCCTACGCGCGGCGCGCCCGCGCGCTCTTGCCCGACGCAGCCAGCTCGGAGCGCTCCTCCAGCGCGATCACTCCGTAATCCCAGCCCTTGCGGCGATACACCACGCTCGGACGGTCGGTACCGGCATCGATGAACAGGAAGAAGTCGTGACCGACGAGTTCCATGTGGTCGAGGGCCTCCTCCACTGTCATGTGCGAGCTGGGAAAAACCTTGCGACGGATCACGACCGGCGTGTAGTCGCCAGTCTCCGGCTGCGAAGCCTCTGACTGCACGGGAATCTCGCCGGTGAGCACGCGCTCAAGAACTTCCGGGCTCGCGGGTACGAGATCAACGACCTTGAAGCCACCGGATGACGCCTCGTGCAGCGACACCGGGCGATGCTGGCCGCGGTGCACCTTCTTGCGGTCTTTCGACTGGCGCATCCGTTCGGCGAGCTTCGCCATGGCCAAGTCGAACGCGGCGTACTTGTCGGATGCCGCGGCTTCGGCCCGCACGAGCGGGCCGGGGCCGATCACCGTCAACTCGACGCGGTCCTCCCCGCTGGAGCCACGGGTCTCGTGATGCCGGGATACTTTGACCTCGAACGCAATCGCCCGTTCAGCGAGATGATCTATCTTCTCCGCCTTCTCGATCGCGTATTCGCGAAATCGATCAGTAACCCCCAGGTTGCGTCCGGTGACGGTAATTTCCACGGCGACCTCCCAGCCCTTGTGCGCGACCGCCGGATGGTGCCAGGCGGTCATTCAGTGCGCCTTTTGCCCCACGGTAGTCCTCGCTGCTGGCGTTGTCACGGAAAGCCAGCAACCTCTTCGTGAATGCTAAGGTTGCCCCTCCTACGACCACTCCGCCGGCCGTCTCGATGGCCCGAACCGCCTCAGAAATGGTCGCCCCGGAGGTCAGGATGTCGTCGACAACGATGAACCGACGGCCCTCCAGCCGACGCGCTGCCACGAATGCCCCACGCAGGTTTTCCGCGCGATCGGCGATTCCGAGCTTCTTCTGGGTGGCTCTAACCCGGCTGGGAAGGAGTACCCGGGTGGGCCTGCCGCCGGCCCTGCGCACGAGCACGGCGACCGGGTCGTAGCCCCGGCGACGCCAGGCCGCGCGGCTGGTGGGGACGAGGGCGAGCTCGACACTCCCGGGGCCGGGTGCGTCGGCCGCGCCGGACGCCTCGGCCGCGCCGGGCGTGGTGGCCGCGACCGCGGCGCGCACCGCGGCGGCCAGTGGCACGGCGAGAGCCCGGGCGGCATCCGTTCGTTCCTGCTCCTTGAAGGCGAGGATGACGCGGCGCACCCGCCCCTCGTAGCTAAGGGCCGCCCACACCCGCACGCCACCCGCCGAGTGCACGGTCACGCTCGGCTGGAGGGCGTGTAGGCAGTCGGCGCACAGGGATCGGTCTGCCGCGTCGCACCCGGCACACTCGATCGGTGAGAGCAGCGCCCAGGCGTCGAGCAACGCATCACGAATCCACACGCCACCAGACTGGGGCGGCTAGAGCCGCCCAGGGGCGCGCGAATGGCTCCTGTGGATTACTGCTTGGTGCCGAGGAATGTGGCCTTGATGCCGGTGTCGACCCAGCCGCCGCTGCCCGCCGGTCGGAAGATTTCGCCGGTTGCCCTGAGCACCCGCAGGCCGTCGATACCCTCGCTGCCGCCCACGATCGAGATGGCGTCGGCCAGCTGCCCGATGGCAGCGCTCGGTCCACCGATCTCGAAGGCGGTGACAGTGGCTGCCCCGCTGTCCTGCGAGACCGCGGCAACAGTGCGGTCATCCACCCAGGTCGCGTCGATGGGTGCGTTGTCAGGCACCGGCAGGGCCACCAGTTCGCCCAGCGACGTCGGCACGTTGCCCTGCCCGCGGACAATGCCGGCCACGTACAGTCGCGCGCCGACATCGGTGGAGAGGTAGAGCAGCAGGCGGGTGCCGTCGCGGGAGACATCCATCGACACGAGCCTGGCGTCTGCTGGGAGGCCGGATTGCACGGGATGCTGCACCCCGTCGGCCCCGAAGGTGATGAGCGAGGCGGCGCTGCCCGCCTGCGCTGACCACACGTAGAGGTAGGGGTCCAGCGCCGGTGCGACAAGGCCCCCCCGAGTGTCGAGCACCTGCGGTTGGTCATTGCCGTTGCGGGTGAAGTAGGCGGCACCGCCAGAGCCGAGGAACGCGGCGGCCTGCTTGTCGTTGGACAACGTGACGGAGACCGCCCCCGCGGCCACGAGGCTGGAGCTGAGCCCCGCGATGGGGGTGATTCCGTCACCAGAATCGAAGCCGAGTTCGGCTGCCGTGCCCACGAGCATCGCGGACTCCACATTCGGGTTGACGACCGCCGCCGAGGAATCGGGCGCGACCAGCCCGATGCCACCGACCGTCATCTCGATATCAGACACGCCCAGCGTGGCGGCGAGTTGCTGCCGCATGAGCCCTCGGTCGGTCGGCGAGGCCCCGAGCGCCTCCTTGCTCAGGTCGATGGTTGCCGTGCCGGCCTGGACTGTGACGCTTTTCGACCCCAGCGTTGTGGCGACCGGGAAAGCGGTGCTGACCACGCCCTTACCCAACCAGCTGGCCGGCCCGGTGAGCAGGGCCCGCACGATGCGTACAGGGACAGTGGCCCGCGAAGGGAACCAGCGCACATCGGGCACCAGGTAGTTGTGACTCGGATCGAAGAAGTACAGCGCCTGCTCGGTGAAGACGATGTTGAAGCTCGACTGTGAGAGCACGATCCCGTTCGCGGCTGCGCTGATGCGCCACTCACCGTTCTCCTTCGCGAAGGAGAATTGCAGGGCCTGGCTGGTGCCATCCTGCTCGAAGTAGCGGCCGTCGGCGTCGACGTAGGCTCGACTGACGAGCGTGTAGCTGAGGGAGTCGCCGGTGGGGCCCTGGGCGGTGACGGCGGGGGCGGTGCGGATGTCGACCCTGGCATCCGGGTCCCAGGTCTCGGCGAGGGCCTTCGTCATGAACTTGCGGGCCACCGCGTAGTCGTTCTGCGGGCCGCGCACGGCCTGCATGAAGTCGGTGAGGATCTGCTCCTGGCTAGACCCGGCGCGCGGGTCGGAAGGCAGCACCACAAAGTCGGGGTTGAGTTGATCGTCGATTACCGGGCCGGTCTGCACGCCTCCGGATGTCGGGATGCCGACGCACCCGGCCAGCAACAGGACGGCGGCCACTGCCAGACCCAGCGCGCTCGTTCGTCTAGTCACCGTGCACCTCCGCCAGCGCGTCATCGGATGGCGGAAGCTCGAGCGGCGACGAGACGAGTTTCGCGCCGCGCACCCGCGGAATCGTCAGCCTGAAGCAGGAGCCCTCCCCCGGCGCCGACCAGACCTCGAGCCAGCCGTCGTGCAGCGCGGCATCCTCGAGCGAGATCGCGAGGCCGAGGCCGGTGCCTCCCGTGCTGCGCTGGCGCGACGGGTCGGCACGCCAGAACCTGTCGAAGACGCGGGCCATCGCGGTAGGCGTCATCCCGACACCATAGTCACGCACGGCGATCGCGATCGCATCGGTATCACTGTCGACCCAGATCACGATCGGCTTGCCCTCGCCGTGATCTATCGCGTTGCCGAGCAGGTTCTGTAGGATCCGGCGGATGCGGCGCAGGTCAACCTCGGCCTCGAAGTACCCGCCTGGCGCCACCACTCGCAGGTCGGAGCCCTTGGACGTGGCGAGGGATGCCACGCTCTCGACCGCGTCTTCAACGAGCCGCACGAGGTTGGTCGGCTCGGTCTCCATGTCGACGGCGCCGGCGTCGTACCGGCTCATCTCGAGCAGGTCCGCGAGCAGCAACTCGAAACGCTCGACCTGGGTGTGCAGCAGTTCGGCGGTGCGCGCGGTCGCGGGAGGGAAGCTCTCGCGCTGGTCGTAGAGCACATCGCCGGCGAGCCGGATCGTGGTCAGCGGCGTGCGCAACTCGTGCGAGACATCGGAGACGAAGCGCTGCTGCACTGTGGAAAGCGCGGCGAGCCGGGTGATCTGGTTCTGTAGCGATGCCGCCATCCCGTTGAACGATCGAGCCAGGGTCGCGATGACGTCGTCACCCTTGACCGGGATACGCACCTCGAGTTGCCCGGCGGCGAGCTTCTCGCTCGTCTCCGCCGCGAGTTGCACCGGGCCCACCACAAGCCGCACCACGATGTAGGTGACGGCACCGATGAGCAGGATGAGGGCGAGCCCGCCGAACAGGAGGGTCTGCTGCACGAAGCCGAGGGTCTGCTGCGCGTCGAGGATGTTGTACACGAGGTAGAGCTCGTACTGGGCTCCGCGGATATCCAGCGTGGTGCCCACGATGAGGCCGGGCTGAACGGAGCCGTCTTCTTGCGGCAGAGCCACGGACTGCCAGTGCGTGCGTCGCTGGGCGGAGTCCTCCACCGATTTTCGCAACTCGGGTGAGATCAGCGCGGCGATGTTGGGGTCAGAAATGATCTCGGAGGGGCCTTCCTGGCCCGGCGAGCGCAGGATGGCGAACTGGGTGCTGACGTTCGAGGCGGCGGCGCTCGCTATCGCGTCGGCGGCATCCTGCATCGTCGCGTCGAGGTCCTCGGCGCCCAGTTGCTCGGTCGCGTCGTCGAACACCCGCTGGCCCGCGAGGGTCGCGGTCTGGGAGGTGCCGATCAACTGGTCGCGCCGATCGTCGAAGAGGTTCGATCCGACGCTGAAAGACATGAAGCCGCCGATGATCGCGACGGCGACACCGGAAAGCACGACGGTGATCGCGACGGTGCGCAGTTGGAGCGAGGTCGACCAGAGCTGCACCAGCCGGTCGATCCAAGCGCGCAGGTCGAAGTCGCGCATGGGCCTAGCTGGTGCTGCCAGCGCGATAACCGACCCCGCGCACGGTCATGACAATCTTGGGGTTGTCTGGGTCTTCCTCGACCTTGGCCCGCAATCGCTGAACGTGCACGTTCACCAGGCGGGTGTCGGCCTTGTAGTGGTATCCCCAGACCTGTTCGAGCAACATCTCGCGTGTGAAGACCTGCTGCGGCTTGAGGGCGAGCGTGAGGAGCAACTCGAACTCCAGCGGCGTGAGGTTGATTTTGGTGCTGCCGCGCTTGACCTCATGGCCCGCGACATCCAGCACCAGGTCGCCTACCTGCAGGGAACCGGTCGACGACTGCGTGGTTGGCCGAAGCCGGGTGCGGATGCGTGCCACGAGTTCTTTGGGGTTGAACGGCTTGACGACGTAGTCGTCGGCACCGCTCTCCAGCCCCTTGACGACGTCGGTCGTGTCGCTCTTGGCGGTGAGCATGATGATCGGAACGCCGGACTCTTCGCGGATGCTCGCGCACACTTCGATGCCGTTGATGCCCGGAAGCATGAGGTCCAGAAGCACCAGGTCGGGCCGCGAAGAGCGGAATGCGGCGAGCGCGCCGGAACCGTCCTCGCAGAAGAAGGGCTCGAAGCCCTCCGTGCGAAGCACGATTCCGATCATCTCCGCCAGGGCGGTGTCGTCATCGACTACAAGAATTCGCGCGTTCACATGCCCTCGCTACTACTCGGCTTCTCGCCCACGGGGTGCTTGAGGAGCTTTCGCACAAGAGTAGTCGAGTGTGAAAGCATGATTGCGACAGTTGTGCAGGCCGGCGGTATTACAGGGAGCGACATTGACCGACAACACCGCCTGGACGCCCCCCTCTGATGCTGGGGCAGCCACCCCGGCCCCTGCGTCGCCCTTCGGGCCCGAGGGCGGCCCAGCGACACCAGCAGGCACCAGCGGCGCGCCCGGCTGGACCCCGCCGCCCAAGCCCGGCCTCATCCCGCTGCGTCCGCTCACGCTGGGCGTGCTGCTCGGGGCCGCGTTCCAGGTTTTGCGTCGCAACCCGCGACCGACTTTCGGCTTCGCCCTGCTCATCACCGGAATCATCACGATTCTCGCGCTGATCGTCGTCGGGCTCGTGACCTTCTTCGCGGTGTCACGCACCCTGACCGCCACCGAGGCGGATGCCGCGACTCTCGGTGCCGGATCGGTCGCACTCATCGTCCTCTCCGGAATCATCCCGGCCGCCCTCTCCATCGTCGCCTCCGCGATCCTGCAGGGCGTCATCTCGCTCGAAGTGGCTCGTGGCACTCTCGGGGAGAAGCTCAGACTGGGCGGGCTGTGGAGAGCTGCGCGGGGCAGGATCGGAGCCCTCATCGGTTGGGCGCTCGCCGTGAGCGCCGCGGTGATTGTGGCGATTGCGATAGTGGCCGTGCTGATCGCGGTCATCGTCGCGCTGGGCGGCGTCGCCGGGGTCGTGATCGGCGTGCTGCTCGGCCTCGTCGCAGGCCTGGGAGCGATCGTGCTCGCCGTCTGGCTCGGCACTCGCCTCTCGCTTGTGCCGAGCGCCCTCATGCTCGAGCGGCTGCCGCTGCGCGACGCGGTCGGGCGCTCCTGGTCACTCACGACCGGGTTCTTCTGGAAGACCTTCGGCATCCAATTGTTGGTCATTGTCATCGTGCAGACCGTCGCCGGCGTCATCACCACCCCGCTGTCGATCCTCCTCGGCTTCGGCGCGGCGCTCATCAATCCGAACGGCGATCAAACGGGCGTCATCGTCGCTGGCGTGGTGCTCTACATCCTCACCTTCGTCGTCTCGATAGTCTTCGGGGCCATCGCGTCCGTGGTGCAGGCGGCGACTCCGGCGCTGATCTACATCGACCTACGGATGCGCAAGGAAGGCCTCGACCTCGAGCTCAGTCGGTTCGTCGAAGCTAGGCAGGCGGGCGACACCAGCCTGCCTGATCCCTATCTCCGGCACGCAGGCGGCGCAGCGGCCGCGACGGCATCGCGCTGGTCGTGATCGGCCAGCTCCCCTTCGACGTTCCGGTCGACCCGGATGCGCCGGATGCCCAGCAGTGGCTCATCGACGAGCTCTCCAAGCCGGTGTATCAGGCGGCCAAGCCCACGCTGTTTGATCGCGTCGCGAAGGCCATCGGAGATTGGCTCAACTCGCTTCAGTTCGGCACTCTGCAGGGGCCTCCCGCTTTCGGAATCGGGGTCGTGGTCATCCTCATCGTGATCGGCCTTGTCGTCGCGTTCCTCATCTTCGGCGTGCCCAGGCTGAACCGCGGCAGTGCCGTCGCCGGGTCGCTGTTTGGTGAGGACGACGCGCGGGATGCCGCCCGCATCCGCCGCGACGCTGAGGCCGCCGCCAGGGCCGACGACTACTCCACGGCCGTCGTCGAGATGTTCAGGGCGATCGCGCGCGGGCTCGCCGAGCGCACGATCGTCACGACATCCCCCGGCACCACCGCGCGGGATTTCGCGTCACGTGCAGGGGCCGCCTTCCCGCCCCTCGCCGACCGTCTCGCCGCCTCGGCCGGAGCGTTTGACGACGTCCGCTATCTCGGCCGGGTCGGCACCTCCGATCAGTTCGAGTCGATCGCCGCCCTGGAGAATGACCTGCGTCTGAGTCGCCCGGTGCTGGAAGCGGCCCCGGCATGACGCTTGCCGGGCAGCGGGTAGTGACGCCGACCGCGGGCAGGGTGCTGCGGCGCTCGCTGTTCTGGATCGGGGCAGCGCTGTTCGTTCTCGTGGTGGGAGTCGTTTCGATCGGTGTCGCTGGCAACGGGGTGGCCGGCGTGCCGCTCTCGTCCACCAACCCCGCGCCCGCCGGGGCAATGGCGGTCGCCCAGGTACTTTCACAACACGGAGTGAACGTCACTGCCACTGACTCACTCACCGCAACACGTCATGCGATCGACGACCCCGCCGACACGACGTTGCTGATCTACGACCAGGGCCTCTACCTCGACGACAGCCAGCTGAGCCAGGCCGTCGGCCTCGCCGACACCGTTGTGCTGGTGGATGCCGCCTTCGCCGAGTTGCGCGAAGTGGCTCCTGGTGTGGCGCAGGCCGGCATCGTGTCAGGTGACCTCAAAGCCGACTGTTCCTTGCCTGCGGTCAAGAAGGCCGGAAAGGTCTCCGGCGGCGGTTCCGGCTACCGAGTGACCGACGCTAGTCTCAAGGCGACCACCTGCTTGGGCAGCGGTGACCGCGTCTACTCGCTCATCCAGCTCGACGGCGGGAACCTGACCCTGCTCGGCGCCACGGACGCCCTCACCAACGAGCACGTCATCGAGAACGGCAACGCCGCGCTCGCCCTGAACCTGTTAGGCGCACACCACAACCTGGTCTGGTATCTGCCGACCCACGCCGACCTGCCGACGACCGAAGCCCAAGATTTGGGCAGCCTCACCCCGGCCTGGGTGATCCCGGTTCTCATGCTTCTGGTGGTGGCTTTCATCGTCGGCGCGGTCTGGCGCGGTCGACGGCTCGGGCCGCTGGTGATCGAGAACCTGCCGGTCACGGTGCGCGCGAGCGAGACGATGCTGGGTCGCGCCCGGCTATACGAGAAGTCGTCGTCGCGCTTGCGTGCGCTCGACTCGCTGCGCATCGGCTCCATCAACCGGCTCGCTGTGCTGTGCGGGCTGCCGACGGTCGCCACAGTTGACGACGTGGTGGCGGGGGTCGCGAGCGCGACCGGGCGGCAGGTCGGTGACGTGCGTCGGCTGCTGGTCGACGACATCCCGCGATCCGATCGCGACCTCGTCGTGCTCTCTGACGCCCTGCTTCTGCTCGAGCGCGACGTCGCCCGAGCCCTGCGCCCCTGACCCTGAACTTGTTACCCGCATCGATAGGAAAGAATCGCTCTATGACTGACGCTCAATTGCACTCTTCTGACCTGCGCGGTGCATTCGCCCAGCTGCGCATCGAGGTTGCCAAGGCCGTAGTCGGACAGGATGCCGCTGTCACCGGCCTCACGATCGCACTCCTGTCTGGCGGGCACGTGCTGCTGGAGGGGGTGCCCGGTGTGGCCAAGACGCTCCTGGTCCGCACGCTCAGCCATGCGCTCAAGCTGGACACCAAGCGCGTGCAGTTCACGCCCGACCTCATGCCCGGCGACATCACCGGCTCGCTGGTCTACTCCCCTACAGGTGGAGACGCCAAGGCCGGGGAGTTCGAATTCCGCGAGGGGCCGGTGTTCACCAACATCCTGCTCGCCGACGAGATCAACCGCACGCCCCCGAAGACGCAGTCGGCCCTGCTCGAGGCCATGGAGGAGCGCCAGGTCTCTGTTGACGGCGTGACCCGCAAGCTGCCCGTTCCCTTCATGGTTGCCGCCACGATGAACCCGATCGAATACGAGGGCACCTACACGCTGCCTGAGGCGCAGCTCGACCGCTTCCTGCTCAAGCTCGTGCTCGACCTGCCCGAGCGCACCGACGAGGTCGAGGTGCTCACCCGGCATGCCGCGGGGTTCAACCCGCGCGATCTCGCGGCAGCGGGTGTCACTGCCGTGCTCGACGCCACACAACTCGCCGCGGGCCAGGCGGCAGTCGCCAAGGTGGGCGCCAGCGCCGACGTGCTCGGCTACGCCGTCGACCTCGCCCGGGCCACCCGACAGAGCCCCTCGGTCAAGCTCGGGGTGAGCCCCCGAGGTTCCACGGCGCTGCTCGCGGCGAGCAAGGCCTGGGCGTGGCTGCAGGGGTTCGACGCGATCACGCCCGACCATGTGCAGGCGATGGTGCTTCCGGTGCTGCGCCACCGCATCCAGTTGCGTCCCGAAGCGGAGCTGGAGGGTGTCTCGCCTGACGCGATCCTGCGGTCGATCCTGCAGCAGGTGCAGGTGCCGATCTGATGGTTACGCGACCCTAATGGCACTCTCGGGCTGGTTCGTCGCCCTCGTCGCGCTCGGTGTACTGCCGATCATCGTGACGGGGGACCCGGGCGTGCTCGGCCTGTGGCTACTCGGGCTGCTCCTCATCGGCGTCATCGATCTCGCTATCGCCGGGTCACCGCGAAAAGTGATTCTCGCCCGCGAGCTGCCCGACCGGGTGCGGCTCGGCGAAACCGTCGCGTCGACGCTCCTCGTTGCCAACACCGGAACGCGGCGGGTGCACGGCGTCATCCGTGATGGCTGGCAGCCGTCGGCCGGGTCGGCGCCGCGCCGCGCCCGCATCGACCTGCCTGCGGGCGAGCGCAGGGGGATCACCACGATGCTCACCCCGTTCCGTCGGGGCGAGCGCAGGGCTGGCCAGGTGACCATTCGTTCGTTCGGGCCGCTGCGGCTGTTCGCCCGCCAGGCGAGTTTCGAACTACCCGGCGCCATCTCGGTGCTGCCTCCGTTCAACTCGCGCAAGCACCTGCCCTCGCGCCTGGCCCGGCTGCGCGAGCTTGACGGCGCCACAAGTGTCATGGTGCGTGGCCCTGGCACCGAGTTCGACAGCCTGCGCGACTACGTGCGCGGAGACGATGTGCGCTCGATCGACTGGCGAGCCACCGCTCGCCGCCGCGATGCGGGAGGGCAACGGCTGGTCGTTCGCACCTGGCGCCCCGAACGTGACCGCAGGGTGGTCATCATCATCGACAGCGGTCGCACCTCCGCCGCGCGCATCGACAACGAGCCACGCATCGACACCGCCTTCGAATCGGCTCTGCTGCTGGCCGCCCTCGCCTCGAGCGCCGGCGACCGCGTCGACCTCGTGATCTACGACCGCAGGATTCGCGCCAGGGTGCAGGGCGCAAGCGGCGCGGAGCTGCTCGCACGGATGGTCTCGAGCATGGCGCCGGTTGAGCCCGAACTCATCGAGATGGACTGGGCGGCAGTGCCGTCCCTCGTGCGATCGGTGACCGCGCACCGGGCCCTCGTCGTGCTTGCCACCACCATTGACGCGCCCGGGGCGTCACGGGGGCTGCTGTCGGTGCTGCCTCAGCTGGCGCGCAAACACGTGGTGGTCGTGGCATCCGTCACCGATCCCACCGTTCTGGATGCCACCCGCCAACGCAGCACGCGCGAAGAGGTCTACGTGGCCGCCGCCGCCGAGCGCGCGCTGCTCGACCAGGCGCGGGTGGCGGCGGCGATCCGCCAACTCGGCGCGGAAGTCGTCACCGGCGCCCCGCAGGACCTCCCGCCAGCGCTCGCCGACCGGTACATCGCCCTCAAAGCCGCCGGTCGGCTGTAACCGGCCGCGGCGGCGGCACCCGAGGGGTTCGCGCGAGGGTATCGTCGAAACACATCAGCTCTCATGGAAAGGCTCGCTCTTGGCCAAGGTAACGTCACCGGTGACCAACGCGGATGTCGCACTTGCGACCTCCCCCACCCTCCTCGCCCGCCTCATCGCCGAACTGTTTGGCACCTTCCTCCTCGTCGGGGGCGTCATCGGCACCGCGCTCTTCACGTCGAGCAACACGGGAATCCTCGGGGTCGCACTCGCGGTTGGCCTCGCCGTGATCGCGGGCGCCTATGCCGTCGGCCACATCTCGGGCGGCCACTTCAACCCCGCCGTCTCGGTCGGCGCCGCTGCCGCCGGTCGTTTCGCCTGGCGTGATGTCGCCCCGTACATCGTGGCGCAGCTCATCGGCGGCGCACTCGCCACGACAGTGCTCTTCGTCATCGCCTCGAATGGCCCGGCTGGCCTGATTGACGACGTCACCAAGAGCGGCTTCGCCTCGAACGGTTACGACGCGCACTCGCCGGCGGGGTTCGGTCTCGTGGCCGTCATCGTTACCGAAGTCGTGCTCACCGCTGTCTTCCTCTACGTGATCCTCGGTGTGACCGACCGTCGCGCGCCCAGCGGATTCGCACCACTGGCGATCGGCCTCACGCTCACCCTGCTGCACCTCATCGCGATCCCGGTCAGCAACGCGTCGTTCAACCCCGCGCGCTCGATCGCGACGGCGATTTATGGCGGGCCGGATGCCCTCGGCCAGGTTTGGGTGTTCATCGTCGCGCCACTCGTCGGCGCACTAATTGCTGGCCTCAGCTACAAGGTGCTGTTCGATCGCAAGGTGGCCTAACCGGAATATCGCCTAACCGGCACGTCGCCTAACCGGCGACCAGCCGCTTCGCTCCGGCCTCGAACTCGTCGAGATCCCCGGTCTCGCCCGCGCGATACGCGCGCCCGCCAAGCACCCACTGGTAGACCAGAAATCCGCTGAGGGCGACCGTGCCGATCCCGATTTTCACTGGCCAGGGCCACGGCTGTCGGGTGACGAAACCCTCGATGAGGCCGGAGACGAGCAGCGAAAGGATCAACCCGACCACGATCGTAAAGAGGGCTCGGCCCTCCTCGGCGAGCGCCTGCCCGCGGGTGCGAGCGCCGGGGGCGATCCAGGCCCAGAAGATGCGCAGGCCCGCCGCCCCCGCCACGAAGATCGAGTAGAGCTCGAGCTGGCCGTGCGGTGAGATATACAGGAAGAAGGTGCCGAGCTCGCCGTAGTGATTCATGATTGCGCCGACAACGCCCAGCGACTGGGCGTTGGAGAACAGAACGTAGGGCGTGTAGACACCGACGATGCCGAAGGCGATGGCCTGGGCGGCGATCCAGGCGTTGTTCGTCCAGACGAACCCCGTGAACGACGAGCCGGGGTTATCGGAGTAGTAGTTGATGAAGTCCTCAGTTGCGTACTTCTTCAAGTCGGATTCAGACCCGAGGCTGGCGAACACCTGCGGGTTGGCGGTAATCCACCAGGCGTAAAGGAAGGCGATCAGGAAGGTCGCGACAGCGATAACCAAGCACAGCCAGCGGATTCGGTAGAGCGCGGCCGGCAACTGCGCGACAAAGAACCGTGGCAGCTGGCTGAGCACATTGCTGGATGCCCCGGTGAACCGCAACCGTGCCCTGCTGAGCCAGAGCGACAGCCGGTCACCCTGCGCCGAGTCGCCCGTCGTCGTCTTGATCGCCGAGAGCTGGCTGGCCCCCGACTGGTAGTGGTCGATGAGCTCGTCGGCCTCAACACCGCTGAACTGGCGCTGTGCGCCAAGCCGGGCGAGACGGTCCCATTCCTCGCGGTGGGCAGCCGAATAGGCATCTAGGTCCATGCGGAAACGTCCATCTGCTTAAATGATGGCATGGTGCGACCCACGGCCGGCCCAGTGCCGCACGACGAGGATCCCCAGGAGCTCGTCACGGGCGAGGCGGTGGCACTCGACCTGCGGCCGGCGAGCTTCGTGCTCAGGGCCGCGGGGGCGATCATCGACTGGGTGGCCTACGTCGGTGTGTACCTGGTGATCGTGTTAGTGCTCCTGAACCTCGCCACCCAGCTCGGGCTCGATGAGGCGATCACGCGGGCGATAGCCGTGACCGGCCTGGTGCTGTGCATTGTGGTGGCTCCCGTGGCCGTTGAGACGCTCTCCCAGGGCAAGTCGCTCGGCAAGCTCGCGGTAGGCGCGCGGATCGTGCGTGACGACGGTGGGGCGATCGGCATCCGGCACGCCCTCATCCGGGCCCTCGTCGGAGTCTTCGAGACCTACCTGACCTTCGGCGGTCTCGCCGCGATCGTGGCGCTGCTCAACGGCAAAGCCCAACGCCTCGGCGACCTGGTCGCGGGCACCTACAGCCAGAACGAGCGAGTCTCCAAGGTCGTTCCGCCGATCTTCGGCGTGCCCGTTGCCCTACGGGAATGGGCCACGACTGCGGATGTCGCGAAGCAACCCGACGCGTTGGCCCGACGTGTGGCGCAGTTCCTCGCCCAGGCCGGTGGCTTTACGCCCGGCACCCGGGATCGGCTCAGCCACAGCCTCGCGATCGAAGTCTCGGTCTACGTCTCTCCCGTGCCGCAGTCGAACGCCGAACTCTTCCTCGCCGCGGTCGCCGCCCTACGGCGTGACCGCGAGGCGACAGCACTGCAACTCGAGCGCGACGGGCTCGACCGCCTCGCCCCGGTACTCGGCGGGATGCCGCGAGGCTTCCCCGACCGCGGCTAGCTGCCCCAATCTGTGGTCCTAGCTGCGTACACCTAGGGCCTCCCTTTGGGCGACGTAGGGCACAATGCCCTACGTCGTTCGACGAGACACCCGGAGCGGCAGCGAGCGGTCGGGTGCTCGCCTCTGCGCTCGGCATGGTCCTAGCCGAGCAAACCAAGCCGCTAGTAGCGGTAGTGGTCCACTTTGTATGGGCCTTCGACCGGCACGCCAATGTAGGCAGCCTGCTCGGGCGTCAGCGTCGTCAGGCGCACTCCGAGGGCGTCGAGGTGCAGCCGTGCGACCTTCTCGTCGAGGTGCTTGGGCAGCACGTAGACCTGGTTGCCGTAGGTACCCGCGGCGTTGTTCGCCCACAGCTCGATCTGCGCGAGCACCTGGTTCGAGAACGAGTTGCTCATGACGAATGATGGGTGACCCGTCGCATTGCCGAGGTTCATCAGGCGACCTTCGGAGAGCACCAGCACGCTGCGACCCGACGGCAGGCGCCACTCGTGCACCTGCGGCTTGATCTCGACCTTGACGGCACCGGCAAGAGCCTCGAGCCCGGCGATGTCGATCTCGTTGTCGAAGTGCCCGACGTTGGCGACGATCGCGAGGTGCTTCATCCCGAGCAGGTGCTCCACGGTGATGACGTTCTCGTTGCCCGTGCCCGTGACCCAGATGTCGACGTAGGGCAGGGCATCTTCGATGGTGGCGACCTGGAAGCCGTCCATCGCGGCCTGCAGCGCGTTGATCGGGTCGATCTCGCTCACGATCACGCGCGCACCCTGGCCGCGCATCGCTTCGGCGGCACCCTTGCCGACATCCCCGTAGCCCGCGACGAAGACCACTTTGCCGCCGATGAGCACATCGGTGGCGCGGTTGATGCCGTCAGGCAGGGAGTGCCGGATGCCGTACTTGTTGTCGAACTTGGACTTAGTCACCGAGTCGTTGACATTGATCGCGGGGAAAAGCAGCTCACCGGCCTTCGCGAGATCGTAGAGGCGATGGACACCAGTGGTGGTCTCCTCAGTGACGCCCTGGATCTCGGCGGCAATCTTCGTCCAGCGGTCCGAGCTCGTCGCGAGCGAACGACGCAAGACATCGAGGATGACGCTCCACTCGTGGCTCGCCCCCGGTTCGGTGGCGGGGACGGCCCCGGCGTGCTCGAACTCGCGGCCCTTGTGGACGAGGAGCGTGGCATCCCCACCGTCATCGAGGATCATGTTGGGGCCGACGGCGCCCTCTGCTGACCAGTCGAAGATCTGCTCGGTGCACCACCAGTACTCCTCGAGGGTCTCGCCCTTCCAGGCGAAGACCGGGACGCCGGCGGGAGCCTCGGGCGTGCCGTTCGGGCCGACCGCGATGGCGGCGGCCGCGTCATCCTGGGTGGAGAAGATGTTGCAGCTGGCCCAACGCACCTGCGCACCGATCGCGACGAGAGTCTCGATGAGTACCGCGGTCTGCACGGTCATGTGCAGCGAGCCGGCGATTCGTGCGCCCGCAAGCGGCTTGGATGCCCCGAACTCCTCCCTCAGCGCCATGAGCCCCGGCATCTCGTGCTCGGCCAGGCGGATCTGGTGGCGACCAGCCTCGGCGAGCGAGAGGTCGGCGACTTTGAAGGGGAGGGCTGTGGCGACGGCAGTCATGGACTCATTCTTGCAGCAACCATGGTCTCCAGAAGAAACGGGGCAGACGGCTCATCGAGCCAGTCGATCAGGCGATTCACGACGGTCAGCGTTTCGTGCCAATCCTCGACGGGAACTGACGGCACCCCCATCGCAAAAACGGGGTAGTCGTTGCCGGCCTCGTCGAGTCGATCGCCGATGAACAGGAGATCCTCGGCACGGGCGTCGAGTTGGTGCAGGAGCTTGGTCACTCCGTAAGCCTTGTCGATGCCCTTCCGGGTGATGTCGATCGAGGTCGACCCACCGCCGCGTACCTCGAGGTCGGGAAGGCGGTCAGCGACGTACGCACCGAGCGAGCGCTTCTTACTGCCGTCCGGGTCCCAGGCCATCTTCGCCTCGACCGGTGCCCGCTGGCCGAGAGCCGAGAAGGTGACCTGGCTGCCGCGGTCTTCGATGATGTCGCCCCACTGGCCAGGAGCCCACAGGCCGAGTTCGCGAGCGCCGGATTCGAGCGCGGCGATGGAACGGGACTTCTCGTCTTCCGTGAGATCCTCCGCGTACTGGAGGGCCCACCGGCCGCCCTGCCAGAGGTAGTAGCGGGTGCCACAGGTCGGCATCAGGTGAAGGCGACCCAGCTCCTCGTCGCTGGCCTTGAAGCCGTGCAGCGCCTGCGCCTCGAACTGCTCGAACCGACCACCCGAGATGATGCACACCTCGACCCGATCGAGAAGTCGTGCGAGGGCGTCACTCATGGTGGCATCCATCGCTGACTTCGAGGGCGCGAGCGTGTCGTCAAGGTCGAACACCACGGCTCGAATGTGGCTAGTCGGGGAAGGAGAACTCATACCCCCAAACTAGCGCGCGAAAACGAGTGCCCAAAAACTAGTGCCACGACTAGTGCCCATAACCAGTGCCCATAAACACGTGACGCACAACCTGCCACCCCTGGGGAGCCGAGAGGCGCTCGGCGTGACGCTCGCAGAGGTCATAGCTGTGCGGTTCTGCCGACTGGCTCAGGGGCCCGAGAACTGCCATCGAATCGGCGTAGACGTAGGTGAGCGTGGCTGTGGCGTCCTGGTTACAGGCGACCTTGCTGCACGGACGACCATTCATCGTGAGGCGAGCATACGACCGGCGGCAATCCACTCCGGGAGCCGCGCCGGTAGAATCGGATGGTGGCGAAACCGGCGAGGAGAGCGACCCCGGTCTCCGCACGGCCGGGCTGGCGAGACCGGCATGGTCGCGGCATCCGCGCCGCTGTTACTGGCCCGCACCTTCCCCTGCTGCGCAGCCGCGCAGACCTGTTCGAGATGACGGTCACCTCCACCGCCGAATACCTCAAAGACCTCTGGCCCGACGAGCTCTCCGACGTGAGCTTCGAGGTCGCCGGGATGCCGGCCGAGTTGGGGGCGACGCCAGCAGTGGACCGCTGGCGGGTGCTGGGCAAGGAGCGCCGCGTCATCCTCTACCGGCTGCCGATCGAACGGCTCTCCCGGCTGCACCGCTACGACGAGCTGCACAAACGGATGATGGTCGAGAGTTGCGTGTTTCGTGCGGTGGCCGAGCTGCTGGGCAAAGACCCGTGGGATCTCGCGCCCGACCGCTTTCGCCACCTCTGAACTGTTTGGCGCGCCGCTGGGGAAAGCGCCTAGCGGTAGACGGTGACCGGCGTGGATCCGGCGCCCGGGGGGTGCACCGAATAGCGCGCGATGGTTCCGCCGCCCACGAAGGAGATCGACGCGAAGATCGACGCGAAGCCCGTCGCGAGGTAGGTCACCGCGGGTTCTACCGCGACCAGAGCGGATGACCCGGCCGGCACGGCGAGTTGCGTCGTGGCACCGCCCTGCGCGGCCAGGGTGATCGTGGCATCCACCGTGCCTGGGTTGGCGACGTGCAACACCGGCGACGGGCCCGGTGCGACAGTGAACTGGGCCTGGTCGTCGAGCTGAGTGGAAGATGCCAGCCAGGCAAAGTCGGTCGGGCCGCCGACCTGGGCGGTCGACACCCGTGCGGCCGCGATGAGCGGGGTCGGCGAGGCGACCTTGATGGTGTAGTTGCCGGCGGCGAGTTCGCCAATCGGAACATCCACCACGCGCCCGGCCTCCAGGGCGTAGTCGAAGGACGTGCCGGCGCCGCTGCCGTCTTCCGGGATGACGCTGATGGTCGTCGACACCGTCCCAGTGCCGGCCGCGAACATCCGCAGCACGGTGCTCAGGTCGGTGTAGTCGGCACCACCGCTGAGCAGTGCCTGCACCGGCGAGACATCGGTGATGACGAGGCCAGGGATGACGTTTTGCAGCGACGGGCTCGTCGTCGCCCCGATGATGTCGACCCCGCCCGGATCGAGACCCCTGACGATCGACTCCTGGAGTTCGGCGACGACCTGGCCGCCGGTGCTCGAAACATGCACGACCGGCGAGACCACATCCGGTTGGAATCCGGCGAGGGAGAGCACCCGCTGCCCGTCAGCGGGCACGATGATGCCGCTCGTGCCCGGCGCCGTGATGGGGCCGTTTTCGCCGAACAGCTGCAGGTTCACCGTCGCCGGCACCGCCGTGGGATTGCTGAGGGTGATGAGGGTGGTGCGACCGACCGAGGTCGAACCCCCGGCCAGCCAGGTGTCGCCGTTGGCGACTGCACAGTCGGCTGCGGCGAGGCCGACGAACTCGTCTTCGGCCACGGACTGCGATTGCGCGCCGCTCAACAACAGTTGCTCGGCGGGGTCGGCCTGGTTGGGTGGCGTGCTGACGAGGATCGGGGCGGCGGCGGTGCCTCCGGTCGAGGCATCCGACTGTTCGAGCGGCACCGCGTCGATCGAGCCGGTGCTGGAGAAGTAGCGGGTATCCGGTCGGCCGATCGCCGAGGATGTCGTCGCGCCCTTCCCGGTCTCATCGGCGAGGCGCAACACAGAGCCGGGGCACACCAGTTGCTGTGCGGTCGGCACGGGCGTCACCACGGTGCTTGGCGGTGTGGCGCGGACGTCGGGCAACGGGAGCAGCGCGGATGCCGCGATGGTCGCCGCCGCGATCCCGATGCCGACGAGACCGGTGATCACCCGCGCGCCGACGACGGCCACTGCCCGCACCGTCACGGGTTTCTTGGGCTCGACGACGTCGTCTTCCTGTTCGGGGAAGAGGCTCGGCTGCTCGGCGGGGGCATCCGTCACGTTGTCTCCTCCTCCGGCTCGCCCAGGTCGAGCGATTCCCCGGTGCCGCGCGCCGAGCGCACCCGACGGCGACGCGTCGTCGGCACCGCGAGCAGCACCGTGAGCGCGAAGATCACACCCTGCCCGACGAGGATCGCGATTCCGGTCGTGGTCCCCACCGGGCCCGGGCCGGTCGGTGCCGTGCCCGCAGCCAGGCTCGGATAGTGCCAGAGGTAGCCGTTGACGGTGTCCCCGACCGGTTCGAGGATGCGGTTGCCGTCGAGCGCATCGGTGATCCGCTGCCGAGCTGCCGCGACCGTGTCGTCCGTTGCGTGGGGCACGAGCACGAAGGCGATCTGGAGCGAGTCGAGTTCTCCCGCGATATCGAAGCCACTGCGCGAGGAGATGTTGCCGGCGAGGGTGGCGAGCCGGGCATCCGCTGCGCTGGTTTGGGTGTCGGTCGCAGCGAGCGTTGACTGCTCGTCGAGGGTGGTGCCGAGCCCGCGGTGCACCGTGACAGCGACGCCACCATCCGGCTGGGCCGCAAGCTCGAGGGTGCCCAGCATGGGGTTGCTCACCGCCTCGGCCGAGACGAAAGCAGGCAGCAGCCGCCCGTTGCTCTCCTGCACCGGGATCGCGCCACTGGCGGCCGCCGCCAGGAGCGGCACGCCCATGAGCACGAGCGCGATACCCGCCACGAAGGCGAGAAAGGCCGCCCGCGTGCCCAGCGCCTCGAGCGTGGCCGCCAGTGCCCCCACCAAGCCGAGCCAGTAGAGGCTGAGGCCCGAGCCAGCCCAGATCGGGGTTGTGGCGGAGCCGATGATTGTGACCTGGAGGTGGCTGCCGAACACCGCCGTCGCAAACCCCAGCAGGGCGATCAGCAGCGCGGGAATCGTGCGCGGGGCTCCAGGCAGGAAGAGCGCGAGCAGGGCGAGCACCGCCAACGGCGCCAAGAGCACGGCAACAACCAGCGGGGCGAACGAGGGTGACAGTCCCAGGCCGGCGAGGAAGCCGTCCCAACCGCTGTAGCCGGCATCCGTCGACGTCAGCGCCAACTGCCAGCCCGGCACGACGGCATTGGGAACCGGCACCCCCGGGTCAGCGAACAGGGCGAGCGCGTTGCCGCGAGCGAATTGCTGCACGACGAGGGGCGCGAACAGCGCGGCTGCTGGAATCGGAATCCCGATCAGCCGCAGGACGCTCTTCGGACGGGCGACCAGCCAGGCGAACCACGCCACCAGCAGGGCCGGCACGAGCACGGGAGCGGATGCCGCGACCGCAGCAAAGAGCAGCCCGGCCACCGCGGTCATCGACCAGCTTCTCGCGGCACTCACGACAGCGATGACCAACGCGGGCAGCAGCACGTGCGCGAGGATTGCCCCCGCGTGCCCCCCGTTCAGCGAGGCGAGCAGGGGCGGGGCGGCGGCCCAGGCCACGGCCGCGACGGCGGGTGCCCACGGCCGCGTCGAGAAACGGGAGGCGCACCACCAGGCGGTGAGGGCCGAGAGCGGCATGGCGAGAAGGTACAGCGCGATGATGCTGAACGACGGTGACCAGAAGGTGATCGAGCCGAGCACGGCCAGCACAGCGGAGAACGGGTCGGCCGCCCCGAGGAAGCCCGAGCCGACATCCCGCCAGGCGTAGCCCACGTGCGACCAGAGTTCGGCGACAGTCGCGCTCAACGGAGTGAGCCCACCGCCGGCGAGCGCGGCCGCGCCAGCCAGATGCCCGAAGCCGATCACTCCGGCGACTGCGGCCACGAGCACCACCCACGCTCCGCCGCCGGCGAAGAACCCCGGATGCGTGCGGTCTGGCGCCGCGGGCCGCGAACCGGCACGCTCGTGAGCCCGCAGCTCGCGCACGTCTGACCACGGCATCCGCAGCGCGGCGATCGCCGACCAGCGCAGTTGCCGCAAACGGCTGAGGTTACGCCGTGCGCCGGCGACCCCCCCGTCGAACGCCCCGGCGATGCCAGCGGCGAGCTCGCCGCCGACCAGTCCCGGGCGCTTGGCGACGAGGTGCACCAGGGAGCGCCCGATGGCGAGCGGCACGACCGTGAGCCAATGCAGCGGCATGGCGAGGGCCGGCGCGTACACGAAGCGGCGGTGAAGTTGGGCGGAACGGCGGATGCGATTCTGGGCCCCCGCAGACAGCGAACGCCGCCCGAACAGTTCGGCCGGCCCCGCGCTGGACACCCGCGCCATGGGCACCCCGATGACCCGGTTGCCCGCCAGGCGGGCGCGCACCGAGAAGTCCAGCGCAGCGTCGACGCTGGGCAGGGAGGGGTCGAATCCACCGAGGGCGCTCCAGATCTGCCTGCGCACGAGCATCCCCCCGGCGGCCACCCCCAGCAGATCGCTCTGAATGTCGTACTGTGCCTGGTCGAGCTCGTCAGAGACGAGGGCGAGCGAGCGACCGAACCGGGTGAGGGTCTCGCCGAAGCTCGCTATGACATCCGGTTCGTCCCAGCGCATGAGCTTGGGACCCGCGATCGCGACCGAGGGAGCGACCTCGACCGCGCCCAGGAGGGCCGACAGGGCGCGCGGTTCTGGTGCATTGTCGTGACCCAGAAGCCAGAGCCACTCATTGTCGACCGGCGGCGGTACGGCCACCTGCAGGGCGTGGGCGATCGCACCGCCGAACGACCGGCGGCCGGGAGCGGTGACCAGTTGGGTTGGGGCGGCCTCTGCGAGCAACTCCGCAGAGGAGTCCGACGAGCTCGCGTCAACGTAGACCACTGAGTCGGGTCGCCGAGTCTGCGCCGCGAGTGCGGCGAGGGTTCGTGGCAGGTACTGGGCCCCGTTGCGGGCGACAAGCACCGCGGTGACTCTCGGCTGCATAACGTTTCGAGACTATGCGGGTGCATCAACCCTGTCAGGCTGACGCGCGGGGCAACGGCGAGTCTATGAAATGCGTTTGCGCAGCTTGCGGCGTTCGCGCTCGGAGAGGCCACCCCAGATCCCGAATCGCTCGTCGTTCTCGAGCGCATACTCCAGGCATCGGGTGCGCACTTCGCAGGAGGAACAGATCTTCTTGGCATCCCGGGTGGATCCGCCCTTTTCTGGGAAGAATGCCTCAGGGTCGGTCTGCGCACAGAGCGAGTCAGACTGCCAGGCGAGGGGGTTCTCGTCTTCGTCGATCTGCAGCTGGCGAACCCCGGGAACTCCCAGCCGAATGGGATCGACGAACCAGTCGTCGGGAACACCTGGGCCGAACCCGGTACCGCGATACCCGTCGTTCGCCATGGTTCCGTCTCCCCTCCACCCGCGGCATCCGCCGCGTGCGTTAGGGATAATTACACCGGTGTAGTTACCCTCACGTCAAGTCGCAGATGATAAATGGCTCAACTTGACTCTGAGGGTTCTTTCTTTCGGCGTGTTGCTAACCATTGGGACTCGACCATGTCGGCAAGAGTGTGCCGCATCCGCCAGTTGAGGTCGCGCCCGGCGAGATCGCCCGCCGCCACGATGCGGGCCGGATCCCCCGCGCGCCGCGGTGCGATCACGGGTGTGAACGGGATGCTGGTCACCTCGGCGACGGTCGTCATGATCTCGCGCACCGAGACCCCGTCACCGCTGCCGAGGTTGTAGGCGGGTTCGACCGGCTGGCCGGCATCCAACCGCTTCGCCGCCTCGACGTGCGAGGTCGCGAGGTCGACGACATGGATGTAGTCGCGCACGTTCGTGCCATCGGGAGTGGGGTAGTCGTCGCCGTTGATCTGCGGCGTGCGACCCTCGTCGAGAGCCGTGAACACGAGCGGGAAGAGGTTGTGTGGGCTGGAGTCGTAGAGCGTGGGGTCGCCGGAGCCTACGACGTTGAAATAGCGCAGGGCGGTGTGCCGCAAGCCACGCGCGACACCCTGGTCGGCGAGCAGCCACTCGCCGATGAGCTTGGACTCGCCATACGGCGACTGCGGGTTCTTGGCGGTGTCCTCAGTGACGAGATCCACGTCTGGGGTGCCGTAGACGGCCGCGCTCGAAGAGAACACGATCCTGTCGACGCCCCGCTCCTGCATCGCCCCGAGCAGGGTCGCGGTGCCCTCGACGTTCTGGCGGTAGGTGTGCAGCGGCTCCTTGACCGAAACGCCCGCGTACTTGAACCCAGCAACGTGGATGACGCCGCTCACCTCATGCCGCGAGAGCGCGTCAAGCAGCAGCGCCCCGTCGAGGATGGAGCCGAGCACGAAGGGCACCCCTTCTGGCACGAACTGCTGGTGCCCGCTGGACAAGTCATCGAGCACGACCGGGGCGAGCCCGGCTTTCTGGAGCGCCCGCACCACATGTGCCCCGATGTATCCGGCCCCGCCTGTCACTAACCACGTCATGTGTCAACGGTACCGGCGAAATAACGATGGCAGTAACGCTATGACTTGCGCCTTTCCGCCACGAGTGGCAGCATTGCCAGCATTCGAATCATTCCTGCCGCGGAGGTCGCCATGCTGCGCAACATCGTCCTGCTCGCCATCCCCGGCGTTGCACCCTTCGAGTTCGGGGTCGTCTGCGAAGTGTTCGGCATCGACCGCTCCGACACCGGCGGGCCGGCCTTCGATTTCACCATCGTCACGGCGGACCCGGGCCCGGTGCGCACGAGCCTCGGCTTCGACATGCTCATCCCGGACGGGCTGGATGCCGCAGCCAACGCCGACCTCATCGCCGTCCCCGCCCACAAGATCGAGAACATCGACCCTCGCTACCTCGAGGTGATCCGCGCGGCAGAAGCCCGTGGAGCGTGGGTGCTCAGTGTCTGTAGCGGCGCCTTCGCGCTCGCCCAAGCCGGCATCCTCGAGGGCCGCAGTGCCACCACGCACTGGATGCACACCGACCGGCTGGCTGCCATGTACCCGGGCACGCGGGTCGACCCCGATGTGCTCTTCGTCGAAGACCGCAAGGTCGTCACGAGCGCGGGCACCGCCGCCGGCATCGACGCGGCCCTGCACATCGTGCGCAAAGAGCACGGCGCCGCGGCCACCAACGTCATCGCCAGGCGCATGGTCGTGCCCCCACAGCGCGACGGCGGCCAGAGCCAGTACATCGACTCCCCCGTCGCGGAGTGCAAGAGCGACTCCTTCGCCCTCGTCGCCGACTGGATGCTGGAGAACCTGGCCGAGGACCTCACCGTCGACCAGCTGGCCCGCAAGGCCCTCATGTCCAGCCGCACCTTCGCGCGCAGGTTCAGGGCCGACATGGGAACCACGCCGGCGGCCTGGCTCAACCGGCAGCGCATCATCCGAGCGCAGCAGCTACTCGAGGAGACGGATTACTCGTTAGAGACGATCGCGCAGGACACGGGCTTCGGCACGGCCGCGGTGATGCGGCACCACTTCGTGAAGGTGCTGCAGGTCTCGCCGCAGGCGTATCGGCGGGCTTTTGGGTTGCGGGAGGCGGGCTAGCGGTTAAGGAGCGCATGCCGACGGGACCTCGCGGCCGTAGAATGCCACGGTGAATGAGATATCCCCATCATCCCGACGCGGAGATATCCAGGGACTACGCGCAGTCGCGGTCGTGATGGTGATTGCCTTTCACGCAGGACTTCCCCTGCCTGGCGGCTTCGCAGGCGTCGACGTGTTCTTCGTCATCTCAGGATTCGTGATCACGGGGATGTTGAAAAGAGAGCAGGACGCCACCGGCAGAATCAGGCTCCGTAGCTTCTACGCCCGGCGATTCCGCCGGTTGACTCCCGCGCTGGCCGCAATGGTCGCAACTGTCGTCGTGCTCGCAGCAGCGCTGCTCTCGCCCTTGGGGCCGCAAGAGGCAACGCTCGCGACCGCGGTTGGTGCTCTTCTTCTGTTTGCCAATTATGCCACCGCTCGATTTACGGGCGGATACTTCGACACCGCCGCAGATTTGAACCCATTGCTGCACACCTGGACGCTCTCGTTAGAGGAGCAGTTCTACCTGGTCTTCCCCGCACTTCTCATCCTCGGGTGGTGGCTGGCTCGCCGTTCGGGGCGCCAATCACTTGCGTTAGTCGCGGTCGGCGCACTAGGCGCCGCCTCTGTCGCAGTTGCAATGGTCGGCGCGAACGGCGTCACCTTCCCCCTGTTGCCCGACGGTTTCGTCGGATTTTATGGGCCGGTTGGAAGGGCATGGGAATTTGCTGCCGGTGCCCTCCTCGCTTTGGCCGCCCCCGCACTGAGCAGAATTCCCTCGCTAGTCGCATCGGTCGCGGGACTTGTGCTGTTGGTCGCCACGGCGCTGTTTGTCTCCGGCAGCGCCGGATTCCCCGGTCCGGCCACGTTGCTACCCGTCTTCGGAGCTTTGCTACTGATCCTCGGCGGGAGCACACCCAACCGGATTGCATTGGCGTTGTCTTGGCGGCCAGCGGTTGTATTGGGTGATCTGTCGTACTCGTGGTACCTGTGGCACTGGCCCTTCATAGTCATCGCACGCCAGCTCCAGCCCGATCAAACTCTCGCGCTCACCGTTGCCGCGGCGCTCGCATTGGTCCCCGCGATCGCGTCCTATAGATGGATCGAGAGCCCCCTTAGGTCGTCCCGAACACCTCTCCCAATCCTGGCCACGTCCGCCCTCGTCCCTGCACTCGCCGTAGCCGGAATGGGTCTTGTGGCCCTCTCGAACGGTTATTGGTCTCCAGGAGTTCAGGCGGCCCAGCGCTCGCAAGGCCCCCACGCCGGGTACCTGGCCGGGTGCATGTCATTCGAGCCTATGACCGACGCAAGAAAGCCATCTTGCACCTGGAACTCCGCCAAGGAGGGTGTGCCGGTGTACCTTCTGGGCGACTCAATCGCAGATCACTACAGCGAAGGACTGATCGCCGCCAGCGCCCAAGCGGGCCGTCCACTCAGTATCGCCGTGGCGGCAGGATGCCCGATATACCCGATCGTCCTGGAACATAACGGGCACGCCGAGACGGTGACGGCCGCGCAATGCGGGGCATACTCGGTCGGAACCCTTGCGTGGATGGACACTCAACAACCCGGACTCGTGTTGATCGGGGAGACCGACTCCGCTTGGTGGGACCCGACCCGGGAATACATCTCTGACCTGGCTCCGTTCGTCGCGTCCGACAAAGCGAAGGCGGCTGCAATAGCGCTGGGAATGCGGAATGCTGTCGAGCGGTTGCAGGCGGCCGGGCACACGGTCGTACTGGCCATGCCGCCTCCGAGTTATCGCTACCCGGGCCCCGCTTGGGACCCGACACTATGTTTTCTCTGGGAATTCGAATCTAATACTTGTACCCGCACTCGCACGGTTGCGCAGATGGACGCACTGCAGGGCCAACTAAGGGACGTGATACGAAAGGTCGCCGACGAGACCGGCGCCACAGTGTTCGACCTGCGAAACTACTTCTGCCCTGCTGGCATTTGCTCTACATCTCGCGAGGGCGAATCCCTATACCTCGACGCCATTCACATTTCAACCGAAACAAGCTTGGCGCTGACCCCACGGTTTGTCGCGCTACTCGAGCCCCACTAGGTCTAGATCCGGCCCCCGCGCCCCGCTAGGCCGAAGTCGCCAGGAAGAGAGTTCCCTCGCCGTCGAAGTGCAGTTCCTCCTCGTCTGGAGTGACGAACGCGGCCGCGCCCCGCGCGAGAGCGTATGAGGATATGGCCCCGGTCACTTTGTACCCACCGCCTTCGGCAAGAATGATGGTCGGCCCGTCCAGGCGGATGGTGGCTCGACCGCTGACCGCCAAAAGCTCAAAGTCGGCGCCGTCGGGCCGAAAGGACACGACAGAGTCGCCCACGGGTATTCCGTGCAGGTACGGGACCGGCACCTGCGTGAAATCCAGCACATCGAGAAGTTCTGTCACATCCACGTGCTTCGGCGTTAGCCCGCCCCGGAGCACATTGTCAGAAGATGTCATGAGCTCGACACCGATGCCCCTCAAGTAGGCATGTATGTTTCCCGCCTGCAAGTAGAGCGCTTCGCCACGCTTCAAACTCACCCGGTTGAGCATTTGGGAGATCAGGATCCCAGGATCCCACGGGTAGGCGTCAGCGAGGAGCACCACAGTAGGAAACTTTTTTGGGTTGGCACGCGAGATCCTGACGACCCGGCTCACGAGTTCTCGGACTCCGCTGCCGTTTGAGAGCAGCCATTCCATCACCGGGCGCAGCTCCGAGCCCGGGGTCGTCTCGTTGAGCCAGCGGTGAAGCGGTCCGCTATCGGGCTCCGGGTCGACGGTATCCAGTTCGACGAGCCGAGCGATCTCGGCGTGCGTTTCAGAAATCGCGCGGAAGCCGCAGAGTGCCTCGAAACCGTCAGCGAGCGCGTAGATTACTTCAGGCTTGGGATAGGCGTCTTTGTAGTTGCGATCCGGCGCGGTAAGGGGGATGCCGCCAGCCTGCTCACGCGCGAACCCCGCGATTGCCTGCTGGGCCGTAGGGTGCGCCTGCAGCGACAGGGGGGAATCGGCCGCCAAGACCTTCAGCAGGAACGGCAGCCTCGGCTCTCCCTCGGCGCGGTCCACACCAAGCGTGCTGTCAGGGCTAGCAGCGATCCAGGCCGCTAGGTCGGTTGCCCCCTGCGCTTGGGCAGGGTCGACGATCTGGCTGGGCGACCCCGAGTGCGCCCCCAACCAGAGTTCAGCCTCCAGCGCGCCTGCCGAGGCGACGCCGAATCGTTCAGAAATTGCCCCCTTCGCCCCCCAGGCATAGTCACGCGGCGTGTTGGTGATGCCAACGAACACAGTAAGTCCTCCCCAGAACGACGCTTGTCAAAAGTACCAATCCCCCCAAGCATCGCGTGGACACCTGTGTGAGACGCGAAAGCTCTTGCAGAGATCCTGGGCGGCAAAGCCAGAAAGTCTCGATCAGCTATCATGAAACCGTCTCGTCACGGTCCCGAGACTTGCCGACTTGGAGTCCGTTGTGAAGGTACTTGTGGTGACCAATTACTTTGCGGGCAAGGATCTCAATCCGTGGCTAATCGACGATATCGCCGTTGCGCTTTCAGCGGCAGGGCATCAAGTGGACGTAATTGTCCATGACGCCAAGAACGGGCATACCCGTGGGGAATCGCCGTCAGGGACTCCGAAGGTTCGGGTGTGGCATGTCGGCTCGACGAAGGCCCGGGCGGGCAAGATCGGGAGAGTCGTAGGCCACCTACAGGCTGCCTGGGGATTGCGCACGATTGCTCGCCGGCTGACGCGAAATGAGAAGTATGATCTGGGAATCTACACCTCCATCGCGCTTTTCAGCTGGGGCTTTCCCAGGTGGGCAAAGCGTCGCAGCGTCGTGGCAAGGCTGGTACTCGTCCTCTGGGACTTCTTTCCTATCCATCAGGCTGAGATCGGTAGAATCGGGACCTTTCCCCCGCTGTCCGCGTTAAAGAGGATCGAGCGGTGGGCGATCGCTGTCGCTGACGTAGTGGCCCTCATGTCCCCCGCGAATGCGGAGTACTTCCGAAACTACCATCCGAACTTGAAGATGCCTACGGCGATCGTTCCGCCTTGGTCATCGTCCGGCTCAAGAGAGCAGCCCCGCTTCGGTGGAACCCGTGATCGATTCACGGTTGTTTTCGGTGGACAGCTCGCGCGAGGAAGAGGCGTAGGAGACGTGTTGGAGGCTGCCGCGCTTGTACAGGACTCCGGGGACCCGATCGACTTCATCATCGCTGGGAGCGGTCCGGAAGAGGGACTGCTTCGATCTCGCGCCGGGCAACTTGGGCTCTCAAACACCCTCTTCACGGGCGAGTTGGCGCGGGAGGACTACAGGGATCTTCTTCGCACCGTCCATGTAGGACTTGCGATAACCGTCCCGGGCGTTACCGCGCCGAGCTTTCCGTCAAAGATTGTTGAGTATTGCGGGCTCGGGCTGCCGGTGATCGTGGCCACTGAGGCAGCGTCCGACGCGGGTGCTTCCATCGAGAATGCTGGCGCCGGAGTTGCAGTTCCCGTCGGCGATCCGGCGGCTCTCGCGCACGCGATTCGACGACTACACGGCGAGCGTGAGTCAGGAACACTGATTGCTCGAGGTCGGGCTGCACGCATGCTGTACGAGGCCGAGCTCTCTTCTGCAAGGGCCGCTGAGTCGATTGCCGCGCTTGCTAGCTAAATCCGCCAGCAGTCGTTGGTTAGGCTGTGAATGTCCAAGCATCGACCGGGAACCGACGCATCGCTGCCGAAAAGACGCGCCATGAGTAACGCGATTGCTCGAATGAGAGCCGCACCGAAGCGGCTTGCGAAATCGCTCGGCCAACAGCCTCCGGCCACGAGCTTTCAGGGCGACATCAGAGCCGTCTTCGCGTTTGGGCCCATCATCCTGGTTTTGGCATGGTGGTTGGTTGGCTTTCTGATGTACATCAGCGGCTGGCCAATTCCCTACACCCGCCAGAATGCCGCTGGCGTGGCCGCCTTGGTTCTCAGCGCCACTGTCCTAACAGCGGGTGCATTCCTGCTGGGCTCACACGGCAGGCGAATGCTGGTTGTGCCGGAGCCTGCCTCGAAGATTCCGTGGCCAGCTTTGCTCGGGTTCATCGCGACCGTCGCTCTACTCATACCGTTCAGCGAGCTGTATTCGGGCTACCACCTTTGGGAAATCGGTAAAGCGCTGTCCGACCAGGGCGCGGCCTATTTGGCCGCGAGCGACCGAATAGCCGAAGGCACGGGTTCGCGACTCGTGTTCGTCGGCGTGCAGTCGCTACTCTCCCCGTTCACCATGGCTGCGCTGCCGTATTTCGCATTCAGCTGGTTCGAACAAAGGCGTCATCCGCTGTTTTTGCTGGGGACGCTCGCGACGGCCGTTGCAACGAGCGTCCTCGTCGGCCGAGATTTTCAAGTCGTAGTTGCAGCCGTGCTGGTGTTCTGCGCCTGGCTGGTTTCGCGGATCCGACGCCGCGTCTTCTTCAGTTGGCGGGACGCCGCGGTTCTTGGTGCTGCCGCCCTTGTCTACGTGATCGCCTTCGCCTTTCGAAAGCTGTCGCGCAATCTGTTTCCTCAAATATCGACGTGCCCGCCGGGCGTGGATAACTGTGTGACTGGGGCGCAGCCCCATCCGAGCGTCCTCGACTCTGTAGTGGTTTATTTCTCAACCTATGCAAGTCAGTCGTTCGAAGGACTTGGCCGGGCGCTTAACGGGGCCTGGTCATTTGGAGGCGGATATTCACATTCACTGGCCCTCCGTGGGATCATCGAGAACTTCGTCGGCCGCCGCCCTGAACCAGTCATCACCGATCAACTTGAACGCTTTGGGTGGTCCGCCGTTGAGCACTGGAGCACGGGCCTCGCGTTCCTCGCCAATGACATCCCGTGGGTGCTCGTACCGCTAATCGTCGGCGTTCAGGCGATCTTTCTTGCCTTCGTGTGGAAGTCCGCGATCCGGCGAGGTGATTGGTTGTCCATCACCTTGTTCGGCTACACGTGGCTGTCTCTCTTCTTCATGATGCAGAACCTCCAACTTGCCATCAGCGGGCCTATTTATCTCGGCTATTGGGCACTGGTGATCGTCTACGTGATTCGTGCTGTCCGGCAAAGGAAGGGTGCGGCACGGGATTCGGTGCTGCCGTAGGGCTGGAGTCGTTCTTTAGCACGATTGAAGCCACAAGTAGGACCTGATTCCCCTGGCGGACTTGAGCAAGTACGCCGCAACTACCGCGTAGACAACATTCACCAGCACGCTGAAGATGGCCACACCCATCGCGCCACCAACGCTGGCCACCCATAGCCCTCCCGTCGCCCAGCCGACTACCAGCGCCGTGTTAAGTACAAGCGCGTAAGTCTCGAGGTCGCACAACAGCATCAGCTGGTTGACCTGGCCGACCACCGCCACCAACAGCGCACCCACCGCCAAGACAGCGAGGGGACCAGCTGCGGGAGCAAATGCTGATCCGAACAACACTGTGACTACCGGGAGCCCGGCGATGGCAAGGATGGCAACCGGAATCAATAGGAGCGTCGCCACTTGTCTGACGGCTCGCGAAGCGATCCCATTGAGTTGATCAATCGATCTGGTGTGATAGAGCCTCGCGAAAGCGGGCGCAAGGTAGACGACCTGCAGATAACCCGCGATCGACTCCACGTTGGTGTCGACCGGATGCCTGCCGATGAGGTCTTCGATCGAGATGTCTCGCAGGTCGCGGAGCCTGGACCGTCCCTCGAGAACACTCTCGAGCGGGGGAAGAACCAAGACGCGCAGGCCCGCCCCCATCGCCGCATCGGCGATGTCCCGGAGCAGCGATGCATTCGCATGGGCGATCGCGATGATCAGCACAGTGGCTTTCGTTTGCTTGGCCACCTCGGTGAGCTGCGCGCGCGTCCCGTAGACATGGATGCCATGCAGCCAGGTTTGCCTCCGTCCGGGATCGTCATCGATGAGACCTACCGGGCTGTAGCGCGAGTCACGGTCGGTCAGCATCCGTCGGATGATCGAGGAGCCGAGATGACCAGCGCCATAGATGAGCGCGTTAGCCGCGCCATCCCCCGGTCGGATGGACCGCTCGAACAAGTAGCGCTTGAGGTAGCGCACCGCTCCCATGAGGGTGAAGGCGATCGGCACCGCGATGAACACGGTGCCGCGAGGAATGTGCCAGACCTCCCCGAACACCGCGATGGGTACACCGGTGAGAATCGCCACTGACCCGACCGACCAGAGGAGCGCGGGCACTTCCGCGAAGCTGCCGAAAGGATGTCGTCCGCGATAGAGGTAGAAGGCAAATCCCAAGCCGAGCTGGGCGAGTACCGTAATTGCGCAGAGGACAGCCAACGGTCGCCAGGAAACCGGCTTCAATGCGAAGTCATAGCGGATAATCACCGCGAAGATAAGTGCCGCCACCCAGGCGCCCGCATCGAACAAATAGGGGATGCCGTGCCTGAACACTGCGCCGCGATCGGCGAGCCTCTGCATCACCCCCACAATCACGGGAGCCCTCGTACCCGTCGTCATCGACTCACGTTCCCACTGACGCGGTGCCCGCACTCCTTCACGACCGTCACGTCTTTCTCGCTTCATTAGTCTCTCCCCGGATATGCGAGATTCTCAGTTTGGCATAAAAGTGACTCACATTTGCCTCTGGCCGCTTCGTGCCAAGAATCACCACCCAATGGGCGTTCATATACGGTTAGGTCCATGATCGACAGCCGCTGGTTCCGAGTCGGCTACCCGGCCCTCGTCCTCTTCACCTTGCTCGCCGGAGACGCTTGGCGTTACACCATCGGCTGGTTCGGTTGGGCCGCGCTGGTGCTCGTGCTCGCCGGATTCGCGGTAGCCCTCTTGGTGTGCCACCGCTCGCGCTGGGCATTCGGTCGCCTACCGTACCCGCTGCTGGCCTTCCTCATTCTCGCGCTGGTTTCGACCATCTGGTCGTTCTACCCCGCGTTCACCCTGCTCGGGTCTGCCGCCCTCCTGGTCACGGCGATCGGAGCCGTCGGCCTTGCTGTCGCGTTCTCCTGGCGTGAACTGCTTGCGGCTCTCGGCACTGCGGTGCGGTTCATCCTCGGTCTGTCTTTCCTCTTCGAGCTGTATGTCTCGGTCATCCACCGCGGCCCGATCCTGCCCCTCGTGCCTGAGCCGGGCATCGACTACGCGACCCTCGACAAAGTTCCCAAGATGCTCTACTGGTCGCGCGACGAGCTTTTTGACGTGCTGCACGGAGGCAAAATACAGGGCATCGTCGGCAACTCGGTGCTGCTGTCGTTCGTCGCGCTCATCGGCATCATCGTCTTCGCGCTCCAGTTCGCCGGGCGCACGACGAAGCGCCGCTGGTCGTTGTCCTGGCTGGTCGTCGCCGTGCTCGCCCTCGTCTTCTCCCGCTCCGCGACGATCATCGCTGCGCTCGCGGTTGTGATTGTCGTGGCCATCGCCGCGCTGCTCGTGCGCCGGGCGACAACTTCGCGCGCGAAGAGGATGACCTACGGGTCGATCCTCGGGGTGGTGGTACTCGGAATCGTCGCCACGATCGTCCTGCAGAAACAGCTCCTCGCCATCTTGGGCAAGAGCGAGGACTTCACTGGACGCTTCGACATCTGGGCGACGGTCATCCATCTCGCCCAGCAGCGCCCTGTGGCCGGATGGGGCTGGATAAGCCAGTGGGTGCCGTGGGTGGCTCCCTTCGACAACCTGGTTTTCCGTAACGGGGTGCGGCAGCTGCACGCGCACGACGCCTGGATCGACATCTGGTTCCAGCTCGGCATCATCGGGCTGATCGTCTTCGGGGCGCTCGTGCTCTCTACCCTGGCTCGCACCTGGCAGTTGGCCGTTGACCAACCGCAGGAGCGCGCGAAGCTCGTGTTGCCCTACACGGTTGAGACCCTGCTGCCGCTGCTCGTCATCGTCGCACTGCTGGTGCAGAGCGTTGCCGAGAGCAAGCTCCTCGTGGAGTTCGGGATGCTGTTTCTGATCATCACCGCCGTCAAGACGAAAACGACTGACTTGGCCGACCCAGCTCACGCACCAGGATCACCACAAGAGCGCTGAAGGCAAGCGTTCCAATCGCCCAGACTCCCATGGGGGAAAGCGCGAGTCCGTGCCACCACCACTGCGGAGCGGCATCCAGGTTCCAGCCCTGGATGCTGATACCCGTGACATAGCGACGGATGTTGATGTGCAGCGCGATGGCCTGCGCGATGCAGAGCGCCAGGATGACGATGACCCCCTGCCACCGGCCGAGCTGCAAGACCCTTCCTCGGGCAGTCAGCACGAGCATGCCCGCCAGCATGACGATGAGAGGCAAGAGGTAGCGCGGCTGCACGTTCTGCCCGACGTGGTTCCCCCCACTTATCAGCACGTAGGTCGGCAGAATCCACAGCACCAGCACGGTCGCCACTAGCGCGATCGCCTTGCGTTTCGATCCGATCGCTAGCCCGGCAAAGCCGACCGCGACGAAAGCCGCGACGGCACCGAAGGAGACGATTGCCGGTAGCTCGGTGTCGAGCCAGCCAAGCGGCCAGGAGCCGAACACCCCGGCCCAGAGGGACTGCACGTTGAGCAGATTGTAGGCCAGGAGGCCAAAGGCATCTAGCGGTCCATTCGACCCGTTGTGCGGCGCCAGGCCATCACCAGCGGCAATAGCTGACTGCCCAGATGAGACATAGAACAGAGCCGCGATAATGCCCATCGCGAGCGGCAGCAAAGCCGATCGGGCATAACGGCGCGAGCGCACTGAAGTGAGTAGCACGACCAGCATGGTGGCGAAGCCCGCGTAGATCGCCGCGTCAGCCCGCGACCCCGCTGCCATCATCATCGACAGTGCATACAGCGCGCCCAACAGAAACTTCCGCCTGCCTGCGCTCTCGAAGTATCCGAGCAGTGCCAACCACGCCGAACCCACGCCGATGATCGCCCACGAACTCGGATTGTCAGAGGCGATCAGGAACAGTCCAAGCGGGACTGTGGAGACCAACCACCCCCACGCCAGGGAGGAGCGGCGGCGAAGCGGCAGCAACAGCCACAACGCCGTCGAAATGCCGACAAAGAAGAGCACGTTCAGGAATCTCATGAGCAGGACGGAGAGCGCGATGTCTCCACCCGCCAACAGGTTCATCGTGGCGTAAAACAGAGGCGGGTACTGCTTCTGGAAGCTGCCGCTGTTCGTCTTGACCGTGGGCTCGGATCCGCGCGCGATGATCGGGTCCTGACAGATCGCGGTGAGGCTTGCATTGCCCGCAAAACATGACGCGAACACCGTGGCAGGAGGAACGTAACGCTCGGAGGGGTCGGTCGCCGGCTTGCACAGGTCGGTGCGGGCCGCGTTTGCGCACCAGATGCTCGTGAGGTGGAAATTTTCGTCAGGAGCGGAGCCAACCGGCGATGCGAATACCCACGACCCGAGGGCAAGGATCATGAGAATCGGCACCAGCCATATCGATCGGAACCCTGGGCGCCCCCGCGGCGGAACGTCACTTGGGGGAAGGGTGGCTGCCACCCGTCGAGACTAATGCAATGCCTGCGTGGGCTTGACAGCGGGTACTCGCGGCACACGCACCAGCGTCATCACCGAGCTGACCGCATGAACCACTTCTGTATGCTGGGAGCCGAACGAGCAGGAGAATCGTGGCAAAACGTGCTTTCATCACAGGCATCACCGGACAAGACGGCTCATACCTGGCCGAGCTGCTATTGGCAAAGGGCTACGAAGTACACGGCCTGATCCGGCGGGCATCGACCTTCAACACCGCTCGAATCGACCACCTCTACGTTGATCCGCACAACCCGGATGCGCGGCTCTTCTTGCACTACGGCGACCTCAGTGACGGCTCACGACTCCACAGCCTGATCTCAGAGATCAAGCCGGACGAGGTATATAACCTTGCAGCGCAGTCCCATGTCCGCGTCTCGTTCGATGAACCCGAGCACACTGGAGACACGACGGGCATCGGCACTATCCGCCTACTGGAGGCGATTCGCGCGACGAACCCCGAGATCCGGTTCTACCAGGCCTCCAGTTCCGAGATGTTTGGGGCCACGCCACCTCCGCAGAATGAGGAAACGCCCTTCTACCCACGTTCCCCCTATGGTGCCGCCAAGGTCTACTCCTACTGGGTGACCAAGAACTACCGCGAGGCGTACGGCATGTTCGCGGTCAACGGCATCCTCTTCAACCACGAGTCCCCGCGCCGCGGCGAGACCTTCGTGACGCGCAAGATCACCCGCGCCGTGGCGGCCATCAAGGCAGGCACGCAGGACTACCTCTACATGGGCAACCTCGACGCGGTGCGTGACTGGGGTTACGCCGCCGAGTACGTCGAGGGGATGTGGCGCATGCTGCAGGTCGATGAGCCTGACGACTTCGTGCTCGCGACCGGTGGCGACTTCACGGTTCGCCGCTTCCTTGAGACAGCATTCAGTCACGCCGGGCTCGATTGGGAGAAGCACGTGCGGTTCGACGATCGCTACCTGCGCCCCACGGAGGTCGACGCTCTCGTCGGTGACGCCAGCAAGGCAGCCGATGTGCTCGGATGGAGAGCGACTGTCGACACCGCGGAACTGGCGCGCATCATGGTGGATGCTGATATCGAGGTGCTGGCACACGAGGGCAAGCCGTGGATCGACAAGGTGAAACTGGCCAGCTGGGGAACTGCCTGAGATGACTGAGGCATTGCGGCGCGTGCACGACGACCGCGACCACGTTGAGTTCGGCCCGGGGCCTCTCGACCGAAATGCCGTGACCTATGTCGCGGGTCATCGCGGACTCGTCGGATCCGGAATTTGGCGCAAGTTCCAGAACGAGGGGTTCACCGAACTTGTCGGCAAGACCTCTTCGGAACTCGACCTTCGCAGGCGGGATGATGTGTTCGCCTTCTTCCGCCAGACGCGGCCACGCTATGTCGTACTCGCGGCCGCCAAGGTCGGCGGAATCATGGCCAACAGCACCTATCCCGTCGACTTCCTCAGCGAGAACCTCCAGGTCCAGGTGAACTGCCTGGATGCCGCGCTCGAGGTGGGTGTGGAGCGAGTTCTGTTTCTCGGCTCATCCTGCATCTACCCAAAGTTCGCCGAACAGCCGATTAGCGAGGACGCACTGCACCAAGGCGATCTCGAACCGACGAACGACGCGTACGCCATCGCGAAGATCGCGGGAATCATGCAGGTGCAGGCCGTGCGGCGCCAGTACGGCCTGCCGTGGATCTCCGCGATGCCGACGAACCTCTACGGCCCTAACGACAATTTCTCGCCCAACGGGTCACACGTGCTGCCCGCCCTGATACGTCGGTACGAGAACGCAGTTGAGGATGGCACGAAAACCGTCACCAACTGGGGCACGGGAACGCCGCGGCGCGAGTTCCTCCATGTCGACGACATGGCCGATGCCTGCCTGTTCCTGCTTGAGCATTACGACGGTCCGCAGCAGGTCAACGTCGGCACTGGCACCGACCAGACGATCAAGGAAATCGCCGAGACGGTCGCGCGCGCGGTCGGCTACTACGGCGAGACCGAGTGGGACACCTCGAAGCCCGACGGCACCCCGCAGAAGGTCCTGAACGTATCCAAACTGACCGACGAGGGGTGGACGGCGAAGATCGACCTGGAGGACGGCCTGCGTTCCACTGTCGAGTGGTACCGGGCTCACGTCGGGTCCCTGCGGCAGTGACTCGCGCGCTGATCACGGGAATCACCGGCCAGGACGGACTGTACCTGGGCGAATTGCTGACCGCGAAAGGCTACGAGGTATTCGGCACCATCCGTGGCTTCAACAATCCAGGGCGCACGCGCGTGAAAGCGATCCTGCCCGACGTGCAGCTCATTGACGCCGACCTGACCGACGTATCGAGCCTGCATCGTGCGCTCGACTTCGCAGAGCCCACTGAGGTCTACAATCTTGGCGCGATCTCTTTCGTGGGCAACTCGTGGGAGAACGCGAGCATCACGACTGATGTGACCGCAAAGGGCACGCTCAACCTCCTCGAGGCGACCCGGGTTCACGCCGGTTCCGACCTTGCCGCAGTGCGGTTCTACCAGGCCTCGAGTTCGGAGATGTTCGGCAAAGCACACGAGGTCCCACAGACGGAGCAGACCGTCCTATGGCCGCGTTCCCCGTACGGGGTCGCCAAGGTCTACGCGCACTACATGACCATCACCTATCGGGAGTCGTACGGGCTGCATGCCTCGTCGGGAATCCTCTTCAACCACGAATCGCCCCGGCGCGGCCAGGAGTTCGTCACTCGCAAGATCTCGCAGAGCGTCGCCAGGATCGCGCTGGGCCTGCAGGACAAGTTGATGCTCGGCAACCTCGATGCCCGCCGCGACTGGGGCTTCGCCGGAGACTACGTCGAGGCGATGTGGCTCATGCTTCAGCAGCCGGAGGCCGATGACTTCATTATCGCGACTGGCCAGACGCATTCGATCCGGGATTTTCTCGACGTCGCGTTCGCGGCGGCGGGAATCGACGCCTGGGACCGGTTCGTGGGCATCGACCCGGCCTTCTTTCGTCCGGCTGAGGTCATGAACATCGTCGGCGATGCCTCGAAGGCTCGTCGGTTGCTCGGTTGGGAGCCCAAGGTCGGATTCGAGGAGATCGTGCGCATGATGGTCGAATCCGATCTCGCCGAGCAACGGATTGTCGCTCAGTAGCCTCCCGCTGCTGCCGCACAACTAGCCGGTGTGCGTTAGGTACGCTTGCACAAATGTCCCGCGGAAAGACAACAATGCCTACCACCCCTCCCGGTCGGAACGATCGGCCAGCACAGGTCACGATCAGCTATGTCTTGCCCGTCTACAACGAGCAGGACAACCTCGCGCACCTGCACGATGTCCTGGCGCAAGTCGTCACTACCCGCCCCGAATTCGACTACGAGTTTGTTTATGTCAATGACGGGTCCCGCGATAAATCGCTAGAACGGTTGCTGGCCCTCCAGTCTGTGGACGACCGGGTGCGCGTCCTGAACCTGTCCCGTAACTTCGGCCACCAGATGGCGGTCACCGCCGGGCTGGACCTTGCGGCGGGCCAGGCGGTCATCATCATGGACACCGATCTTCAGGATCCTCCTTCGGTCAGCCTCGAACTGATCGACCGGTGGAAAGCGGGGTTCGATGTGGTGTACGCACAACGCCGGTCCCGCAAGGACGGATTGTTCAAGCGATTGAGCGCTGCCGCGTTCTATCGAATTCTGAGATACCTGGCGGAAATCGACATCCCACCGGACACGGGAGACTTCCGGCTCGTGAGTCGCCCGGTCGTCGAGGCGATCAAGTCGATGCGCGAACAGAACCGTTTCCTGCGCGGCATGATCAGCTTTGTGGGCTTCAGCCAGACTGCTGTGCTGTTTGACCGGGACGAACGCCGCTCGGGCGTCACGGGATACCCGCTACGCAAGATGCTGCAATTCGCCGCGGACGGCATCATGGGCTTTTCGACCACGCCCCTGAGGCTCATTTCGCGGGTGGGATACCTGGTCTCGTTATTGAGCCTCGTCGGGATCATCTACGCGCTCGCAGTCAAGTTCTTCAGCCCTGATACCGTGATCGACGGATGGACATTCACCATCATTTCCGTCCTCTTCATCGGTGGCGTGCAGATGGTGATGACCGGAGTCTTGGGAAGCTACATCGCTCGTATCTACTCGGAGGTGCAAGGCAGGCCGCTCTATCTCGTCGATGGGCTGTATGGGGCGAGACGAGAATCACCACGTGAACAGCACCAAGACTGAGAGCTGGCGATTCCACGAGTTCTGGCTGCTCGTTCGTTTCGTTTTCGTCGGGGGCCTTAACAGCGGTCTCCACGCGCTTATCGTCCTTTTGGTAAGCATCGGCGGACCGCGGCTTCCCGGATTCGCGATTATCCTCATTGCCTGGTTTGTCAGTATTCCGTTCGGATACGCAAGCCAGGCCAAGCTGGTCTGGCATGCACGCCTCACTTGGCGCGGGCTGGCCAGGCTCACGGCCAGCCAACTTCCCAGCATCGCGACAAGCACGATTCTCAGCGGCATCGCAGGAGCAATCGGACTTTCACTTTTCTGGCAGGAGGCCATCGCGCTGGTGAGCGGGACAATTCTGAGCTACATCTTGCAGCGCTTGTGGGTCTTCGGTGATCGGGAAGGAAGAAAGATTGTCGTCCGCGAAGAGGTATGACCTGCTCCTGCCGATAAGCCTCGCCGCGGCGCTCACGGCCGCTGGTCTTGCCGGTTTGGCCGTACAAATGGGCATTCTGACCGGCATCCCGGCACTGATCAGCGTGGTCGTCACCTGGCTCGCCCTGCCGAGCGCGCGCCGACTGTCGAGGCGGGTCGCTCTCAACGGCGCCATTGGGCTGGGCCTGATCCCCATACTGTGGTGGGTACGTCTGCCGATCCCCGGACGACTAGGTCACTTCGGGATCCTCCTAGCCGTCGCTGTAGCGGTGCTCGCATACCATCTCGTCCGGAGCTCAACAACGCGAGCCGTGCTCGTTCCCACGTTCGCGTGGTCAGACACCCTTCTGGCGCTGATCGCAGCGGCGCTGGCTTGGCTCTTCCTCCCCTTCCGGACCTTCAGCGCGGGTGTGGCGAGCGTTTCGATGTTGAGGTACGGATACGGGGGCGATAACGTCGCTCACTTCGACATGTTCGAGATGATCCGTCGTTACGGGGGCGCCGGACCTACTTGGCCGATCAGCCCCGATGGAACGTACCCCGCTTACTACTCCTACCCACAGCACTTCCATTCGCTCGTGTCCTTCGCAGCAGAGGTCTGGCACGGGGTTGACCTGGCGTCAGTCGACCAGGAGACCGGACTTTTCGGGATAGGGATGTCGCTGGTGCTGTCAGCAGCGACGCTCACACTTGTCGCGGCGATACTCTCCATACGGGCGCTTCGCCGCCACCCCGGCTTCGCTGTCGCTGCGGGTACCCTTGCTGTGGCATTCCTCCTGTTGGGACTTGGTGCTCAGGCGATCCCATTCGGCTTCCCGAACTTCCTGCTCGCCACAATCTGTTCCCTCATCGCAATCGTCATCGCAATCGACGGCCGAAGATCCATTCTCGGTTTGCTAGCCGTGGGGTCGATGGTCCTGCTTGTCGCCCATTCCTGGAGCCTGCTGACAACGATGCCGGCGATCGGCCTGCTCTTCGTCGTCTTGCGCCTGCCCTGGCGCGAATGGCGCCAGCGGGTCGCGGCGGCTGCTGCCGAGGTGCTCATCCTGATCATCACTTTCGCCGGAGTGGTTTATGCGGCGGCGCTCGTCGAAGTGTCCACGAGGGCAGAAGGCTCTGCCGCGGAGGCTCTCGCGATTCCGGGCGCAGTTCCGCAGGCTCCCATCACTGCCGCCCTGGCAGTCTGCCTCGCCGCCCTTGCGGTGGCTGTTTCCCTCAGGTGGGGGTTCGGGAAGCGCCATTCGACCCGCCAATGGCTCAACGCTGCCGGCATCATCGGCACCGTCGCTGCGGTCGCCCTAGGTGAAACGCTGGTTCTCTTCGCCGTCCAGTTCCGGACCTCGCCGAATCTCGGGTACTTCCAATACAAGTTCGTGATCGGGGTGAGCCTCATCCTCGCCGTCGTCCTAGCGATCGCCGTGGCGCTCTGGATCGCGCGGGTGCGGCCGGTGAGCGGCCGACCACGGGTCGAGCTCGTCTCGACCGTGGCCCTCGCCTTGATGGGGGCGGGAGTCTTCTCCTACGCTGTGCTCCCCTCGGTCGCCAGCCCCACCCTCGACAACTTCCGTCCAGTGGGTTACCTGATTCGCACCGACCTCCAGGTGAAAGCCCAGCAATCGGATCCAGCCATCGAGCGGCTGGTTGCCGCCGCCAGCCTCATGTCGAAGCAGCCGTGTGCGAGACCGATATTCTTCGACCCGGCAGCGCTCGATGGGATGTCGGAGGCGAACCAATGGGCCATGGCGCTCTCGGGCAAATGGACGGTCGCGACGGGCGAGATCAACTCTTACATCTTCGACCGCACCGCGGAACGCTCGCCAGTGGCTCTCAGCGAGACTGTTCGGGTACTTCTCACAGAAGACCCCGGGCGGTGCCTGATCATGTCCTCCGGTGCGATCGACGACCTCACCCCAGCGGTGCAGTCCGAGTTCCGATCGAGTCTTCTCGCGTACGATCACTGACCGTCCCTCCGCGCAGGCGACAGAGGGCTCCGATCCCGTCGAGAGGCTCACGACAACTGGTAGGGAACGTTCGTATACTCTCGAATCCACACCACAAAATGACTGGGGATACCGTGGCGGTTGAGACTGCAGGGCGTTTTCAAACTCGAAGAATCGTCCTCCTCAGTACCGCTGCGTTCAGCGTGCTGTTCCTTCTACTTAGCTTTTACATGTTCGGACAGTTGAGGCACTCGCAGCTGGGGCTCATCGACGACCACGAGATTGTCAGGTTCCTCGGTTCTGATCACGTTATCCGCCTCTTCGACTTCCCCGGGATACTCTTCGGACAAACGGAGGTCGGGCGCTGGGGAGAGGCTCCTCGGCTCCGACCCGTCTATTATTCGCTTCGGATCATCGAGTCTGCACTTTGGGGCACCAATGCTGGCCTGTGGTACCTGACTCGCATGGCTCTCGTCGCTCTCACCGCAATCGGGATGTCGGTGGTCGTCTTGAGGGCGACGCTTCGAGAGGCCACCGACCGGCTGCAGGGATCGCTCGCTGTGATGATCGCCCTCATCGCGGGTGTTCTCGTGCTCACGCTGCCATCGTGGTCGGACATCGCGACGCGCCTCGGGCCGTCCGAGATCTACGTCGGTCCGGCCGTCATGATCTTCGCCCTGGGTGCGACCGAAATATGGCGGGCACCGAGCCGACGTCATGGCTGGATTCTCCTAGTCGTCGGCTATCTGCTCGCTCTCGGCAGCAAAGAGGACTGTCTCGTGCTGCTAGTACCGCTGGCGGTGGTGTCGGCGCTCGAGTTCTCCGCAGCCAAGCGTCCGCGCTTGCTGGTCGTCCTCTTCGTGATCGCTGCCGCCGCGACGCTCTACCAAGCGGTGGGCATCGCGCTAGGAACCGCCGGGCAGGACATGTACGGCAACGGGCGATCGTTCGGATTGCTGGTGGATGTACTCAGAAGCAACCCGTTCCTCGCAACCACCGTGTTCTTCACTGCCATCGCGGCCATCTGGGATGGCTCCCAGCTCGGCTCGGTCCCCGCTTCGTCGGGCATCTCTCGCGCGGACAAGGCGTTATCGCAGATAAGGCGATTCCCCTTCACCCTCGTGGGCATTGTCACGGTTGCCGTGGTGCTTGGCGAGGCCTACCTCTACCAGAACTACTTCTCCGAGGGAGCCTTCTCCCCTGAACGCTACGGATTCATCACCGAGTTGTGCCTGGTGGCGGGATTCGTGGTCGTTCTCGTCATCGTCGCCCGGGTCGCGACAAGTGCCGTGAGGATGCGGGCGGCGGTCGGCATCTCTGCCGTGATCGGAATCGTCCTGACTGTGCTCAGCACTCGGCTCGCGGACAACGTGACACAATTCCTCGACGCGCGGCCCCTCTCGATCGCGCTGGCGGCGCAGTCGCAGGCTGTGTATGAACAGATTCAACAGGGTGTCGCCGACCTGCGCGCCCATCCCGGTTCCGAGACGATATTGATCGTCAATCAACCGCTCGACTATGAGAGGGTGCTCTCGCTTCCGGAGTACCTCTCTTATTACGGGGCGGCCGATTCCGTATTCCTAGAGGTGCGCATCCCGCCGGAATCCGCGGCAAACGGACTGATGTCAAAGCTCACGGGCGAACTCGAGCAGATGCAAACCCAGGGCAAACAGGACGATGGGTGGCGTGTACTTCCTTCAGCACGCAGAGATGGCGAAGCGAACACCGTCTGCTTCTATTTCGGAGAGGCCGCCGCCAACCTCTCCACTTGTGACTCTGCACACAGGATTGGATAGCGACTCCTCTTGGCACACTCACCCCATCGGTGGACTCGATGAATGCGGTCGGCGGCAACGCCGAACGGCTCAGCTCGGTGAGCCGCTTCTTCGCTGACCCACGGTTTGCAGCGGCCCTGACCCTGACGGCAGTCGGTACGGCGGTGTGCGCGGAAAGTTTGCAGCGCGTCATCGGGTGGGCGGGGTTGATCGGTATTCTCGTGGTGCTCGTCATCCTCAGCATCTCTACCCTGCTCGCGAGCCGCTCACAACTGGACTGGCAGGGTCTGCTGCCCGTGTCCCTGCTGCTGTTCGTGGGCCTCGCCGGACTTTCAACGCTGTGGAGTGAGTACCGATGGGCGAGCGTGGGCGGAGTGGCCTATCTCGTCGCATTCACGATTCTCGGCGTATCCACCGCCCTGACCCGTGACACGATCCAGATCGTCCGTGCTTACGGCGATGTGCTGCGGGTGGTACTCGCCACCTCAATCGGCATCGAGATCATCTCCGGACTGCTTATCGACACGCCGCTGCCCTTCCTCGGGGTGGAGGGACACCTCGCCGAGCTGGGGCCCATTCAGGGCATCATGGGGTCCCGCAACCAGTTCGGCTTAGTCGCGTTGTTGGCGCTAGTCACCTTTGGAACGGAACTTGGCACAAGATCCGTGAGTCGCCAGACTGCTATCGGTTCAATCATGCTGGCAAGCGCAAGTATCCTGCTGTCGCGCTCCCCGGTAATCCTTGCGGTGCTCATCGTCGTCGTCGCGGCCGCCGGCGCATTGTTTCTGCTCCGGAAGCTCCCGCCGGATCGGCGCCGGGTATGGCAGCTCGGCATACTCGCCATGACGATCCTGCTCGCGGTCCTGACCTGGCTCGTTCGAGACGGCGTGATCGCCTTATTCGGCGCGAACAGCGACCTGACATTTCGCCTGACATTGTGGCGTCGGGTACTCGACCTCGTCACCCTGAACCCACTGCAAGGCTGGGGCTGGGTCGGATATTGGAGACCCGAGGTGCAGCCGTTCCCCGCCCTGGCGGCACCGGGTGGTCGCGAGACCGTCTCCGCGTTGAACGCCTATCTCGACGTCTGGTTCCAGCTCGGCCTGGTGGGCATTGTCGCCTTTGGCGTCCTCGTCGTCCTTACGTTCACGCGCTCGTGGTTGCTGGCCGGACAGCGCCGAAGCCTGGTCTTCGCATGGCCGGCCCTCGCGCTCGTCGCCCTCATCGTTACTTCGTTGGCCGAGAGTTCGATGCTCGTTGAATATGGTTGGATGACCTTCGTCGTGTGCTCGGTCAAGGCAGCGCGGGAACTGAGCTGGCGCCGGGCCTTCGCAACAGACCCCGTCGAAGAGACCAAGTAGGCTTGGGGCCGATGAGCCGAGAAACTCCCCTCCCCGACCCAAAGTCCGGCCGATTCTCGGTCCTAGGAAACTGGTACAAGCGGCAGACTGTGCTACGTCCAGACGGGCTGCCGAGGGTGCGCGTGCTCCTTGCCTTTCCAGCCCTTCTGATCCTCATAGGGGTGGTCCTCGTTGCGTTCGGCATCAACGGATCATCATCCGGCGCCTACTACGGTCAGCTGTATGCCGGGAAGGATCCCTCCCTGATCCTCGGCACCCCCCAGTCAATTCGATCGGACGAGTGGAACGTGGGCGTGCCATGGACGATCTCGCAGGTCGAGCAGGGTCTGCCGGACCGCAATAGGACGTTCCCGGGGGGGATGGATGCAGAGCTTCCCTACGACCTACCGCAATCCACCCCGTCGGTCGCCTTCAAACCACATAACTGGGGATACCTCTTCCTGGATGTCGACCGGGCGACAGCGTGGAAGTGGTGGGCGCCGGGACTTGCACTGATAGCCGCGGCCTACCTGTTCCTGGTGATCACGATGCCGCGCAGGCCGCTCTTGTCGGCGATCCTCGCGGTGGGGTTCTATTTCAGCCCGTTCTTCCAGTGGTGGTACCAGACCACGACATTTTGGCCCGTGGTTTGGGGATTGGTCACGATGGCCGCCTTGCTCTGGATGTCGCGATCCCTGCGAAGTTGGTCCCGATGGGTCTGGGCAATCGCGGTTGCCTATTTCACCGTTGTCATGGCGATGGTCATCTACGCGCCGTTCATCATTCCAGTGGTACTCGTCGTGCTCTTCTTCGCGATCGGGCTCGCTATACAGGAGCTGACCGCTCGCAGGGGGCCAATTACCGTCGTCAGGAAGTTCCTGCCCATACTGGTCGCTGGCGCGGTTGGGGTCGCCATCACGGTGGTGTGGCTCAGGGTCAAGTCGGCCACCGTGGATGCTTTCCTTGGAACGGTCTACCCCGGTGAGCGATTGATGGCGACGGGCAACGGATCGCCCATCGCCTTCGCCAGGACGATCGGATCCTCGTTCAGCGAATCGCTCTCCAACGACGGCGGATTCCTGGGGATCAACGCTTCCGAAGCGTCGACCTTCTTCCTGCTTGGCATCTTCCTCCTGCCTATCGCAGGTTGGATCCTGGTTCGGCGTATCCGGGCCCGGGGCGCGCTTCCCTGGCCCACGATTGTTCTCGTCGCGGTGCTCGGGCTCTTCCTAGCGTTCATGTTCCTCCCCGGCTGGGACACGATCGCCCACCTGCTGTTCCTCGACCGGTCCACGCCAGATCGGCTCCGGATCGGTGTCGGTCTGGCCTCGCTCGCCCTTCTTGCCAGCATGATCAAAGACCTGGATAACGACTCCGAAGCAGCCCCCCCGCGCTGGTTTGCTGGCACGACGGCAGGGCTGTTTCTCCTGAGCCAGCTGGCGATCGCGGCCGCCGTGTTCTCGGTACAGGGCGCGGACCAGCTTTGGGGGAAGAGTCCACTCTGGCTACTCTTCGCGCTGGTGTCGACCGCGGCGATCTATGCCATCGCGAGGCGACGCTTCACGATGGGCGCCGCCGCGTTCCTCGTGGTATGTATGGCAAGCTGCGCGCTGGTCAACCCGGTGTATGTCGGCGTCCTGGACCTTCGGGACAGCGCTGTGTCCAAGGACATCCGCTCGATCGACTCCTCCGTCCCTGGAGCCTGGCTCGGAATCGGGACGCAGCTCACTACGGCCCTCCTGGTAGAGTCCGGGGTCGAAGCGTTCAATGGGACCCAAGGGGCACCATCCGAGGTGATGTGGCACATGGTGGACCCGCGGGGTCGCTACATGCCGGAGTGGAACAGAATCGGTTCGGTCAGGTGGACGTCCACGACCGGTGAACCGGTCGTCACCAATCCGGCCCCGGACATCATCTCGTCAACCTTTGACCCATGCGGTCGGTTCGCTGCCGCACACGTCATGTACGTCCTATCGGACGATCCCCAACTCAACTCCCCATGTCTCGCAGAGGTCAAGCAGGTCGCCCTGCCCACGTCGACTATGACGATCTACGAGATCTCAGCGCGCTGATCTCACACGAGCGCGTCGCGGTACGCGGCCACATGAACATCCCGGCAGCGCTCCCAGGTGAATGATCGGGAATGAACGATTCCCATTTCGCGGAGCTCGGGACCCCTGGCGAGCGCCTCGGAGAGGCCCGCGGCGATCGACTCGACGTCGGTCGGATCGAAAAGTACGGCAGCCTCGCCGCACACTTCGGGAATCGAGCCGGCACTAGAGGCCGCGACGGGGCATCCCGAGGCCATCGCCTCCAGTGGCGGCAAGCCGAAGCCCTCGTAGAGGCTGGGGAACGCGAGCACTGACGCCGAACGGTAGAGTTCACGCAATTTCCCAGAGCTCACCAGACCGACGCGGTCAACCCACCCGGGGAGTTCGCCCAACGCGTCGAGATCACCGCCGGTGAGCACAAGACGCATTCCCGGATGTTCGATCCGCAGGATCTCCATCGCTTTAAGCAGCCTTGCGTGATTCTTATGAGGCCAGCCTCGGGCCGGATAGAGCACAAAGGGTTCGCGCACTCCTCGGTTGGGCGTGAAGCGCGCGAGGTCAACTCCCAGCGGCGCGACGCGAACACGCTCGGGGTCGAGATTCAGGATGTCCACCATCCTCCCGCGAGCAAATTCGCTAATCGTGAGGACGATCGCCGCCCCGCGCGCGGCTCCTTCATAGAACCACCGGCGGTAGGCACGCTCCGCCGGGGAGAACAGGCCAGGAAGGTCGAGGTGCTGGACATCGAGCAGGCTCTGCACGTAGGGCAGGTTCCGCGGCGGCCGCGGTGCGGGAACAGTGAAGGGGAAGTGCACTACGTCTGCGCCGCTCATCGCCGCCTGAATCTCTCGAGCGTGCAGGTTCGCACTGGCGAGACTGCAGAGACGACGGAAAGTCGAGCTCCCACTCGTGACCGACCGTATTTGCCGCTCGGGCAGGCCGGGGGCGAATCCCGTGACGTTTGACGGAAGGTAGGCGGTGACCGCGACGTCTTCCGTGTCTGCAAGCTCCCTTGCGAGCTCGCGCGCGTAGGTCTCGCTTCCTCCCATTCCTCCCGGCACGAAAGTGAGCATGGACAGGGCAACCTGGGGAACGACCACAGGTTAGAGCTTTCGCGCTAAAGCGCTGACGCGATTTGCGGCAAATGCCGATGCCCAACGGATTGGGCGGTGCCACAGGCCGCTTACGGGGCGGAGCACTGCAGGCAGGTGCCGCCTCTTCACCCGCTCCGCCTCGCGACTGGAAGCGAGACGGTTCGACACGGTAAGGGATTCAGGATGCCACCGAAAAGCAGAGACGGACTTGCGAGTCCAAATGAACTTGCCATGCGCCCGCAACTTGAGGAAGGCATCGAGGTCCATGGTGTACTTCAGCAAAGGGTCGAAGGCCCCGATCTCGCGCAGCGCGTCGAGCCGGATTAGTGAGCCAGGATGGGGAACGAGGTCGGGGCCCCAGGGCAGAAGGACGAGGGCCAGCCGTCCAGCATTACTCGTCGTGATCGTGCGCCCTTCAGCGTCGATGTAGTCGCACCCGCCGAATGCGACCACCGCACGGGGTTCCCCTTCGATCAGTGCGATGAGTTCACGCAGGCCTCCCGGGCGAAACAGGTCGTCGTCGCCAATCCATGCGTAGTAAGTCTCTGTGGTCCGGGCGTCGATTCCCCTGTTGATCGCCTCGGAGATGCCTGTGCCTGGATCATCCACGATCAGGGCGCCCATCGACTCACCGAGCTTGCGAGCTGCGACGGCGGAGGTGGGGGCAACAAGTGCGAGGGTGAGGTTCACGTCGGCTCGTTGCACAGCCACGGATTCGAGAGTCTGCGCGAGAGTTTCGAGCCTGTCGCCGAGCGTCGGGAGCACGACCAGCACCGTGGGGTTGGACACGGGATTCCTCCTAGTAACAGATGCGCGGCTGTCATGGACAATCGCGGTCGAGTCCGCGGAGGCCCAGGCACCGACTCAAGCAATCATAATGAACGGCGATCGAACGCGGGCACGGCGAGCGGAGCGCTATTTCGTCCGCTTCGCCGGCCGAAGCACGCAGACGACGTTCGAAGATGAGAGCACCACTGGCAGGCCGGGGAAGTAGATCGCCTTCTGGATAGACGCCACGGCGCGGGCGAAGGTGCCAGCCGTCGCAGCGTGGACACCGTGCACCACAGAGGTCGCGAATCCCCGCCGCGTTGCGCCACGGTACTTGACGATCTCAAGGCCGGCGCGGGCCGCGAGGTACTGCATCTTCAATGAACCGATCGCCGCCACATGGGTGGGGTCACCGTGCTGGAAGACATTGCCCAGCTAACTGTCCGCGTTGGGGTAGCGCAGGATCATCGCACCGCCGGGACGGAGTTTCGAGGAGAGGCTGGAGAGAAAGTCCACGGCGTCCGATTCCGGTATGTGTTCGAGCACATCGAAGGCGGCGACGACGTCGAACGAAGCATCGTCGAGACCAGAAATCTCCGTAGCGGCGTGCACCACGAACCCCGCACCGCGCGCGGCCACGACCTGCTCGGGAAGCAACTCAGTGCCGCTGACCCTCCAGCCCCGCGAACGGGCGTACGACAGGAACTTGCCGTCGCCGAAACCGATCTCCAGGACATCGCCCACCTGTCCGACCTGCGACCGCACTTCGCGAAGCTCGCGGCTGAAGTAGGCGTCGTCACCCCGCATGCGAGCGCCGAACTCGGCTCGAGTGCTCCACCCCTTCCACTCGGAATACGCGCTGGAGGCGGGGTTCGAATCGTCATTGCTCATACACAGTCCCCTTGTCGAGGTGGGTCGATCGCCCTATAGAACCCTGCCATACGAACGGTCTTGCTAGGATCACACACGTGAAAACGTCCCTCGCGCACACGCTTATCGTCATGCCTGCGCTGAATGAGGAGGCGTCGGTGGCCGCCGTGATTCATGAAGTCAGGCAGGCGCTGCCCGGCGTTCACTGTCTCGTCGTCGACGACGGTTCAACTGATTCCACAGCCCGCGTCGCCACCGCGGCAGGCGCTAGCGTGATCATCCTCCCCTTCAACCTGGGGGTGGGCGGGGCGATGCGCGTTGGATTCAAGTACGCACTGGCGAATGGCTTCCACAATGTAGTCCAGGTGGATTCGGACGGTCAGCACAATCCGGCCGAGGTGAACACCCTGCTGGCGAGGCTCGATTCCGCCGATCTGGTGCTCGGATCCCGGTTCGCGGGTTCACGCGACTACGTCGTCAAGGGTCCCCGCCGATGGGCGATGGTCGTCCTGGCTGCAGTCCTCAGCAGGGTTACCGGCTCCAAACTCGATGACACGACATCGGGCTTCAAGGCAATGGGCCCCAAGGCGGTGCGCCTCTTCGCCGCCCACTATCCAGCGGAGTATCTCGGCGACACAATTGAGGCCCTCGTGATCGCCGCGCGCGCGCACCTTGTCATCGAACAGGTGCCCGTGACGATGCGCCAGCGTGCGGGGGGCACCCCCTCCCACAATCCGTTCAAGTCGGCCGCCTACCTCGGCAGGGCTTGCCTGGCACTGATCTTCGCCCTGCTACGGCCAGCCTCCTCCCTGAAGGTAGGCACCAACTAATGACGACCACAAGCTACATCTTCGGAATTCTCGTTGCCGTCATCACCCTCGGTGTGGTGATCGAACTGCTACGTCGACGCCAACTGAGGGAGCGTCATGCGCTTTGGTGGCTCGTCGCGGGAGTGCTCGCGCTCATCGTGGGCATCTTCCCGTCCACCCTCGCCTGGGCCGCAGACCTCGTCGGTGTCGAGTTGCCGCTGAACCTCACGTTCTTCGTGAGTATCGCGATTCTCTTCCTCGTGTGCCTCCAGCACAGTTCGGAGCTGACCAGGCTCGAGAGCAAGACACGCACGCTGGCTGAGCTTGTTGCCTTGCAGGACCAACGCATCAGGGAGCTCGAGAAGCAGTCCAGCAAACGCTGAGCCCGCTAAAGTGCGGTGACCGCCAGACGGCGTGAGCGGATGAAGAAGATCAGGTAGAGAACCATGCCCGCAGCCGGACCCGCCACCAAGGCCACCACGGCTCGCGGTACGAGTTCGAGCGGCAGGAGCAAGGCCGCCACCGTGGTGAGCGCAGCAACGATCCAGCCACCCGAGTAGACCGAGTGCGCATTCCATGCCAGCGTGGCTGCGCCGGCAGCCGAGAGGCCTGCGACGAGTGTGGACGAGACAACCAGCACAGCGACGAGCCAATTGTCTGGGGTTCTCTCACCCGGGAACAGGACTCCGAAGACGAGAGGACCCGCGACCCACCCGAGCGCGGCCAACACGAGGCCCGCCACCAGGATGAGCAACTCGATCCGCGCAAAACTCGGCCAGAAGTTCGCTATCCGGTCGCGCAGGAACACCACGACGAAGTTCTGCAGTGACATGACGATGACGATGAGGGGCGCGCGGATCAAGGTGATGGCAAGGATGAGCAGGCCGAGCACGCTGCTCGGCGTACCGGGCGACGTTACGCCGAGAAGGAGGGGGAAACCGCTCACCATAAGCCCCATCGCGCCGGCGGCGACGATCGTCCTGGCCACATTCCAGGAGAGGTGCGTGTAGCCGACATCCATCCGAGTGCGCCCATGCAGCCGCTTCCACACCCATGGGCCTAGCACGAGGAGGGCGAGCGGAAACGGAGCGACGACCGCCCAGGCGAGGGCAACGACACCTCCAGACAGCGCCAGTGTGATCGCGACAGCGACAAGCCTCAGCAGGCCATCCACGGTGAGCAACGCGAAAATCGGACGCCACTCCGAGATGCCATAGAGGGAACCGGCGACGACTGCCACGATCGAGTACGCCGCCGTGCCGACAGCCAGCGGCCAAATCAAACCCGAAGGATTGCTTGGGAAGACAAACCTCGCCCAAAACAGTGCCGAGAGCGCGATGATGCCTAGGACGGACCCTGATATCACTGCCGCAAACCGAATCGTTCGCTTGCCGCTAGCTTCCCGCGGGTCCGTCGTGACGCTGGTCGCCCGTGTGACTTCCTGCTGGACCCCCGCGAGGGCGCCGATGATGAGATAGAGACTCGACCAAAAGACCGCATATTCCGCGTATTCCGCCACGCCGATGACTCGGGGCACCAGCCAGGTGATGACATAGCCCACAAGACCCGCGATGCCGGTCCCGATCAAGATGAGAGTGAAACCTGATGGTCCTCTCACGGCTGCGACTTTGACGGAGCGACAACCTCATACACACGCATGACCTGGCTTCCCTGGTCGATATCGTCCAGCGGCCGAAGGCAGCTGCCCGAATACGCAGTGTCGGCTAGCACGTACTCGACGTATTTCTGCGCGAAGGCCGAGCAGGGATCGAACGTCACCATGACGACGTCTGGGCTCGGATTCGACATGCGTGGCTCGCCTGGGCCGAACGCCCAGCGGATGTGAGCCAGCCTGTTCCACGCGCCCTCATAGCTGCCTTCGGGGTCGATCTCCTTCCACAGCTTCTGGGACGGATAGGACTGGAAACCACTCATGGAGTGGACGCCAGCTTGCATCAGCAGGGCCATGACCTCGTAAGAGCCGACCCCCACCCAGACCCCCTCATCGCTTGCGTCCGTCTTCTCGATCGCCTGCCCAGTCGCCGTGGTTCGCAGATCGAATACGCCACGGTAGAGCGGATTCACCAGCCCGGCGCTGACGAGTGTGCCCGCCAGCAGGAGCACCGCGGCCGCCCCCGTGAAGCGCGGAATGTAGAAGAGGAAGACGGAGGAAACCAACGCAATGCTCACCACCAGCCAGGTTGGCGCGAGTCTCAATGTATCCGGGTCCTTTGTCGCGAATACGACTGCCAGGGCGGCGATCGATAGCGCCGCGATGCCCGCAGAGATGGCTCCCGCAACCCAGTTCCTGCGGGAGGGGTTCCGTCCCACGTAACGAATCGTCAGGGCGATCAGCAGGGGAAGAAGAAGAAGGAAGGTGATGCGGATTCGCTTGGCGCCGACCTTGTCGAGCTGCAGCAGTTGTGCCCCGGAGTCCCACCCGGGGATGAACAAGAACGCGAGTACTAGAAGGATGAGCACAGAGCAGGAGAGAAGCAGCCATTCGGTGCGCTGGTTGCCGCGAATGGACCGAACCGTCCACCAGATAAGAACAGGAAGCACGAACACGGCAAATAGGAAGACGCTGGACGCCTCCGACGCATTCGCTCCCAGCAAGCCGGTCCAGTTGTCTCGCAACGCCTGGCTCCAAGGCGCGCTTCCGATGCTCGTGAGAAAGGGGTCCTGGGCAACGAGCGCGCCGGTCGGATTCGTTCGTCGGCCTGGATATACCGTCTCCTGCACCGCTTCGAACGACGCCCAATGAGCCGCCACCCAGATCGCGAGCACCATGACGCTCGCCGCCGCGGCGATCATCAGGGGGAGCAGCGCACCCAGGGTGCCCCGCGCCCCATTCGCCTTCCACGGTGCGCGCTCCAGCAGGAATCCCACCGAGAAGAAGACGACCACGTAAACGCCGGGAATGATAAACGGGAGGTAGAGACCCATGGCCATGACCACCGCCACATACCCGATGATCGATGCCCACGCGACCCGAACCCACCGCCGCGAGTCCACAAGGGTGAAGACAACCCCGGCGATCGCCAGGAAAGTCCATGCGACGGGGGGCTCGGTCCTCCACCACTGCATGATGGGCGAGAAGTAGACAGCAGCCGAGATGATCGCCGCGGTCAGCGGACGACGCGGCACAAGGGCAATGAACAGCAGATAGCAACCGCTTACCAGCGCGGCCCCTGGCAGCCACCATCCCCACGCCACACCACCTTCCAGACCGAGGAACAGGTATCCCCAGGTCTGCGGACGGAAGATCGCGTACCAGTCCCAGACTGGCAACTGGTTGAAGACGGATGAGTCGACCCCGCCGGGCAGCGCGTCGTTTACGGCTGGAAAGCCGTGCTGGACCTGAGAGACGACCAGCGACTGGTAGATCAGCCACTCATCCGATCGAATGGTCCGCGGTGTACCGAGGATAAGCCGGGGGTCGATACCTTCACCCAGCACGTACCAATGCGCGCCGGACGAGGTGCCGCTGATGTGCAGGAAAGTCAGAAGCACCGTGCCTGCGAACAAGAGAACGGGGAGCCAGAGGATGACACGCCAATTCGGCAACCCCACCGAAGTCGGCTCCACGACTCGCTGGAACCACAACCAAAGCCGCGTCAACGGCGAATTCTCGGAAGCCTGGGTCACGATTTCGTTTCGCGCTTGCGATCGCGCCGGGCCTGAAAGCGGTCGAGCACTGCCGCGGGGCCTCCGTTGCGAAGGTAGTAGGCGACCCTTTCGACATCACGACTCAACCCGACCCGGTAGGTCGCCTTCGGGCGCGCGTTCAGCGTCGAGGTGATTCCACCGCGACCGTCGTTGACCTTCGTCCCTTTGGATTTCCTAGGCTTCTTGCCCACAAACCGATCTGCCGCCACCACCGGGTTGCGGACGAACTCGACGAGCGGCGCCAGGGCCTTGCTCCAGAAGAAGCCCTGGCGGACGCGCGCCACGTTGGCGCGCGTCCGAGCGATAGCGTTCGCGTCATATAGGTAAGTCTCGAACGCCCTGACCAAGGCATCCTCGTCGCGCTCCGGCACTGAGGCGCCCAGGCCTTCGGAGTCGACTAGGTCGCCGAAGGGGTCGCCGGCCGTCGAGACGATCGGCAGCCCTGCCCAGAGGTAGTCGAGAATTCGAGTACGGAACGAGAAGGTCGTCTCGACGTGCTGGAAATGAGTCGACACCCCGATGTCGGCCTCCATGAGGTAGTTCTGGCGCTCCTCGTAAGGGACCCAGTTTTCGTTGAAGAACACATTGACGTTGGTCAGCCCAAGTTCTGCCGAGAGAGTCCGCGCACTGGCGACCGCAGCCATCTCGGGTACTTCCGGGTTCGGATGTTTGACACCCATGAAGAAGAGGCGAACATCGGGATGCGTCTTTGCCAGCGTGCCGACAGCCCTGATCAGGGTCTGGGGATCGAACCAGTTGTAGATCCCCCCACCCCAGATGATGATCTTGTCGTTCTCGGAGATACCAGGTACGACTCCGCGAATTGCGGCAACCTGCGCAACCGGATCCTCACTCGGGATGCCGAAAGGGGCGATGGCGATGAGCGAGTCCAGTTCGCTGTCCCGCGAGTAGGTGTACGCGTTTACACGCCCGAGCGCAGCGAGCTGCCCGAGCCAAAAGTGGCGCTGGCGCTCGCTCGCGCAGAGGAAGAAGTCGCCCAGCCTCATTTGATGGTTCAGGGTGAGCGTCGAGTTGGCGATCTGGTCGTTCCAGCGACGGATCGGTTTGTCACGCCCCTGCTCTAGCTGCTCGAGGTGGAGGGGATCGTAGATGTCCACGACCAGCACCTTGGACGTGGATTCGAGGGCCGGAAAGTGCTCGAGCGCATGGCCCTGCACGATGATCACGTCGGCCCACTCCTCGTGGACGTCCACCGACTTGGGCTTGCGGGTGGAGATGACCCCGGTCTCGAACGTATCGTCAAGCGACACCGCCGCCGTCGTGCTGAGCAGGCGGACATCGTTCTCCGCTGAAAGCACCTTCGCGATGTTCCACGCCCGGATCGCCGGGCCCGCCATGCGAATCCCGATTGGGTCGCCGGTTATCACGAGAACCCGACGGCGCTCGGCGATATCGAGGATCCCCAGGTTGGACGCGATCTTGGCGTAGCCGCGAAGGTAGCTCTCCATCGGGTAGGCCGGTTCGTCGACGTTACCGAAGAGTCGTTTCAGCGCCCGGTCTGACCGAGTCCTCGTCGACTGAACCATCTCCCGCGTGCGGGTCATCTCCGGCAGGTGCTCTACTAACTGGTCGATGGCGAACACGCCGGCCATCGTCGCCTTCGGCACGGGCATGACCGCCACCGAGTCATCGCCCGCGACTCGGAGATCCAGCGCAGTTGTGTCGAGTTCGCCGCGGGCGGTGCTCCTCCGGATCGCGAGCAGCAGTGCCCCGGGGAATACTTGCGCAAGCGACGCATCATCGAGGTTCTTGTACAGGGTGTACAGCGCGTTCCGCTCGAGTAGGTATTGCTCACGGAAGTCGCCAAACTTCTCCATCGAGGCATGGTGCTTGTGATACACGAGGGATTTGGGCTGGAAGCGGAAGCGGTAGCCGAGTAGGTTCAGGCGCCAGCCGAGGTCGACATCGTCGTAGAACATGAAGTAGTTGTCGTCGAAGCCATTGAGCTCGTCGAACACCCGGGCCTTGATGAACATCGCGGCCCCAGTGCCGAAGAGAACATCGCGCTCCGCGCTCCACGCATCCTTGTCGACATCGCCGGCGTGGGGCTTGTAGCCCATGCCGTACCAGGTGATCGCGGCACCCACATAGTCGACCCGCTCACCCTTCCAGTCGAGCACCTTGCTCGCGACTGCAGCGATGTCCGGACCGCTGTTGAAGGTCTCGATGCCCTCCTTTATCCAGTCGGGATGCGGGCGGGCATCATTGTTGAGGAAGGCGATATATTCGCCCGAGGCCTTCGAGACACCTAGGTTGCATCCGCCGGTGAAGCCGAGGTTGACCTTCGATTCGACGATCTTGACCTTGCCGGGAATCGCGCGGATCTTCGAGAGGCTGTCGTCTCCAGAGCCGTTCTCCACGACGATGATCTCGAGGAGGTCCTGGGACCAATTGAGCTTCCGGAGGTTCGCAACAGCTTCGGCGGTGTCATCGGCGCCGCGGAAATTCACGAGCACAACGGTGACGAGGCCGGGAACGAGCTTTCTCAACGGAATTTCTACCCCTCGATACGGTGCCTTGCGGCCATGGGAGTCTATCAACGCCCGACCTCGCGGCCAGGTCGTGCGCAGACTGCTGCTTGCTAGGCTCCTTGAGTCAAGGGGATGCAGGTGAAGGAGGATGGCGTGGGATCGGACGATCGGTCGCAAGAAGAGGTCCAGGGAGAACTGCGCCAGATGGCCCTGATAGACAGGATTCTTGGTCTCGAGGCGGAAAACGCTCGCCTTGCAATCCTCGTTGGGGATTCGTCGGGGCCGCGTTCGGGGCATGATCGGCTCCAGCGCGAATTGGCCGCCGTGTACGCCTCTCGCACGTGGCGCGTGGGGTATGCGATCCTCGGTCCGGGTCGTGCGCTGCGCAGCGTCCGCAATCGCCTGATGCGCGGAAAGTGATGAAACCACCAGTCATCAGCTTCCTCGTGTCCGGAGTTGCTCACGACTTCGCGGAGTCAGCACGGGCGACCGGCATCGAGCTCATCGAGGTGTCCGGGGCATTCAGCGCCAACGCCGCGAGTCAGGCCCTAAGCGTCGCACGGGGAGAGTACGTATCCTTCGTTGACAGCGGCGATCGTCTCGACCCGGACCTTGTCACCGCGCTTTCAGAGTTGATTGCGATCGGCCCCATCGACATGATCTACACGGACGAGATACGGGGCACCGACCTGGTGCTCAAGCCCGTCTACTCCCCCGAACGACACAGGAATCAGCCGTATCTGGGCGCGCTGATCATTTATCGTCGCGACTTCCTCGAATCCCTCGGTGGGCTCTCAGCCGACCACGTCGGGGCCGAATTGTTCGAACTCGTCCTGCGCGGCGCGCGCCATGCGGGTCGAATCGAGCGGATCGCGCAGGTCGGGATCACGACTGCGGCCCGTCCCGCATTCCTCTCGACAGCCTCAGCTCGCAACGCCCTGGAGGAGCACATGAGGCTGACCGGCGGCGGGTCGGTGAACGTCATGGACACTGAAGTCTTAGATTCGCGCAGATCAGTCGAGGGCAATCCCTTCGTCTCAATTGTCATTCCCACTCGCGGGGATTCGGCCACCGTCAGAGGGGTGGAGCGCTGCATGGTGGTTGAGGCGATTAGGGGGATCGAGCTGTCAGCCACATACAAGAATCTGGAATACCTGCTTGTTGCGGATGAACAGACTCCCGAACCCGCCCTCCGCGAGATCCGTGACCTCGTGGGCGACAAGCTGAGGGTAATTCCATGGACAGGGCCGTTCAGCTTCTCGGGGAAAATGAATCTCGGCGCCGTTCACGCCAAGGGTGATTTCATCCTGATGCTCAACGACGATGTCGAGGTGATCACCCCGGATTTCATCGAATCGATGCTTGCCCTTGCACAGTTGCCGCAAGCCGGGATCGTCGGCGCAATGCTCTACTTCGAAGACAACACAATCCAGCACGCTGGGCACGCCTACTACCGCTCTGACGTGACGCATATCGGATTGCATTCACAACGCGGCGCAACTGGCCCGAACCGGGGTTTTCTTGTCGAGAGGGAAGCTGATGGCGTGACTGCGGCCTGCGCGCTCGTGCCGAGAGGCGTGTTCTTCGAAGCCGGCGGCTTCACAACCCTGCTACCCGGTAATTTCAACGATGTCGATCTGTGCATGAAGATCAAAGTGCTTGGCTATCAAGCGTACTGGACCCCACACGCGGAGTTATACCACTTCGAATCGAAGAGCCGAGATCCTCGGGTCGCCGCATATGAGATCGAACGCGCTTGGGGCCGATGGGAAGACAAGTTCTGGGACAGCGACTATTGGCCCGACGACCCGCACACCGTCTACTTAGCGGATTCGGAGGTCCGCTAGATTTAGGCTGCGGCGAAGGTTCACACAACCGGAGGTTTGGGTAATGGGTTTGGAGACAGTGCTCAAGGACACCGGGGAGCGAATGGTTCCCGACTTCCACAAAGGAAAACTCCTCTATGCGGAGCACTTGATCCGCTATGCATGCGCCCGCGACCTGGTCAGGGGCAAGGTTGTGCTCGACATCGCGTCCGGATCCGGATACGGGAGCGCACTGCTCGCTGAGACCGCCGCCCAGGTGCATGGCATGGACGCGAGCGCCGAGGCCGTGGCGTATGCGAACGAGCAATTCGGAGCGCCGAACATAGAGTTTGCGGTCGCGGACGCGGTCAACATTCCTCTGCCCGATCACAGCATCGATGTCGTCATCACGTTCGAGACGATCGAGCACATTGACGACTATGCGAAATTCGTGTCCGAGATCCGTCGCATTCTTAAGCCGGGTGGACTGGCGATCATATCGACTCCAAATGATCTGGAATTCGCCGAAGGTAACCACTTTCACCGCCATGAGTTCGAGAAGGACGAGCTGTTGGACCTCATCGGGCAGCACTTCCCGGTCGTTGAGGAGTACTACCAGGCGACGTGGAAGTATGTCGCACTCGACAGGCTGTCGGCCCTCCAGGGGCCCGAACTCGCCGTTCGCACACTGAACACCTCGCCGCTGGATCAACCCGAGAGCCTGTACTTCTACTTTCTTTGCAGCGACCGAGCCATCACCGAAACGATCGAGCCACTCGCTGCGCTCGGCGAGCACTACAGCGACAGAGCGGCATTCCAGGAGCATGTCGCCCGGGCAAATGAGATCGGCGGCCTAAGGGCCGAACTTGAAGCGATCAAGGCATCACGCCGTTACCAGTTCGCGGAACGCCTCGGGACAATCAGGGCACAGCTCTCATTTTGGTCGAAGGCCGAGTGACAGTTATCCGGCCTCCTGACGGCTCTCACCGTGCAGCCGGCAGTTCGCCTACCGGAGGCAGGGTTGACATGAACGTGTCTGCCCACCTTGCAGACATTACCCAGACGTCGAAGTAGTCGACCGAAATCGTGCCTGAAGCGCGTTGCAACCGAAGCCACCGCTCCAAGTCTGCGATGACTGTCGGTGATGCCGACGCAGGTACCCGAAGCATCACGCGCCCAAAGTTATCGACGAGAATTACGTCTCTATCTAGCTCACTCAAGCGATCAAAAAGGGCGACCAAGTCGGCCGGGTCCGGATGAAAGGGCTCAAGCAGCATAAGTTCGAACCAGACAATGTCGGCGCGCGCCACGATCTCGTCGAATCCGCCCAGCAGTATCCCGACATCGTGCCCGTCTGTGTCGGACTTCCACACGGTGACGGCTGACTGGCGCACCACCTCAAGAATCGAAACCACAGTTGCGAAGGCCATTGAGCCTGCTGGCGGCTGAGCTGCTTCAACGAGCCGACCAGTACCGTTGAAGTGAATGTACTCAAGGTCATGCTTCTTGCCGGCAGACACGAACGCCTCGATCACTCGAACTCCGTCGAGTTTGCCCACATTGCGCCTGAGGTACGGGAGGAAGAAGTCGGACCCTTCAACGCAGTAGACCTGAGAATTGGGCGCGACTGACTTAACTGCCACCGCAGTGTCTCCTACGTTTGCACCGACGTCGACAAAGGAAAATGAGGGATCGGTTTCTGCGACTTTATTGAAGAAGTCGAGAAAATAGCGGTCATAGAAGGGATGAATAACCTGGTAGAGAGGGAGCATGTGCTCGGGAGGCAATGTGATGCTGTATCCCGGCGTGAGCTCATAATTCAGGTCTCGTTTGAGTATTGCTCGCGCGCGACTCGCTGCCCGAAACCGCAGATTCGCGACGATGTCCCTGAAGCGCTGCATAGTGCCGTCTCCGATTAATTTTCCCAGAATGCCCGGCGCAGGGCACGAACCCCTCACATTACCAGCGGTCTCGAGGCCCTCAGCCGGCGCTGGCGGCCAGCAGCTGGCTCAAGTACCGCCCGTAACCGCTCTTGGCGAGGGGGGCGGCGAGCGCCGCAAGCTGGGCGTCGTCGATCCATCCGGCGCGCCACGCGATCTCCTCTATGCATCCGATCTTGAAGCCTTGGCGATCTTCGATGACCCGCACGTACTCCGACGCCTGCATCATCGACTCGAAGGTGCCCGTGTCGAGCCAGGCGGTGCCGCGATCGAGCACTTGCACCTGCAACCGACCCGTCTCGAGATAGCGCTCGTTGACCGTTGAGATCTCCAGTTCACCGCGAGCGCTCGGCTTGATCGCCTTGGCGATCTCGACGACGTCGTTGTCATAGAAGTAGAGCCCGGGTACCGCGTAGTTGCTCTTCGGCGAGAGCGGCTTCTCCTCGATGGAGATCGCCCGCATCTGGTCATCGAACTCCACGACGCCATAAGCCGCCGGATCGGCCACGTGATAGGCGAAGATCAACCCGCCCTCGATCTCGCCGTTGCTCCTCAAGGCCGAGCCCAGCCCTGCGCCGTGGAAGATGTTGTCTCCGAGGACAAGGGCCACGCTCTCGTCGCCTATGAACTGTTCGCCGATGATGAAAGCCTGCGCGAGCCCGTCCGGCGAGGGCTGCTCCGCGTACTCGATGGTGATCCCCAGGTCGCTGCCGTCACCGAGGAGAGCGCGGAACTGGTTGTTGTACTCGGGCGTTGTGATCACGAGAATTTCGCGGATGCCCGCCATCATGAGCGTTGAGAGGGGGTAGTAGATCATGGGTTTGTCGTAGATCGGCATCAGCTGCTTCGAGATGCCGCGGGTGATCGGCCAGAGCCGGCTACCGGAACCGCCGGCGAGGATGATGCCGCGCATCAGACCGCGCCCGCATCGAGCTGCCGGTAGTACTCCGTTGTCGCTTCCCAGGTGGGAAGGAGTCCGGATGCCGCGGCCTCCGCAAGCGTTGGCGCTTCGGTGTCCTTCGGCGACAACAGCGGCACCCCCGCTTCCTCCGGGAAGACCAGTGCGATGTCGGTATCCAGCGGACCAACGCCATGCTCGGCGGCCGAGTTGTATGTGTCGGAAACCAGGTAGCTCACGGTCGCATCATCAGTCAGCGCGACAAAGGCGTGGCCCAGTCCCTCCGAGAGGTAGATCGCGCGCCGGTCGACAGTGTCGAGGCGCACCGAGTCCCACTGGCCGAAGGTCGGGGAACCGACCCTGATGTCCACCGCGAAATCCAGCACCGCGCCGCGGGTGACCGTCACGTACTTGGCCTGGCCACGCGGCACGTCGGCGAAATGGATGCCGCGGACGACACCGCGCTTCGAGACAGAGGTATTCGCCTGCCGCAGGTCCAGCGGGTGCCCGATCGCTGCAGAGAGCAGGTCGAACCGGTACCACTCAAGGAACATTCCGCGATCATCCGCTCGCTGGACAGGGGTGATCTCCCACGCCCCGGGGATATTCAGCTCGCGAATTTGCACGACACCGATCCTAGCGGCGCGGCCTCAGGGGCTGGACCAGGTCCCTGACGACGTCCTGCAGCCCACCGCCGAACCGGCGGTATCGACCCGTGCGCCACTCCCTGGCCACAGGAACTACCCGTGCGAGGCGATGGGGGCTGAGCAGGCGGCGGACCCGCTCGTGCTCCACCTTGTCGTCGACAATCGCGATGCGCTCGGGCGTGGCCAGAGCACCGAGTTCGCGGATCCTCCTTGCCAGTTCGAGTGCGCGATCGAGCAAGCGCCGATTGCGTTCGAAGCCCGGCGCGGTGAGGCGCGCGATGTTCGCCGCGAGAGTCAACTGGACAGCTCCGATCTCGTTGGAGCCATGCTGACGGTACTCGATCAAGGTCTCGTCGATCGGAACAATACGGCCCGACAGGGCAGCCACGATCGCCAGCCACTCGTCGTGGACCCACGACGGGGGAAACGGCGCGGCGGCGACGGCGAGACTGCGACGCACGGCGGCCGTCGCACCGGTAACGAGGTTGCGGCGCATGAGGAGCTCGAAGGCTCCAGTTGAGGCGAGACGCGAGCGGGCCGCGGCGTCCACCGAGTACACGCCGAAGAGGGAGCCGGGCAGGAGGTCACCGTTGGCGCGAATGAGGTTCGCGTCGGAGTGCACGAGCAGCACCTCTGGGTGGTCTTCGAATGCAGCGAGGGATCGCTCGACCCTGTTTGGCATCCACCTGTCGTCCTGGTCGCTGAACAGGATGATCTCGGAGGTGCAGGCGAGCATTGCCCGTTCGAAATTCTTCGTGACGCCCAGCGCAGGATTGTTCTCGAGTAGCACATGCGCAGGCGTGTTCTGCCGATTCTCGAATGCGCGGGCAACGATCTCGACAGTTCCGTCAGTCGAGGCATCGTCGGAGATCACCAGCTCGTCTGGTAGGACGGTCTGGGCGAAGATGCTGTCGAGCTGCTCACCAATGAAACGGGCACCATTGTGGGTGCACAGCGCGACCGAAACCGTGGGCCGGGCATCCACCGTCACTCCACCGGATCTACGTGAATCGAGTCCTTATACGCAGCGATCGTCGGTTTGGCCCTGCCTGTGGTGATTAACTCGCCGTGGTCGATCCACGCTGCCTGGTCGCACATCTCCTCGACCGTCTCCATCGAGTGAGTGACCAATATGACCGTCTTGCCAGCCTTGCGGAAATCCCTGAACTTCTGGAAGCACTTCTCCTGGAACTCAGTGTCGCCCACCGCTAGCACCTCGTCCACGACAAGAATGTCTGGGTCCACGTTGATTGCTATAGCGAAACCGAGCCGCACGTACATGCCCGACGAGTAGTTCTTTACGGGCTGATCGATGAACTGTTCCACGCCGGAGAACGCGACGATCTCGTCGAACTTGCCGCCGATCTCCTTTTTTGACATCCCGAGGATCGAGCCATTGAGATAGATGTTGTCGCGGCCGGATAGTTCCGAATGGAACCCGGAGCCGACTTCGAGCATGGCGGCAATGCGCCCGAAGTGGGTGATCGTGCCCTTGTTAGGGAAGTAGATGTTCGCGAGGCACTTCAGCAGGGTGGACTTGCCCGAGCCGTTGCTGCCGATCAGCCCGAAGGTCGATCCCATCGGCACATCGAACGTGACGTCTTTCAACGCCCAGAAGTCTTCGTGCACAGAGGTGCGACCGCGCATGATCGCGGACTTTATCGTCTGGTTCCGCTCGTGGTACATACGGAAACTCTTGCTGACATGGTCGACCCTGACCGCGACGTCGCTCACAGCACCTCCGCCAATCGCTTCTCGTTGCGGCGGAACACAACCATTCCGAGCACGACCGACACGAGGGTCCACGCGGTGCAGACCAGCCAGTCGACGGAATTGGGCCAACGGTTGTCGTAGAGAAGGTTCCTAAAGATCTCGATGAAGTGCACCATCGGGTTGATGGCGTAGATGTCGCCCACGGTGATGGACGTTCCAAAGAGCCCGCCGACCTTGTCGGACTCTTTGTTGACCAGGGAGATCGGATAGATGATCGGGCTGAGGTACATCCATATCTGGAGGATGATGCTCAGGAAGTACTGCGTGTCCCTGAAGTAGACATTCGCAATCGACAGCATCAGCGCGACGCCTGCGGAGAAGAGGGTGAGCAGCGCCATGACAACCAACAGCAGCGGAATCCACGGCAGCACGAACGAGCCCACGATAAGTAGCGCGACCAGAAGCACGACCATCTCAAAGAGCCAGGTGTAGACGCTGGAGCCAACGAGGGAGAGCGGCAGCACTATCCGTGTGAAATACACCTTCTGGATGAGGTTGGCATTGAGCACGAGCGACGCGATGCCCTGGTTCACCACGTTCGCGAAGAAGGTCCAGGGCAGCAGGCCGCACAGTAGCCATAGCGCGAAGACATTAATACCGCTGGGATCCCCCGGATTTGGGTTGACCTTCAGGATGAAACTGAAGACCAGCGTGTAGATCAGCATGAGTGCGAGCGGATTCGCAAGCGACCAAAGTTGGCCGAAGACGGTGCGGGAGTACTTTCCCCGTATTTCCCTCATTGTGAGGTTCAGCAGGAGCTCGCGCGACGCGAGCACTTCCTTCAGATACCTCATGCAACCTCACTGGGACAGGCCGGGGGGCCGCGACCAATCTAGCCTAGAACTACTATTGGACCATGACCGTGCCCGCCCCACGTCAGGCCGATGTCACCGTGCTTCTCGCCACGTATAACGGGATGAAGTGGCTTCCCGGTCAGCTTGCGAGCATCCTGCAGCAGGACGGGGTCGATGTCAGTGTCGTTGTGCTCGACGACGAATCGACTGACGGCACGCATGAATGGATCGCCGAGCAGGCGGAGGGCGACAGCAGGATAAGCCTGCTCCCCCCAATGGGATCGTCCGGCGGTTCGGCCGCGAATTTCTTCCGAATGATTTGCCTCGTCACGCCCGCGCCGGATGGATACCTCGCGTTCGCCGACCAGGATGATATCTGGGTGCCGGGAAAACTCGCCAGGCACGTCGGTCTCCTGCGCGACGGAGGCCACGACGGCATCTCCTCCAACATCACTGCGTTCACCCCGCAGGGCCGACGCACCCTCATACGCAAGAACTTTCCGCAACGCCGATTTGACTATCTGACCGAGAGTCCTGGGCCCGGCTCGACTTTTGTCATCACCCCCCGGCTCACGAGCCTCGTCGTCGAGCAGCTTCGCGACGCCAACTCTCCCGCTGCGGGTGCCGCCTTCCACGACTCCCTCATCTACGCCCTCGCGCGAGCTCACGGGCTGTCCTGGCATATCGACGGGATGTCGACCGTCGACTACCGGCAGCACGATGACAACGTCATGGGCTCGAACGTGGGGGTCGGTTCGGCACTGTCCCGACTCGGCCTCATCAGGTCACGGTGGCACCGGAACCAGGCGATTCTTCATGCGACTGCGGGGCTCAGGGTCGCCTCGGCGGACATCCGCCCGGAGCTGCAGCGGGTGCTCGACCTGTTCACAGGCACCGGGTTCGCCAAGCGAGCTGCCCTCGCCCGGATGGCGCCACAGCTGCGCAGGCGCCCTCGCGACCAATGGATAATTGCCCTATTGATCGCAATCGGAATCTGGTGACATGAAAATCCTCGTAACCGGCGGAGCCGGCTTCATCGGCTCGAACTTCGTGCGCCGTACCCTGCAGGACGCCTACCCGGGCCTGGAGGGCGCGGAGGTCATCGTGCTCGACGCACTCACCTACTCCGGCAACCTCGACAACCTGGCCCCGGTAGCGGACTCCGACCGCTACACGTTCGTGCACGGCGACATCCGTGATTCCGACCTTCTCGATCGGCTGTTCCCCGACATCCACGCGATAGTGCACTTCGCGGCCGAATCGCACGTCGACCGCTCGGTGCGCGACTCGGGCATCTTCGTCGAGACCAACGTGCTCGGCACGCAACGCCTGCTGGATGCCGCGCTGCGCAACAACGTCAAGCGCTTCGTGCACGTTTCCACCGACGAGGTATACGGATCCATCGCCGAGGGATCATGGGACGAGACCCGTCCGCTGGAGCCCAACTCCCCCTACTCGGCGTCGAAAGCCGGCAGCGACCTGCTCGCTCGCAGCTACTTCCGCACCCACGGCCTCAACCTGTCGATCACGCGCTGCTCGAACAACTACGGGCCCTACCACTTCCCCGAGAAGGTCATCCCACTGTTCGTCACGAACCTGATCGACGATAAGCACGTGCCGCTCTACGGAGAGGGCAACAACATCCGCGACTGGCTGCACGTCGACGACCACACCCGCGGCATCGCCATGGTGCTGGTGGGCGGTCGCGCCGGAGAGATCTACAACATCGGCGGCGGCACCGAGCTGACCAACAAGGAACTCACCCAGCTTCTGCTGGATGCCACGGGCAAAGACTGGTCATACGTCGACCGCGTACAGGATCGGCTCGGGCACGACCTCAGGTACTCCGTCGACATCGGCAAGATCTCCTCGGAGCTGGGCTACCGGCCCCTCGTCCCCTTCGCCCAGGGCCTGGCGGATGTCGTGCAGTGGTACCGCGAGAACCGCGCCTGGTGGGAGCCGCTGAAGGAGCGCGCGGCGCTGTGACCCGCTACCTCGTGACCGGGGCGGGCGGGATGCTCGGCACCGATGTGCTCGCCGCGCTCGCCGGACGCGATGTCATCGGCCTCACCCGCAGGGAACTCGATGTCACCGACGAGTCCGCGGTCGCAGACGCCGTCGTCGGCTTCGACGTGGTTGTCAACGCGGCAGCGTACACGAAGGTCGACGATGCGGAGGCCCACGAACCTGAGGCGTTTGCGATCAACGCCACGGGAGCGGGCCACCTCGCACGGGCGACGGCGAAGGCCGGGGTTGTCCTCGTCCAGGTGTCGACCGACTACGTGTTCGACGGCAGTGCAACCCGCCCCTATCGGGAGGACGAGCCGCGGCATCCCGTGTCGGCATACGGGCGTACGAAAGCCGAGGGTGAGCGTCTCGCGCTCGAGGCCAATCCGCGGACTTTCATTGTGCGCACGGCCTGGCTCTACGGCCAGCACGGACCCAACTTCGCGAAGACGATGCTGCGCCTTGCGGAGGAGCGCGACACGGTCGATGTCGTAAAGGACCAGATTGGCCAACCCACCTGGACGGCCGACCTCGCGCTCCAGGTAGTGGCCCTTCTCGACGCGGACGCACCTCCCGGCATTTACCACGGCACAAACTCCGGCCAGGCAAGCTGGTACGAGTTCGCTCGAGCCGTCTTCAGGTTGGCTGGGCTCGATCCTGCTAGGGTCAAACCGACCGATAGCGCCCAATTTACTCGGCCGGCACCCCGGCCCGGCTACTCCGTTCTCGGCCACGACGCCTGGCATCGCGCCGGACTCGCACCGATGCGAGGCTGGCAGGAAGCCTTGCACGACGCCTTCCGCACGGGAGCTCTAGGAGCGCAATGACCACCCTCCGCGTGATCCTCGACGAGATGAACGAGGGCGGCAGCGTCGCCCGATACACCGAGGAACTCACCCGGGAGATCATCCGGACGGCACCCCGCGGATGCTTCGTCGAGGGCTTCGTGTCAGCATCCACCGAGCCGGAGTACGCGCACATTCTCGAACGCCTGCCGGGCCTGCAGGAACTCCACAAGAGCCCGCTCGCCCGCCGGGAACTGCGCGCCGCCTGGCAGCACGGCTTCACCCGGCTTCCGGGCAGCGGCATGGTGCACGCGCCGAGCCCGCTTGCTCCCCTTTCTCGGCACGACCGGCTCAACGACGGTGACCAGATAGCGGTGACCTTCCACGACGCGCTGGCTTGGACCCATCCCGATTCGCTCTCCCCGCGCACCGTCGCCTGGTACAAGGGCATGGCCAAGCGCGCGGAGAAGTATGCCGACGCCATCGTCGCGCCCAGTCACGTCGTTGCGGACCAACTGACCGAGTTTGCGGGCTTCGGTGACCGCATCCGGGTGATCAGTGGGGCCCCGAGTTCTACGATCAAGGTGGGCGCCGATGCGAGTGAACGCGCGACCCGGCTGGGCCTGCCCGATCGCTACGTTCTTGCCTCGGGCAGCCTCGAGCCGAGGCGCGGCATTGACCAGCTCATGCGGTCGATGACCCGCGTCCACGACGCAGTGCAGCTGCTGCTCGTCGGGCCTAACGCTGACGATCCGACGCTCGCCGCGCTGATCGGCGAGACCGGCATCCCGGCCCATCGCGTGGTCGGCCTCGGGCCGCTTACCGACGACGACCTGGCCGTCGTGATCTCTCGGGCCGCAGTCTTCGCCTACCCCAACCTCGAAGAGGGCTTCGGGATGCCCATGCTCGAGGCCTTCGCGCTCGGAACGCCCGTCGTGCACTCCGACGCGCCAGCGCTGCTCGAGCTCGCGGCGGAGGCCGGAATCGCCGTGGCGCGCGATGACGAGGCCGGCTACCCCGAGCGCCTCGCCGACGCCATCAACTCGGTGCTGTCCGATGCTGACCTGGCACAGCGGCTCAAGTACGAAGGGCTCGACCGCTCACAGATGTTCAGCTGGCGAAGTGCCGCCGAGAGCGTTTGGCAGCTGCACGCCGACCTCTAGTTCGTCGGCGCATCCGTCGGGATCACCAACTGTTCCGCGACTATCTGGTGAATGTAGCCAAAATCCGCGTTCTCGGGGTCGATGAGCGGCGGCACGAGTTCGAGCTTGTCGACCGGCAGCACCCTCGACTTGCCCGCAAGGTCGACGAAGTATCCGAGCATCCCCTGGGGAATGTCGGTGCTGACCACCTGGGCTCCCGCTTGGGCAACGGCCTCGAACTTGCTCAGCAGGTTGGCCGGATCGAACTGCTGGAGGATCGCCTCCTCGACCTGGTGCTGGCGCTGCATCCGGTCGTAGTCGTTGGATCCGGCACGGATCCGGGCGTACCAGAGGGCGGTGAAGCCGTCCATGTGCTGCACGCCCGCCTCGATGTAGGGCGTTCCCGCGGGCGGGTTGCCGTTCTCGTCGAGGGCTTCGGGCTCGGCGATGGGGAAGCGCCCCACCGAGTCGATGGTGATACCGCCCAACGCATCGATGAGATCGCTGAAACCCTGCATGTCGATGAGCACGTAGTACTGGATCGTGATGCCGAGTGCTCCCTCCACGGCATCCTTCATCGCCTCGATGCCGGGCTGGCTGCCCTGGGCAACGGCATTCGGATACATCCCCGGCGTCACCTGCTCGACCTCTGTGTAAATCGAGTTGATGAGGCAGACATCGACCTGGCAGCCGTTGTCGGTGCCATAGCCGTCAGGGTATTCCGCGGCCATCGGCGAGCCCGCGACGAAGGGGACATCCTGGAGATTTCTTGGGACGCCGATGATCGTCGCCTTGCCCGTTGCGGCCTCGACGCTGACGACCGAGATACTGTCCGGGCGCATGCCGGCGCGATCCGGGCCCGCATCGCCCCCCAGCAGCATGATGTTGTAGCGACCATTGACCGGGTCGGCAATCTCGCCGCCCGAGAAGATCGCGTTCACCGTCGACCGGGTGGCACCCGCGATCAGGAGCCCATACGCGCCGCCGCCACCGATCACCACGAGCGACAGCACCACGAGGCCAGCCACGAATGCACGCGCCGATGGCGCAACCCGCACCAGGCGTACGAGGCGCAGCGTGTCGAGCGCCAGCACGATCCAGAGCACCCCGTAGAACACGATCGCCACCTGGGCCGCCCACAGGGCGAAGTAGTTGGTTCCGATCGTCACGAGGGTCGCTCTGGCGAAGAAGTACAGCAGCGTGCCGATGATCAGGAGTGCCCACAGCACGAAGGTGGTGCCGACGGCGAAACGGCCGACCTTGCGGTTGCCTGCGAGCATCTGGGCGGTGCCGGGGATGAGGATCCCGAGCAAGACGAGCACCCAGGCGCGCCTGGTCATGACGCTCTCGGACTTCACGTCCGGATAGCGGACGGGGCTGGTGGGAGAGCTCACAGCGACCGGTTCAGAGCGGCGTTCTTCTCGTCCACGAGAGTCTCGAGGCCGTGGGCGAACGCGGCCAGCTTCGCCGTCAGTTCGGCATCCCCCGAGCCGATGATGCGGGCGGCAAGGATCCCCGCGTTTCTGGCACCCCCGATGGACACCGTGGCGACCGGAATGCCGGCCGGCATCTGCACGATCGACAGCAGGGAGTCGAGACCGTCGAGCTTGGCCAACGGCACCGGAACCCCGATGACCGGAAGTGTTGTGACGGAGGCGAGCATGCCGGGCAGGTGCGCGGCACCGCCCGCTCCCGCGATGATGACCCGGATGCCGCGCGCAGCAGCACCCTTGCCGAACGCGATCATCTTCTCCGCACTGCGGTGGGCCGAGACAACCTGCACCTCGTGCGCGATGCCGAACTCGCCGAGGGCCGCGGCGGCATCGGACATCACGCTCCAGTCGGAGTCGGAGCCCATCACCACGGCCACCAGGGGCTGTACGGGTTCAGTCACCCGTCAAGCGTAGGCGTCGAGGCTGTCCAAAGCCCGACAGCACGCCGCACGGTCCTGGGGCCTAAAAATGCCGCGACGGCACGCACCGGTAGACACTCTCCACCCGGCGCAGGTGGCTACAGCCGGATGTTCGCCTTCGCCATCACCGATCGAGCCACGCGGGCGATGTACCGAATCGGCCTACACATCCGCCAGGACCTGCTGGCTTGCATTCCGGTGAGCTCTGCCTTCAATCCGCCCAGCTCGGCCTCCATTTCTTCGATAACGACTTCTCGATGGCGGATGGCAAAAGCAGCCTGCAGCAGGGCCTCGTTGAGCGTTCCCTTCCAATCCTCGGCGGTTCGCGGCTTCCCGACTCGGATGGGGTTTGGAAGCCCCTTCCTACCCTTGGCGACGGGCCAGGCGAACAGCGCGGACTCGAAGTTGTCGATCTCGACGGACTTCACTCGGCCCTGCGACAAGGAAAACGCCACACCCTCGGAAAGCTGGTCCCGCCGCGAGTACCGCAGCACGTGATCCATCCACGTACTCATCGTCGCGGCGACAATCTCCGTGTTGCGCCGAGCGAGAATCGCCGTCCAATGGGGTTTGGACTCCAAGACATCCGGGAAGCTGTGGACATACTGGCGATGCTGTTCCCGAATTCGGGCCGGATCATCCAGTCGCAGGCGGAGAACCTCCTCGAATTCCCGGTCGACCGTCTCGCGGTAGCTGTGCAAGGGGAGCGCGATGTCCGCCCCATCCAGCCACTCATCGAAGATGAGTTCGGGGTCGGTTTTGAGAAACACAGTGTTGTCGATCCACAGGTTCTCGTCGAATTCAGCAAGGTCAGAATGGCCCCTGATCTTCAGCATGCGGGCGCTGCGCACCGGATCCTCGGGGAACGCAGGGGTGATGAGCCGCACCTGCCAGGTGGAACTGCTGAGGTTCGGATCATCAGTGAAGCAGATGAACGTGACCCCGGAGCCTGCCGCTGCAGGTTGCTCGAGAAGCTCCTCGTACTGCCCGATCAAGGCCGTGTAGACGACGCGACGGGGCGCTACCACATCGACACCAGGTCTCCGGAACTTGTCAACACCGCGTCCTGGGGGTAAATCCACCCTGCATCGAGGAGGGCGCGAACCGCGTCCGTCCTCTGCGGTTGGAATCGGACGAGCCGGTGTGTACGCCGATCCATGAAGAAGAGGTTGTGCTGTTCCGCCAGCCAGAGCACCTCCTCGTCCGACATGTGCAGGACCTCGATCATGATCGCCCAGCTGGCAAGGCGACCGAGAGTCTCTGAGGCGCCCTCGATGACTGCGAGATCCGCGCCCTCGACATCCACTTTGATGCAGGCTCGACTGGTGGCGCTGCCCCGCAGGAAGTCGTCCAGCGTCGTGACTGTCACGTCGTCAAGGGCCACTCGGCCGGAACCGGCTTTCCGGGAAAGACCCGATGTACCCGACCAAGCCACGTCGCGGTAGAAGGGCACGTGCTGCCCAGGGCGATCCGCAACGGCATTGGGCACAATTTCCACCGACGTCTCGAGGGCAGCTACCGTTCGTTCGAGGTAAGGCAGCACGGCTGAGTTGGGCTCAAAGGCGATGATCCGAGCGTTCTTGGGCATCTCAACACCCGTGAGCATCTCACCGTAGTTCGAGCCGACGTCGATGACCGTATCCCAATTGGTCAGACCAAGTGCAATCGACCACAGCTCGAGAGACGGCGGGTTTACATTGCCGCCGGATGCGATCAAGGCCTGACCGCGGGCATCTTCTGGATCGACCCAGAGGATGTTTCCTAGCTCATTGGCTACGGAGCGTGCGGACATTCAGAAACAGTAGGTCCTACCTCTCTGCAGTCCAACTCGCTGAATTCGCCTCGATTACGGGCCGGCCCAATGTCCGGCGTCCACCCGGCAGCGCCCGAAAGCACGCCGTACGCGATCAGCGCCCGAAGTGCGCCGCGGCCGCCCTCGCCCGGAAAACTGTGTCATCCAGGTCCGCTCCCGTCGCCGTGACGTGCCCGACCTTGCGGCCCGGTCGCGAGTCTTTGCCGTAGAAATGCAGCTTCACGTCGGGCTGGTCGGCGAGGGCGGCGGGGTACCGGTCTTCGCTGGTTCCACCCAGCACATTGACCATGACGCTCCACGGCTCGCGGGTCGCGGTCGTGCCGAGCGGCAGGTCGAGCACGGCACGCAGGTGCTGTTCGAATTGACTCGTGAACGACCCGTCGATCGACCAGTGACCGCTGTTGTGCGGGCGCATGGCGAGCTCGTTGACGAGTAGTCGGTCATCCGTGGTCTCGAAGAGTTCGACGGCGAGCACGCCGGTGACCCCGAGGTTCTCGGCAATCGACGTGGCGATGTCGGCCGCGACATCCGCGATCCTGCCTGCAGAGCCGGGCGCAGGTGCGATGACCTCTGCGCAGACCCCGTGGAGCTGGATCGACTCGACAACCGGCCACAGCGCGATCTCGCCCGAGGGTCGGCGGGCGAGCACCTGCGACAGTTCGCGACGAAAGTCGACGAGTTCTTCGGCGAGCAGCGGCTCTGCCGCAACGAACCACTCCGCGACGTCAGCACCGGATGACACGACCCGCACGCCCTTGCCGTCGTAGCCGCCGCGCGGGGTCTTGACGACCGCCTTGCCGCCGTTCGCGGAAAGGAAGGCGTCGAGCTCGGCGACCGAGGTCACCGCCGCCCAGTCGGGCACGGGCAACCCCAACTCAGCCAGTCGCGCACGCATGAGCAGCTTGTCCTGGGCGTAGAGCAGGGCATCGGGCCCCGGATGCACGGCTGTCCCAGTGGCGAGAAGCGCACGCAGCACGTCTTGCGGCACGTGCTCGTGATCGAAGGTCACAACGTCGACACCTTCGGCGAAAGCGAGCACGGTCTCGAGATCGCGGTAATCGCCGATGGATGTCGCGGCGAGCGCCGCAGAGCTGCCCTCGGCCTCGGCGAGCACCCGTAGCTCGATCCCGAGTTCCACAGCAGGCGGAATCATCATCCGTGCAAGCTGGCCGCCGCCGATCACTCCGACGATGCGGGACATGAGAATCTCCTCAGGTTGGCTCAGCGGACCACCAGTTTGCTGCAAGGCGCTCCGAATAGACTTCGAGTCACTCTTCTCATTGTCCCTGACAGCCGGAGTTCCCATGCGCGCCATGATCGACCAACTCGCACGATTCGGTGCTGTCGGTCTGCTCGGCTTCGTCGTGGACGTGGGGATCTTCAACCTGTTGCGCGCGACGCTCCTCGATTCGGAGTCGGTGCACGAGGGGCCGCTACTTGCGAAGTTCATCTCGACGTGCTTTGCGATTGCCGTCAACTACGTCGGCAACCGCTACTGGACCTTCGGTGCCACCAAGCGCGCCCAGGTCGTGCGCGAGGGGGCCGAATTCGTTCTGGTGAGCCTCGGCGGCATGGCAATCACCCTGGCCTGCCTGTGGATCTCGCACTACCTGCTCGGATTCACCTCCCAGCTCGCCGACAACATCTCGGGCAATGTCATCGGTCTCGGGCTCGGGACTCTGTTCCGGTTCGCGTTTTACCGGTACTGGGTCTTCCACCCCAGCCGCGAAATGCCGATCAGGGCCCCCCAGGGTAGTGTGCGGCCCACCGGCCCAGCGCCATTGGCCGGGGTCCAGGCCATCGCGGCAATCGACGATCGCGCGGCTGTCGACCACTGAGCCGAGCGCGCTAAGCAGCTACTACCGGCTCCCCCACGCAGTGGTTTCGTCGGTCGCCTGGGACTGCTCGCGCTGTCGGCGGAAGCCGACCGAATTCTGGTTGCCCTCCATGAGGTCGTGCAGCGCCGCCTGCACCAGATCGGCTGACGGCACATCGCGCAGCACCACGGGCCGCTCGAGCCCGGTGTTGACCTGCACGTCGCCGGTGCCGAACAGCGACTGGAGGGCATTCTTGCGCACGGTCACGTCATAGCCCCTGCTGTGCAGCAATTCCTGGCGCAGACGCACGAAGACGCCGCTTCGCAGCACGATCCGCCGCGTCGTGATGGTGTAGTTGCGGGCCAGCCAGGCACACAGCGGCAGCAGCCAACCGACGACCGCGATGAGCAAGGCCGCCCCGATGGCGGCGATGACCTGCCAGGTCTCGGTGAGCATCCCGCTGAAGAAGCCCAGGGTCGCAGCCACCGCCACGAGCAACAGTGTGGGCCAGAACAGGGCCCGCACATGCGGTCGCAGGCGCGCGACGACGGCTTCGCGGGGCTGGTCCTGGCTCACTCGTACCTCAGATGTGTGACGTCACCGGCCGCCACGGGCTGCAGTGATCCATCCCCGGATGAGCGAACGACGAGTCGCCCGAGTTCGTCGATCGAATCCGCACTGCCGTAGAGGTCGGTGCCGCCGGGCAGTTCGACGCGAACGCTGCGCCCGATTGTGCCGCAGGCACGCGTGACGGCCTCCCTGAGACCGGAAGCCGTGGCATCCAGCCCCGACGTCGAGAAGGCGTCGTACAGCTCCCTGAGGTGGCGCAAGTATGCGCTCAACGCGTGGTCGACGATGTCATCGGGGGCGACCCCGTTCAGCGTGAGGGATGTCGCCGTCGGCACCGGCAGCTGCTCGTGGCTCATGGTCAGATTCAGGCCCGCCCCCACGACGACCGCACCACCCTGCGGCAGCAACTCCGCGAGGATGCCCGACACCTTGAGCCCGTCGACCTGCACGTCGTTCGGCCACTTGAGGGCGACCTCGTGTCCCGACACGAGGGATCCGACGGCTCGGGTCATGGCGAGCCCCGCCAGCAGCGGCAGCCAGCCCAGGCTCGAGCCGGGGCCAGTCGCCGCCGCCGTGGGCTTGAGCAGCACGGAGATGGCCAGGGTTGTGCCCCTCGGGGCGACCCAGGTGCGGCCGAGGCGTCCCTTGCCTGCAGTCTGGTCGTCGGTGACGAGCACGGAGAAGTCCGGGAGGTCGGTGGCGGATGCCCGCGCGACAAGTTCGGTGTTGGTGGAGCCGGTCGTGGCCAGCGCTTCGAGGTGGCCCGCCACTGCGCTGCTGAGGGGAAGGTGCATCCCCACAGGGTAGTTCTTTGTACATTCCGCCAACGACATCCGGGAGTTGATGGTCGCTAAAGTGACAAGGTGACCGAAGACGCTGCCTCAACGAACACCGCTCCAGACCTGTATACGACCTCAGGCAGGATCGCCGACCTCAAGGTCAGATATCACGAGGCGGTCACCGCGAGCGGCGAGGCCGCCATCGAGAAGCAGCACAAGAAGGGCAAAAAGACCGCCCGCGAGCGCATCGAGGCCCTGCTCGACCATGGCTCATTTGTCGAGCTCGACGAGTTCGTGCGCCACCGCACGCACGCCTTCGGCATGGAGAAAAACCGGCCATACGGCGATGCCGTCGTGACCGGGCTCGGCACCATCCACGGTCGACAGGTCGCGATCTATAGCCAGGACTTCACGATCTTCGGCGGCTCCCTCGGCGAGGTTGCCGGCGAGAAGATCATCAAGGTTATGGACCACGCCATCAAGACCGGCGTTCCGATCATCGGCATGCTCGACTCCGGCGGCGCACGCATCCAGGAGGGGGTGGTCGCGCTCGGCAAGTACGGCGAGATCTTCCGCCGAAACACCCAGGCCTCTGGCGTCATCCCGCAGATCTCGATCATCATGGGGCCGGCCGCTGGCGGTGCCGTGTACTCCCCCGCCCTCACCGACTTCGTCATCATGGTCGACAAGACCAGCCAGATGTTCGTCACGGGGCCCGACGTCATCAAGACAGTCACCGGCGAAGATGTCGGCATGGAGGAGCTGGGCGGCGCGCTCACCCACAACAAGATCTCTGGGGTGGCCCACTACCTGGCCAGCGACGAGGATGACGCCCTCGACTACGCTCGCACCCTGATCGGGTTCCTCCCCGACAACAACCTCGCCGAACTGCCGGTCTACGAGAGCGAAATCGAGCTCGAGATCACGGATGAGGACCGCAAGCTCAACACGATCATCCCGGACAGCCCCAACCAGCCCTACGACGTCAAGACGATCATCGAGCACATCGTCGACAACGCGGACTTTCTCGAGACCCAGCCGCTCTTCGCACCCAACATCGTCGTGGGTTTCGGCCGCGTCGAGGGCCGCAGCGTCGGCATCATCGCCAACCAGCCGCAGGCCATGGCGGGCACCCTGAACATCGAAGCCGGCGAGAAGGCCGCTCGCTTCGTGCGCTTCTGCGACGCCTTCTCCATCCCCATCTTGACCCTGGTAGATGTCCCGGGCTACCTGCCTGGCACCGACCAGGAATGGACAGGCGTGATCCGCCGCGGCGCGAAGCTCTTGTACGCCTACGCGGAGGCGACGGTCCCCCTCGTGACAGTCATCACCCGCAAGGCCTACGGCGGCGCCTACATTGTCATGGGCTCCAAGCAGCTCGGTGCCGACCTCAACTACGCCTGGCCGACGGCCGAGATCGCGGTCATGGGTGGGCAGGGTGCCGTCAACATCCTCTACCGCGGCGAGATCAAGGCGGCAGAGGAGGCGGGAGAGGATGTCGCGGCGGTGCGCACGCGCCTGGCCAACGAGTACACCTACAACGTGGCATCCCCCTTCCTGGCCGCGGAGCGCGGGGAACTCGACGGGGTCATCGAACCCGCCGCCACTCGGGTCGCGGTTATCAAGGCCTTGCGAGCGCTGCGCACGAAGCGCGCGACGCTCCCGCCCAAGAAGCACGGAAACATCCCGCTGTGAGCGCGCGCTGGAGCTTGGGGAGAAGTCGCTTTCGCGCCTTCTCTGCGACGCCAGCGCCGACGCTCGTCTCGGGTGTCGGTCCGCGGGAGTCGGCATGACCGACCCCGACTTGCGGATTGTCTCCGCTGGCGCCCAGCCGGATGAGGTTGCGGCCGTCACGGCGGTGCTCCGTGGTGCGCTCGACGAACTGGCGGCCGGCCTGGAGGTTGACGGTGAGCCAACGGTGTCGGCGTGGCGGCGCAGCCAGCGCCCGATCCGAGCGCCCATCACGCCAGGTCGGGGCGCTTGGCGCAGTTTCGCCGGTTAACGGCCCCCAAGCCGAACACTTCCTGCGGATCCGCTCGTTTATTGCCCACAATTCGACGATATCCGTGGCATCCACAGGTGAAACAAGCCGTTCTATCCCCTCTTGACCGTCGATATGGCCCGAATGTACCCCGCCCGGCTGGTGCTGAGGCCTTTGTTTCCCGCAATCCCGGCATTCTTGGGCTCTCAGTCGGTCACACCCGTGTCCCCCAAAATGTCGACTGCGCAGGTGGGTCACCGGGCACCAGACTATTCATTGCAAGGTGTCTCTCTCTTTCAAGAGTTACACCACCAGTTCATTGGCCGACTAGGGTAAGCGGGCCAATGATTTGGGGGCGGGTCAGGGCGATATTCGGGTTATCGCCCTGACCCGGGTCTTAGCGAAGGGCCGGAGCTGGGCATTGCCCCTCCGGCCCTTTCGCATTCGCGGGCCCGGTCTGCGCCCCTCCGAGGGTCTCGGGACCCGCGTTCGCCGGTCGCGACTCCTTTGCCTCTGTAGACGGCTGGACGTTCGGCCGGATAGGTCGGTGGGGCCACGCCGCCGGTTCCGACGCGTCGCGTAGCGACGTGACGGTCGTGCGGTGGGGAGTCGGTCGGGCATCTTTGGGCGGACCTGTCCGGACGAATGTCCGGCCGTCCCCCGAAGTACTAGGGAGTGACCGGCGACCGCGGGATCTCGAGCCAGAGGTCGACTTCGTCATCCTCCAGCGAGTCCTGCCCCAGGGCGACGGACTCGCGGTCCGCGAGGCTTCGCAGGCCCACGACGGTCACGGCGACATCCGAACCTTCCGGCACAGTTCGCGCGATCACCTTGTCTGCGTTGGTCTCGTGGATCGCGAGGGCGAGCCGGTTGAGCACGCGCTCTAGCTCGTGATCGGAGAGGTCGTCGATTCCCCCCTCGTCGAGCAGGGTGACTGTCGCGCCGCGGCGCCGAGCGACCATGACCTCGTCGCGCACCGCGTCATTGAGCAGCTTCCGACCCCTGATCTCGTCGCGGATGGCCCCTTCGAGGTGCAGGCATTCCTCGCGCTGCGCATCGCTCAGGTCGCCGTTGGCATCCTGGATCTGGCGAAGCATCGCCAGGGCCATGGCGCTGGTCTGGCCGAGCCGGAACTGCCGCTCATAGACGTGCGCCTCCTGTGCCGCCTGCCAGTCGGTGGCCTCGCGCTCAGCGATCGAGAAGCGCTGGGCATCCCGGGTAGCTTTCGCGAGCGCCGAACTGAGGATGTGCGAGACCGCAACCCATGACGCGCTGCCCACGATCCCGAGGCTGAGCAATCCGGCGGGGCCCACCGGGCCCACAATCGTGATCGTGTGGATCACCAGAAACGCGATGCCCAGCCACGCGAAGGTGTGCCTGCGCCTTGTCGAGGTGATGGTCAGAAGGGTGCCGCTAGCCGCCACGTACCAACTCGCGTATCCCGTGCCGCCAGGGCGCGCGAAATCGAGTTCGTTGGCGACGAGCAGAGTGATGACCACGACGACGGCGAAGTTGAGAGCGGCCATCCAGATCGGCATCCGCACGGGGCCCCACGGCAGAAGGCTGATGACGGTGGCGACGGCGTAGACGGCCATGGCCACGAAGATCGGCCCCGTGTGGCGCGGCTGGTCGATGGTGAAGGTCGCCAGGACCAGGTGATAGGCGGAGAACAGGCCGGCCATGCCGACGATCAGGTAGCGAGGTACCCCGATGTTCATCGTGTGCCGTCCGGTGCGGCGAGCAACCCTGAGAGCTCGGTCGGCTGCGCCGGCGCACCGTGTGGCCAGCGGATGCTGACGACAGTGCCTTCGCCGGGTGCCGAGTTGATCACGACGCGGCCTCCTGCATTCGCGACGCGCTCAATAATGGAGACGCGCACCCCCAGGCGTTCGCTGGGGACGTCGGCCATCGCAAAGCCCGCGCCGGTGTCGCCCACGACGACCTCAACGCCGCCGGGAGCGACGCCACGCACGGCCACCCACCGAGTCACCCCGGTCTCACCGGCGTGCTGGAGGCTGTTCACCATCGACTGCACCGCCGCCGAATAGAGCGCTTCTGCGGCCTGCACGGGCATCGAGCGAGTGCCGACGCTCTTGATCCTGAGCTCGAAGGGGCTCGCGAGGGCCTTGGCGGCATCCGTTATCCGCTCGGCGACCGCGCTGATGCGCACCATGGTGCCGTCGTCTGGTGAGACGAGTGCGGCATCCCGCAGGTGTCCGATAGCATTGCCGGCCATCGTCGCCGCCAGCGTCTTCGCCTCTGGGCTGAACGCGCGCGCGGCCGAGATCAACGTCGTGAGTACGCTGTCGTGCACGATCGAGTCGACCTGCACGCGCTCCACCTCGGTGGCGTGCTGGCGCACGGCATGGCTGTATCGATCGAGGGCCGTTGCCTGCGCGTTGTCGACCGATGTCGCGGCCTGGCGCAGCATGGTCACGATGATCATGATCGCGCCGCCGAGGAGCAACGCGTAGACCGCCTCAAAGGTGGCGAGCAGCCACGGAGCGCCACCACCCTCGGGGGTTACCCGGATAACGCCGTATATGGCTGGAGCGAGGAACAGATAGATCGTCGCGACCCTGGTGGAAAAGCCGATGGCGGCCATCGCAGTGGCAACCGTAATGAGGTAGTTGAGCCAGTGGATTCCCGTGAAGATGTGGGCACCGGGCAGCACGGCGAACGGCCAGCTGATCAAGGCGAGGAGGTAGATGAGGGCGAAGAATCCGCACGACTGGCGCACCCAGATCCCGACCGCCGAGAGCACGGCGACGACGACGAGGGTGCCGAACAGGGCGGGAACTACAATCCACAACCAGAACGGATACGCCTCGTCGAGCTGACCGAGGAGCCAGGGAATCGCTTGTGCCCCAAAGACGATGCCGAAGCCTGCAACCGAGCGGGAGATGACCTTCTCGACCTGCCTGCGGCTGATCGGGTTCCGTGACTGCTTGCCCTGTCGGACGGGCTGGATGACCGTGGAGCTAGCGGCCATCTCCGCCATCCGGGTCGAGTCCGGGCAGGATGCCGTCTTCAACCGCGCGGCGGAGTAGGTCAACCTTGGTCGGCGCCGGCCGCCCCACCTCGACGTACTTCACACGGATGCGATCGAGATACTCGCGCGCCGTGGAGTACCCGATGCCCAGCTGTTGGGCCGCGAGTTTGAGTGGCAGCCCCGAGGCGTAGAGATGCAGGATTTCGCGCTCTCGGCGGCCGAGCTGGGCCTTCGCGAAATCACGGTCGGCGTCAATGGCCGTCGCCCACTCGAGGTTGTTGAGCACTTCCCCGCGCGCCACTGTCGCGGCTGCAGCAAGGACGGTCTTGGTAGCCGACGACTTCGGGATCACGCCCGCGGCACCGGCGGCAAGCGCCTCCCGGACGCTTGCGACGCGGTCCGCGATGCTGTGCACGAGTACGGCAGACCCGGCGGCCTGCACGCGCTTGACGTTCTCAGTCACGGAGGACCCGTCGCCCAGCGAGAGGTCGAGGACAGTGACATCCACTTCCCTACCAGCGAGTTCTGCGACGAATTCGTCGACCGTCGCCGCGGCGAGCACAAACTGGTAGCCCTCGTCGATGAAGGCGGCCTTCAGCCCCAGCCTGACCGATTCATGGTCGTCGACGACCGCGACTCGAACGGGGGGGGCGCTCGAAGGGCTTCCCGTTTCGATCGCAGTCGCGTCCACCATCATTTCCCATCTCCCCGGGTGCTGACCCCATCGTAGTGGGGCGGTAGCCCCAGAGGGCGGGCAACATTCCGCCGTCATCGACGCACTAAGGTGCCGATCGCCTCGACATGGTGGGTGTGCGGAAACAGGTCGAAGGCCCGCAGGCGGCCCAGCGAGTAGCCGTGCGCGGCGAACAACGCGACATCCCTGGCGAACGCCACCGGGTCGCAGGCGACGTACACGACCTGCGCAGGGCCGAGCCCCGCGATGCTGTCGACGACATCACGACCGGCTCCGGAGCGCGGTGGGTCCAGTACGACCGTCGCCTGGGCCAGCCTGGCCCTCTCGGCGGCACCAGCGGAGGCCGCGAGTTCACGCACCCAGCGCTCCACCCGCCCGGTCTGCGCCCTGGCGCCCAGCCAGTCGGAGAGGTTTTCGGCGGCAAAGTCGGTCGCGACCGCGTCACTCTCTACAGTGGTGATCCTGGTTGCGGCACCGAACCGGTCGCCCACGGCGGCGGCGAGCAGGCCCACCCCGCCATAGAGGTCGAGGTTGTCTGCGGTTGGGTCGAAGTGGTCGGCGTCAATGGCACCCTGAACCGCGTCGGTGAGAGTGGATGCCGCGCCGCGATGCACCTGCCAGAACCCCCCATCAGCGAGCCGGAACTCGCGCTGGCCAACGACCTCGGTGATGACAGACGGCTTCTGCTTGCCGACGATGAGCCGCACTCCGCCGGTGGAGGGTGACAGCACGTCGATGTGCTGCTCGCCCTCGAAGAGCTGCCCCAGGGGCGCGGCCTCGGCGAGGGCATCCGTCGCGAGCGGCAGGTCGGTGACCGGGATGACGCGGTGTGACCGTGCCGCGAACGGACCCGGCCGACCGCTCTCGTCGACGTGCAGGCGCACCCGGGTGCGCCATCCCAGCCCGTTCACCTCGTCATCGCCCCGGACCGCTTCGACGACCACATCACTGGTCACGCCAGCCATCCGGGCCAACGCGTCGGCAAGTACCTGGCGTTTCAGTTCGCGCTGGTGGCCGAGCTCGATGTGGCCGAACTCGGCTCCCCCCGCGCGATTGTCGGGGTCACGGTCGATCGAGGCAGCCGACCAGACGTGCTGTCGCCGATGGGGGCTGGGCTCGAGCACCCGGAGGGTCTCCGCGCGCCAGAACGACTTCTTCGAATCCTCGGTCACGCGGGCACGCACGCGCTCACCGGGGATGGCGTCGCTCACGAACACGACGCGACCTTCGTGACGGGCCACACTGACCCCACCGTGGGCGATATTGGTAACGTCAAGCTCGACGGTCTTGCCCTGCCATTCACCCACTGTGTTCGCCCATACATTGAGCTTAGGAGCCGCGTGCGCCTCTACCTCGCTTCTACCTCCCCGGCCAGGCTCGCGACACTGCGCGCGGCGGGTGTCGAACCGGTGCTGCTCTCGTCGGGCGTAGACGAGGAGGCCGTCGCGGCCGCGGCCGGCCCACTCGACGGCCCCGCCCTTGTCGCGCTTCTCGCTCGCGCGAAGGCCGAGGCCGTCACCGGCAGTCTCGTCGATGGCGCGCCGATCGACGGTTTCGTGCTCGGCGGGGATTCCACCTTCGAACTTGACGGCGAGCTGTTTGGCAAGCCACATCGCGCCGAAATCGCCCGCGAACGATGGCGAGCGCAACGGGGTCGCACCGGGCTACTGCACTCCGGGCACTGGCTCATCGACCACCGGGGAGGGTCGGTCGCCGGGGCCACCGGCGGCGTCTCCACCGCGAGCGTGACATTCGCCGATGTCTCCGATGAGGAGATCTACGCCTACGTTGCGACAGGCGAACCGCTCTCGGTCGCCGGGGCTTTCACCATCGACAGCCTGGGCTCCGCCTTCATCACGAGAGTCGAAGGCGACCCGCACGCCGTGGTGGGGCTGTCGGTGTCGCTGCTGCGCCAACTGCTGCTCGAGTTCGACGTGAGCTGGCCGTCCCTGTGGAACCGGTCATTGTAGGCAACCACAGGGGTTGAGTCGGGATTCTGTCCGCACCGCCCAAAGGCACGCGTGCGGGTACCAATAGGCTGGGGGACTATGGCTCGCATCACGAAAGTACTGATCGCCAACCGCGGGGAGATCGCAGTACGCGTGATCCGCGCAGCGAAAGACAGCGGCATCCTCTCCGTCGCCGTTTACGCGGACCAGGATCGGGATGCCCGTCATGTGAAGCTCGCCGATGAGGCATACGCCCTCGAGGGCACCACGAGCGCCGAGACCTATCTCGTGATCGACAAGCTGCTCTCGGTCGCCAAGCGTTCAGGTGCTGACGCCGTGCATCCGGGCTACGGCTTCCTCGCCGAGAACGCCGGGTTCGCCCAGGCCGTCATCGACGCCGGACTGATCTGGATCGGTCCCTCCCCCGAGGCGATCGAAAAGCTCGGTGACAAGGTCTCGGCCCGCCACATTGCCGAGAAGGTGGGTGCCCCTCTCGCACCGGGAACCCTCAACCCCGTGTCCGGCGCCAAAGAGGTGCTCGACTTCGTCGACATCCACGGGCTACCCGTGGCGATCAAGGCCGCGTTCGGCGGAGGTGGCCGAGGCCTGAAGGTGGCCCGCACCCGCGAAGAGGTTCCCGAGCTGTTCGAGTCGGCGACTCGCGAAGCGATCGCGGCGTTCGGTCGCGGCGAGTGCTTCGTCGAGAAGTACCTCGACGAACCGCGGCACGTCGAGACGCAGTGCCTGGCCGACTCCCATGGCAACGTCGTCGTCATCTCCACTCGTGACTGCTCCCTGCAGCGGCGCCACCAGAAGCTGGTGGAGGAGGCCCCGGCCCCATTCCTGTCTGATGAGCAGAACAAGGCGCTCTACGAGTCATCCAAGGCCATCCTCAAGGAGGTTGGCTACCTCGGTGCTGGCACGTGCGAGTTTCTTGTCGCGAAGGACGGCACGATCTCGTTCCTCGAGGTGAACACCCGTCTTCAGGTGGAGCACCCGGTCTCAGAAGAGGTCACCGGGATCGATCTCGTGCGGGAGCAGTTCCGCATCGCGGAAGGCGAAGCGATCGGCTACGACGACCCGACGGCGGTTGGGCACTCGATCGAGTTCCGCATCAACGGTGAGGATCCCGGGCGCAACTTCCTGCCCTCCCCCGGGCCGGTCAACGCCTTGCGCTTCCCCGGCGGCCCCGGTGTGCGGGTCGACAGCGGCGTGACCACCGGCGACGTGATCAGTGGTGCATTCGACTCCTTGTTGGCCAAGCTCATCGTCACGGGCTCGTCCAGGGAGGATGCCCTTGAGCGCTCCCGTCGGGCCCTCGACGAGTTCGAGATCGCTGGCCTGCCCACCGTGCTGCCGTTCCACCGCAAGATCGTGCGCGACCCTGCATTCACTGACAGCCCGTTCCGCGTCTACACCCGCTGGATCGAGACCGAGTTCGTCAACGACATCGAGCCGTGGAGCGGTTCGCTGCCCGACGGCAGCACGCCACCCGCCCGCCACAATGTGGTGGTTGAGGTCGACGGCAAGCGGGTGGAAGTCTCGCTGCCCACCAAGCTCGTCCCGACCGCAGGTGGCGGTGCCGCTTTGGCCGCGGCTCCCAAGCGCAAGGCATCCTCGGCGGTGAGCACCGTAACCGGTGACACGGTCAAAGCCCCGATGCAGGCGACGGTGGTGAAGATCGCGGTGAAGGACGGCGACAAGGTGGTCAAGGGCGACCTCATCCTCGTCCTGGAGGCCATGAAGATGGAACAGCCGCTCACCGCTCACAAAGACGGCACCATCTCGGGCCTCAACGCGGCAGTGGGTTCCACGGTGGCTTCGGGTCACCTGCTGATGTCGATCGCCGACTGACCTTTCATCATTCAGGACTTGTTGTTGCCGATGGGGCAGTAGTGGCGTGCGAGGTACCATCTGGTGCCCCCTGCAACTCCAGCAACGCGAAGTCCTGAATCATGAATGTGCGAGGGCCTTCAGGATGCCGCCCGCGCAGGCCAGCCAATCGGTGGTGACCCTCGAGTAGGTAAGCCTCATCACACGCAATCCGCGCGAAACGAGTTCGGCGTCGCGGCGTCGATCGTTCTCAAACGCTGCCCGATCGGAGTGGAATTCTGCGCCGTCGACCTCCACGACGAGATTGGGCTCGATGACCAGGTCGACCCGCCCCACGCCCGCGATGGGCACTTGCTGCCGGTAGGTCAGCCTCATCCCGTCCAGCCGCTGGCGAACCAGCGACTCGATGCCAGACTCGCTTCCGGCACGTGCTCGAGCCGACAGCGCCCGGGATGCGGCCGGTTCGCTGGCGAAATAGCTCACGAGCTGTGCTGGCTCGATCCCGCTCGAGATCGCGGTATCCAGGCAGGCAATCGAGGTCTCCCTATCGCACCATCGGACAACCTGGCGAAGCGCCACCGGCAGGGGCACGCACCAGCAGTTTGGCCCGGTCTCAGGAGTCGCTCCTCCGCGAAGCCAATGCACGAGCACCGGCACCCGCATGCGGTCCACGAGAAGACCGTCAGCGAACTCCCGGTCACGCAAGGTTCTTAGCCTGCTTGACCCCATCCCGACGGAAATGTGGATGCGTTTGTCCAGTCCGCCCCACAATCCGTAGCTGCGCGCCGCGCTGGGCCCAGCCAATAACCCTCCGACGCGCACTGCAACTGCCGCTTCGAACGGCGCATCGGCCGTCGCATATCGGGCCTGTCGGAGACGAGTCAGTTCACCGAGCCGCACCGCACGCGTAAGGTCGGTGCCGCTGCAGCCAGCGGCCAGAAGCTGCTGGCGGGTCGCGATGTGTCCGAGTCGTTCCGTGATGAGCTTCGGGTTTGGCATGACCGAGAGGATGCGCGACCCGCGATCTTCGTGGACGAACCGCGGGGCATCCGCAGACTTTCATCATTCAGGATGGGCTGTGGAGAATGGGGCGGGCCACTACCTGTGTGACCCCGGCGGGTGACAGGCGTCACCCGAGCAACACAGAGTCCTGAATGATGAAAGTCAGTTCACGATGTGCATCGCGCGGGCGGCATCCGTGATGCTGCTGGTGAGCGAGGGGTAGACCGAGAACGCCTTGGCCAACTGGTCGACGGTCAGGCGGTGCTCCACGGCGAGCGCGATGCCGAGGATGAGCTCTGAGGCGTGTGGGGCGACCACGACCCCGCCGATGACCGTGCCGGAGCCGGTGCGGGCGAAAAGTTTCACGAAGCCGTCTTTGATGCCCATCATCTTGGCGCGCGGGTTGGATGCCAGCGGCAGCTTGTAGATGTCGCCCTGGGCGACGCCGTCTTCGATCTGCTTCTGCGACCAGCCGACGGTCGCGATCTCGGGCTGGGTGAAGATGTTCGAGGTGATGTTGCGCAGTTCGGTCGGGCTGACGGCATCCCCCATCGCATGGAAGACCGCGGTGCGACCCTGCATCGAAGCGACGGATGCCAGGGGCAGGAAGTCTGAGCAGTCGCCCGCCGCGTAGATCGACGGCATCGACGTGCGCGCGACCCGGTTCACCCGGATGTGCCCCGAGTCGGTCAGCTGCACCCCGGCTTCGGTGAGCCCGATGCCTTCCGTGTTGGGCAAGGATCCGACTGCCATGAGGCAGTGGCTGCCCTCCACCGTGCGTCCGTCGGCAAGAGTCGCGATGACCCCGGTTTTGGTGCGCTTGACCGAGTCGGCACGGGACTTGGAGAGCACGGTCATCCCGTTGCGCTTGAAGACGTCCTCGATGACGCGGGCTGCGTCTTGGTCTTCGCCAGGAAGCACCTGCTCGCGGCTGGAGATGAGGGTCACCTTCGACCCGAGCGCGGTGTATGCCGAGGCGAATTCCGCTCCCGTGACGCCAGACCCGACGACTATGAGGTGCTCGGGGATGTGCTCGAGGGTATAGAGCTGCGTCCAGGTGAAGATGCGCTCCCCATCGGGCTTCGCGGTGGGCAGGATGCGGGGTCGCGCCCCGACGGAGACGACGATGGTGTCGGCATCCACTTCGTCGAAGTCGGTGCCCGCCTTGCCCTTGCCGGTGGACACCACGAGCCGCTGTGGACCGTCGAGGCGGCCTTCGCCGGTGATGATGCGCACACCGGCCTTGATCAGCTGCGACTTCATGTCTTCCGACTGCTGACGGGCGAGCCTCAGCAGCCGCGCGTTCACCGCGGCGAGATTGACAGTCACTTCAGGGCGAACCGCGCGACCGCTGTCGGATCGCATGAAGAACTGCACGCCGAGGTCGGCGGCCTCCCCGATGCCGTTGGTCGCCTCTGCCGTCGCGATGAGGGTCTTCGAGGGCACGACGTCGGTCAGCACGGCGGAGCCGCCGACGCCCTCGCGCTCGACGAGCGTGACTTCGGCGCCGAGTTGCGCGCCAGCGAGGGCGGCTTCGTAACCGCCGGGGCCACCTCCGAGGATCGCGATGCGCTGCGTTCTCTCGAATTCATAGGCCATGCGCCAATTCTGCCCCGAGGTACAGTGGCCACCAAACCGCAACCACTTGTCTACGGGGCCGGTACAGCGTAGACAGGAGGCGGAAGGGAACGCGCATGACCTCAGACCTGATTGCCACATCCTCCATCACTGTCGCCGCCGCCCCGGAGGAGGTGTGGCACGCGCTCACCGACCCGGCCACGATCGAGAAGTACTACTTCGGCACCAAGGTCGAGACCGACTGGAAGGTCGGCAGCCCCATCACCTGGTCGGGGCGGTATGAGGGCAAGGAGTACCACGATCACGGCACGATCCTTGAGGTCGAGCCAGGTCGATTGCTGGTGAACACCCACTTCAGTCCGCTGGGCGGACGCGAAGACGTCCCCGAGAACTACCACACCCTGACCTACACCCTCGAAAAGGTCGACGCCGGCACGACCGTGACCCTCACCCAGGACAACAACGATGGCTACGAGTCGGTCAAGCACTCAGAGGAGAACTGGAACCTCATGCTCGAGGGCCTGAAAAAGGTGGTCGAACAATAGAGTGGAGGGATGCCGAACCCTCTCGATGACCCCGCCGCCGACCCCTTCGCGATAGCCGCCACTGCCGCAGCCGAGATCGCCGAACGCACGGGAGTCGAGCGCCACGACATCGCCCTCACCCTCGGCAGCGGCTGGGGCAAGGCGGCCGACCTCATCGGTGAGACGACCGCGACAATACCGGCCCAGGAGATCACCGGCTTCTCCAAGCCAGCGCTCGAGGGTCACGTCGGCACCCTGCGCTCCGTGCTCCTGCCCAGCGGCAAGCAAGCGCTCGTGATTGGGGCGCGCACCCACTACTACGAGAACCATGGGGTGCGCCGCGTGGTCCACTCGGTGCGGACCGCGGCCGCCACCGGGGCGACGACCATGATCCTCACCAACGGCGCCGGCGGCATCCGCGAGACCTGGAAGCCGGGCACGCCCGTCTTGATCAGCGACCACATCAACCTCACGGCGGACTCCCCGCTCGAGGGCGCGACCTTCATCGACCTCACCGACCTCTACAGCTCCCGCCTCAGGGATCTCGCTCGCACTGTGGACGAATCGCTCGACGAGGGCGTGTACTGCCAGTTTCGCGGCCCCAACTACGAGACTCCGGCCGAGGTGCAGATGGCGAAAGCCATCGGAGGGCACATCGTCGGGATGTCCACCGCCCTCGAGGCCATCGCGGCCCGGCAGGCCGGGATGGAGATCCTCGGGATGTCGCTGGTCACGAACCTTGCCGCGGGCATCCAGAAGACTCCACTCAGTCACGAAGAGGTGATTCAGGCAGGTAAGGACGCCGAGGTGACGATCAGCGCACTACTGGCCAGCATCGTGGCGAAACTGTGAGTGATCTTCTCGCCGAAGCCGCCGCCTGGCGCGACCAGGACCCGGATGACGCCACGCGCGCCGAACTCGATGCCTTGATCACCGCCGCCGAGGCCGGGGACACCGGGCCACTCGCCGAGCGCTTCGCGTCCCGGCTGGAATTCGGCACCGCTGGGCTTCGCGGGGAACTCGGCGCGGGCCCCAACCGGATGAACCGGGTGCTGGTCGGCCAGGCGGCCGCCGGATTCGCCGCCTACCTCCTCGGCAAGGGCGGCGACCCGAGCATCGTGATCGGTTACGACGGGCGCACCAACTCCGAGGTCTTCGCCCGCGACACCGCGGTCATCATGGCCGGAGCGGGCGTGCGAACCACCCTCCTGCCGCGCCACCTTCCCACCCCGGTGCTGGCCTTCGCGGTGCGGCACCTGCAGACCAGCGCCGGCGTGATGGTCACCGCTTCGCATAACCCGGCCAGGGACAATGGCTACAAGGTCTACCTCGGTGACGACGACGGGGGGTCGCAGATCGTGCCGCCCGCCGACGGTGAGATCGCCGCGCAGATCGAGCGGGTGGCGGCCACGCTCACCCTCGATGGCATCGCGCGCTCGACCGATTTCATTACCGCCGACGAGAGCGTGCTCGACGCCTACGTGTCTGCCACGGCGGCCATCGCGCACGTCGCCGGCCCGCTCTCATTCGTTTACTCCGCAATGCACGGCGTCGGCTGGGAGACCGCGCAGAAGGTCTTCGTGGCCGCGGGTTTCGATGCTCCCGCGCTCGTGACCGAGCAGATCGAGCCGGATGCCGCGTTCCCCACGGTCGCGTTCCCCAACCCCGAAGAACCCGGCGCCATGCATCTCACCTTCGCCAAGGCCGCAGCCGTCGGTGCCGACCTCGCCATCGTCAACGACCCGGATGCGGACCGGCTCGCGGTGGCGGTCCCGGGCCGGGATGGGTCGTGGCGGCGGCTGAGCGGCAACGAGGTCGGGTTTCTGCTGGGGTGGCGGGCCGCAGGGCGCACACCAGGCGGTGCGTTGGCTGTCTCGATCGTCTCCTCGCCCGCGCTGCGCCAGGTGGCCCTGCAGCACAGGCTCGACTACGTCGAGACCCTCACCGGCTTCAAATGGATCTCGCGGGTGCCAAACCTCAGCTATGGCTATGAGGAGGCGCTCGGCTACCTCGTCGACCCTGGCAAGGTGCGCGACAAGGATGGCATCTCGGCCGCCGTCGACTTCCTCTCCCTCGCCTCCGAACTCAAGGCCGCCGGCAAGACCATCAACGACCACCTCGACGATTTCGCCGCCGAGTTCGGGGCATACGCGTCGGGACAGATCTCGGTGCGCGTGGACGACCTCGCCGACATCGGAAGGATGATGGCCCGCCTGCGGGCAACCCCACCGACCGCCGTCGGCTCCTTCGCGGTCGCGTCGATCGACGACTTTATCGATGGATTCGGGCAGTTTGGGCCCAACGACATCCTGCGCATCCACCTCGATGGCGGCGCAAGGGTCATCGTGCGGCCCAGTGGCACCGAGCCGAAGCTCAAGGCTTACCTCGACGCGTCGTCCACAGACGGCACGCCGGCGGAACGCGAAGCGGCGGCCGCGGCGATTGTCGCCGAGCTCGACGCCGGGATGCGGGTGCTGCTGGGGTAGACCCTCCCTCGCAGGCTCGGTCGGCGCCGGGGTCGCTGGCGCGATTCGCATTCCGCAGCTAGCCCAGCGCCGCCTCGAGCTTGGCGGCGAGCTCCTCGGTGTCGAAGTAGTTCTCCACCACGATGACGTCGGCGAAGGTGGTGCCGATGGCCTCGACAAACTCAGCCGAGGTCAGGATGACCTGGGCGTCGGCCGCGACATCCCGCACCGAAGCGATGTCGGCGGCGACCACTGTCGCATCGATGTCTAGCTTGCGCAGAACGCGCTCCGCGTTGACCTTGAGGATGCCGCTGCTGCCGATTCCCGCCCCGCAGATCGTCACGATCTTCACGAGTCCTCCCTCGCAGGCTCGGTCGGCGCTGGGGTCGCGGGATCGCTGGCGCGATCCTTCATAGCTCCACCGCGCATTATCTTCTGCACCTCGGCCGCGGACGTTGCAGCGCCGAGTTCTTCGATCGCGGACGAGTCGTTGAACACATTCGCGAGCGCCGCGACGGCCGCGAGATGCTCATCGGGCGAGACGATCGCCAGTCCCAGAACCACTCTGACGGGATCGTTGTGCGGGTGCCCGAAGTTGACCGGGGTCTTGAGCGTCACGATCGCGAGCCCGTTCGCCAGCACCTCGGGGCCGGGGCGCGCATGGGCGAGCGCGAGCCCGGGCGCGATCACGACGTAGGGGCCGTGCTCCTCGATCATCCGGATCATCTCGTGGGCATACTCGGGCTTTGCCGCGCCCGACCGCGCGAGCGCGTCCGCTACGAGAGTCACCGAAGCGCGCCAGTCTGCGGCTTCTGCGCCAATGACTATTGCGTTCTCAGGGAGCGGGGGCAGGCTCACGCGTTCTCGAACCCCGCAGTGATGATGTCGGCGAGTTCTTCGCGCTCCTCGAGCGGGAGGAAGGCCGAGGCTGCCGCATTCAGTTGGAACACGGCGAGATCGGTCAGGTCGTAGCCAAAGGTCTCGGCGAGCAGGAACAGCTCGCGGGTGAGAGTCGTGCGGCTCATCAGCCGGTTGTCGGTGTTGACCGTGACGCGGAATCCGAGCTGGTAGAGCAGGTCGAAAGGGTGGTCGATGAGTTCGTCGCCCCACTGCGCGAACGAGTGGGTGTCAACGTTCGAGGTCGGGCTCAACTCGAGAGCGATTTCCTGGTCCTTCACCCACTGCGCGACCGGGCCGAGTGTGACATAGGTGTTCTCGTCGTCCTCGCGCGACACAGCGATGTCTTCGGCGAGGCGCACCCCGTGGCCCAGGCGCAGCGCTCGTCCATCGATGAGGGCTCCCCTGATGCTGTCGATGCCGTCCGCTTCGCCTGCATGTACTGTGCGCGGCATGAACTGGCCCGCGAGGTAGTCGAAGGCATCGCGAAGGCGCGCTGCCGGGAATCCCGCCTCGGCTCCCGCGATATCGAAACCGACTACGCCGCGATGACGGTGGCGCACAGCGAGTTCGGCGATCTCGAGCCCGCGGTCGGCGTGCCGCATGGCGCTGACCAGTTGGCCGACCCGGATGCCGCGGCCCGTCGCCTCCACGTCGGCGACGCCGGCCTCGATGCCTTCCTGCACCGCCTCGACGGTCTGGTCGAGGGTCAACCCGTGCACGAGGTGCTGCTCGGGAGCCCAGCGAATCTCGCCGTAGATCACGCCGTCGGCACCGAGGTCTTGCACGAATTCCCGCGCGATCCGCACGAGGTTCTCGTGCGTCTGCATGACGGCTGTCGTCAGGTCGAAGGTCTTCAGGTACTCGACGAGCGAGGTCTTGTCTTCGTTGAACCAATCGGCGAGCGACTCAGGGTCGGCCACCGGCAGCTCGACGCCTGCGGGGCCCGCGAGCTCGATGATCGTCTGCGGGCGCAAGCCACCATCGAGATGGTCGTGCAGTGAGATCTTGGGTAGCGCAGTGATCCCTGGCCCACCCCCGGGCATGATGTAGTCGTCCAGAGCCGCGTTCATGGAGCTAAATCTATCTGAGGCATCCCTGACCGCTAGCCTCGAAGAGTGCCGACCAGGATCATCCTCGACTGCGACCCAGGGCATGACGACGCGATCGCCATGCTGCTGGCATGGGGCAACCCCGAGATCGACCTCGTCGGGGTGACGACAGTCATGGGCAACCAGACGATCGAGAAGGTGACGCGCAACGCGTTGGCCGTGGCTCGGGTCGCGGGGATCACGGGGGTCCCGTTCGCCCGCGGTGCGCATCGGCCCCTCGTGCGCTCGGCGCAGTTCGCAGAGTCGATCCACGGGGACTCGGGACTTGACGGCCCGGCGCTGCCCGAGCCGGTCATCCAGCTCGATCCGCGTCATGCCGTCGACTTCATCATCGACACGATCATGGGCAGCGAGCCGGGCGAGATCACGCTCGTGCCGACCGGGGCGCTCACCAACATCGCCATGGCGGTGCGCAAAGAGCCGCGCATCGTCTCGCGCGTGAAACAGGTGGTGCTCATGGGCGGCGGGGTCAACGTCGGCAACTGGAGCGCGACGAGCGAGTTCAACATCGTCATCGATCCTGAGGCGGCGCACATCGTGTTCAACGAGGCCTGGCCGCTCACCATGGTGGGGCTCGACCTGACCCACGAGGCACTCGCGACGCCCGAGGTCGCAGCAGCGATTGCCGCGGTCGGCACGGGGCCGGCGCGCTTCGTCGGCGAACTGCTGGAGTTCTTCGGCACGACCTACCTCGCCAGCCAAGGCTTCGAGCACCCGCCCGTGCACGACCCGTGCGCCGTCGCCTTCGTCATCGACCCGACGGTCATGGACGTAGTGCGAGTCCCGCTCGACATCGAGCTCACCGGCTCCCTCACGCTCGGGATGACCGTGGCCGACTTCCGCGCACCAGCGCCGCCCGACTGCACCACCCAGGTCGCCCGCAACCTCGACCACGCCAAGTTCTGGGGGCTGGTCGTCGACGCGCTGGAGCGGATCGGCGACCCCCTCTCATAATTCAGGATGTTGCGGGGCCAGAGTGATGAAACCCAGCCAGAGTGACCCATCGGGTCCCCCTATGCGGCAGCAGCCACAGACAGTCCTGAATGATGAAAGCGGTCAGTCGATCCGGCCTTGGATGAGTGCGCCGCCATTGTCGACGGGATCGCCCGGGTCGCCGATGCGGTAACTGCCCTCGAGGGCCTCGAGCGCGCGCTCGAAACGCGCGGGTTCGTCGGTGTGCATGGTGAACAGCGGCTGGCCCTTCGTGACCGAGTCGCCCGGCTTGGCGTGCAGGTCGATGCCGGCCGCGTGCTGCACCGGGTCCTCCTTACGGGCGCGACCGGCTCCCAGGCGCCAGGCGGCGATGCCGAAGGGCAGGGCGTGCTGCGTGACCAGCACCCCGTCACGGTCGGCGGTGATGACCTGAGACTCTCGGGGTGCGGGCAGCGCGGCATCCGGGTCTCCGCCCTGGGCGGAGATCATTTTGCGCCAGGTGTCCATCGCGCGACCATCGGAGAGCGCTGCCGAAACATCGGCGTCGGGCTGGCCTACCAGGGCCAGCATCTCCTTCGCGAGGGCGATCGTGAGCTCGACGACATCCGCCGGGCCGCCGCCGGCGAGCACCTCCACCGACTCGCGCACCTCGTTGGCGTTGCCGATGGCGAGGCCCAGCGGCACGTTCATGTTCGTGAGCAGCGCGACGGTCTTCACCCCGGCATCCTTGCCGAGCTGCACCATCGTCTGCGCCAGCTCGCGGCTGCGACTAGGGTCTTGCATGAACGCGCCCGACCCGAATTTGACGTCGAGCACGAGGGCGGCGGTGCCCTCCGCGATCTTTTTGCTCATGATGGATGACGCGATGAGCGGTATCGCCTCGACCGTTCCCGTGATGTCCCTGAGGCCATAGAGCTTGCCATCCGCGGGGGCAAGGCCGGAGCCCGCGGCACAGACCACCGCGCCCACGGAGCGCAACTGCGCGTAGAACTCGTCGTTAGACAATGAAGCCCGCCAGCCCGGGATGCTCTCCAGCTTGTCGAGCGTGCCACCGGTGTGCCCCAGCCCCCGCCCAGAGAGCTGCGGCACCGCCACCCCGAAGGATGCCACGAGCGGCGCGAGCGGCAGCGTGATCTTGTCGCCGACGCCACCGGTGGAGTGCTTGTCGGTCGTGGGCTTGCCAAGCCCCTCGAATGACAACGTCTCGCCACTGGCGATCATCGCCAGGGTGAGGTCGCGGATCTCTTCGCGCTCCATGCCGTTGAGGAAGATCGCCATCGTCATGGCCGACATCTGCTCGTCGGCGACGTAGCCACGGGTGTAGGCGTCGACCAGCCAGTCGATCTGCGCTTTCGTGAGTGTGCCCTTGTCGCGCTTGGTCTTGATCAGGTCGACGACGTCGAAGGGTTCAACACTCACGAGCGGTACTCCTCCAGGGTGCGTGGCCCGAACGCATCGGGGAGCACCTCGTCGATCGTCTTGATGCCGCTGACCGTCTCGAGGAGCATCCCCTCGGCGGAGTGCTCGTACAGCAGCTGGCGGCAGCGTCCGCATGGCATCAGGGCGTTGCCGTGGCCATCCACACAGGTGAAAGCCACGAGCTTGCCGCCACCGGTCATGTGCAGGCTAGACACCAGCGCGCACTCCGCGCAGAGGGTGAGGCCGTATGACGCGTTTTCCACGTTCGCGCCCGAGATGACGCGGCCGTCGTCGACGATAGCTGCCACACCCACGGGGAAGTGCGAGTAGGGAACGTAGGCGTGGGTGAGTGCTTCGTTCGCGACGGCGCGCAGCGCATCCCAGTCGGCTGGTCCCATCTCATGCACTGCGGTGCTCATGACTTGATGTAGGGCTTGCCGGATGCCGCCGGCCCGCGCACCTGCCCGACCAGCCCCGCGACGGCGAAGATTGTCACGAGGTAGGGCAGCATGAGCATGAACTCGCTCGGCACCGGGGAACCGATGATCGAGAGGACGCTTTGCAGGTTCGACGCGAACCCGAACAGCAGGGCCGCGAGGGTGGCACGCAGTGGGTCCCAACGCCCGAAGATGACGGCCGCGAGGGCGATGAAGCCCGCGCCCGCGGTCATCTCCTTGTTGAAGGCACCGACCGACCCCAGCGTGAAGTACGCGCCACCGAGACCGGCGATCGCGCCCGCCAGCGACACGTTCCAGAAGCGAGTGCGATTGACGTTGATCCCGACGGTGTCAGCGGCCTGCGGGTGCTCCCCGACCGAGCGCAGCCGCAGCCCCCATCTGGTCTTGAACAGCCCGAACCACACCACCGCGACGGCCACGTACATGAGGTAGACGATGATCGTCTGGCGGAAGAGCACTGGCCCGATGATCGGGATCTCGCCGAGCAGCGGGACGGGCAGCCTCGGGAAGCGCGGCGGGGTGTTCAGTAGCGCCGCGTTCGGGCTGAGCACCTGGGAGAACAAGAAACTGGTCAGGCCGATCACGAGCACGTTGAGCACAACCCCCACGATCACCTGGTCGACCAGGTACTTGATCGAAAAAGTTGCCAGCACTGACGAGACGAGAGCGCCCGCGAAGACCGCGGCGACCAGGCCCAGAACGGGCTGATGGGTGACGGATGCCACGACCGCCGACACGAACGCGCCGGCCAGGAGCTGCCCCTCGATCGCCACGTTGACCACGCCGACCCTCTCGGAGATCACCCCGCCGAGCGCCCCAAAGATCAGCGGAACACTCAAGCCCACAGTGCCCACGAGCAACCCCGGCACCGGAATCACGGCGTTAGTTGCGGCCCAGGTCAGGAATGCGATCACGAACAGCAGCGCATAGAGCGCGAGCATCCACAGCGGGGTCTTCTTTGCACGAAAGGAGAGCACGGCCGAGACCACGGCGATCGCAAAGAGCAGCACCAGCACGGTGGTCGTGAGGATCGTGACATCCGCGAGAATCGGAGGTAGCTGGATGAGGTCACTGTCGGTCGACAGCCGGAACGTCGTGGTTCCCGTGCGGGCACCCACGACAAAGATCAGCAGCCCGAAGATCGCGAAGATGCCCAACCCGATGGGCGGCTTCCAGTTGCGCACCGCTGCGCGTTCGCGCACGATCGGCGCCGCGGAGGGAATCACGTGGGCGGTCGGATCGATCGCAGTCACTTCGACACCTCGGCCTTTCGTGCGGCCGTAACCGGCGTTCGCGGTTTCGTGATCGCCCCAGGCGAGGGAAGCCTGAAGATCGCGCGCACGAGTGGCGGCGCCGCGATGAACAAGACGATGAGGGACTGCACGACGAGCACGATGTCGATCGGCACGCCCTGCGCGGCCTGCATGGAATAGCCGCCGGCCTTGAGGGCACCGAACAGGATGCCCGCGAAGAACACCCCGATCGGCTTGGAGCGGCCGAGCAGCGCAACGGTGATGGCATCGAATCCGATGCCGGCGTCGATGCCCGCACTGAATCCGGAGGTCACGGTTCCCAGAACTTGTGCGACGCCAGCGAGACCGACGAGGCCACCCGAGATGAGCATCGCGTAGACGTAGATGTTCTTCACCTTGATGCCAGCGACCTTCGCCGCGTTGGGGTTCTCCCCGACCGCTCGGAACTGGAACCCGAGGTTCGACCTGTTGATGAGGTACCAGACGACGATCGTCGCGACGATCGAGAAGACGAACCCGAGGTGCAGGTTGTACTTCGGGCCGAACAGGTCGGGGAACACCGCGGTCGACAACATGGGTGCCGACTTCGGGTTGGTGGAGCCCGGTGCCTGCAGTGCACCCTGCGTGCCCAGGAGATAAGAGATGAGGTAGAACCCCACGTAGTTGAGCATGATCGTGACGATGACCTCATGCGCCCCGGTGCGGGCCTTGAGCAGGCCGACGATGCCACCCCAGATCGCGCCGGCGAGCAGGCCGGCGACCACTGCGACAATCAGGTGGATGCCCGCCGGCAGTGGCCACGCGAAGCCGACGTAGCCCGCCGCCCCCGCGGCGACGAGCATCTGGCCGCGCCCACCGATGTTGAACAGGCCGACCCTGAATCCGACTGCGACGCCGAGGCCCGCGGCGATAAGCGGTGTCGCGAACGTGAGGGTCTCGGTGAGTGGCCGGATGCCGTCGGCGAACCCCGGCCGCCTGAAGTTGTAGATGGCACCCTGGAACAGCGCGCTGTACGCACCAGACGCGGCATCCCAGATCGCCTTGAAGGTGTCAGCAGGGCGTGAGAAGAAGTAGCCGGATGCCGCCTGGACGCCCTTATCCGTGAGCGCGATCAGCACAGCTCCAACGACCAGCGCGAGGATCACCGCAAGCACCGAGATGAGGGCGTTGCCGGTCACGATCTCGCGAAGCACCTGCTGGGCGCGCGATGGCGGGGCGACCTCCATCCCTGGCAGCTGGCCGGGTTCAATCGGATCCGGCGTCTGCCCCTTGACAGGGATCTGCTCGCTCATGCTGCCTCTACCCCCTGCGGAACCTCGCCGGCCATCATGAGACCGAGCACTTCGCGGGGGGTGTCGCCCGGCACGATCCCCACGATCGAGCCCCGGTACATGACCGCGATCCTGTCTGCGAGCGCGACGACCTCGTCGAGCTCGGTGGAGACCACGATGACCGGCACGCCGGCATCCCGGGCCTGGATGATCCTGGTATGCACGAATTCGATGGAACCGACGTCGAGGCCGCGGGTGGGCTGTGCGGCCACGAAGAGCCTGAGTTCACGGCTCAGCTCACGAGCCAGAACCACCTTCTGCTGATTGCCGCCAGACAGACGCCCGGCGTGGGTGGTGATCCCCTGCGCCCTGATGTCGAACTCCTTGACCTTCTCCTCGGCGAACTCGGCGAGGTACTTCAACTGCAGCGTGCCGAACTTGACGAACGGGGCCTGGTTGGCTCGGTCGAGCATGAGGTTCTCGGCGATGGTGAACTCGGCCACAAGGCCGTCGTCCTGCCTGTCTTCAGGGATGAACCCGACACCGGCATCCAGCGTGCGGCGCACCGAGACACGCAGCGACTTGCCGTCGAGTGTGATGTTGCCGGTGACCTTGGGCTGCAGCCCCATGATCGCCTCGGTGAGCTCGGTCTGGCCGTTGCCCTGCACGCCGGCAATGGCGAGCACCTCGCCCTCGTGCACGTCGAAGCTCACGTCGTTGACGACGATCTGGTTGCGGGGGTCGATAACCGAGAGGTGGTCGATCACCAGCGCGACGGGGCCCGGATGCGCCGGACCCTTGTCGACTGTGAGGTCGACGGCACGACCGACCATCATCGATGCGAGTTCCTCGTTGGTCGCCGTCGGGGCCGCCTCGCCCACGACCTTTCCCAGCCGGATGACCGTGATGCGGTCAGCCACTTCGCGCACTTCGCGCAGCTTGTGGGTGATGAACACGATCGACGTTCCTGCGGCCTTGAGCTGGCGCATGATCTCCATGAGCTCATCCGTCTCCTGCGGGGTGAGCACCGCCGTGGGCTCATCGAAGACCAGCACCTTGGCGTCTCGGGAGAGCGCCTTGATGATCTCCACCCGCTGCTGCACCCCGACCGGAAGGTCGTCAACGAGGGCATCCGGGTCGACATCGAACCCGAACCTGGCCGAGATTTCGTTGACCTTGTCGCGTGCGCCGGCGAGGTCGAGCCTGCCGCCGAACTTCACGTCCTCGTGACCGAGCATGACGTTTTCGGCGACAGTGAAGACCGGGATGAGCATGAAGTGCTGGTGGACCATCCCGATGCCTGCATTCATGGCATCCCCAGGGCCCGCGAAGTGCTGCACGACATCGTCGAGCAAGATCTGACCTTCGTCGGCCTGGTAGAGGCCGTAGAGCACATTCATGAGTGTCGACTTGCCCGCGCCGTTCTCGCCGAGCAGGCTGTGTATCTCTCCCGGCTCCACCACGAGATCGATGTGGTCGTTCGCGACCAGCGTTCCGAACCGCTTCGTGATGCCCCGAAGTTCAAGCTTCATGTTGACCAATCTAATGTGCGGCCCCCGGAGGGCACTGTGTCCGCGGAGGTGGAGTTAACGAGGTCGGGGAGACCAGCATGGCTGGTCTCCCCGACGGGTACTGCAGAAACTACTTGGTGAGGTAGGACTTCACCGGGATGCTGCCGTCCTTGATTCCGCTCGTGATCTTGTCGAGTTCGCCCTTGAGGTCAGGCGAGACCTTCGACTCGAAGTTGTGGAACGGCGCCATGCCGACACCATTGTTGTCGAGAGTACCGATGTAGGCGTCAGTCGAGAACGAGCCGTCGGCGGCCGACTTGACTACGTCAGCGGTGGCCTGCTTGATACCCTTCTCGACCGAGGTCAAGATGATCGGGTCGACCGTGGGGTCAGTCACGAACAGGTCGGCGTCGACACCGATCAGGGCGATGTCCTTGCCCGAGTCGGTGATGGCGGCGGCGGCGCTCTGATAGATCGGTCCACCGACCGGAAGCAGGACGTCTGCACCCTGGTCGATGAAGTTCTGAGCCGTCGTCTTGGCCACGTCGTTGGCCTCGAAGCCACCCGTGAAGGTAGCGGTGTCGGGGCTGGCCGGGTCGTAGCCCAGAACCTTGACGCTCGTACCCTTCTGGGTGTTGTAGTAGGCGACACCCTGGGCGAAGCCGTCGGAGAAGATCGTGACGGTGGGGAAGTTCATGCCACCCCAGGTCGCGACGATGCCGGCCTTCGAGTAGCTCGCCGCTGCGTAGCCAACGAGGAACGCGGCCTGAGCCGTGTTGAACAGGATCGGCTTGATGTTCGGGGCGTCGGTCTTGCCATCGAAGTTGTTGTCCGCTGCGTCATCGATGATGGCGAAGTTGACGTCAGGGTTGGCGAGAGCAGCGGTGACCGTGGCGGCCGACAGCGCAAAGCCGACGGTGACGATCAGGGTGCAGCCCTGGGAGACGAGGTTGTCAATGTTGGGCGCGTAGTCGGTCTCGGCGTTGGACTGGACCGTGATTGCCTTGACGCCGGCTGCGGCGGCTGCCTCATTGATGCCTTCGTAGCCCAGCTGGTTGAACGACTTGTCGTCGAAGCCACCGAGGTCGGAGACCATGCAGGGGAGGAAGCCGGCAACTGCGGTTTCGCTTGCGGAAGGTGCAGGAGCTGCGGCGCAACCGGCAAGCACCATGGCGCTCGTGCCGATCAGGGCGATACCGGCGGTAACCCGGCCGCGAGAGGTGATTCTCAAGATGTCCTCCAAGATGCTGCCCAGCGGAGAATGCCGGGACATGGTGAATTCAACGTTACCTAAAGTTACGTAGCTCGCGGCGGGATAATCCGGGTCGACACCGAATGGTTACCAATTCGCGACAGCCCCGAAATCATCCCGAAATGTTATAAAAGTTGCGGTCAGAGCACATCGTTTCGGCCCGAGAGTTTGAGCGCGTCGACGACAGCTTTGACGCGCTGTGCGTTCGCGGTGGTGGTCACGAGCAGGGCATCCGGAGTGTCCACAACCACGATGTCAGTCACTCCGATCAGCGAGATCAGGCGCCCGCTCTGGCTAATCACGACGCCAGTGGAGGCATCGGCGAGCACCCTGGCATTCTCGCCGAGAATGGCGAGGTCTGACTTGCGGCCACCGGAGTGCAGCTTGGCGATCGAGGCAAAATCGCCCACGTCATCCCAGTCGAAATCGCCAGGAACGACGACGAGCTTGCCCGCGGTGGCGGCAGGCTCCGCGACGGTGTAATCGATGGCTATCTTGGTGAGCCCTGGCCACACTTTGTCGACAACAGCACCACGGCGCGGAGTGTCCCAGGCTTCGGCGAGTTCAGTCAGGCCGGCCAGCAGTGCAGGGTCAGACTCGCCCAGCTGGGCCAGGAGCACATCTGCCCTGGCGATGAACATGCCACCGTTCCACAGGTAGTCGCCGCTGGCGACGTACTGTTCCGCTGTGGCCTGGTCTGGCTTCTCCACGAAGGAATTAACGGAGACCGCGTTCGGGGCTCCGTCGATCTTCAGCGCCCCGGCGCAGTGGATGTAGCCGAAGCCCACAGCAGGCTCGGTCGGGGTGATTCCGATCGTGGCGATGTAGCCCGCCTTGGCGGCAGCGATACCTTCGCCGACCGCGCGGCGGAACCCCCTGGCATCCCTGATGACGTGGTCGGCCGCGAACGACCCGATGATCACGTCGGGCTCGCGGTTGAGCAAGATCGCCGCCGCAAGGCCGATCGCGGCCGAGGAGTCTTTCGGTTCGCTCTCCAGCACGACGTTCGGGTCGGCGAGCTCGGGCAGTTGCGCCTCGACCGCTGCGCGGTGCGCACGACCGGTCACGACCATGATCCGCTCGGCACCAGAGAGCGGAACCAGACGGTCCCAGGTGTCGCGGAGGAGGGTCTGGCCCGAGCCGGTCAGGTCGTGCAGGAACTTGGGGGCATCCGCCCGAGACAGCGGCCAGAGGCGTGACCCGATACCGCCAGCCGGAATGACGCTGTAAAAGCCCTCGAAGGGGGCCGGATTCTGGACCATCCGACAACCATAGCTTTCGCCGACATCGAGACTTCAGCCGCCATTCACCGCCCGGTCACGTCGCCCTCCTCGAGCGGCCACGTCGCCTCCGTAGCGTCTCTTCCATCAAGCACTGGAATGGGACGCCGCCATGCGAGTCGTAGTCGTCAGCGAAAGCTTTCTGCCCACCATCAACGGAGTCACCAACAGCGTCAAGAAGGTGCTCGACCATCTCGCCGAGCGAGGTCACGAGGCGATTGTCATCGTGCCGTCGGCCGGTGCACCGCGCGAATATGCGGGGTTCCGTATTCACGAGGTGCCGTCGCTGGCCTACCGCCAGTTTCCGATGGGGCTACCTTCCCCCCTGGTGCAGAAGCTGATCGCTGACTTCAGGCCAGACGTCGTGCACGCGGCATCCCCCTTTCTGCTGGGTGCCCAGGCGATCGCCGCAGCGGGGCGGCTCGGCATCCCGAGCGTTGCGATCTTCCAGACGGATGTCGCCGGCTACGCCCGCAGGAACCGCCTGGGCGGCGCCACCCGCTTCGCCTGGCGAATGGTGCGCTGGATCCATTCCGGCGCAGAGCTCACCCTCGTACCGTCGAGCGCCTCGATGGCCGATCTCGAGGCGGCGGGCGTTGAGCGGCTCGCCCGCTGGGGTCGTGGCGTTGACCTCACCAGCTATCACCCGCGCAATCGTGCAGGTGCTGCCGCCCGGCGCCTGCGGCGTCGGATCGCCCCCGGTGGCGAGCTGATCGTCGGCTACGTCGGCCGCATCGCCCCGGAGAAGCAGGTCGAGCGGATGGCGGCCCTGCGCGGGTTGCCGGGAGTCAAGCTAGCGATCGTGGGCGACGGGCCTTCACTGCCCTCCGCGAAACGCGCCCTCAGCGGGATGCCCGTGACCTGGCTGGGCAAGCTCACCGGGGCGGACCTTGCCGCCGCCTACGCGAGCTTCGACGTGTTCCTGCACACGGGCACAGAGGAGACCTTCGGCCAAACCGTGCAGGAAGCGCACGCCAGCGGCATCCCGGTCATCGCACCACGAGCGGGTGGGCCGATCGACCTGGTCGACCACGGAACCAACGGATACCTCTTCGACCCCACCGACGATGGCCAGTTGCGTGCTTTCGTCGAAGCCTTTGCTCTCGACGAGGCGCTGCGGGCCCGGATGGGCGAAGCGGGCAGACGAGCGGTTCTCGGGCGATCATGGGATTCGGTCTGCACGGAACTGGTGGGCCACTACGAGCGCGCCATCGCTAGTCGGTTGCTCGCCACCGCGTTGCGCGGCTAACTGCAACCGTTGATGACGATCATCCACGACCAGTCGCTGGTGAGAAGCCTTGCCTCGTAGGGGTCCGGATCTGAGAAGTAGTAAAAACCTCCATTGTCGAGACTCTCGCTCACCCAGTTGTCCGACCAGCCGTACGGGCACGAAGAACCGACGAAATTGCCGTCGAGGACCACGGTCGGCGGATTGTTGAGGTCTATGTGGAAGGGCGGGTCAACAATCTGAAATCTCCCTCCCGACCCGGTCGATCCGGCCCCGCTTGAGGATGGCTGGGATGCCGCCAAAGCTTGCGCGGCCTGCGCCTGCGCCTGCGCAAGGGCTGCCACCGACTGAGACCAACCAAGAAGAGAATCGATGGGGTCAGCCCCGCTGCGCAGATCGGCCATCACGGTCTCGGAAGCACGTCTCACAGCATCCCGCTGCTCCTCCGAGGCAAGAGGTGCCGCACCAATCGCCCCTGCCGAAGCTCCCGAGACCGTTCGGGTCACGTCGCGAACGCCATCCGCGAGCTTTTCGATGATGGCATCAAGCTTGGCCTGCCGACGCTCTAGTACCGCGGTGGCGAGGATGGTATTCGCTGACCATCGTTCGGAAGCGCCTTCTTGAGCGCCGCGATGAGCGTTGTCAGCTCAGCGATGTCCAGGGGACCAGCGGATTCGACGAGGCGCTGTGCATCGGCGACCCGCCGACCCGCGAGCGCCATCGAATCAAAAAATGCGATCCTCGCTGCGATTGCCTCGGCGCGAGCGTCGTCCGCGTCGTCGATCGCGCGATCGAACTCCGCCGACGCGAGCCGCAGTCTCTCCTCTGAGTCACCGACTACCGTCGCCGCGACACACGATCCTGCAACGACAAAGACGGCGGCCATACTCAGTGCGAGGAAGGCGATTCGGCGGGACATGAGCTCCTCTCGGTCTTCGTCGAAGATAGCAGCGCGCAAGTGCGAAACTTTGCTGGTTCTTGAAGAACTATCTCGAAGTCGAGCTATTTCGACTGCCGCCTGCACAGAACTGCCGTCCGCGTCGGAATACACTTGAACGGTCCGCCAACCGGACATTCGTCTGCCGCGACAGCGCGGCATGATCATCCGCAAGGAGGGGTCGCGCGTGCCAGAGAAGGCGGCAGGTACCCTGGGGCGCGAGCCGCTCGCGCTACCCCGAATCAGCACACCCAAGCGACCGGCCGGAACGCTGTATCGCGGGCGTGAAGGCATGTGGTCGTGGGTGCTGCACCGCATCACGGGCGTCGCCATCTACTTCTTCCTGCTCGTGCACATCCTCGACACCGCCCTTGTTCGGTTGAGCCCCGAGTCGTACAACGCCGTGATCAATACCTACAAGACGCCGATCATGGGGCTTGGTGAGATCGCCCTTGTCGCGGCGATCGGCCTGCACGGCCTGAACGGGTTGCGCATCATCCTCATCGACTTCTGGAGCGTCGGCACCAAGTACCAACGGGTCATGTTCTGGATCGTCATCGGGCTGTGGCTGCTGCTGCTCGCCGGCTTCGTGCCCCGCCAGCTCATGCACATCTTTGGAGGCGGGCAATGAGCACCATCGAAGCTCCACGCAGCCCCATTGCGCCCCGCCGCCGCCGACGCGGCATCAACTGGGAGAAGTGGGGCTGGATCTACATGCGCGTCAGCGGTGTAGTTCTGGTCGTGCTGATCTTCGGCCACCTCTTCGTCAACCTGTTCGCGGGCGAGGGCGTGAAAGCCATCGACTTCGCCTTCGTGGCCGGCAAGCTCGCCGATCCGTTCTGGGTGGTCTGGGACACGCTGCTGCTCTGGCTCGCGCTCATCCACGGTTCCAACGGCATGCGCACGATAGTCAATGACTACGCGAACAACCGGCTTGTTCGATACATCCTGCTCGGGGCGATCGCCCTCTCCGCCATCGTGCTACTGACCCTGGGAACACTCGTGATCTACACCTTCGACCCCTGCCCGGCTGGCTCCCCCGCCGACCTGCTGCCCAGCTTCTGCCCGGTGCGGTAGGTGACCGCGGTGAGTGAAGAGCACAGCATCGTCGACGGCATCCACTACCACCAGTTCGACATCGTGATCGTCGGGGCGGGCGGAGCAGGGATGCGGGCCGCAATCGAGGCCGGACCGCACGCCCGCACCGCCGTGATCTCTAAGCTCTACCCGACCCGCTCGCACACGGGGGCCGCGCAGGGCGGCATGGCCGCGGCGCTCGCGAACGTCGAAGAGGACAACTGGGAGTGGCACACCTACGACACCGTCAAGGGCGGTGACTACCTGGTCGACCAGGATGCCGCCGAGATCCTCGCCAAGGAAGCCATCGACGCGGTCATCGACCTCGAGAACATGGGGCTCCCCTTCAACCGCACACCGGACGGCAAGATCGACCAGCGGCGATTCGGCGGTCACACCCGTGAGCACGGCAAGGCTCCGGTGCGCCGAGCCTGTTACGCCGCCGACCGCACCGGCCACATGATCCTTCAGACGCTGTACCAGAACTGCGTGCGCCTGGGCATCAACTTCTTCAACGAGTTCTACGTGCTCGACATGGTCATGAACAAGGTCGACGGTAAGGATCAGCCGGCGGGGGTCGTGGCCTACGAGCTGGCGACCGGCGAGCTGCACGTGTTCCAGGGCAAGGCGATCATCTTCGCGACCGGCGGGTTCGGCAAGATCTTCAAGACGACATCCAATGCGCATACCCTCACGGGAGACGGCGTCGGGATCATCTGGCGCAAGGGCCTTCCGCTGGAGGACATGGAGTTCTTCCAGTTCCACCCGACCGGGCTCGCGGGCCTCGGGATCCTGCTCTCCGAGGCCGCGCGCGGTGAGGGCGCGATCCTGCGCAACGCCTCCGGCGAGCGCTTCATGGAGCGCTACACCCCGACCCTGAAGGACCTGGCTCCGCGGGACATCGTCGCGCGCTCGATGGCGCTCGAGATCCGCGAGGGTCGTGGCGCCGGCCCGAACAAGGACTACCTGTACCTCGACATCACCCACCTCGAGCCTGCCGTGATCGACGAGAAGCTGCCTGACATCACCGAGTTCGCGCGCACTTACCTCGGCGTCGAGCCTTACACCGAGCCGGTGCCGGTGCTGCCGACCGCGCACTACGCGATGGGCGGCATCCCGACCAACAACAATGCCGAGGTGCTGCGCAACAACACCGAGACGGTCAATGGCTTGTATGCGGCGGGCGAGTGCGCGTGTGTCTCGGTGCACGGCTCGAACCGTCTCGGCACCAACTCGCTGCTGGACATCAACGTCTTCGGCAAGCGGGCGGGCAAGAACGCCGTCGAGTACGTCAAGACTGCCACGTTCGTTCCACTGCCGGACAACCCGGCCGCCGGCGTGCAGAAGATCCTCGACATGGTGCGCTCCGGAGACGGAACCGAGCGCATCGCGGTCATCCGCAAAGAGCTCCAGGATTCGATGGATCGCAACGCCCAGATCTTCCGCACCGAGGAGAGCCTCAAGGAAGTCACCGACCTCATCGAGACGCTGCGCGCCAGGTACCGCAACATCCAGGTGCAAGACAAGGGCAAGCGGTTCAATACCGATCTACTCGAAGCCGTCGAGCTCGGCTTCTTGCTCGACCTCGCCGAGGTTCTGGTCTACTCCGCCCGCTCGCGTCACGAATCGCGCGGCGGCCACATGCGCGAGGACTACCCCAAGCGCGACGACAAGAACTTCCTGGTTCACACGATGGCTTATCTGGTCGGTGACCCGGAGTCGGCCGATGCGGGCGAGCACATCAAGCTCGACTGGAAGCCGGTGGTCATCACGAACTACCCGCCGATGGAAAGAAAGTACTGATGAGGGGCGCGAACTGAGCATGTCGAACGCCGTCATGGAGAGCAAACCGACCGCACCGACGGAGGTGCCGTCATTCACGGCGACCCTCATCATCCGCCGCTTCGACCCCGACAAGGATGCCGAGCCCTACTGGCAAGACTTTGACGTCGTGATGTACGGCTCAGACCGCGTGCTCGATGCACTCCACAAGATCAAGTGGGAGCAGGATGGCTCGCTGAGCTTCCGCCGCTCCTGCGCCCACGGCGTCTGCGGCTCCGATGCCATGCGCATCAACGGCAAGAACCGCCTTGCCTGCAAGACGCTACTCAAAGACCTCGACCTCTCGAAGCCGATCTACGTGGAGGCGATCAAAGGCCTGCCCCTGGAGAAAGACCTCATCGTCGACATGGAGCCGTTCTTCGACTCCTTCCGCTCGGTGAATCCGTTCCTGATGGCTGGCCCCGCAGCGAAGGACGGCAAGGAGCGCAAGCAGAGCCCCGTGGAGCGCGCCCGCTTCGACGACACCACCAAGTGCATCCTGTGCGCCGCCTGCACCTCCAGCTGCCCGGTGTTCTGGACCGACGGCCAGTACTTCGGCCCGGCTGCGATCGTCAACGCGCACCGGTTTATCTTCGACTCCCGCGATGAGGGTTCCAAGGTGCGCCTCGACATCCTCAATGACAAGGAGGGGGTGTGGCGCTGCCGCACTACGTTCAACTGCACGGATGCCTGCCCCCGCGGCATCCAGGTCACTCAGGCAATCGCCGAGGTCAAGCAGGCAATCCTCCGAGGCAAGCCCTAATAGGGCTTGCTGAACAGGATTGGCCGCAGAGGGCCCGCCACTGCGGGCCCTCGAGGACCCAGGGCTACGCCTTACCGTCTCGGCTGCCCCCAGAACGGGGCAATATGCGGACAGACAGAGCGTTCTGTCCGCATTTGCGCTAGAGTCGAAGAGACGGTTGATTCAGAGCCGCCACGGCGGAGTCTCCCGACCTGCTGTCGCTCTTCACTAACCCGAACGTGAATCGACTTACCCCATGAGTGCATCGACCTTTCGCTACCCTAGCGCGGCCAAAAACCCGAAGGTTTCCGGTAAGGCCCGACGCGTGCTCCTGGCGCTGCTCGCGGGTGTCATCGCCGTCGCCGGCGGGCTGGGCCTACTCCAGACCCTGAGCCCGACGGCATCTGCCGCTGCGTCCGATACCACCAGTGACACGAGGGCGCTCGGCTCGGGGCATCCCGTCTACAAGGGCGTCACGCAGGATGTTCCTCATATCCAGGCACCGGATTGGTCGATTGGCATCACGGCGATCGGCCTGCAGGCCGAGGTCGACGCTTGCCAGTGGGTGCGGATGGACTTCAGCTCGGCGGTGACCATCCCGGTCGTCGCGGCCCACAACTTCTGTGGTGGTGGCATCGTTCTCGAGATGCAACTCGGCCAGACCGTTGCAGTCACTGGCGCGGGTCTCGACGGCGAGTATGTCGTGGTCGCGAGCAAGAACGCCTGGGCCGACCAGGACGCCTCAGAGGCGATCTCCGGCCTCAGTGCAGACATCATTGTGCAGACCTGTTACTGGGATAACGACGGTCACTTGCTGCTCGTCGCCCTGCAGCGCAAGGGCTGACGGCAGCGTCAGTTCAGCAGGTTAACAACGATCCCGGGCGCCCCGGTGTCGAGACTGAGCGGGATGTTGAGGCCGAGCCCAGCAAGCGCCTGGCTCAGTTGCACACTTGAGGTGCCCGGCGGGAGCCCATTCATGGTTACGGAAAACGATCCATCCGGCGCGATCGTCGTCATCGCGTAGACGACGCCGACCGACTGCGCGGTCACGGTGGCTCCTGGCACGCCATGACCGCTCAGGGTGATGCTGGCCGAGGCGACGTTGGAGGGGATAGTCCCGAGAAGCGGGTCGACTACCTCATTGACGGTGCCCTCCACCAGGCCGTCGACGGCACCTGCAACGCGGTCCGCTCCGGCACCCAGCGGATCGATATTGGCGGGGTGGTCGGCCCCCAGCGAAGTGCCCTCTGCGAACTTGTACTCGGTTGGGCCTGCGGCTGAGCCCGAGTCTGAAACTGGTGAGCTCTCCGGTGCCGTGGTGCCAAGCACCACCACCACGACCGCTGCGCCAATTGCCACGGCGATCGCGAGAGTGCTGATGAACACGACGGGTGCAGTAGCCGCGCCCAGCATGCCCGCACCCGATACCGCAGCGGTACCCGCCCCGATGCCCGCGGGTAGGGCGGGGATCGCGGTCGCCGCCATCGCACCCGTGGCTGTGCCGAACGACGAGAGGAAAGCCCCTCCCACGATGCCACCCAAAATGAGCGGAATCATGACCATCGCCAGTCGCGATCCGACCTCGTCAACCTCTTCGCTGATGATCGTGCACTTGGCGCAGGTGTCGAGGTGGGAGGCGATGCGCTCGGCATCCCGCGATCCCAGGCCGCGCCTGGCATGCTCGCCGATGCGAGAGATCGTCCAGCGGCATTCGCCCGACGCTGACTCGTCGTTGATGTGCGCTTGCAGCCAGGCTTTGCGCAAGCCTTCGCGGGCGCGATACGAGAGTGCGGCGACACCATTCGCGGTCATGCCCAGGATCGGGGCGACCTCATGCGGGTCCATTCCCTCGACCTCGGTGTACCACAGCACCGACTGCCAGCGCTCGGGCAGGCCCCGAAAAGCGTGAGCCGTGAGCGTCTTGTCGAGAGCTACTGCCGCCGGGTCATCCACCGTCGTCGGATCCTCGAAGTCTGCGATGTCATCCACCTGAACGTCCCGAGAGGCCGCGCCCCAGGTCGATGCGAGGTTGCGAATTGTCGTGTACAGGTACGGGCGGAAGGCACCCGTGGGGCCGCCGCCCGCCAGAACACGTTGATAGATGCGGGTGTACGCCTCTGCTACGAGGTCGTCCGCATCTACTGACGACGTGAACTGGCGGGCGACTCGTGCCCCCGAACGGTAATGACGACGCCACAACTCCGCGAACGCCCGCTGATCCCCCGCGCGCGTTTGCTCGATGAGAGCCTCGTCCGAAGCGGTCAACTTCAGACTGTCGGTTCCGTTCATCCCCCTGATCCATTCCCGGGTCCTCTTCTATTGTCCCCTGCGGGATGAAGGATGTGCACTGTTGGGTTTTTTCCTTCACCCAAAGAGACAGACAAAACCGTCTACTATGACGCGGCTTTCGAAGGATTTCTGAGAAAATCACCCCCGAACTGGGGTCATCAGGCCGCAGCGGCCGCAGCGCGCGCCTCGGCCGCCGTCGCTGCCCCGAGCGCTGCCCTGGCCTTCGCTTTCGCCTGCTCGGGGGTGACCCTCGACAACTCGGCGCGCACATCAGCCAGGGCAGCCGGAGTCATCGATAGGGTCGTGGCGCCCAGGCCGACCAGCACGACCGCAAGCTGGGGATCTGCCGCCGCTTCGCCACAGATCCCCACGCTCTTGCCTGCGGCCGCTCCCGCATCGCCGAGCAGCTTGACCAGACGCAGGACGGCGGGATGCCACGGGTCTTGGTAGCTCGCGACGCTTCCGAGCATCCGGTCTGCCGCCAACGTGTACTGGGTCAGGTCGTTGGTGCCGATCGACACGAAGTCGGCGACCGCGAGCACCTGGTCGGCCATGACCGCGAGGGAGGGGACCTCGGCCATGACCCCGACGGTGTTGAGGCCGAGCGACTTGCCGAGGTCGACGAAGTACTGCGCCTCCTCGGCGTCGGCGACCATGGGCGCCATCACCCAGAGGTCGGCCTTAGTGGCATCCTGTGCCCCCTTGAGCGCGGTGAGCTGGTCGATGAGGATTTGCTCGCTGGCCCGTAGCGCGCGCAGACCGCGCAGGCCGAGTGCGGGGTTCTTCTCCTGTGCCCAATTGAGGAAGGCCAACGGCTTGTCGGCCCCCGCGTCGAGTGCACGCACGACGACCTTTCTGCCGGGAAAGTAGGAGAGCAACTCGGTGTACCTGGCCTGCTGGTCAGCCGCGGTCGGCGCGGTCTTCGAGTCGAGAAACAGGAACTCGGTGCGGAACAGCCCCACGCCCTCTGCTCCGAGCTCGACGGCGGCCGGCGCCTCCGCGGGCGATCCCAGGTTCGCGAGCAGGGGGATCTTCGTGCCATCCGCCAGTGCGCCGACGACAAGCGGGATGGTGGGCACCTCCGCGCGCTCCGAGATGCGGCTGTTCGCGTCGACGACTGCCGCATCGCTCGGGTCTGACGTGACCAGGCTGGCCGCGGCATCCACGATCACGACTGTGCCGTCTGCGAGGTCGAGAGCGCCCGCGACGCCGACGATCGCGGGGATCGACTTCGAGCGCGCGAGGATCGCGGTGTGGCTGGTCGGGCCGCCGTCGCGGGTGATGAGCCCGAGCACCTTGTCCAGGTCGAGCAGCGCGGTGTCTGCGGGGGCAAGATCCGTCGCGAGGAGGATGAACGGGGTGTCGCTCTCCGGAACGCCGGGAGCGTGCACCCCACGCAGGTGAGCGATCACGCGTTGTGCAACGTCGCCGAGGTCGGTGGCGCGCTCGGCCATGTAACCCCCCATGCCAGTTAGCTGAGCCTGGAAGGCAGCAAACGCCTCGAAAACCGCGCGCTCACCGGTCGTGCCCGCCTCGATACGTGCCTTCACGTCGTCGCTGAGCGTCGGATCCTGAGCCATCATGGATGCCGCATCCAGCACATCCTTGGCGGCGCCCCCCGCCTTTTCGCCGCGAGCCGCGAGCTCCCCCGCCACTGCGGCGAGCGCCGCCTGGGTGGCCGCGTACTCCGCGGCGGAATCGCCGGAGTGCACCGCATCGTCGGGCTCGGGAAGCGGGTCGGGCATCCTCAGGATCGGACCGACCGCGACGCCGCGACCGACTCCTATCCCGTGCAGCTCCATCCATCCAGCCTAGCTAGGGTGGTGCCATGGGGCTGAGGGAGCGAGTCGCGGCAGTGCGCGATCGCGTGCTGGGGCTCAAGCCGGTTCGGGTCTTCCTGCAGTACAACGCGAAGGGTGGGCCGCTTCTGGCCGCCGGCCTCTCGTACCAGGCGATCTTCGCGGTATTCGCGGCGATCTGGGTGGGCTTCTCGATTGCCGGTTTCGTGATCAGGTCGAACCCGGGGTTGCAGGCGGCGTTCTTGCGGTTGCTCTCCACGACCGTGCCGGGGCTCATCAACGATGGCAGCGGCCACGACGCGATCGACGCCGAGCAGTTGCTGGGGGTGGGCATCCTGACCTGGACCGGTGCGGTTGCTGCAGTCGGCCTGCTCTTCACCGCGCTCGGCTGGTTGGCATCGGGGCGAGACGCCGTGCGGCTGCTGTTCGGGCTCCCTACCGCCCCGACGAACTTCCTCCTCCTCAAGGTGCGCGATCTCGGGCTCGCCCTCGTCTTCGGCCTGGCCATGGTGCTCTCTGCGGGGCTGTCGGTGCTGAGCACCGCAGCCTTGAGTTCGACTCTCGAGCGGTTGGGCATCGACGCGAAGTCTGCAGTCGCGATCATCGGCGCCCGCGTGCTCGGGCTGGTCGTCGTGCTATTGCTCGACATTGTTGTACTGCTCGTTTTCTACCGAGTGGTCTCCGCCATCCGCGTCCCCTTGCGCCAACTCGCCCAGGGGGTGCTGATCGCGGCCGTGGGGCTGGGGGTGCTGCAGGCATTGGGCAGCACGCTGCTCGGTGGCGCCACCCGCAACCCGCTCTTGACCTCGTTCGCGGTCATCCTCGGCCTGCTGATCTGGTTCAACCTGACCTCGCAGGTCACGTTGTTTGGTGCCAGCTGGATTGCGGTGACGGCACACGACCATGGGGTCAGCCTCACCGGCAAGCCGAAGAGGCAGCCCAAGGCTCCGGCCGGCGGGAAGGTCGGCGCGGCTCTATAGGCTCGAAGCATGGCACAGGCTCTGCGCATCGCGACGGTCAACACCAACGGAGTCAGGGCCGCCTATCGCAAAGGCATGGGCGACTGGCTGGATGCCCGGGGCGTAGACATCCTCGCGCTGCAAGAGGTCAGGGCATCCACCGAAGACCTCGAAGGGCTGCTCGGCCCGGAGTGGGACATCCTGCACGACGCCGCCACCGCGAAGGGTCGCGCCGGGGTCGCCCTCGCCTCTCGGAACAAAGCGAGCATCCATCGGGTCGCCCTCGGCGCGGACGACTTCGACAGCGCCGGGCGATGGCTCGAAGCCGACTACGAGGTCGGCGGCAGAGTCATCACGGTGGTGAGCACCTACGTGCACTCTGGAGTCGCGGATGACGCGGCCAAGATGGCCGAGAAATGGAAGTTTCTCGACGCCATGCAAGAACGCCTGCCGCACCTGGCCGCGCACAGCGAACTCGCCCTCGTGGTCGGCGACCTCAACGTCGGGCACCGCGAACTGGACATCCGCAACTGGCGCGGCAACCGCAAGCAGGCCGGCTTCCTGCCACGCGAACGCTCCTACTTCGACAGGTTCTTCGGGCCACTGGGCGAAGCGGTCGAAGGCGTCGACGGCACTGTCGGCCCCGGACTTGGCTGGGTGGATGTCGGCCGCCAGTGGGCGGGCGAGGTCGACGGGCCGTACACCTGGTGGTCACAGCGCGGCCAGGCCTTCGACAATGACACGGGATGGCGCATCGACTACCAGGTAGCCACCCCCGCGCTCGCGGCGACGGTGAAGGATTACGTGGTGGACCGCGCCGCGTCGTACGACAAGCGCTGGAGCGACCACAGCCCGGTCGTCGTGGACTACGACCTTTAGGCTTAGCGGGTGAACAAACCCCGTCTCTTCTCCGGCATGCAACCGTCGGCCGACTCGCTGCACATCGGCAACTACATCGGCGCGCTGCTGCAGTGGCGGGAGATGCAGGAGACCCACGACGCCGTCTTCTGCGTCGTTGACCTGCACGCGATCACGGTGCCGCAGGATCCGAAGCAGTTGCGCGAGCAGACCCGGCGCACGGCCGCCCAGTACATCGCGGCGGGGATCGACCCTGCCACGTCGATCTTGTTCGTCCAGTCACAGGTGGCGGCGCATCCCCAGCTCGCCTGGGTGCTCAACACTCTGACCGGCTTCGGTGAAGCGAGCCGGATGATCCAGTTCAAGGACAAGTCGGCAAAGCAGGGCTCCGATGCCGCATCTGTGGGCCTGTTCGCCTACCCGATCCTGCAGGCCGCCGACATCCTGCTCTATGACGCCGCGGTGGTGCCGGTGGGCGAAGACCAGCGCCAGCACATCGAACTCACCCGCGACCTCGCCCACCGATTCAACTCGCGGTTCGGCGAGACCTTCGTGGTTCCGGAGGTGCAGATCCTCAAGGAGACCGCCAAGATCTACGACCTACAGGACCCGACCGCGAAGATGTCCAAGTCGGGTGAGTCGCCCGCCGGGATCGTCTGGCTCCTCGACGACCCTGCGGCCAGCGCGAAGAAGATCAAATCCGCCGTGACAGACGATGACCGGGTCGTGCGCTTCGACCGGGAGAAGAAGGCGGGCGTCTCCAACCTGCTCACCATCCACTCGGTGCTCTCCGACACCACCATCGCCGACCTCGAGGTGGCCTTCGAGGGCAAGGGTTACGGCGACCTGAAGAAGGAAGTAGCGGATGTCGTGGCTGGCACCTTCGGTCCGGTGCGCGAGCGTGCCCTCGAGCTGCTCGCCGACCCCGCAGAACTCGACCGCATCCTGACCGGCAACGCCGACCGGGCAGCCGAAATCGCGGATGCCACGCTCAAGAAGGTCTACGACCGCGTCGGGTTCCTCCCCCGCTCGTGACCGCGATGACGCTGCATACCGAACGGCTCTTGCTTGATTCTGTGACAACTGACGACAGCGAGGCTGTGCTGGAGTACTGCAGCGACCCAGAGCTCCAGGGCTACGTGCCCGTGCCTGTGCCATACACGGCCGAAACCGCAGCCAGCTACACGGGCGAGTTCGCCCCAGCCGCGAAATGGCTGTGGGCAATCCGCGCTGGCGCTGGCGAGCGACTCATGGGGGTCATCGAACTGAAGCCGCGCGAGCCATCGTCGGCCGAGCTCGGGTTCTGGCAGGGACGCCCGCACCGCGGCCAGGGAATCATGACCGAGGCCGTCCGCGCGGTTGTCGACTTCGGCCTGGATCCGGCTCGCGGAGGCCTGCAGCACATCGAATGGTGTGCCGTCGTGGGAAACGATGGATCGGCGGCAGTGGCTCGCAAGGCCGGCTTCCACTACGAAGGCTTACGGCGCAGCGCGCTGGTCCACCGTGACCGGCGCATCGATGGTTGGTACGCCAGGCTGCTGCACACCGACGATCGCACGCCGCAGCCCGGCTGGCCTCTTCCGTGACAGTCACCGTCGCGCTCTTCGACCTCGACGACACGCTGTTCGCGCACCGCCAGGCCGTCGACGAGGGGATTGTGGCGCACCTCGGGTCGACCGCAGCCGACCCCGCCGCCGAGGCGCGACGCTGGCACGAGTTAGAGGAGCTGCACTACCCCCGCTACCTCACCGGCGAGCTGGAGTTTCTTGCCCAGCGCCGGGTGCGGTCGCGTGCCCTCGCCGAGCCTTACGGTATCGATCTCTCGACCGACGAGTCGGCGGATGCCTGGTATGACCGCTACTACCTCGAGTACGTGAAGGCGTGGAAGCTACATGATGACGCGCTGCCCTGCCTCGACGCCTTGGCGGCGCAGGGCCTACGGCTCGGAGTCATCACCAACGGCGACCTGGGCTTTCAGCAGGAGAAGATCGCTGCGGTGGGCATCGACCATCGGCTCGAGGCGATCATTGCCAGCGGTGAGCTCGGCTTCGCCAAGCCCGACGCCCGCATCTTCCAGCACGCCTGCACCGTGTTCGATTCTGACCCCGCCGAGACGGCATACATTGGCGACCGGCTGCGCACTGACGCGATCGGCGCGGCTTCAGCGGGGCTCGTCGGCATCTGGCTCAACCGCAGCGGCGTCAGCTCGGCCGAGGAGGACGACGCGGTCGACGCGTCAGGGGTGACGGTGATCCGCTCGCTGACGGAACTGCCCGAGCTTGTCGCCTAGCCAGGCTCTCGACTAACCGCGGTACTTCGAGGTGGACAGCGCGATGAGCGCGGCCAGGCCACCGACGCCAGCGAGGAGCGTAATTGTTCCGAAGACGCCCCAGATCACGAGTTCCATGGCTGAAAGTTTAGCGGCCAACGGGCAGTGGTTGCGCGTGACTGCCCCGCAGGATCATCCCGCAGCAACCCCGAACAACAGCCCGAGCAGGTAGGTCGCGGCTGCCGCGCCGAACCCGATCGCAAGTTGGCGGAGTGCGCGGGTCAGCGGTGACGTGCCGGAGAGCAGGCCGACGACAGAACCCGTGCCAAGCAACGCGAGACCGACAAGGGTGGCGGCAATGACGACGGCGACGATTCCCTGCGCTCCGAAGAGGTAGGGCAGCACCGGGATGATCGCGCCCGACGCAAAGAAACAGAAGCTCGACACTGCGGCGCCGCGTGCAGAGCCCACGCTCTCGTGCGCCGCCGATCCGGCCTGCGGCATCGTCTGGTGACCGGAGAGGATCTCGGCCGCGTGCTCCTCCGCGTCCGCGACGCTCATGCCCCGAGCTCGGTACACCAGGGCCAGTTCGTTGGCGTTCACGTCGAGATCGCCGACCGAATCCTGGCCGGTCGAGTGGGGGGTCGTGGCATCCAACAGTTCACGCTGGGAGCGCACCGACACAAATTCGCCCGCACCCATCGAGAGAGCACCGGCGAGCAGCCCGGCGATGCCGGTGAGCAACACCACGTGATTGCCCACCCCGGCGGCACTGATGCCGAGCACGAGGGCGAGGTTGGAGACCAGGCCATCATTGGCACCGAACACCGCCGCCCGGAAAGTGCCGGAGACTCGCTGCCTACCGCGAACGGCGAGCGCACGCACCACCTCTTCGTGGACTCGCTCATCAGCCGCCATCGCATCGGTCGCGTCATCGTCGGTGGCGTAAGGGGAGCGCGACTCCGCGCGTTGGGCGAGAGCCAGCACGAACACCGAACCGAAACGCCGAGCAAAGAACCCGAGGATGCGCGTGCGCAGGTCACCGCCGCGGTCTGGCCCAGCGTGGTCGCCGAGCAGGTCGATCCAATGCTGCTCGTGACGCCCTTCGGCATCCGCCAGTGCGGTGAGGATCTCGCGCTCCTCGCCCGCGCGCCGCGAGGCGAGGTCGCGGTAGACCGCAGCTTCGGCCCGCTCGGCCGCCAGGTACTTCCGCCAGCGGCGAATGTCTGACTTCGAGGGCGCGCCGGTCATCCCGAGTACTGGATTCCCCACCCGACCGTCCAGGTGTCCCCGGGTTCCACCCAGCGAAGGCCGACGCCCGTGTTGAACGCGTTCGGCGGGGCCGTCATCGGCTCGATGGCCACGGCCAAGCCCTCGCCGCCCTTCTTGGGGAAGGTGCGCGTGGTGAAGACCTGCACGTACCGATGACTCTCATCTTGCAGGAGGCGAACCTCACGACCGTCTGGTGCCCGAAGAACCGCACTGACCCCGTCGACGGTGATCAGTCCGCCGAAGGCATCGTCGAGCTGGAGATCTTTCAGCGGGCGGCCCGGGCGGAGGTCGTAGTGGGCACCCTCGACATCGATCTCGCGGATCGGGTTGAGGCGGGCATCCACTTCGAATCGCGTGGCGGCGTAGACGGTGAGCTCAAGCTCTTCGGTGGCGACGTCGCCGATGGTCAAGAACGGGTGGGTGCCGATCGCGACCGGTGCCTTCGTCGCGGAGAGGTTGCGCACGGTGTGGGTGATGTTCAGCCCGCCGTCAACAAGCTCGTAGCGCACGGTCGTGTCGAGGTGGAACGGATAGCCGTGCTGCGGGAAGACGACGGCACCCAGGGTGACCGAGCTGTCGGTGCGCTCGACCAGCCGATACGCGGTGTAGCGCAACAGCCCGTGGAGGGCGTTGTTGCGCTCTGGTTCGGTGATCGCAAGCTGCTGGGGCTCGCCGTCGAGCTGCCAGAGTGCGTCTTCGATCCGGTTGGGCCATGGCATGAGCACGATGCCATTCGCAAAAGGCGGCGCCGCGTCCTCCGGATATGGCTCGGTGAGGTCGATCCCGCCGATCGAGAACTCGCGCAGCGCCGCGGCAAGTTCGGTGACAACGGCGCGGGCACCGCCGCGGGTGATGACGAACTGCTCGCCCGTCGGGGAGGTGGTGGGGGTGGTGATCACCGGCTAAGCCTATCGGCGAGGGTGATGGCCAATCCCTTCGCGGAGAGCGCCGCGATGAGGCCGTCGGGCGCATCGCCCGCGGTGACGAGCGTGTCGAAGGCGGCGATCGGGCCGATCACGGCGACCTCGGTGAGGCCGAGCTTCGAGGCATCCGCAATCAAGACGTGGCGCGTCGACGACCGAAGCACGAGGGTCTTGATCTCCGCCTCAGGCAGGTTGACATTCGTGACCCCGTGTTCGGGATGGATGCCGTTGCAACCGATGAAGGCGGTGTCGAGCCGCAGCGAGTCGAGCATCGGTGCCGCGAACGGATTCACGAGCGAATGCTGCAGCGGACGCAGCGTGCCCCCCGTCACCACCACGGTGAACCTGGGCAGGGCCGGCTCGAGCGCGAGGGCGATCGTGAGGGCGTTCGTGACCACGACGAGGTCGCGCAGCTCGCGCCGCTCGACGAGCGCTGCCGCGAGCGCCATGGCCGTGCTGCCGGCGTCGACGAAGATGCTCTGGCCGGAGGAGACCATGCTGGCCGCCGCCCGCCCGATAGCCGTCTTGGCGGCCGATGCCTTCTCCGTCGCACTTTCGAGTGTCGGCTCCCGATCACTGGGCAGCATGGCGCCGCCGTGCACGCGCACGATCGTGCCCTCCGCCTCGAGGGCCGTCAGGTCGCCGCGGATCGTAACGTCGCTGACCCCGAGCCTGAGGCTCGCGTCGATCACCCGCAGGAATCCGCGGTCGGCGACCAGGCGCGCGAGTTCGCGTCGTCGCTCCTCGCGGCTTACGAATTCTTCCGTATTCGAAACCATCACTTTCGATATCGTAATGGCATGCTCACGGCCGGAATCACCAAGATCGAGACCACCATGGCCGACGGTCGCGACCTCATCTACTACGACGACGCGGACAGCGCTCTTCCGCGCGAGAGGAAGGCGGATGCCCGAGCGCTCGACCCGCGCCCGCACACCGCGACGATGCGCCAGGACCCGCTCACCGGGGAGTGGATCTCCATCGCGGCCTCCCGCCAGAACCGGGTGTTCCTGCCACCCGCAGACCAGGATCCGTTGGCGCCGGCAACGTCGGCAAACCCCTCGGAGGTGCCCGACAATTACGACGTCGTCGTGTTCGAGAACCGCTCGCCGTCGTTCGGGCCCGAGCTCGGAGCGCTCGATCTGGGCGGGCTCGACCTCGGCCGCACGGCGCCATCGCACGGGCGCTGCGAGGTGGTCTGCTTCAGCCCGGAAACCACCGGTTCGTTCGGGTCCCTCAGCGTCGGCCGGGCCCGCACGGTGATCGAGGCCTGGGCAGATCGCACGGCGTTGCTCAGCACGCTGCCCGGCATCCAGCAGGTCTTCCCGTTCGAGAATCGCGGCGAGGCCATCGGCGTCACCCTGCATCACCCACACGGGCAGATCTACTGCTATCCCTATGTCACTCCGCGCACCACCCGCCTGATCGAGTCGATCGAAAAGTTCGGGCCAGACCTGTTCGAGAAGATCCTGGCCTTCGAGCAGGGCTCCGAGCGGGTAGTGCTCAGCGGCGAGCATTGGACGGCGTATGTGCCGTTCGCGGCGCGTTGGCCGCTGGAGGTGCACATGCTGCCGCACCGCCACATCCCGGACTTCGCCGCGACGAACGAGGCCGAGCGTGATGAGCTCAGCCAGCTCTACCTGCGACTGCTGCGCGGTCTCGATGCGCTCTACGACACCCCGACGCCCTACATCGCGGCGTGGCACCAGGCGCCAGTGACTGCATCCCGCTCCGAGATTCGGCTCATGCTGCAGGTTACGAGCCCGCGTCGGGCAGAATCGAAGCTCAAGTACCTCGCGGGCTCGGAGAGCGCGATGGGGGCTTGGATCGGCGACATCCCCCCGGAGCAGGCCGCAGAATTCATCAGGCAGGGAATCGCAAAAATTGACTGACATCAGGGACGAGGTCGCGGCAGGTTTCCACGAGACCCACGGATATGCCCCGACCGGCATATGGTCGGCGCCGGGCCGCGTGAATCTGATCGGCGAGCACACCGACTACAACGGGGGCTTCGTGCTGCCGTTCGCCATCAACCGGCGCACCGTGGTCGCGCTCGGCGCCCGGGATGACACGACACTGACCGTCGCGTCATCCTTTGCCCACGAGCTCGCGTCGATCGACCTCGCCGACCTCGCCCCCGACCGCCTCGGCGGCTGGTCGGCCTACCCGCTCGGAGTGGCATGGGCACTCGGCCAACACGGTGCCGACTTGGGTGCCGTTCCCGGGGCCGACCTCTACATCGAGTCCACGGTTCCGGTCGGCGCCGGCCTCTCGTCGTCGGCCGCGATCGAGAGTGCGGTCGCCGTCGCGCTCAACGAGGTCTGGCGGCTGGGCTTCGACCGGCCGACCCTCGCCAAGGTCGGCCAGCTCGCCGAAAACAAGGCGGTCGGCGCACCCACCGGCATTATGGACCAGTCGGCGTCACTGCTCGGTCGCGAAGACCATGCGGTGTTCCTCGACTGCCGCAGCCTCGACTCCGAACTCGTGTCACTCGGGTTCGCCGAAGCCGGCCTCGAGTTGCTCGTGATCGACACCGGGGTATCGCATTCGCATGCCACCGGCGGATATGCGGCGCGGCGGGCATCCTGCGAGAAAGGTGCGGCCCTCATGGGCGTCCCCTTGCTGCGTGACCTCACCGTCGGCGACCTGCCCCGTGCCCGCGAGCTCATGGACGACGAGACCTACCGACGGGTGCGCCACGTGGTCACCGAGAACCAGCGGGTGCTCGACACGGTCGCCGCCCTGCGCTCGTCTGGTCCACTGGCCATCGGAGACCTGCTGGATGCCTCGCACGTCTCCATGCGCGACGACTTCGAGATCTCCGTGCCGGAGCTCGACCTCGCCGTCGAGACCGCGCAGGCACACGGAGCCATCGGCGCCCGCATGACCGGCGGCGGCTTCGGGGGTGCCGCGATCGCGCTGGTGCCCTCGGCGGGCATCTCGCGCATCCAGGTCGCGATCGACGGCGCGTTTGCCGAGCACGGGTTCCAGCAGCCGACGATGTTCACCGTGACCGCAGCCGACGGGGCGTCGCGCGACCGCTAGGGGCGCCCCCGCCGCCTGGCGATCACAGCCGTTCCGCCGCGTCGACCACGTTCTTGAGGAGCATGGCGCGAGTCATCGGGCCGACGCCGCCGGGCACGGGTGACAGGTAGCCCGCGACATCCGCCACCGCTGGCGCCACGTCGCCGACCAGCCGCGCCTTGCCGGTGTCGGGGTTGACGACCCGCGTGATGCCGACGTCGAGCACCGCGGCACCAGGCTTGACCCACTCGGGCTGGATGAGGCCCGCGACACCGACGGCCGCCACGAGGATGTCAGCACGGCGCACATAGGACTCGAGATCCTGGGTGCGCGAGTGAGTGAGGGTGACCGTCGCGTCGAGCCCCTTGCGGGTCAGCAGTAGCCCGAGCGGGCGGCCCACCGTGAGTCCGCGGCCGACAACCACGACGTGCTTTCCCGAGATCGGAACGTCGTAGCGCTGCAGCATCTCGACGATTCCGGCCGGGGTGCACGGCAGCGGCGAGTTGATCTCGCCCCCGACGCCGAGCACTAGGCGGCCCAGGTTCGTGGGGTGCAGCCCGTCGGCATCCTTGTCCGGATCCATCAGCTCGAGCATCGCGTTCTCGTCGAGCCCCTCGGGTAGCGGCAGTTGCACGATGTACCCGGTAACAGCCGGGTTGGCATTGAGCGCGGTGATCGCGGCACGGACGTCGGCGGCGGATGCCTCGGCAGGCAGGTCCACGCGGATTGACTCGATCCCGACCTCAGCGCAGTCCCGGTGCTTGCCGGCCACGTAGGAGAGGGACCCAGGGTCCTCCCCCACGAGCAAGGTGCCGAGCCCCGGCACGATCCCGCGCTCCCGGAGTGTCGCGATCCGCGACGCCAGCTCGTGCTTGACGGCGGTCGCCGTGGCGACCCCGTCGAGCGTGATAGCTGTCACTTCCACGGGCCGATCTCGGTCACTTGCGGAGTTCTGCCTGTGTACCCGAAACGCAACGGGGCGGAAGTCCGCAACTCACGAGGGGTCACTGCCACGTTCCCGGCGAGGTGAGGCCCGGGTAGAGCGGGTAGCCGTCGGTCAGCTTGAGCACTCGCTCGCGGAGAGCCGCGACATCCGGAGCCGGCTTGAGGGCGGTCGCGATGATGTCGGCCACCTCGCTGAACTCCTCGTCGCCGAAGCCGCGGGTGGCTAGGGCCGGGGTTCCTATCCGCACACCGGACGGCGTCATCGGCGGGCGCGGGTCGAAGGGCACCGCGTTGCGGTTCACCGTGATGCCGACCGAGTGCAGGATGTCTTCGGCATCCTGGCCATGGATTGCGGCCTTTCGCAGGTCGACCAGCACGAGGTGAACGTCGGTTCCGCCGGTCAGGACGTCGATCCCGGCCTCGATCGCGTCCGGTTCGGTCAAGCGAGAAGCCAGGATCTTCGCGCCGCGGATGGTGCGCTCCTGGCGGTCCTTGAACTCGGGCTCCGCCGCGAGCTTGAACGCCGTGGCCTTGGCCGCGATGACGTGCATGAGTGGCCCGCCTTGCTGGCCGGGGAACACGTTCGAGTTGATCTTCTTCTGCAGCTCGAGGTCGTTGGTGAGGATGAAGCCCGAGCGCGGTCCGCCGATCGTCTTGTGGACCGTGGATGAGGTGACATGCGCGTGCGGGACCGGCGAGGGGTGCAAGCCCGTGGCCACGAGCCCAGCGAAGTGGGCCATGTCGACCCAGAGCAGGGCACCCACCTCATCGGCGATCGCGCGGAAGGCGGCGAAGTCGAGCTGACGCGGGTAGGCCGACCAACCGGCGATGAGCACTTGCGGCTTGACCTCGAGCGCCTTCTCGCGCACGACATCCATGTCGACGAGGAAGGTTTCCGGGTCGACGCCGTAGGCGTGCGCCTCGTAGAGCTTGCCGGAGAAGTTGAGCTTCATGCCGTGCGTGAGGTGGCCGCCGTGGGCGAGTTCGAGACCGAGGATCCGGTCGCCGGGCTGCGCGATGGCGGAGAGCACTGCCGCGTTGGCCGAGGCTCCCGAGTGCGGCTGCACGTTGGCGTAGGCCGAGCCGAAGAGGCTCTTGGCGCGCTCGATGGCCAGGGTCTCCGCGACATCCACGAACTCGCAACCGCCATAGTAGCGACGGCCGGGGTAGCCCTCCGCGTACTTGTTGGTGAGCACGGAACCCTGCGCCTCGAGCACCGCGCGGGGAACAAAGTTTTCGCTCGCGATCATCTCGAGGGTGCCGCGCTGGCGGCCGAGTTCTGACTCGAGAACGGCGGCGATCTCCGGATCGACGACAGAGAGGGGGGAGTTGAAAGTGGTCGACACTGGCGCTGCTCCTGACACTCGAACGGATAGAACAAAGGTATCCGGTGGGCCCAGGCGTACGGCCCAATCGTGTTGCTGCCCCTAACGGGCCAGCGTCGCTCCCCGATGGTTGCCCACCTCAGCGCCAGTTGCGACAGGCCCAGTGTAGCTCGTGCCGGGGCTATCGCGACCGGCCGACGGCATCCCTTCTGGCCAGCCACACATTTCCGGTGAGAACCAGAGCGAGGCCGAAGAGTGTGATAGCCAGGTCGACCCAGACCAGCGAGCCCACCCCGAAGCCGTCGAGGATGGCTCCACCGACCAGCGCGCCGAGGCCGATCGCGAGGTTGAACGAGGTGGTGAAGTAGGAGGCGGCGACATCGCGCACGCGCACGGATGCGGCGTGCATCATCCGGGCCTGCAGCAGCGATGGGAGCGCACCGAACGCGGCTCCCCAGACACCGATCGCACAGATCGCCACCACCGGAACCCGCATGTAGAGACCAATGGCCCACAGCGAGAAGAGGATCACGATGATCGCCCCGGCGGTGGCCGCGCGGGGGAATCGATCGCCCAGGGTGCCTGAGAGCAGCAAGCCCACGACCCCCGCCCCGCCGTAGATGAACAGCACCCCGGCGACGGCAGCGGGCTCAACGCCGACCGGCCCGAGGAGGAATGGGGCGATGTAGGTGTAGAAGATGTTGTGCCCCAACGCGACCACGATGACGATCACCCCCACCAGGATCACGGCCGGCACCGTGCGATCTTTGCGCATCGGCAGCGGTATCTCGCCGGTGGCCAGTACCACGCCGTGCTCCACCGCCGGGAGCAGTCGAGCGGTCACCGCGACGAGGGCCAGAATCGTGACGGCGAGGATCGCGAATGCCAGCCGCCAGCCGAGGGCATGGCCCAGCGCCGTGCCGAGCGGCACCCCCAGCACGAAGGCCGCCGTGCCTCCGCCGCCGGTGATGGCGACCGCGCGCGCAATCTGGTGTTTGGGCACGAGATGTGCCGAATATGCCCCCACGACCGACCAGAAGAGACCGTGGGCGAGACCGCCGAGCACCCGTGCCACGACGAGCAGGCCATAGGTCGGTGCGAGCGCGGCGAGAAGGTTGCTCACCACGAAGACCAGCAGAACCAAGATCAGCAGGGACTTGCGCGAGTGGCGCCGGGTCAGGATCGACAGCGGGGTGGCAGTGAGCACCACGGCCCCCGCGAAGACCGTGATGAGAAGGCCTACCTGCGATTCAGAGACCTTGAGATCTGAGGCGATCTCCGGCAGCAGTCCGGTAGGCAGGAACTCGCTCGTGACGGAGGTGAAGATGAGAGCCGCAAGGGTGAACAGGCCGACCCAGGGAAAAGTTGTAGTGGTTCGCGTCGCGCCCATTCGGACGGAGTTCCATTCGAGGTGATTGTGGTGCGTTCGCCGCCCGCGGGATGATGCGGTGCGGCACCATCAGCTCAAGTCTATTCGAGGGTCGCCGGGTCGATCAGCGGTGCGAGCTCCGCGAGGGTGGGCGAAGTGGCAGGTCCGCGCCGGGTGACGGCGATGGCCGCGCAGGCATTGGCAAGGCGGGCGGCGGCGTGCGGGGTTGCGCCGCGAGACAGCGCGGCGAGGAAGGCGCCGACGTGAGCATCCCCCGCGCCGTTGGTGTCCACGGGGGCGACGGCGACGCCCGGCACGTGGGTCAACTCGCCGTCGACGATGAGCAGGCAGCCGTCTGCGCCCAGCCGCACGAGCACGTTGTCGCCCAGGGCTTGCGATGCGGCATCCGGATCCGCCAGCCCAGTCATGAGCTGTGCCTCTCGCAGGTTGCAGCTGACCCAGTCCGCGCGGGAACGTGCCGCCGCCCAGACCGGCGGGGAAATGTCGTTCACGAGCGGCCCCGGATCGACCAACACGACGACGCCGGCCGCCACCGACGGCAGCCATTCGGCAAGCACCGCACCGTTCGTGGCTTCGAGCAGTCCGTAGCCGGAAACGTGCAGATAGTCACCCGTCTCGAGCCTGATCTCGGCCAGCGCCCGCGCCGACAGGGTCGCTTCCGCGCCGAACACCGTCACGAAGGTGCGCTCCCCCTCGGAGTCGGTGAGCGCCACATCGAACCCGGTGTCGATCGATGACAGCTCGTGCAGGACCTCGATGGATGCCGCGGCCAACGCCGCACGCACCAGCTCCCCGAACGGACCCGAGCCGTGGGCACCGCCGTACACCGCGGGCAGTCCCTGCCGCGCCGCAGCAACCATCGTGTTGAAGCTGCCGCCGGGCACGCCGCCGCTCGATGAGCCGACGACGTCACCGCCGCGCTCGGGTAGCTCTGGTATCGCGATGGCCAAGTCGATGATCACGTTGCCGACGCTCACCAGCCGGGGGCCTACCTGCCTGGGGCTCACCGCAACTCCAGCAGGCCGTCGACCAGTGACGGCAGGTCGAGCTGGTTCACCTCGGCGACGGTCTGGATCGCGCTCGCAGCGAAGGGGCCATGAACCGCTCCGCCGATGGCCCCGACCATCGCGGCAACGGTGTCGCTGTCGCCGCCCAGGGACGCCGCGGCGGTCATGGCGTGCCACGGATCGTCGGGAAACAGCGCGAGCAGCGCGAACGCAGCGGGTATTGACTCCTGCGTCGCCAAGCTGGTGCCCACCAGTTGGTACACGTCATCGAGGCTCCCCTCGACCTCGAACGGGTTAACAAGGTCGATCGCCCATCCGATCCGCCGCCCCACGTCTGCCCCCGCCACCCAGTGGCCTCGTGTAGCGGCAAGCGCGGCGGCCTCCTGTGCCAGGTCGAACGCGTCGGCCAGCGGCGCGCCGTCGATGCCGGCGCTGACTGCGGCCGCAACAGCAGCGGCTCCGGCGAGCGCGATGCCGGTGTTGTGGGTCAGCGAGCTGCACTCCACGACGAGCTCGACGAGGGCGGGCAGGTCGGTGCTCGCCCGGGCGATGCCGACCGGCGTGACCCGCATTGCCGCGCCATTGGTGGTGCCGAACCGGCCGGTCTGATCCGGGCTCTCGCCGTCGAGCAGGGCCTCGATGGCTCGCTTCGTCGAGGGGCCGAGCAGGTCGAGCGAGCCGCGCGCCCGCATCCCGTCCTCCCAGCGCACGAGTTCGCGGGCGAACGCGGCCGGGTCCACATGTCCGCCTCCGTCGATGATGAGTCGGGCGAGCAGGAGCGCCTGTTCGGTGTCGTCCGTGATCGAGCCCGCGGGCATCCCCGCCGCCAACGGATGGTCAGCGGCGGCCGCCTCGAATCGGGTGATCTCGCCGAAATGCAGCGCTATCGCTTCGCGGGACATCATTTGCGTCGGCATACCGAGGGCGTCTCCGATCGCGAGACCCTGCAAAGCCGCCAGCGCACGGCCGACCCTGGTCACTGCCAGTCCTGAGACGAAAACTGGAAGTGCAGTCTGAAGTGCGCGGGGTCGAGATAGCTCTCGACACACTCGACAAGCTCACCCCTCGTGCTCCGGGTCACGCAGCGAGACCAGAGAAACGCATCGCCGACCGGATGCCCCAGCAGCTCGGCCTCGACAGCCGCGAGTGGCCGCACCTCAACCCACTGCTGCCCGTTCGCGGCACCGAGCCCAGCCTCCCGTAGCAACCGGGTGAGGGAGCCGGCCGCGGTCTCGGCGGTGATCCCGTCAAGCACACGCGGGCTCACCGGGATGCGCGAGTACTCCCGCGAGATCGCCGGGCCGCCCACGATCGACCGCAGTCGATCCACCACCAGGAAGCGGTCGGAATCCTCGCCCAGCTCGGTAGCGAGCTCGACGTCGCGCACCTCCTCCAGGCGAAGCACCGTGACCGCCGTGTTGATCCCCTGCTCCTGCAAGGCGCGAGCCCAGCCCAGCCGCACGTTCATCGGGCGGCCGTCGAAGGTGACGAAAGAGCCCTTGCCGGAGCGGGTCGAGATCAGCCCGGCACGCCCCAGCTCGCTCAGTGCCGCGCGCACGGTGTTGCGGCTCACCGAGAAGCGCTCGGCGAGCGCGGTCTCCCCCGGCAGCTGGTTGCCGGTGGCGAGTTCGCCGGCACGGATCTCACGCTCAAGCACCTTCACTATCGCCTGGTGCTTGAGCCCCGGCGTCGACACCGACTCCATGTCACTGACGCGCGGCGAGGGCGGCATCGACCGTGGTGATCTCGATGAGCGGTGCGTAGAGTGCCAGCGCATCGAGCGCCCGCTGGTGGTCGGCATCGCTGAGGCCAGCGCACGCGTCCGACACGATACGGACGTGAGCCCCCGCGTCAGCCGCCGGGAGCGCGGTGGAGAGCACACAACAGTCAGTCGATACGCCGGCCAGAAACATGGTGGCATCCGGGCCCATGATCGCGGCCAGTTCGTCACCCCACTTGCCGAAGGTCGTGCGGGTCACGACCCGATGCCCCGTTCCGGAGAACGCGGGCATCAGGTCGTAGAGCCGATGCTCCGGCGGCACCAGCGCGAACGGCCACTGCCGGTAGTAGTCGACCCAGGAGCCCTCGGGATGCCCGGGCGCGACAAATCGCGTGAACACCACCCGATCACCGAACTCCCGCACAAGCTGCTGCACGGCCGACTCGATGGCGGGATAGCCCGGAGTGAACCAGTCACTGCCGGGCTCCCCGAAGACCACCTGCATGTCGATGACGACGAGCCACTGGTTTGACATGATCGTCGTCCTTCTCCGATCAGTCGTTGCCGAGCGGGGTCGACTCCTGCTTGCGCACCGCGGCACGACCGAAGACCAGGTAGCCGATGAATCCGATGGCCAGCGCGAACAGCACGCCGAGGTTGGCGTACGCCCACGCGCCTTCCTTGCCACCGATCGCATCCATGAAGTAGCCCTGCCAGCCGAGCCAGCCCGCGAAGAAGTTGGTGACGAAGCCCCAGCCGACCACCGTGCCCAGCACGATGAGACCGATCGGCAGCCACGAGACACTTCCGTAGCGACCCTGGGGGTCGTAGAGCTCTTTCTCGGCGTAGCCCTTCTTGCGCATGATCGTGTCGGCCAGGAAGATGCCGGCCCAGGCCGCGATCGGCACCCCGAGCGTGATCAGGAAGCCCTGGAACGGCCCGATGAAGTCGCTCGCGATGAAGATCACGTAGATGGCACCGAGCACCATGATCACGCCGTCGATGCCAGCCGCAACCGGGCGCGGCACCTTGATGCCCGCGGTGAGCAACGAAAGACCCGACGAGTAGATGTCGAGAACTGCGCCGCCGACGAGGCCGAGCACGGCGACGAGCACGAACGGAATGAGAAACCACACCGGCAGGATCGTCGCGAGCGCACCGATCGGGTCTGCCCCGAGCTTGTCGCGGAGGTCGGCGGATGAGCCGGCCAGCAGCAGACCGAAGACCAGCAGCAGCACTGGTGCGATCGAAGCGCCCAGCGTGGTCCAGCCGACCACCCCGCGGCTCGACGCGTCACGCGGCAGGTAGCGCGAGTAGTCAGCCGCGGCATTGACCCAGCCCAGGCCGAAGCCGGTCATCATGAACACGAAGCCACCGATCACGGCCGGGGCGTCGCCCACCGGGAGCGCGGCGACCGCGCCCAGGTCGATCTGCGGGGCGGCGATGATGATGTAGGCGACGGTCAGAACACCGGTCGCGATCGTGATCCAGAATTGGAGCCTGAGGATCAGGTCGAACCCGAGCACACCGGCGGCGATGACCAATGCGGCCACGACGACAAGGGCGACGACCTTGGTCAGCGGCCCGCCATCCCAGCCCAACTGGGTGAAGACCGTCGCGGTGGCGAGCGCGGCCAAGGAGACAAGCACTGTCTCCCAGCCGACGGTGAGCACCCAAGAGAGGATCGACGGGAATCGGCCGCCATTCACACCGAAGATCGAGCGGCTCAGCACGAGGGTGGGAGCCGATCCGCGCTTGCCAGCGAGCGCGATGACGCCGACGAACAGGAAGGAAATCGCGATTCCCGCGATACCGATGATCGTGGCCTCGACGAACGAGACGCCAAAACCGAGAAGGTACGAGCCGTATGCGATCCCGAAGACGGAGACATTTGCCGCCGCCCACGGCCAGAAGAGGTCGCGCGGCTTACCCTTGCGTTCCGCCTCGGAGATGGTGTTAATGCCGTTCTGCTCGACGGTAAGTACCGAAGCCACCGCACCGTCCTTGGTTGTCATGCTCACTGTGCTCCTTGCCTTAGACCTGATTGCACCTGTTCAGACCTGTTCAGTCTGTCGGGACGACCGTAGCGCTGCATGCTCTGCGCTGTCAAGAATCGGATGCCGCCACGCCGCTACGCTGGGACGATGTCCGTGACATCCACCCACTGGATCCTGACCCTCGTCTGCGAGGACCAGCCCGGCATCGTGCACGCGATAAGCGGTGCGATCGTGAAGGCCGCGGGCAACATCACCGAGTCGCAGCAGTTCTCGAGCGACGACACCGGCCGTTTCTTCATGCGGCTGCAGGTCGAGTCGAGCGTCACCCGCGAGGCTTTCACCACTGCACTTGCCCCGGTGACCAAGAAGTACGGGATGACCTGGGAGCTCGACATCGTCGGCCGCCCGCTGCGCAGCCTGGTCTTGGTCTCGAAGGCGGGCCATTGCCTGAACGACCTGCTCTACCGGCAGCGCGCGGACCAGCTCGCCGTCGATCTGCCGCTGGTCATGAGCAATCACAACGACCTGGCCGGTCTCGCCGAGTTCTACGAGGTGCCTTTCGAGGCGCATCCCGTCACGAGCCCCGGGCAGAAGCTCGCCTTCGAAGATCGCGTGCTCGAGGTCGTCGAGCAGCATGACATCGAGCTGGTCGTGCTCGCGCGGTACATGCAGATCCTTTCCCCCGAGCTGTGCGCGGCATTGAGTGGGCGGATCATCAACATCCACCACTCCTTCCTGCCCGGCTTCAAGGGCGCAAACCCTTACAAGCAGGCGCACGCCCGCGGCGTGAAACTCATCGGTGCCACCGCACACTTCGTTACGAGCGACCTCGACGAAGGCCCGATCATCGAGCAGAACGTCGTGCGCGTCGACCACTCGCGCAGCGCTGCAGAACTCGTGGCGATCGGCCAGGACGAGGAGTCGCGCACCCTCACCCAGGCGGTCAAGTGGTTCGCCGAACATCGCGTGCTGCTCGATGGGGCGCGCACGATCATTTTCCGCTGAGTCGGTGGATGCTACGGCTCCCGTAGCGCCAATACACTGAGCTACCCCTCCCCAGACCGGTCGGACTACTCGTGACTCTTCGCCGTCGCCTGCTCGCGGCCGCAGGCGCGCTCGCGCTCGGACTCGCGGGAGCACTCATTGCTGCAATGCCGGCAAGTGCGGCGCCAGCCGACTCCTTTGATGTCTTCGACCCATCGGGAGACGCGACGGTGGCGAACTCCCTGCCTTGGGCGGTGGCGCAGGCCGAGAGCGATCCCAACCACACCGACATCACAATCCTTGCGGGCGCGGGAACTCTCATCACACTGGATGCCAACCTCGTGATCACGACGGACGTCACGATCACGGGACTGGGAGCTTCGGCCCTGACGGTGGTGGGAAGCGCGGCAGCGCCAGCCGACGCGGTTTTCACGCTGTCGGGCGCGGGTACGGTCACGATCAGCGGAATGACGATCGCGCCGTCGGTTGCGGGGAACACCCACGGTATCGACTCGACTGCCGACTCGCTGCTGCTCAGTGACCTGTCGCTGGACGGCTTCACCGATGACAACATCGTGATCGACGGAGGCTCGCTTGAGGCCACCGACATCATGACGATCAACAGCAAGCATGACGGGTTCAGCTACGTGAGCTACGTCGGAGGCACCGCAGTGTTGAACCACATCAGGTCGGAGAACAATGGGGACTACGCCTTCGTGCTCGGCATGGTCAGCGGCACGCTCGACGCTTCCGATCTCGTGGCGAACACCAGCGGCGGCGGCATCCTCATGCTCGCTGGCGACGCGGTCACATCGATCACCGGCGCAACGGTGACTGGCAATAGCGCGGAGGGAGTGCGCCTCATCGCGGGCAACGCGCAGGCCACCCTGACGGATGTGACATCGACCGGCAATGGCACGGGAGGCGGCTGCGGTTGCGGCGGCCCCGGGTTCATCGTCGATGCCAACTCCGACTCGATAGTGCAGATCAATCGCGCGATCGCGAGTGACAACACATCCGACATCGGTGCCGGAATCTACCTTGAGACGATCTCGAGCGGCGCGAGCGTGGTCATTAGCGGCAGCACCGTGAGCGGCAACCACGCGATCGCCGGCGGCGGCGGTGTCGGCGGCGGGATCGCCGTCGACTCGTTCACCGATGCTGGCACCTCCGTCTCGATCGTTGACAGCACGATCTCTGGCAACGACGCGGAGGACGGCGGGGGCGGTCTGTATCTGAACGACCTCGGCGCGGGTGCCGCGACCGAGGCCATCACGATCCAGCGCACGACAATCGACGGCAACACGGCCGACTACGGAGCTGGGCTCCTGCTGAACGGAAGCTCGGGCACGTCCACGGGCGACCCCGCCCTCACGCTCCAGGACAGTACCGTCAGCGGCAACATCGCGGCAGAGGAGGGGGGCGGGCTTTACCTCTTCCAGGATGCGCAAAACCTCGCGGCCACGGTACTGCTCCAAGGCACAACTGTGAGCGGCAACTCGGCGCGCGGGACGACCGGCAGCGGCAATGGCGGCGCGATCTACATAGACTCGGCTGGCCCCTCGGCGCAGCTCGCCGTGCGGATCGAGTACAGCACGATTGCTGCCAACGATCCGCCCGGGGTAGGCGGCGTGTACGTCAACGGCACCGGTGTCGACCTCTCGCTGCTCTCATCGATCCTCGCAGCCAACGACCGCGGTGACCTGTCGTTCGACCCCGCCATTGCGAGCTTCACAGCGCTATGGAGTCTGGTTCAGGACGCGAGCCTCGCGGGCATCCCGCTCGACCCCGCTGACGGAAATATCGTTGGAGCGGATCCCAAGCTTGGCCCGCTCGCCAACAACGGCGGCCCCACCAAGACCATGCTCATCGCCCCCGGCAGCCCCGCCTTTGACGCGGGAGACCCGGCGTTTGCCGGCACCCCGACCACCGACCAGCGCGGCCAGGGCCGTGTCTATCAGCGCATCGACTTGGGAGCCGTCGAGTGGCGTCCCGCCCTTGCACTCACCGGTGGCAGGCCGAGGCCAGAAACACCGCTCATCGGAATGCTCCTCCTCTTCACCGGCCTCGCCCTCGTGGCAGGCTCACGGATGGACCAGCTCGCCCGCCTACAGCTAGCCGCCCAGGGAAGCGGCGAGCATCGCCTCGGTCAGGTCGTTGGCCGACGCGGTGGGATGCCAACCGCCGACTGAGAGTTGCTGCAGGCCGATGGCTCCGGCAAGGGCGACGGTTGCCCGCAGTTCGGCGACCTTGGGATCGAGACCGAGCTCAGTCAATATGCCGACGATGTAGTCAATCCGGCGGCGAGAGACGCGCGCGACGACTTCGGTCACACCCTCTTCTGCGGCTTCGGTGTACAGGGTGCTTTCGCCGCCAGGCTTGAGAGTGCGTTGGCTCACGACCCGATAGAGAGTCTCGAGGCGTTCCTGAGGTGAGCCCGCCGCGCCGGCCAACTCAATAATCCGGTCGGTCTGTTCGCGCTCCCAGCGAACCATGACGGCACCGACTAGGTCTCGCCGGCTGGCGAAGTGCCAGTAGAACGATCCCTTGGTCGCACCGAGACGGCGGGCAATCGCCTCGACGCGGATGGCGCGCAAGCCACCATCGACGAACGTTGCGTACGCGGCATCCGTCCACGATTCAGCCGTCTCCCTTGCCATCCCCATACGTTACCGTATAGTATTTCCGTACGCTGCCGTATGGAGGAGACACCTTGACCCAACCAGCCTTCTGGTCGCTTGCCCTGGTTGACATTCCCGAGCCTGACTACGCGGACATGTTGATTGCTGTGCTCCCTACCCACGCGACCACCGATCCCGCCGCCTGGGCGCACAGCCTGTTCGCGCTGCGCTCGATGCCCCGCTGGGTCATCGCGGCCATGGCACTGCGGCAACTGCTCGCACCGCTCATAGGTGTGCCGCGCGCGGGAAAGGGCGTGTTCGAGGTTGACCGGGTGGAGGGCGACGAGGCGTTGATCAGCGCCAACGAGGTGCACCTCGACCTCCGCATCGGGGTCGGGGTCGATGAGACCGCTCGGCTGGTGCGCGTCGTCACGGTGGTGCGCTTGAAGGGTTGGCGCGGTCGGCTCTACTTTCTGCCGGTGCACATCCTGCACCCGCTGGTCGTGCACGCGATGATGAGGCGCTGCCAGCGCCTCATGGCGGGCATGGCCGTCTAGGGTTCTGAGCGGGGCGGATCGACCGGCTCGTGCGTTGGAAGCACGGGTGATCCCCAGCAAACGCCAAATCGGTGCGACATGCTTGTACTTGTCAATCTTCCGGCCAAGCAATTTGTCGACACAGGGAGTCTCCATGCGCTCGTTCACCGCCACCAAGCCCGCCGTTGCAGCCTTCGCCGGGCTCTCGCTCGTCGGTGGCCTCGCCGGATGCAGCTCTCCCGCAGCCACCGACACCAGCTCGACCCGCAGCGACACCGCCACCGCTGCCCCCACCGCTGCCGCCTCGACGAGCGCCGGCAGCTACAAGGACGGCACCTACACGGAGAGCGCCGATTACCAGGCTCCGAGCGGCACTGAGACTGTCGACGTCACCCTCACCCTCGCCGGCGGAGTCGTGACCGCCGTGACGGTCACCGGCCACGCGACCGACCCAGAGGCCAAGCTACGTCAGGGCCAGTTCATCGGCGGGATCTCGGCCGTGGTGGTCGGCAAGAAGATCGCCGACCTCAAGGTCGACAAGGTCGGCGGGTCGTCGCTGACCAGCGGCGGCTTCAATGCGGCAGTCGCGCACATCAAGGCAGACGCGACCGCCTAGCCGGGTGCACACCCTCAGCTTCGACGCGATCGGGACGGCCTGGCAACTCGACACGGCCAACCCGATCGACTCGCTGCTCCAAGCCTCGATCGCACACCGCGTCGAGGAGTTCGACAAGACCTGGTCGCGATTCCGCGACGACTCGCTCGTCTCGAAAATCGCCGTCACGCCCGGCACGTGTGAGTTCCCGGTCGATGCGGCTCCGCTCTTCGAGGTGTATCGGCGCCTGTATGCCACGACCGATGGCGCGGTGAGCCCGCTCGTCGGGCGCGCGCTCGAGAACCTCGGCTACGACCGCACCTACTCGCTGCGCCCGACGGGCCGGGCCGCTACCGTTCCGGCCTGGGATGACGCCGTCGCCTGGGACGGGCACGCCCTGATCACGGTGCGGCCGGTATCCATCGACGTCGGGGCGGCCGGCAAGGGCTACCTCGTCGATATCGTGGGCGGCCTGCTCTCGGCAGCCGGGCACGATGACTTCACGATCGACGCGAGCGGCGACATCCTGCGCAGGGGCCCGGCGCCGATCCGGGTCGCCCTCGAGCATCCCCTCGACACCACCAAGGCCATCGGCATAGCCACCGTGGATGCCGCGATCTGCTCGTCCGCGACCAACCGCCGCACCTGGGGCGACGGCCTCCACCACGTGATCGACGCGACCACCGGATTGCCCACTCACGACGTCATCGCGACCTGGGCCATCGCGCCGACCGCCCTCGAAGCCGACGGCTTGGCGACCGCCCTGTTCTTCGCCGACCCTGCACGTCTGGCCGTTGCCTTCGAGTTCACCTACGTGCGCATGTTCCGGAACGGCGCAGTAGAGTTCTCGCCAAACTTCAACGGGGAGATGTTCAGATGAAGCAGTGGCTAGACCGCGTCACCGGTGCCATCACGATGTACATCCTCGTGCTCGCCCTGCTGGTGGCGATCTCGGTCATCGCTCTCGTGCTCTCGCTCTTCGGCCAAGTTGGACCATACAGCCCGTCGACCTTGCTGGCCTCGGCAGCCGTGGCGATCCTCGGCACCTTCGCCTCGAGCTGGCTGGCATCCAAAACCCTCAGGGTGCGGCAGCACACGGTGTCTACCTTCATCACCGGGCTGCTGATCTTCTTCATCATGCAGCCCACCATCGATCCGCTGGGGCTGGCCGGAATCGCCATTGCCGCGGTGCTCGCCAGCGCGTCGAAGTACCTGGCCGTTCGCCGGCGGCACGTGCTCAACCCCGCCGCGCTGGGCACATTCGTCGTCGGGATCGTCGTCTTCGCCACCTTCATCGGCTTCAGCTTTCCGGTGTGGTGGATCGGAACGCCCGCCCTGCAGCCGGCAGCGGTCGTCGCGGCGTTCCTGGTGCTCTACCGCACCCAACGACTGACGATGGGGGTCACTTTCATCGCGATCGCGGCGGCCGTGGAAATCGGCGGTGCGCTGCTTCGTGGAGCCGGCATCGGCGAAGCGCTGTCATTCACACTTCTCCAATCGCCGGTGGTATTCTTCGCGGGGTTCATGCTGAGCGAACCGTTGACCCTGCCGCCACGCCGCTGGCAGCAACTCAGCGAAGCAGCTATCGTCGCGCTGCTGTTCGCCATTCCGTTCAGCTTCGGCCCGCTGTCCAATACTCCGCAGTTCGCCCTCCTGGTCGGCAACCTGCTTGCCTTTTTCTTCGGGCAGCGCCGCGGCATCCACCTCGTCTACCAGGGGAAGAGGCAGATCGGCGTCTCCACCTGGGAGCTGTCGTTCCTGCCGACTCGTCATGTGCGATTCCACCCGGGGCAGTACATGGAGCTTTCGATTCCGCACCGGCGGGCGGACTTCCGCGGCAGCCGTCGCTACTTCAGCATTTCGTCAGCCCCCGGAGTGGACCGCCCAATCACCTTCGCGCTGACCGTGCCGACGAGGTCGAGCAGCTTCAAGAAAGCCCTGCTGGAGCTCGAACCCGGCGCCGAGGTGCGCGGGACCAGCGTTGGGGGCGACTTCGCCCTGCCCAGCGATCTGAACGAACCACTGTTGCTGGTCGCGGGTGGAATCGGCATCACGCCGTTCGCCAGCCAACTCGCACATGCCCACGAACGCGGCGAGCGGCGCGACGTCATCGTTGCCTACGCCTCGAGCAACCTAGGGCTGCTGCCCTACGCCGACCTGCTCGAGGAGGCGGGCGCACGTGTCGTGCTCTTCGCCCCCGAGCCGCCCGCCACGCTGCCGAACGGCTGGGTGTATGGCGGTAACGGTCGCGTGACTGGCCCGCGCCTGGCCGAGCTGGTCCCGGATCTCGCCGGGCGTCGCTCCTTCGTCTCCGGTCCACCGTCGCTGGTCAACGACCTCCGCAAGGCCCTGCGGTCGCAGGGCGCGAAGCGCGTGCACACGGACTACTTCTCGGGGTATTAGGTACTGGGCCAGACCGAGCGCCGAGACGGCGCTCGGCGCTGGCTTCGCGGCGAAGGCCAGAAATGGCCTTCGCTCCTAGCTCAAGCGCGCGAGCGCGTCGCCAGGTTCTTGTCCAGAGTGTCGAGGAACTCCTCGGTGGTTTCCCACTTCTGGTCCGGACCGACGAGCGCAGCCAAGTCTTTCGTCATGTGGCCGGCCTCGACCGACTTGATGACGACATCCTCGAGGGTCAAGGAGAAATCGATGAGCGCCTGGTTGCCGTCGAGCAGGCCGCGATGTGCGAGGCCGCGCGTCCAGGCGTAGATCGAGGCGATCGGGTTGGTCGAGGTGGGCTTGCCCTGCTGGTGCATGCGGTAGTGGCGCGTAACCGTGCCGTGCGCGGCCTCCGCTTCGACGACCTTGCCATCCGGCGTGGACAGCACCGAGGTCATGAGCCCGAGCGAACCGAAGCCCTGCGCCACGGTGTCAGACTGCACGTCGCCGTCGTAGTTCTTGCAGGCCCAGACGTAGCCGCCCTCCCACTTCATCGCCGACGCGACCATGTCATCGATGAGGCGGTGCTCGTAGGTCAGGCCCGCCGCATCAAACTGCGCCTTGAACTCGGCGTCGAAGATCTCTTGGAAGATGTCCTTGAACCGGCCATCGTAGGCCTTGAGGATCGTGTTCTTGGTGGAGAGGTACACCGGGTAGTTGCGGCTCAGGCCGTAGTTCAGGCTCGCGCGGGCGAAGTCGCGGATCGAGGCATCCTGGTTGTACTGCACCTGTGCGACACCATCATCGGGCGCGTCGTACACGTCGAACTTGAGTGGCTCGGAGCCGTCAGCGGGGGTGAACTGCACGGTGAGCTTGCCTGCACCCTTGAAGACGAAGTCGGTGGCCTTGTACTGGTCACCGAACGCGTGGCGACCGATGATGATCGGCTTGTTCCACCCTGGCACCAGTCGCGGGATGTTCGAGATGATGATCGGCTCGCGGAAGATGACGCCACCGAGGATGTTGCGGATGGTGCCGTTCGGGCTCTTCCACATCTGCTTGAGGCCGAATTCCTCGACCCGGGCCTCATCGGGGGTGATCGTCGCGCACTTCACGCCGACACCGTGCTTCTGGATCGCGTGGGCCGCATCGATGGTGACCTGGTCGTTGGTGGCATCCCGATGTTCGATCCCCAAGTCGTAGTACTCGAGGTTCACGTCGAGGTAGGGGTGGATCAGGGTGTCCTTGATCTTCTGCCAGATGATTCGGGTCATCTCGTCGCCGTCGAGCTCGACAACTGTTCCCTCTACCTTGATCTTGGGCAAGCTGAACTCCTAAGTCTTTTGGGCCGTGAACAGCATACTCGTTTCAAGAAGTATCTTGATATCAAGATACCTTGGCTCGTGTCGGCGTGGGGCGTTAGCCTGTGGCTATGGCCGAACTGCGACTCGAAGAATTGTCCGCGAAGACCATCGTCGCGGCGAACAGCCTGACACTGCGCCGGGGGCAGGAGCAGTTCGTCACCCCGCCGTCGTACGCGATCGCCGACAGCTTCATCAACCCCGTGACATCCTGGCCGCGCGTCGTGCTCGACGGAGACCGCGTCGTCGGCTTCATCAGGGGCAACTTCGATCCGGAGGCAACCCAGGAAGAATTCCGCAGTTGCGTCTGGCGCGTGACTGTCGCTGGGGATGCCCAAGGCAAGGGTGTGGGCAAGTTTGCGGTCCTCGCGCTCGCCGAGGAGGCGAAGAGCCGTGGCTTCACGAGGCTCACCGCCATCTGGGAACCGGGCGAGGAGGGGCCCGAGCGCTTCTTCCTACAGGTCGGATTCACGATCGTCGGCGAGACCCAGTACGGCGAGAACCTCGGAGCCTTGTCGCTCGACAGCGAATGACTGAGGGGCGGGACGCCCCTCAGCGCTGGCGTCGCGGCGACTTCATCACCCAGGTGCTCGAGGTCGTCGAATCCATCCCGGTCGGCAAGGTCATGGCCTACGGTGACGTCGCCGCCGCGCTCGGCTCGCGGGCCGCGCGGGCAGTCGGGACGGTCATGGCACACTACGGCTCGGATGTGCCTTGGTGGCGCGTGGTTCGGGCGAGCGGGCATCCACCGGTTGATCACGAGACTTCAGCATTGCAGTACTACCGCGCCGAGGCGACGCCGTTGAAGTGGAGCCGCGACGGGGTGTACCGCGTCGACCTGGCGTCTGCCCGGCACCGCCCCTGATCCCGCCTCCGCCTCCCCTCCTCCCCGCGCCTCGTCTCCCGTCCCTCCCTCCCCTCTCCCTCTCCCTCCCTTCCGAAATGACGGAGATCCGGTCGCGCGCAACCTGCCGACCGGGCCTTTTTGCGCGGGATGCCCGTCATCTCCGTCATTTCGGAAGGGGCACGCGGTAGTGCACAGAACCGCCGCACGACGTTCACAGCGAATGGCTTGCGCGCGACCATTTCCGGATGAGTTCGGTCTATAGCGACGTGCACCGCCGGGGTGGCATAGCCCGAACCTACGAACTTCTCAGGGACGGCCACACGTCGCACGGGCTGACTGCAGCGGTTCGCAGCGGCGCGGTGAACCGCGTGCGGCAAGGCCACTACGCCTGCCCTGACGTCCCCGACGACGAGCAACGCGCCGTGCGCGTGGGCGGTCGCCTGGCCGGGCTCGCCGGCGCGCGTTCGTATGGAATCTGGACACCGCCCCATGCGCGGCTGCACATCGCAGTGCCGGTGGATGCCCGGGCGCTGAGAACGACCGATGACCCGGGCCTCCGGCTCTCAACCAACCCCGATCCCGCACTCCGCGTCAACTGGATTGACCGTGGTGCGAGCGGCACCCGCACACGACTGAGCGCGATGCAGTGCCTCCAACAGATCGTACGAAGCGAGACGCCGATCGTCGCGTTTGCTGCCGCAGAGTCCGCGCTCCACCTGGGAATCGTTTCGAAGGCGACAGTTCGCCGGCTGGGACCGCTGAAGCATGCGAATGCCGTCAGCCGCCTCAGTGAGAGTGGTGGGGAGTCGCTTCTGAAGTTCGGGCTGCTATCCGAGCGGGTCCGATTTCGCCAGCAAACCGAGATCGCCGGTGTGGGCCGCGTTGACTTCGTGCTCGGAGCACGCCTGGTCGTGGAAGTCGATGGGTCAGAGTTCCACACCAGCCGTGAGACGTTCGAGGAGGACCGCCGGCGCGATGCGGTGCTTGCGGCCCGCGGCTATCGCGTGCTCAGGTTCAGCTACCGGCAGGTCGAACGTCGCTGGTCGGAAGTATTCGCGGCTGTCGCAGCTGTTCTGGCTCGCGGCGACCACCTCTAGCGGGGCGTTTCCGAAATGACGGAGAATCCTGGTCATCGGCTACCAAAAATGCCGGTGAGGGGATGCCGCCGAAACGGATCTCCGTCATTTCGGAAGCGGGACAGCGGAAGCGGTCGCCCCGCCGGGGCCGCCTCAGGCCGCGGCGGCCGCCGCGTCGAGGTCAGCGATGATGATCTTGCGCATCGTCAGCATTGCCTGAACGACGCGGGCCGACTTCGCACGGTCGGGGTCGACCTGATAGCGCATCAGAGCGCTAGGGATGATCTGCCACGACAACCCGTACTTGTCTTTGAGCCAGCCGCATTGTGACTCCTCGCCGCCGTCGGCGATGAGGGCATCCCAGTAGTGGTCGACCTCTTCCTGAGATTCGACGCTCACGAAGAAGGAGATCGCCTCGGTGAAGTGGAACTGCGGGCCCGCGTTCATGGCATAGATACGCTGGCCGGCAAGCTCGAAGGAGATGTAGAACAGCTTGCCGTCGGGCGTGCGGTTCTCCTCGATGACCTTCGCGTCGGGGAAGATGCCCGAGTAGAACTCGCAGGCCTCCCCTGCACGGTCGTCGAACCAGAGAAAGGGGGTGATGGTTGTTGTCATACGAGCGAGTCCCTCCATGCTGCGTGCAGTTGGGCGAAGCGACCGGTTCCCGCGATCAGATCGCGGGGCGTGCCGTCCTCGACGATCTGTCCATGCTCCATCACGAGGACGCGGTCCGCAATGGCCACGGTAGACAGCCGGTGGGCGATAATCACCGCGGTGCGGTCAGCGAGCAATGTCTGCAAGCCCTCCTGCACCAGGCGCTCGCTCGGGATGTCGAGCGATGCCGTCGCCTCATCGAGAATCAGCACCACCGGGTCGGCGATGAACGCCCGCGCGAACGAGAGCTGTTGGCGCTGGCCCGCACTGACCCGTCCGCCGCGCTTGTTCACGTCGGTGTCGTACCCGGCCGGCAGTGACTCGATGAAATCGTGCGCGCCCACGGCCTTGGCCGCGGCGATGATCTCTTCGCGCGTGGCATCCGGTTTCCCTAGCGCAATGTTGTCGGCGACGGTGCCCGAGAACAGGTACGCCTCCTGGGTGACCATGACGATCGCCCTGCGAAGATCTTTGGGATGCAGCTGCCGCAGGTCAACCCCGTCGAGCGACACGCTCCCACGGCTCGGGTCGTAGAACCGCGAGATCAGCTTGGCGAGCGTGGATTTTCCGGCTCCCGTCGAACCGACGAGCGCAACGGTCTGCCCAGCCGGCAGCTCGAGGTTGAACTCGGGCAGCACGGTGCGGCCCTCCTTGTAAGCAAACTCGACGTGGTCGAACGTGACCCGGCCGTGGGCTTCGCGCAGGTCGACCGGGCGAACCGGGTCGGGCACGCTCGGCTGCTCCTCGAGCACCCCGGAGATCTTCTCGAGCGCTGCCGCCGCGGACTGGTAGGAGTTGTAGAACATCGCCATCTCCTGGGCGGGCGCGAAGAACTGCCTCGCGTACAGCAGGGCAGCAAGCAGCACGCCGATGGCGAGCCCCCCGGTCGCCACCCGCAGCCCACCCACGAGCAGGATCACGGCGAGCGCCACATTTCCGATCAGCACCAGACCGGGATCGAAGATGCCAAACAGCCGGATCGTACGGCCGTTGGTGTAGCGATAGTCCTCGACGAGTTGACCGAAATCGGCCTCGTTGCGCTTCTCCTTGCGGAACGCCTTGACTGCCCGGATGCCGGTCATCGTCTCCACGAACATCACGATGAGCCGCGCCGAGGCCGTCCTCGTGTCGCGGAAGTAGAGCTGGGACCGCTTCTGGAACCAGCGGGTGAGGAGGGCGAGCGGCACGAGGGCCACGAGCAGCACGAAACCGCTGACCCAGTCGAGGGAAAACATCGCGATGGCGATGAACAGCATGTAGAGGGCGCCCTGCACGAGCTGGTTGATGCCCGAATCGAGCAGCTCGCGGATCGCATCAAGGTCGCTGGTCTGGCGGGCGATGATCCGGCCGGAAGTATAGCTCTCGTGGAACTCGAGTGAGAGCCGCTGGGTGTGGATGAAGACCCGCTTGCGCAGGTCGAGCAGGATGGCCTGGCTCACTCGCGCCGTCAGCACCGTGTACCAGGCGATGAGCGCGGCGCCGAGGATGCCGGCGGCGAGATAGGCGACAACGGCAAGCCCGAGTGGAACCCAGTCCTGCTTGAGGAGAGCGGGCAAACCGGTGTCGATGCCGTACGCGATCAGCGCGGGGCCGACAACCTGCGCCGCGGTGCTCACGACCACGACCACCATCGTCAGGACCACCATGGGCCGCACCGGTCGGATGAGGGAGCCCAGCAGGCGCAGCGACCGCTCGCGAATCTGGCGGCTTTCCGCCTTCGAATAGTCGTTGCGCTCTTCGCCCTCGACACCCGTGACGCTCACCGTGCCACCTCCCGCTGTTGATGGGTCGCGGGGCCCTGTGGGTCCCCTCCACGCAAGGCGTCGCCTTGCGCATCCTCAAGCGAAGAGATCACGAAGCGGTAGTGCTCACTCGTCAGCAGCAGTTCGGAGTGCCTGCCCACCGCGGTGATGCGGCCGGCTTCGAGCAGGGCCACCCGGTCGGCGAGCATCACCGTCGAGGGGCGGTGCGCCACGATGAGCGCCGTGGTGGCGGCGAGCACTCGGCGCAGGGCAGCTTCGACGAGGGCTTCGGTATCGACGTCGAGTGCTGAGAGGGGGTCATCCAGCACGAGAACCGTAGGCCGCGCCGCCACGGCGCGCGCGAGGGCGAGCCGTTGGCGCTGTCCGCCCGAGAGCGACAGCCCTTCTTCGCCGACCTTGGTGTCGAGTCCGTCGGGCAGCTCGTATACAAAGGCGGCCTGCGCGATGTCGAGAGCCTCGACGAGGTCGGCCTCCGAGGCATCCGGGCGCCCCAGAAGCACGTTGTCGCGCACGCTCGCCGAAAACAGCGTGGCATCTTCGAACGCCATGGCTAGGTGCGTGCGCAGTTCCATGAGAGTCAGATCTCGGATGTCGACGCCATCGATCGTGATCGAACCCCCGGTCACGTCGTAGAGACGGGTGGTGAGCGCGGTCAACGTCGACTTGCCCGAGCCGGTGAGCCCCACGAGGGCCATCGTCTCCCCCGGCTCGACGGCGAGGTTGACGCCGTCGAGGAGATCGGGGACGCGCTCGGGCGAATCCTGGTACCTGAAGTGCACATTGTGAAACACCAGTCGACCCTCGGGTCTGCCGACAGTCTTGGGATGCTCGGGATCGACGATGTCTTGCGGGGTGTCCATGACCTCAAAGAATCGGTCGGCCGCCGTGCGGGTGTCGAAGGTCATCGACAACAGGAAGCCGATCGACTCCACCGGCCAGCGCAGCACTGTCGCGGTGGCGAAGAATGCCACGAGTTCACCCACTGTGATCTGCCCATTCACGGCCAACCAGACACCTCCGAGGAGGCAGAGCGCGAAGGTGACATCCGGAACCAGAAGCAGCCAGAGCCAGATTCCGGCTATGGCACGAGCCTTCTCGATCTCGGTGCCACGCAACTCCTCGGCCTGGTTCGCGAAGTTGTTGAGGGCATGCTTGCCACGGCCAAATGCCTTGAGCACGCGGATGCCGTGCACCGACTCCTCGACGGTCGTCGCGAGATCTCCGGCCTGGTCTTGGCTCCGCCTCGCGACAACCGAGTACTTGCTCTCGAACAGGTAGCCGTAGATCCACAGCGGGATCGAGCAGACCATGAACAGAACCCCGAGCATCCAGGAGATGTTCAGCAGGAACACGAACCCGACGCCGATGGTGATCACGTTGACGATCAGCAGCACGAGGCCGAAGGAGATCCACCGCCTGATGAGGTTGAGGTCACTGATCGATCGGGACAGCAGCTGCCCGCTCGGCCAGCGGTCGTGGAAGCTCACCGACAGCACCTGCAGGCGGTTGTACAGGGCGTTGCGCAGGCGGGCCTCGACATGGGTTCCCGGCGTGAGCACGAACATGCGCCGCAGGTAGACCATGAGCGCCTCGAGGATTCCCAAGGCCAGCACGAGGGTGAATGCTGGCCAGATCTGGGCGGAAGCCCCCGACTTCAGCGGACCGTCGACGAGCGACCTGAGCACCTGCGGAATGAGCAGCGCGACGATGCCGGCCAGGAGCGCTGAGCCCATGCCCAAATAGATGCGTGGCATCGCCGGGCGGGCGTAGGGGTAGAGCCGCAGGATCGCGCGGAAGGTGCCGCGCTTCTGGGGCGTGGACGGTTCTGAAGACATGGCTATCCCGATGGGACGCGCGGCGTGCGCTGCCGCGGTAGTGGAACTGCTGTGGCGGAGACGGGCGATAAGCGCCCACGAGAGACGGGGTGGCGGTCGCTACGGGACGTACGATCGCGGGGCAGCAAAGACAGTGCCCAAGGTCGCGATTCGTCGCGCGGCGGCGTGTGCTGTCTTGGTCATGATGCCCTCCCGAGTGTGGTGGTGTGCTCCGGGAACATCGGTGTCGTTCCCGGGCAGCCTTCCAGACTAGACCGGGTCACGGGACACCCGCAAGGCTTTACCGGACGCGCACCGACAGGCAGGTGACGCAGCCCTCGAGCTTCTCGAATTCGCTCACATCGACGGTGACCACGGTGTAGCCCAGGCTCTCCACGAGAGCAATCGACTTCGGCACTGACGCAGCCATGAGCACGGTGTCGGCAGACAGCACGACGACGGCAGCCCCCGGTTCTGGAGTGGCGAGGAAGCGGTCGAAGAGCGCGGGGTTGTCCACCGCCTTGGGGAAGCCGATCACTGTTCCGTCCGGCAGGGCCGTGACGGCGCTCTTGAGGTGGAGGGCTTTGGTGACCGGCACCGCGACCAGGGAGTAACCGAGCGGGCCAACGATCGCGCGCAGCTGGCGGATGCCCTCGGCATTCGTCCGCCCGCTGAGACCCACGTACACCGTGCTCCCGACCTGCAGCACGTCCCCACCGTCAAGCGTCCCCGGCAGTTCGATCTCCGCCACCTTCAGGCCCAGGCCCTTTGCGGTCGCGCGCACCTCGTGCGTCTCGGGGCGGCGGATCTCTGCGCCGGGGCTCGTGACCACGGCTGTGCCACCGAACACGACGAGGGTGTCTTCGATGAACACCGAGTCGGGCAGGTGATCTGCCGTGGCGACCTCAACGACCTCGAAGCCGTGCGACTCCAGGGCTTCGACGTAGGCATCCCACTGCTCATCGGCGAGGTCTGAGTCCACCTTCGTGCGTGCGACGTGGGTAACGAGGCCTTCGGCAAGCCGCGAGGAGGGCTGGCGGATGAGGGCGATCGGGGCCGCAGCGGGTGCGAACCTGCTCACGCGCGACCAGGCGGCTCGGCCGACGAACACTGATGCCAGGATGGCGATGACGACGGTGACGAGGTTGTTGCCGGTGAGGGTGCTCAGCACTCCCTGGAGCACGCTTGCGCTAAATGGTGTTCCCTGCTGGGCCACGAAGATCGAAGTGCCGATGATCGCGGCAAGCACTCCCGCGACGAACCCTGCGCCAAGAGCCCAGTACCAGCTCCGCAGGGCGCCGAGGGCTGCTGCGACCGAGATGAGCACGAACAACACCAAGGCGATGGGGAGGAAGAACTGGGCGATGGATTGGATGACATCGGAAGACGCCTTGTTCACGACGAAGAACACCAGGAATGTCGCAATGAACACCGCGGCACCGACGGCCAATCCGGCGATGAGGGATGCGGCGGCGCGTCGACCCAACGTGAGCGGACGGGACCAGGGCTGAACGGACGCAGGCGCGATGGGCATTGTCACAACTTAGTGGCTTACGGCTATGACGAAGCTGTGTGGCACTCGTTAGTGGAAGAAGTGGCGCTCACCGGTGAAATACATCGTGACTCCGGCATCCTGCGCCGCGAGGATGACCTCTTCATCGCGGATCGAACCACCGGGCTGCACGATGGCTCGCACCCCTGCGGCGATGAGGATCTCGGCGCCATCGGCAAACGGGAAGAACGCGTCACTCGCGGCGACCGAACCCGCAGCGCGGTCGCCCGCGCGCGTGACGGCGAGCTGGCAGGAATCCACCCGGTTGACCTGCCCCATGCCGACGCCGACCGAGGCGCCGTCGTGGGCGAGCAGGATGGCGTTGGACTTCACCGAGCGCACCGCGCGCCAGGCAAACTCGAGGTCGGCCAGGGTCGGGGCGTCTGCGGCATCCCCGGCGACGAGCTTCCAGGATGCGGTACTGAAATCCGTGTAGGTGTCCGGGCTCTGCAGCAGCGCTCCGCCCGAGATCTGGCGGAACTCCTCTGACGCGCGGTGGTAGCCGCTGGGCAGTTGCAGCAGCCGGAGGTTCTTCTTGGACTGCAGGATCGGCAGGGCGTCGTCGTCGAACCCGGGCGCGACAATGACCTCGGTGAAGATGTCTTTGATTGATTCGGCGGCAGCCCGCGAGATCGGTCGGTTGGCCGCGATGACGCCGCCATAGGCGGAGACCGGGTCACAAGCGTGTGCCCTGGCATGCGCAGAGGCGATCGGGTCGCCAGCCCCCCGCGCGACGGCGATGCCGCAGGGGTTGGCGTGCTTGATGATGGCCACGGCCGGTTCGTCGAAGTCGTAGGCGGCGCGCAGGGCGGCGTCGGCATCCACGTAGTTGTTGTACGACATCTCTTTGCCGTTCAGCTGCGTCGCCTGGGCGATGCCCCTGCCGTCTGACTCGACATAAAGCGCCGCCGCCTGGTGCGAGTTCTCGCCGTACCGAAGCGGGGTCTTGAGGTGCACCTCGTAATCGACGGTGTCGGCGAAGTCTTCCGATAGGGGATTCTCCGCCCGAATGCCCACGTTCAGCGCAAACCACTCGGCGACCGCCTTGTCGTAGGCCGCGGTGTGCGCGAAGGCCTCCCCAGCGAGCCGCTGCCGTTGGGCGAGGGTCGTGCCACCGAGTTTCAGCGCCTTGACCACCTGCGCGTAGCCAGACGGGGATGTCACGATCGCCACATTCGCGTGGTTCTTGGCCGAGGCGCGCACGAGCGCCGGCCCGCCGATGTCGATCTGCTCGATGATGTCATCCGGCGCCGCCCCCGACGCCACGGTCTCGACGAAGGGATAGAGGTTCGACACCACGAGCTGGAAGGCCTTGATGCCGAGCTCGGCGAGCTCCGTCTCGTGGGCCTCGAGCCGCAGGTCGGCGAGGAGGCCCGCGTGGATCGCGGGGTGCAGGGTGCGCACCCGTCCATCGAGGGACTCGGGGAAGCCGGTGACGGCGGCGACCTCGGTGACGGCGAGCCCGGCATCCGCAATCGTCTTCGCTGTCGAGCCGGTCGAGACGATCTCGACCTCCGCGTCGACGAGCGCCCTGGCCAGATCTACGAGGCCGGTCTTGTCACTCACCGAGATGAGGGCGCGCTCGATCGGGATGGCGTCACGGGTGCGGTAGTCGGCGGGGTCGTGGCTGGGGCCGCTCATCGCGACAGCTCCTTAAGGTCAATTTCGGAATTGGCCACGTCGAGGATGGCCTGGATGAGCAAGCGGCGTTCGACCGGCTTGATGCGCTCATGAAGGTGCTCTTCGGTGTCGCCCGGAAGCACCGGGATGCGCTCCTGGGAGATGATCGGGCCGCTGTCCACGCCGTTGTCGACGATGATGACGCTGGCCCCGGTCTCGGTCACACCCGCCTCAAGGGCATCCCGCACGGCGTGCGCACCCGGAAACTCAGGCAGGTACGCGGGATGGGTGTTGATGAGGTTGGGGGCGAGTGCCGCGACCACCCGCGGGGGCAGCAGCTTCATGAATCCGCTCAGCACCACGAGGTCGGGGGTCCAGGCGCGAATCTGCTCGAGCAGGGCGTCGCCCCACTCGTCTCGACTGGCAAAGTTCGTCAGCGCCAGCGAGAAAGTCGGGATGCCGAACTCCTCGGCATGCTCGAACCCGTCGGCATCCCGGTCGGCCCCGACGGCAACGACGCGAGCCGGGAACTCGGCGTCTTCTGATGCCTCGAGCAGTGCCCGGAGGTTGGAGCCTCCCCCCGAAATCAGGACGACGAGTGAAAGCACCCGCACAGCCTACCGCGGGCGCTTCGCGGGGGCCTGGCGCAGGGTGGTGATGAGGCCGATGGATGCCGCGACCGCCAGCTCGAGGGCCGCCGCGAGCCCGACGGCCCACGGGTTGGGCCCCACGTCGACCAACCGCCCTGGCCCCGCCGCACCGGCGGCGGACCAGGCCAGCAGCCCGAGGATCGCCCCGCCCACGAGCCCGATGCCGACCCCGGCCAGCACCACCGGTGCGCCGCCCACCTCGCGCTTGAGCGCTGGGCCCATGACAGCCCCGACGAGGAAGCCCACGACCACCGGCACGAGCAGTCCGACGAAGCCAAAGCTGAACTGCCCGGCGGGCAGTGCGCCGAGGATCGGAATCGCGGGAACCGGCCCGAGCTGGGTGCCCAGCGGTGAGACCGATGAGCCGGTACCGACGGCGAAGCCGGGGCCGATCAACCAGCTCGCCGTCCAGATCACCAGGTCGGGGAGGAATGCCATCTGCCCGAGCGTGAGGGCAAAACCGCCGAGCAGCTCGGAGTGCAGGCCCTCGTAGAGGGCGATGATCTTCGCGTACGAAAACACGATCAGCGCGGTGGCGGCAAGCGCGGCCAGCGTCATGATCCCGGCGGCAGCCGCGGCACCGCCGCGCAGCGCCGTGACGGCGGTTGCGCGCACCTCTGGTCGCCACGAGTTCGCGAAAGCGGGGAGTGGGCGGCGGGCATCCCGCATCTCACGACTGGTACCGAGGAGCAACCCCACCGCGAACACCGCAGTGGGCAGCACAATGCCCTGCCAGAGCGACGGGCTCGCAGCGGGATGCCGCGTCGAAATGGTCACCGCGAACGACGCAAGCCCAAACGTGGCAAGCGACACGGGCACCCCGATCGCGCGATACCGGGTCTCGGCAATCCGCCTGCCCGCGCGGACACCCAGCAGCACGGTCAGCAGCGCGAAACCGAGGGCCGCGATGGTGATGGTCACCGGGGTGCCTGCCGACGCGACGCCTAGGCTCGCCGCGGTCGCGGGGTCGAGCACGAGGGTGATGTCGACTCCGTGCCCGACCAGCCAGATGTCGACTGCCGCTCTCCAGAACGTTGTCCAGTCGAGGGCGAAGCCGTATTGCGCCCCCCACAGGACGGTGAGCGGCAGCAGCGGGATCCCGATCCCGATCGCGACCACGAGCAGGGCCTCGAACGCGGCGAAGAGCGCGGTGAGTTGGCGGTTCAACTGGCGACCACTGTCAGGCGACGACAAGGTTGAGCGCTATCACGATCACGATCAGCAGTTCGGGTCGGCGCTGGGCACCTTGCCCTTGATGAAGTAGTCGTCGACAGTCGAGTCGATGCAGACGTTGCCCTGATTGTAGACCGTGTGGCCCTCGCCGTTGTGGGTGATGAGCACCGCACTCTTGATCTGCTTCGCGAGCGCGACCGTCGATGAGTACGGCGTGGCCGGGTCGTTGGTCGTGCCGATCACCAGGATGGGAGGGGCACCGGCGGCATCGATCTCCGGCGGCGTGGTCGGCGCGACCGGCCAGTGCGTGCAGGCGGTGTCGAGCACGGCGAAGTCGTCATAGGCGAAGAACTTGCCGAGGATCGGGGCAGCTGCGTCGATCTCATTGATCCGCTGCAGGGTCGTCTCGTCATCTTTCTGGAAGTCGCCGTCGGCGCAACTCGTGGCGAAGTACACCTGGATCGAATTGTCTGAGTAGCTGCCGTCAGGGTTTCGGGCGTTGTAGTAATCCGCGTTGGAGAACACCTCTGACGGGTCGCCGTCGGCGAGAGAGTTGAACATCGAGGTCATGTCCGGCCAGAAATCCTGCGAGTACAGGTTGAGAGCCACTGCCGTTCCGAGGGTGGCGGAGTCGAGCGTGCGGCCATCCGAGTTGACCAGGCCGCGGGCATCCACGCTCTCGAAGACTGAGCGTGCCTGCTGGGCCGCGTTGTCGACGGACCCGTTGAACGGGCAGTCGTCGGAATCCAGGCAGAACGCGAGGTAGGCGCGGAAGGCGCTGTCGAAGCCCGCCATCTGGATCTTCAGACCGTCGAAGCTCGAGACCGACGGATCAACAACTCCGTCGAGCACGAAGCGGCCGACATTCTTGGGGAACAATTCCGCGTAGAGGGCGCCGATGTAGGTGCCGTAGGAGTAGCCCATGTAGTTGAGCTTCTCGTCACCGAAGACCGCGCGCATCAGGTCCATGTCTTTGGCGGTGCTCACGCTGTCGAGGTGGGCGAGCAGTGCGCCGGTGTTCTTCTGGCAGGCCGCCGCCCACTTCTGGTCCTCGGCGGTCAGCTCATCGATCCAGGCATCGCTGCCGTACGGCGAGCCATAGGTTCCGTAGAGCTGAGTGTCGATGTCTTTGTCGTTCGTGAAGCAGACGAGCGGGGTCGACTCGCCCACCCCGCGTGGATCCCAGCCGATGATGTCGTAGTTGTGGGCGACATCAGACGACACCGCGCGGTCGGCCCCTGACGAGACGAAGCTCACGCCCGAACCGCCCGGCCCGCCCGGGTTCACCAGCAGCGATCCCTTCGAGGTACCGGATGCCTCCTGCTTGACCACCGCGAGCTGCATGGCCCCATCGCCGGGCGCATCCCAGTCGATGGGTGCGAGCACGTAGGTGCACTTCATCCCGCTGAAGCAGTCGCTCCAGGTGAGCGTCTGGGAATAGAAGTCATTGACCGTGGTCGGCGCATCGCCGATTGGTGGCTTGGTGGGAATGCCGACATCCTTGCTGCCGCTGCCGAGGAATGTGCAGCCGGAGAGTGCGAACAGGGAGATCGCCGCGACCACGGCGGTAAGGGGGCGACGACTCATACAGCCGAGACTATCTCGCTCGCGCGCTGGGGCGCGCTGGAGCTTGGAGCGAAGGCGCTTTCGCGCCTTCGCAGCGACGCCAGCGCCGAGGGTCGTCCCGGCCCTCGGTCAGCGCCTCCCTGTTCTGGGTCATGGCACCGGCGTATAGTCGATCTCACATTGACACTAGCGTCGGCCCTTGAGGGCTGGCGACCGTGGAGATTCGAGACCGTCCCGCCCACCAGCGCCATCCCTCTCCGCTCCCGCATATTGGCGCCTCACCGGCCAGCCGATGCGACGCCTGAACATCCTGTTGCCTCGTACCCATCGGGTCGAAGAGATGGGTCGAAGAAATGGAGTCGAAGAAATGATGAAGGAAGCGCACACCGTGCTACCCGCTGCAGATCTGATGCGGGCGCGGAAGTACTATCACGACAAGCTCGGGATGGATCCCGACGAAGAGCATGACGGCTCGATCGTCTTCCACCCATTCCCCGGTGCTGTCCTCGAGATCTACGAGACCCAGAATGCCGGCACGGCCAAGAACACCCAGATGGGCTGGGTGACCGATGACCTCGATGGGGAGATGTCGGTCATGCGCTCCCACGGGATCATGTTCGAGGACTACGACGTGCCGGGCTTGAAGACCGTTAACGGCGTCGCCGATATGGGCGATTTGCGATCGGCCTGGTTCAGGGACAGCGAAGGCAACTTCATCTGCGTCAGCGAGATGAAGCGCTGAGCTAGCGCGCTGAAAGCACCTCGCGCATGAGGGAGGCCGTCTCGCTCGGGGTCTTGCCGACCTTGACCCCCGCAGCCTCGAGGGCCTCCTTCTTGCCTTGGGCCGTGCCCGCGCCAGCGGAGACGATCGCGCCCGCGTGGCCCATCGTCTTGCCCTCGGGGGCAGTGAACCCGGCGACGTAGCCGACAACCGGCTTGGTGACATACTCGCGGATGAAGTCGGCCGCACGCTCTTCGGCGTCACCGCCGATCTCGCCGATCATGACGATCGCCTCGGTCTCCGGGTCATCCTGGAAGGCACGCAGCGCGTCGATGTGGGTGGTGCCGATGATTGGGTCGCCGCCGATGCCGATGGCGGTGGAGAAGCCGAGGTCGCGCAGCTCGTACATCATCTGGTAGGTCAGGGTTCCCGACTTGGAGACCAAGCCGATCGGGCCCTTGCCCGTGATCGTTGCCGGGGTGATGCCGACGAGCGACTCGCCCGGGGTGATGATGCCGGGGCAGTTCGGGCCGATGATCTGGGTTTTGCCGCCCTTAGCCTTGGCGAGCGCCCAGAACTCCGCGGAATCCTGCACCGGGATGCCCTCGGTGATCACGACGACGAGCGGGATCTCGGCTTCGATGGCCTCGACCACGGCATCCTTCGCGAAGGCCGGGGGCACGAAGACGATCGAGGTGTCTGCGCCGGTGGCCTTCATCGCCTCGGCGACCGTGCCGAAAACGGGCAACACGACCCCGCCCTCGTGCTCGACCGTGGTGCCGGCCTTGCGGGCGTTGACGCCACCCACGACCTGGGTGCCCGCCTTGAGCATGAGCGCGGTGTGCTTGGTGCCCTCGCCGCCGGTGATGCCCTGGACGATGACCTTGTTGTCCTTGTTGAGGAAGATCGACATTCTTTTCCTTTGCTACTCAAGTCTTGTTCCGGCGGCCGAGACGGCCGTCGGCGCGGCCACCGCGAGAAGGCCAGAAATGGCCTTCTCTTCTTAGCTCGCTAGGCGAGCTGCGGTGTCCGCGCCCAAATCCATGGTGTCCGCCAGTGTGATCAACGGGTTGTTTGCGGCCCGCAGGATGGCGCGACCCTCCTCGACCTTGTTGCCGTCGAGTCGCACGACCAGGGGCTTGGTCGCCGCGCTGCCGAGGATCTCGAGTGCCTTGACGATCCCGTTGGCGACGGCGTCACAGGCGGTGATGCCCCCGAAGACGTTGACGAAGACGCTCTTGACCTGCGGGTCACCGAGAATCACGTCGAGGCCTGCCGCCATGACCTCGGCGGATGCCCCGCCACCGATGTCGAGGAAGTTGGCGGGCTTCACTCCGCCATGCTTTTCGCCCGCGTAGCTCACCACGTCGAGGGTGGACATCACGAGACCGGCGCCATTGCCGATGATCCCCACCTCGCCATCGAGCTTCACGTAGTTGAGGTCGGCGGCCTTGGCCTTCGCCTCGAGCGGGTCCGCGGCATCCTTGTCTTCAAGCGCCTCGTGGTTCGGGTGACGGAACCCCGCGTTCTCGTCGAGCGTGACCTTGCCATCAAGCGCCAACACCTGGCCGTCGTCGGTGAGCACGAGCGGGTTGACCTCGACGAGCGTCGCGTCTTCCTTGTCGTAGACCTCGTAGAGCTTGACGATGACCGGGGCAACCTTGGTAGCGATCTCCTCGTCGAATCCACCGGCGAGCGCGATCTCCGTGGCCTTGGCCAGGTCGATGCCTGACAGGGGGTTGACCTCGATCTTCGCGAGGGCATCCGGGCGTTCCACGGCGAGCTCTTCGATCTCCATGCCACCCTCGACGCTGCACAGGGAGAGGTAGGAGCGGTTGGCCCGGTCGAGCAGCACCGAGAAGTAGTACTCCTTGGCGATCTTCGCGCCTGCCGCGACCATGACGCGATTGACGGGAAGCCCCTTGATCGTGAGCCCCAGGATCGCCTCGGCGGCGGTCGCGGCATCCTCTGGGTTATGCACGACCTTGACGCCGCCGGCCTTGCCGCGCCCGCCGGCCTTGACCTGCGCCTTGACGACAACCGTGCCGCCGATCTTCTCGGCCGCAGCCTTCGCCTCTGCCGGGGTGTCCGCGACGATACCGGCGAGTACCGGCACTCCGTAGGATTCGAAAAGGTCCCGAGCCTGGTACTCGAACAGATCCACGTAACTCTCGCAATCGTGCGTCGTAGTGTTGTTTTCGGCCGTGGTCGCCCGTCGAATTAGCTCGACGTCAAGACACTTGGGCCATCGGAAAGCCTACCCGCTCGGGGTTGGGGCTTTCTGCGAAGCCGACCCGGCGACGAGTTAAGTTCGGGCGAAGTTTCGCGACTCCCCCTTTCCGCTTCCGAAATGGACGCCCCTCTTCCGAAATGACGGAGATCGGGAGCCTGTGGCGGGGAAAGTGCTGGTCGGCCTCCGCCCGGCATCCCGATTTCCGTCATTTCGGAAGTTGGCACCGGAGAATGGGACCGTGCGCGAGAGCCCGAAGGATGTCTCGGCAGAGGCCCTGTCGCTGGCCGGTGGTGCCCGCGCCATCCTGCTCCAGCTCGCCAATCCCGCGGTGGGCCGCGGCGTGGCCGAGCACAGCGACTTCGCGGGCCGCCCCCTCGACCGCCTGAGTGGCACGCTCACCTACCTCTACGTGGTCGCCTACGGCACGCCGGAGGAGGTCGCGCGAGTTGCCCGCCGCGTGGGGCAGGCGCACGCGCCCGTCCGCTCGGAGACCTACGACGCCAGGGATCCATACCTGCAACTCTGGGTAGCAGCGACGCTCTACGAGGGTGCCGTGCGAATGCACGAGCTGGTATTTGGCGCACTACCGGCAGAGGCCGCACAGGCCCTGCTCGACCGCAGCGCCGCGTTCGCTACCACGCTCGGCGTTCCGCGTGCGCTCTGGCCGGCCACCCCGAGCGACTTCGCGACGTACTGGTCTCGCTGCGAGAGCGAGTTGAGGGTGGATGACGCGGCGCGCGGCGTGGCGGCGGCGCTGCTGCATCCCCGGCGCCCGCCGTGGTGGTTCCGTATCCTGCTGCCGCCGGTGCGCACGCTCACCGCGGGGTTGTTGTCGCCCGAGCTGCGGACGGCGTACGGCCTGCCTTTCGAGGAGCGCAAGTTCACGCGGCTGGTGCGACTGCTGCAGGTGATCTATCCGTGGTTGCCCAGCGCGCTGCGGCACTGGCCCAGGCGGCACTACCTCGGGAAGTTCCGCCGGGGGCACGGCACCTAGGCTGGCGAGGTGAGATTCTCCGCACTTCGCGCGCCCTGGTACAAGGGTTACCTCGCCGGCGGGACCCTCGGGATGACCGGCGACCACCTCGAGCACGCGATCACGTACTGGGTGATGTGGCAGGCGTTCCACTCCCCTCTGCTTGCCGGTTTCGCCGTCATCAGCCACTGGCTGCCGAACCTGTTCTTCGGGGTGCTGTTCGGCGGGCTCGCCGATCGCTATGACTGCCGCCGACTGGTGCAGGTCGCGCAAACCATGTTCATTGCGGCCTCGCTCGGCTGGGGCGTGATGATCCTGACGAATTCGCTGCAGCCGTGGATCTGCGTGCTCCTGCTCCTCCTGCACGGTTTCGCCTCCGCGGTCTGGCAGCCGGCCGAACAGATGATGCTCTACGACATCGCTGGCCCCGAAGACCTGCCGAGCGCGATCCGCTTGATGGCCACCGGCCTCAATCTCGGGATGCTCGTCGGCCCGCTGCTCGGAGCGACCCTGCTGTTCACCGTCGGGCCGGGACCGGGGATGTTCATTAACGTCGCCCTCTACATCCCGTTCATCATCTACCTCTGGTTGGTACCCTTCGACGGTCACACCCACCACGTCGCGAGTGGTCGGGTGCGACTGGGGCTGCGGGCGACCCTCGACGTGCTTCGCGAGGTGCCGCGCTATCCGGCGATCCTCACCGTCTTCGTGCTGCAGGGTGCCGTCGGGCTGCTCATCGGCACAACGCTGTTGCCGCTGCTGCCGGAGTTCGGCGAGCTGCTCGGGCAGGGCGCTTCCGGGCTCGGCTACGGTGCCCTGATCGCGGCGATGTCGATCGGCGCTGTCGTCGCCGGCGTAGGCCTGGAGGCCATCGGGCGCATCAGGGCAAGCGCCCGGCTGGCGATCGCGAGCACGGGGGTTTTTGCCGCGAGTCTGCTGGTCTTTGCACTCTCCCGAAACTTTGGCCTGTCGGTGGCGATGTTGGTTCTCGCCGGGATGGGCAGCCTGGTCTCGGCGTCGACCTCACAGACCGTCGTGCAACTCGATGCCCCCGCCGATCGCCGCGGTCGCTTCATCGGAGCGTACGGGATGACCGGCATGGGCCTCAGGGTCGGCAGCGGCGTGATCGTGGGCCTGCTCGGTGGCCTCGTCGGACCAGCCGGAGCCATCGCCATCGATGCGGGAGCCCTGCTGCTCGTGGCCATCGCGCTGTACCTCGTGGTGCAACTGCGGCGCGGCGACAGGGTCACGGCTCCGGTCGAAATCGCGCTGCCGCTCGAGGAAGGCACGACTAGCTAGCCGACCGGCCGATTCAGACGCTGAACTCCACCACGCCGGTCGCGACGTCGGCCGTCACGAGCGTCGCTTTCACGGTCTGCCCAGCCTTCACATCGCCCTCGATGCTCGCGGTCACCACCGGGTCGGCGATCTGGATGCTGCCACCCGTGACGGAGCCATCCGCACCCTGCTTCGTGGCGATCACCACCGCGTCGAACACCTCGCCGACGCGCGGCTCGAGCAAGGCCGCCTCGATCGCGTCGACCGAGGCATGCTCCAGCCTCGACGCGAGACCATCAGAGGCACCCATGATCTTGGGCAGGGTGGGCAGCGCATCCCGCACCCACTTCGGCACCGGCTTACCAGCAACGAGCGCCTCGCAGGTGACCAGCACGAACCGGTCGACGAGCCTGCGCAGGGGCGCCGTGGTGTGTGCATAGGAGGCGCCGACCGCGGCCTGCACGAGGCCGACCGGCACCTCGCCGTCGAACGCGGTGTACCCGGCTCCGCGGAAAAGGGTCGCGGCCGCGTGGATCACCGCGAGGGAACGGGGGTCGGACTGGTCGAGGGCCCTGAGGTACTCGCCATAGTTCTGGGTCTTCGGCCACGGGCATCCGAGGGCGGCGACCTGGGCGCGAAAGCGGGCGAGCGTATCCGGCCACGGGGCGGGCATGGTGCGCAGGATTCCGATGCGCCCCTCGATCATGATCTGGGCGGCAGCCATGCCGGTCATGAGTGAGATCTGGGCGTTCCACCCTTCGACGGCAAGTTGGCTGCGCCGCACCAGCGTGTACCGGTTGTCGACGAACTCGACCTCTTCGTCTGGGCGGTTGAGGCTCGCCCCGCCGCGCTGGCGTTCGAGTTCCTGGCGCTTGAGGCCGACCTCCCTGAGCAACAGCAGCCACTCCTCGGCGGTCCCGTCGTCGAGCTGCTTCTGCACCCCGTCGTACGACAGCTTCGATCGACTGCGGATCTTCGCGCGCTCAAGGGTGGTCTTCGTGACATTGGCTTTCGCATCCAGTTCGAACGTCCACACGAAGGCACCGCGCACCTGGCCCTCGAGCAGGGAGGCCGCACCCTCGCTCATGACGACGGGATGCAGCGGGATGCGGCCGTCAGGCGCGTAGATCGTCTGGCCGCGCAGCCGTGCCTCCGTGTCAATCGCGCCGCCCGGCGTCACGAACGCGGGAACGTCAGCGATCGCATAGCGCACGATGTAGCCATCGCCCGCGCGCTCGAGCTGCAGGGCCTGGTCGAGATCCGTCGAGCCAGCGGGGTCGATCGTAACGAACGCGATGCCGGTCTGGTCGGCATCCGGAAGCTCGACCGTCTCGACGGCCTCTTTCGCTTCGGCTTCGACCTCGGGCGGGAACGTCTCGGCGAGGCCGAGGTTCTCGCGGATCTCCCGCAATGTCGTCGCAAGCAGGTCAGCGGGGTCTCGCACGTGGACGCGCGGAACGATGATCCGTTCCCCCGCGCTGGAGCTTGGAGAAACGCGCAGCGTTTCCGCGACGCCAGCGCCGAGTCGGCTATGCCGACGAGGGTTGGTCATGAGTCCCCAAGCTTTTCAATTGGCGCAATCTTGATCAGGAGCCGCTTGCGGCCCGCGGTGTCGAATTGCACCTCGGCAACTCGTTTCGTGCCCTCGCCGGTCACCGCGGTGACTTTCCCCTCGCCGAAGTCGGTGTGCCGGATGCGCTCACCCACCTCGAGCGTCAGGTCGCCGTTGTCCCTGACGAGGCCGGTCACCGCGCTCGTCCACTCCGTCTTAACCCTCGGCGGCGCCGGGGGCACCGAGCTGTAGCTGTCACGCATGGGAGCCGCGCGCAGCGCACGCCCGCCGGCGCGGAACCCGCCCCCGCCACCCGACTGCCGCCAGTCGATGAGTTCGCCCGGGATCTCCTGCAGGTAGCGACTGGGCAGCGAGACGCTCACGTCGCCGAAGTTCGCCCGGGATGCCGCGAGCGAGAGGTACAGCCGCTTCTTGGCCCTGGTGATGCCGACGTAGAACAACCGCCGTTCCTCGGCGAGCCCGCCCGGCTCATTGGACGACATGCGGTGCGGCAACAGCTCCTCCTCAAGACCGGTGAGGAACACCGAGTCGTACTCGAGACCCTTCGCGGTGTGCAGGGTCATGATCGAGACGGTGCCGTCGCCGTCGTCGATCTCATCCGCGGCGGCGAAGAGTGCCACTCCAGTGAGGAACTCGACGAGAGTTCCCGAGGGGTTGGTGGTGCGGAACTCCTTGGTCTGCGAGACCAGCTCTTCGAGGTTCTCGGCCCGGGCGGCATCCTGCGCGTCACCACTGTTCTTGAGTTGGGCGTGATACCCGGTCTTGTTGAGGATGTCGGTGAGGATGTCGTGCGGCGGCGCGGTGCCGGCGACTGCCCCGGCGGAGTCGAGAATCTGGCCCAGCTCGACGATGGCCGCCGTCACCTTGGGCCCGAGCCCCAGCTCACCCGCGTCGAGCAGCGACTCGCGCAGCGGCACCCCGACCCGGTCGGCATACGCCTGGAGCGAGGCCTCCGTGGCGGGCCCAATGCCGCGCTTGGGCACGTTCATGATGCGACGCAAGGCCAGGTCGTCGTCTGGGTTAGCCACCTGGATTAGGTATGCCATCGCATCCTTCACCTCGGCGCGCTCGTAGAACTTGGTGCCGCCGGGGATGCGGTAGGGGATCGCCGACCGGATGAAGATCTCCTCCAGCGGTCGGGTCTGCGAGTTGGTGCGCACGAAGACCGCGATGTCGTTGAGACTCAGCCCCTTCGACCGCAGCGCCTCGACTTCATCGGCGACGAACTGCGCCTCGTCGTGGCCCGAGTAGCCGGTGTATCCGATGATCTTCTCCCCGGCGCCCACGACGGTGAAGAGGTTCTTCGCCTTGCGGTCGAAGTTGTTTGAGATCACGGCGTTCGCGGCGTCAAGGATGTTCTGGGTCGAGCGGTAGTTCTGCTCAAGCAGGATCACCTTGGAGTTCGGGAAGTCGCGCTCGAACTCGACGATGTTGCGGATGTCGGCTCCGCGAAACGCGTAGATCGACTGGTCGGAGTCGCCGACCACCGTCAGCGAGGCTCCGGGGATGCCGCCGCCGGCATCCAGGTGCATTCGAGTGTCTTGCGGAACATGCTGCGGCTTGACCGGTCGCACCAGCTCGCGGATGAGCGCGTACTGCGCGTGGTTGGTGTCTTGGTACTCATCGACGAGCACATGCCTGAAGCGCCGCTGGTAGAGGGCCGCAACCTCGGGGAAGGCACGGAACAGGTACACGGTCTCGGCGATGATGTCGTCGAAGTCGAGCGCGTTCGCCCGGCGCAGGGCAGCCGTGTAGCGGCGGAAGATCTCGAGGAACCCCGCCTCCTTCGGGTCATTGGTGTTGGCCGAGCGGGCGAAGGCCTCGGCATCGGTGAGCTCGTTCTTGAGTTTGGAGATGCGGTTGGATGCCCCACCCGGCGTAAACCCGAGGGTGTCGGCATCCAACTCCTTGATGATCCGCTTGAGAAGCGCCCTCTGGTCTTGGGTGTCGTAAATCGTGAAGCTCTGTTTCATGCCCATGGACTCGGCCTGGCGCCGCAAGATCCGGGTGCAGGCGGCGTGGAACGTCGAGATCCACATCCCCTCCGCCTGTTCGCCGACGAGGGAGCGCACCCGCTCACGCATCTCGGTCGCGGCCTTGTTGGTGAAGGTGATGGCGAGGATCTGGCTCGGCCAGGCTTCCCTGCTCTGCAGCAGGCCGGCGATCCTGCGGGTCAGCACGCTCGTCTTGCCTGAACCCGCCCCGGCGACGATAAGCAGTGCCTGCCCGCGATACTCGACGGCCTCGCGTTGCCGCGGGTTGAGGCCTGCCAGCAGCGCGTCATCGAGTCGACCGCCGCGAGGAGGCTCGGCCGGATCGGCGGGGTCAAGGATGAAGGTCATCGCAGGCACAATTCTACCGGCGACCCCTGACCCGCCTAGCGCGCGTCGAGGGCAGCCAAGACCAGGTCGGGGTGGTCGGCGAATACTCCGTCGAGGCCGGTGTCGATGATTGCCAGGAACTCTCCACGCCAGTCACCGAAGTCGCCTGGCACCTTTCCGGCTCTGCGCTTTTTACCGAGAAAACGGTTCTCGGGGCGCAGGGTCCAGGTGAATACCGTCAGCCCGGCCGCGTGGATCCGTTCCACAAGCTCGGCCCCTCCCTTGAGCAGTGTCTTCTTGTCGAGGCTCACGCCGTCGAGTCGCTTCGCGAGGGCCAGAAGGTCCGCAAGCTGTTCGGCGTAGGTCGCCGCCTTAAGCCCATCCTTCGCGACGAGATCGGCAGCTGCACCACTGGGCTCGAGCAAGTAGACGTACCGGCCGGGCACGCCGCGGGTGCGGATCTTGCCGAGCACCCCCTCCTCGAAGCACTCGACCACCAGGTTCGTCGCGGTCGCCCAACCGTCGACCTCGGCGGCGAACAGCGCATCCAGCGGCAGCCCGATCGACTCGAAGTAGGTGGCGTGCTTGATCTCCGCGACCATCACGAGTGGCCGCCCTTGCCGTGTGGCCTCGGCGTCGATGAGCTCCATGAGATCCCTCAGGCGCAGGATCGGGTACATCCCGTCGAATGTCGACCCGTGCTGGCGAACGGCGGGCAGCCGCTCTGTGGCACGCAAGGTGGCGAGCTCTGGCCAGCTGAGATCCTCGGTGAACCACCCGGTCAGCTCCTCGCCGTCGATCGTCTTGGTGGTGCGGCGGTCGGCGAATTCGGGGCGGGATGCGACATCCGTCGTCCCCGAGATCTCGTTCTCGTGGCGCAGCACGAGCACGCCGTCTTTGCAGGGGACGATGTCGGGTTCGACCGCGTCGGCGCCCAGGGCGAAGGCCAGTTCGTAGGCCGCCCTGGTGTGCTCGGGGCGGTAACCGCTCGCGCCACGATGTCCGATAACGAGGGGGCGCCTGGGCGTGCTCACCCACCAAGGCTAAGGGTGCCCGACCGCGCCACTAGCATTCGTCTATGACCTGCGCGGAATGCGGCAAGGCGCTCGACCCCGAATGGCGCTTCTGTGTCTACTGCGGTGCCCCCGCGATCCCCGGGGCGATCCGCCCAACCTCCCCCATGCTGCCGCGCGTCAACCGGCTGGCGATAGTCGCCCTGGTCCTCGCCTGTATCGGCGGCCCGTTGGCTGCCGTGTTCGGCTATCTCGCCATCGGCCAGATCAGGCTCTCCGGCGAGCGCGGTATGACCATCGCCAAAGTCGCGACGGTGCTCGGTTTCGCCTGGCTCGCGGTGGGCATCGGGGCGCTGGTCTTCCTCAATGCGCCGCGCTAACTCGTCGGCGCGCTCTGGCCCCACCGCGGGTCGATGGCGCGAGCCTACGTCGCTGCTTCCCCTGCACTGGGGGCACTATCGCGACCGCTATGTGTTCGGGCTCGTCCTGATCATCGGTGGCGCGATCCAGCTGCAGGGCTCGAACACCTACACGCTGCCGCTGCTGCTCATCGGAACCACCGCCCATATTGTCGGCTGGTCGATCATGCCCGCGCGGGGCTGGCGGCGACTGCTCGTCGTCGTGCCCGCGACGGCCCAAATCTGGCTGCTGCTGACCGGCCCGCAGTCGATGTGGACGTTCGTGGTGCCCTACCTGTGCTGGCTGCTCGTGCGCCATCGCCCGGCATCCGCCTACCTGACGGCGGTTTTTCCGATCGCGAACGGCTTCATCATCCCTCAGTTCTTCAGCGAATACTCCGGGATGCCGCTGGCCCTGGCCATCTCGCTTGCGGTGTTCATCGGCTCGGCGTGGCTCGCTCGCCTCATTGCGCAGTCGGCCCGGAGCCCCGGGTCATCTCCCAGCGCGCCCCAGTAGATTTGACATCCACCTCCCGAAAGGAATTCCCATGGCACTGGCCAATCCGGCTTTCTCTCGCAACGCGGTGTTCACCGGCCAGGGCGCTGGCGCCGTAGCCGCCGCCCAGAACGTGACTGCCCAGCAGCTCGATGAGATCTACAACCGTTCCTCCGCCCCGGCGGAGGGCGAGGTCATGACCGTCGAAGACACGATCGCCAAGACCGTCGGCGCGTTCGCCCTCCTTCTGGTGGGCGCAGCGGTCGGCTGGGTCACCGCTGACACCATTCCTTTCCTCTGGATCGGCGCCGCGATCATCGGCCTCGTGCTCGGCCTCGTGAACTCCTTCAAGCGCGAGCCCTCGGCCCCGCTCATCCTGATCTACTCGGCCGTGCAGGGCGTCTTCGTGGGGGGCATCTCGGCGTTCTACGAGTCTGCGTTCCCAGGAATCATCGTCCAGGCGGTCATCGCGTCGCTCGTCGTAGTGGGCGTCACGCTCGCGCTCTTCGCTAGCGGCAAGATCCGGGCATCCAAGCGCGCCACGAAGGTCTTCTTGATCGCCATGGTCGGCTACCTGGTGTTCTCGCTGGTCAACTTCGCCCTCGTGGTTTCCGGTGTCCAGACCGATCCCTACGGCCTGCGCGGCAGTGTCACGATCGCCGGCATCCCGCTCGGCGTCATCCTCGGCGTCTTCGTCGTGCTTCTCGCGGCCTACTCGCTCGTGCTCGACTTCGACTTCATCCAGCGCGGCGTGCAGAACAAGGCACCCCGCAAGTACGGCTGGACGGGCGCTTTCGGCATCATGGTCACGATCATCTGGCTCTACCTCGAGATCCTGCGGATGCTGGCGCTTTCGCGCCGCTAGGGCTCGCATCGCGCGAAAGGGCCGTCCTTCGGGGCGGCCCTTTCTTGTCGTCCTGCAGGATGCCACTTTCCCTCCAACGTGCCATAGACTAGGTGTGTGACACTTCTTGAGAAGACGGCATCTGGCACCTATCAAGTGTCGATTGGCCCCCAGGGGCGGGTCGTGATCCCAGCCGCCCTCCGAAAGGAGTTCGGTTGGAAGGAGGGCACCGTCATCAACTTCGCCATCGAGGACGGTCAGGTTGCCGTGTTCGACCAGCGCGCGGCTCTCAAGCGGTTCCAGGAGTACGCGCAGAGTCTCATTCCCGAAGGAAGTGACGTCCTCGAGGAATTCATGGCTGAACGACGCGCAGCCGCTGCGCTTGAGAATCGCGAAGACTGACATCGTGTATGTGCTCGATTCATCGGTCTTCATCGCCGTCATGAAGGCTGAGCCAGGTAGCGAGAGACTTCTCGAGTACTTCGATGGCTCGCTGATCTGCGCGATAAACCAGTCCGAGGTACTCCAGAAGTTCGCGCAGTTGGGCGGTTCGGTCGAGACCGCAGCACAGATGATGGCCACCTTCGATTGTGAGGTCGTGCCCTTCGACAGAGAGCGCGCGATGGAGACGGCTGCCCTGTGGCCCTCGACGAAAAGCAAAGGGTTATCCCTCGCCGACCGATCCTGCCTCGGTCTGGCTCGCGCCATGAACGGGGTCGCAGTAACGACCGATCGTGCGTGGGGGAAGCTCGATATTCCGGGGATCGACGTGCAGGTCATCGGTCGTTAGCTATGTGTATCTACCCAGCGGGGACTTCGGGTGGCCGTTTTCTCGCGAGTTTTGAGAACTTCGAGCGATCCACGCTTTTCGGATCGTTCGAAGTTCTCAATGTCTGAGCTGAAAACGGCTGCCCGAAGTCCGCAGCGTCCTCATTCCCACTCAATCGTCCCCGGCGGCTTCGACGTGACGTCGAGCACCACGCGGTTCACGCCGGCCACCTCGTTGGTGATGCGGTTGCTGATCTTCGCGAGCACGTCATAGGGCAGGCGCGTCCAGTCCGCGGTCATCGCATCTTCGGATGACACCGGCCGCAGCACGATCGGGTGGCCGTAGGTGCGCCCGTCGCCCTGAACTCCGACGGAACGGACATCCGCCAACAGCACGACCGGGCACTGCCAGATCTCGGAGTCGAGCCCGGCAAGAGTCAGCTCAGCGCGGGCGATCGCGTCTGCCTTGCGGAGCAGGTCCAGGCGCTCACGGGTAACCTCACCGACGATCCGGATGCCGAGGCCAGGCCCCGGAAACGGCTGCCGGCCGACAATCACCTCGGGCAGGCCCAGCTCGCGACCGATCGCACGGACCTCGTCCTTGAAGAGCGTGCGCAGCGGCTCCACGAGTGCGAACTGCAGGTCTTCGGGCAGTCCGCCGACGTTGTGGTGGCTCTTGATGTTTGCGGTGCCGGTTCCGCCGCCAGACTCCACGACATCCGGGTAGAGCGTGCCCTGCACCAGGAACTTGATCGGCTCGCCGTCGGATGCCGCCTCGGCCACGAGATCGGATGCCGCACCCTCGAAGCTGCGAATGAACTCGCGCCCGATGATCTTGCGCTTGGTCTCCGGGTCGGTGACCCCGGCGAGGGCATCCAGGAACTGGTCGACCGCATCGACGGTAACGAGACGCACGCCGGTAGAGGCGACGTAGTCCTCTTCGACCTGGCGGCGCTCATCCTGCCTGAGCAGCCCGTGGTCGACAAAGATGCAGGTGAGCTGGTCGCCGACCGCCTTGTGCACGATCGCCGCAGCGACCGCAGAGTCGACTCCGCCAGATAGGCCGCAGATGACCTGTGCGGTGCCGACTTGGGCGCGGATGCGTTCCACCTGTTCGGCGATGACGTTGCCACTGTTCCAGTCGGCGGGGATGCCCGCCGCCGTGTGCAAGAAGTTCTCGAGCACGCGCTGCCCGAACGTGCTGTGCTTGACCTCGGGATGCCATTGCACGCCGTAGAGTTTGCGCTCGTCGGAGGCGAACGCGGCGACCGGGGTCGACCCGCTCGAGGCCAGCACGGTGAAGCCGTCTGGGGCCTTCGCCACCGAGTCGCCATGGCTCATCCACACGGTCTGGGCTTCGGGTTGCCCCGCGAGCAAGTAACCACCATCACCGGTTACTGTCATGTCAGTAGCGCCGTACTCACGAAGCCCGGTATTGGCCACCTCGCCGCCGAGCTGCTGTGCCATGACCTGGAAGCCGTAGCAGATGCCGAGCACCGGGATGCCGAGGCCAAGAATCGCCGGATCGAGCGAAGGCGACCCCTCCTCGTACACACTCGACGGCCCGCCACTGAGCACGATGCCGGCGGGATGCTTCGCCGCAACTTCGGCGGCCGTGATGGTGTGCGGCACGATTTCGCTGTACACGTTCGCCTCGCGCACGCGTCGCGCGATCAACTGCGCGTACTGCGCACCGAAGTCGACGACGAGAACGGGATGGGCTTCGGCCTGTGACCCTTCAAAACGTGCACTCACGCGGCGACTGGCTCCTTCTCGAGGTGGGCGATGGCAGCAAGGGCCTCGCGCGGGATGCGGCGCTCAAGGAAGAACGACAGCAGCGGGATGATCCCCCCGAGTGCGATGAACAGGAACTTGCCGAACGACCAGCGGATGTATCGCCAGAGCAGGAAGTCGCAGGCCAGGTAGAGCACGTAGAGCCAGCCATGCGCGATGAGGATCGCCGTCGAGAGGTCGACACCCACAATGAGCTCACGCGGCGTGAGCGCGAGGAACCCGAATGGCCCGCCCAGCTCGATGTCAACACCGAGCCCGTAGCGCAGCACCATCATCAGGCACAGCAGCAGCAGGAACGTGCCCGTGATGATCGAAGAGACCTTGTAGACCGACACCACCCGGCGGATCTTAGGAACGTCCTGCGCAGCGGGTCCAATCGGCATGTAGCTAGTCTACGTTTCGAGTCGGAGGCTGACGGCCGAGACGGCCGTCAGGACTGGCGTCGCGGCGACGGTCAGAAATGACCGTCGCTCTTAGCTCCAGCGTCCTCCCATTCATCCCGCACCAGCCGGTACCAGAGGAAGATCGCGAAGCCCGCGAAGATCACCCACTCGATCGCGTAGAAAACGTTGAGCAGGTTGAGCGACACCTCGGTCGAGGGCGGAGGCGAGTCGATGAGTTGAAGCCCCGGCAGCGCCTGGTGCGAGACCAGGTAGCCGCCGTAGACCCCGTTGGGCACTTCAGCCCAAGTGTTCACGAGATCGGCGACGGCGAGCACGCTGTGCACTCCATGCTCGAAGTCGGTGTCTTGCGCAGACTCGCTCGGCAGGTAGCGACCCGTGATGGCTGGCGCGGGGGGGTGCTGCTGCAGGGTCGAGATGGCGGATGCCGCGGCATCCGCACTGGCAACCCAACCGAGCGCCACCGCGAGGCTCGCGCCGTCGGGCAAGACGGCATGCCCCACGACCCAGTACCCCGGGGCCGCGAGGTTCACGCGGTCGGAGAGCACCACGTAGTCGCCACCCACGAATTGCGCAGTGACGCTGACCAACTGTCCGGTGGCCACGGAGAGTACGGGCGACTGCGGCTTCGCCACCGACTCGAGCGCCACGACTTTCTCGGTTTCCTGGGTGGGGGCGACGGCACTCTCGAAGCTGCGGGCGAGCTGCCACTGGCCGAGAGCTGCGAACCCGGCCGCGACGCCAAGCGCGAGGATGAGGGCCGCGATCCAACGGGGGCGCCGCGCGATCCGCCACATGCTGGGGCGGGCTTCAATGGGCTTGCTCAATACTCCGGGTCTCTCTTGCGGTCGAACACTTCATCGGACTGCTGGGCCGCCTGCTCCTCGACCGTGAGGGGCCTGGCATCGGTCGTGGTCGCCTCAAGGGCGGCCACCGGATCGAAGAGCCCAATGTCATCATCCACCTCGTCATCGCCCGGCAACTGACCGGCGGTTGCAGCCTCGACCAGGGCGATGCCCTCGTCGCGCACCCGGTCTCGTTCGACGATCGCGGTCGGCGTCTTCCGCGTTCGGAAGATGACTCCCCCGAGACGTTCGGAGTTGACAGCGAGTATGGGACCGACGATGGCCATGGAGAGCACGTAGAGGCCCGCGAAGGGCGTCAGCCGGGCATCCAGCCCTGCACCGACCGCAAGCGTCGCGAGGATGAGGGCGAACTCACCACGGTTCTGCAGCATCGCACTCGCATTGAGCCCCTCGGCGGCCGTGAGCCTGTTCTGCCGGGCGATCAGCTGCCCGCCGAGCGTGTTGATGACCAGGGTGACGACAACCGCGACCGCAACGGGAACCATCACGCCACCAAAGGTCGAGATGTCGAGGGCAAGCCCGAAATTGAGGAAGAAGAACGCTCCGAAGACGTCTCGCAAGGGCAAGGAGAACTGCTCGATCCTGCCGCGGAAGCGGGTGGCGCCGAGCACTAGTCCGATGAGGAAGGCGCCGATGGCATCCGAGACGCCGAGCAACTCTCCGATGCCGCCGAACGCGACAGCGAGGCCGAAGAACAGGATCGTGAACAGCTCGTCGTCCCTGGTCTGCACGAGTCGAGAGACCACCCTGCCGCCCCAGCGCGCGATCACGAACATCACGACCAGGAAGGTGAATGAGATCAGCAACTGAAGGGCAATCGCCCACCCGTCGGTCTTGCCACCGAGCACTACCGAGACGATGGCGAGGTAGATCGCGATGAAGACGTCTTCGAGCACCATGATCCCGAGGATCGCCGGGGTCTCCCGGTTGGCCAGGCGCCGCAACTCGATGAGCAACTTCGTGATGATCGCGCTCGACGAGGTCGCGGTCATTCCGGCAATGATCAGGGCTTCGCGCGTGCCCCAGCCGATCCACATCCCGAGCCCGAAGCCCACGGCGAAGTTGATCACGATGCGAGTGCCGCCCGAAACCAGGAGGGCACCGATATTGCCGTAGAACTCGTCCTGGTCGAATTCGAGACCGAGGCTGAACAGCAGCAGGATCAGCCCGAAGACGGCGACCAATTCGACGTCAGCAGACTCGAAGCTCAGCGGAAAGAAGTGGGTGTGCGGGCTCGCTAACAACCCCACGAGCATGTAGATCGGGATGGCCGGCAACCCGATGAGCTTGCCAACCCTGCCGAGCACATACGCGATGAGGAAAAGAACGCCCAGGACTACGAGGTCTTCACCGACATGCACTGGCTACCCGCCGGATGGTGAGTCGACCGGCGCTTTGTGCTTCATTTCTCCCGTGCGATAGAACGTGAAGGCCTTGGCCACCTTTTCGGGAGTGCCCGCCACGACCAGGGTGTCGCCGGGGAACACGGTGAAGTCATCGGCCGGGGCCGGGTTTGCCGAGTCGCCGCGAACGACCGCGACAACGGTGAGCCCGACCACGCCGCGGCTGGCGAGCCCGCCGAGCTTCTTTCCGGCGATGTAGTCCTCATAGTCGACGCTGAACCAATCGATGGAAAGCCCGGGAATCTCGTCGAGCCGCGACAGCGATTCGGTGATCCGGGTGCCGCCGAGCAGCTCGGCGAGCGTGTGGGCCTCATCTTCGTCGAGGCGAAGGGAGACCTTGCGGGCATCCGATCCGCCCTCGGCGTCGGAGAACGAGATGAGATCGCTGTGACCCGATCGGTGGGTGATGACGCCGACCTTGCCGCCGTCATCGGTCACGAAAGTGTGCAGCACACCGACGCCAGGGAGTTTCACCCTTCTCACGTCAACCATGGACTGGCCGCCCTTCCGTCCTCACATCAATTCTAGGCTTCCACGATTAGGCTTCCACGATCTCCGGGGCTTCGAGGCGGATGCGGTCTGCCGAGAGGTCGTCCGGCTCGTTCTGGCTGGCCCGCTCGGCTTCGACCCTGGCCAGGTACACCTCGACTTCGCGGGCGGTGCGGGCCGCATCCCAACCGAGTTCTTTTGCCATAAGCGCCGCCGCGACGGGTGCCGCCGAAACGCCCCGATCCCACGCCTCGATCGAGATGCGGGTGCGTCGCGCCAGGACGTCCTCGAGGTGCAGGGCACCCTCGTGGGTCGCCGAGTAGACGACTTCGGCCCCGATGTAGTCGTCGGCGCCCGGCAGTGGCTCCTGCAGCTCTGGCCGCGCCCTGATCAGCTCGAGCAGCTCATCAGTCAACACGCCGTACCGGTTCAGCAGGTGTTCGATGCGCACCTTGTGTACGCCAAAGGCGCGGGCGAGTTTTCCGCGCTTGTTCCAGGCCGCCGCATAGCCTTCGGCACCCAGCAACGCGATGTCTTCGGTGATCGAGCCGGAGATAGTTCCGTCGAGCGCGGCGACCGCTTCATCAACGGCATCCCTGGCCATGATGCGATAGGTGGTCCACTTGCCCCCCGCGACGACGACCAGGCCCGGCACGGTGTGGGCGACGATGTGCTCGCGGCTGAGCTTGGAGGTCTGCTCGGACTCTCCGGCCAGTAGCGGGCGCAGCCCCGCGTACACCCCCTCGACATCGTCGCGCGTGAGCGGCACGGCGAGAACCTTGTTGACGTGTTCGAGCAGGTAGTCGATGTCTGCAGCCGTCGCCGCCGGATGTGCCTTGTCGAGGTTCCAGTCGGTGTCTGTCGTGCCGATGAGCCAATGCCGACCCCAGGGGATCACGAACAGCACGCTCTTCTCGGTGCGAAGCAGCAATCCGAGCTTGGAGTGGATGCGGTCGCGCGGCACGACAAGATGCACACCCTTCGAGGCGCGCACCTTGAACTGCCCACGCTCGCCGACCATGGCCTGGGTCTCATCCGTCCAGACGCCCGTGGCGTTGACCACTTGGCGAGCGCGGATGTCGAACTTCTCGCCGGTCTCGAGATCGTGGGCGTTGACTCCCACGACCCGCTCGCCGACCTTGATGAAGCCTTCGACGCGCACCCGCGAGGCAACGTGGGCACCATAGAACGAGGCGGTGCGAGCGAGATTCGCGACATACCGAGCGTCATCGACCTGGGCGTCGTAGTAGGTCAAGCCGCCGACGAACGCGTCGGGGTTCAGGCTGGGCATGGCGCGCAGCATCTGCCGCTTCGTGAGGTGGCGGTGATGCGGCACACCCGGCGGGCGGCCGCCGGTGTAGCTGAAGGCGTCGTAGAGCAGCATCCCTGCCCCGACATAGGCACGCTCGAAGAGCGGCTTGGTGAGCGGATAGAGAAAGCGCACCGGCTTCACCAGGTGCGGAGCGATGCGCTCGAGAAGCAGTCCACGCTCGATGAGCGCCTCGCGCACGAGCCTGAAATCGAGCTGCTCGAGGTAGCGGATGCCGCCGTGCACGAGCTTCGACGAACGGCTCGACGTGCCCGAAGCCCAGTCGCGCGCCTCAACCATGCCGACGCGAAGGCCGCGAGTCGCGGCATCCAACGCCGATCCAGTGCCGACGATGCCCCCGCCGATCACGAGGATGTCGAGCTCCTTGGTCTTGAGCGTCTCGATAGCGGCTGCCCGCTCGTCGGGGCCCAGCTTTGAGGAGCGGGTAACTGACTTGGCCACTTGGCCTCCTAGCCTGCGTGATAGGGCGCGACGACGACTTCGACGCGCTGGAATTCTTTGAGGTCTGAATAGCCCGTGGTCGCCATCGACCTGCGCAGTGCACCGATGAGGTTCACCCGCCCATCGGCGACGGTGGAGGGGCCGTAGAGGATCTGCTCAAGCGGGGCGAGCGTGCCCACCTCCACGCGGTTGCCCCTGGGTAGCTCGGCATGACGTGCCTCAGCCCCCCAGTGCCAACCGCCACCCGGTGCCTCACTCGCGCGGGCGAGTGTGCTGCCCAACATGACGGCGTCGGCACCGACCGAAATCGCCTTGACGATGTCGCCGCTGGTTCCGAGACCGCCATCCGCGATCACGTGCACGTAGCGGCCGCCTGACTCGTCCATGTAGTCGCGGCGAGCGCCAGCGACATCCGCGACGGCGGTCGCCATCGGGGCGTGGATGCCGAGGCTTGCCCTGGTGGTCGAGGCCGCGCCGCCACCAAAGCCGACGAGCACCCCGGCCGCACCCGTGCGCATGAGGTGGAGGGCCGCCGTGTAGGTGGCCGCCCCACCGACGATGACGGGGACGTCCAACTCGTAGATGAACTTCTTGAGGTTGAGGGGCTCCACGGTTTTCGAGACGTGTTCTGCGCTCACCGTCGTACCGCGAATGACGAAGAGGTCCACTCCCGCGTCGACGACGGTCTGGTACAACTCCTGCGTGCGCTGGGGGCTGAGGGCGCCAGCAACGGGAACTCCCGCTGCGCGGATCTCGGCGAGCCGCTCGGTCACCAAGTGCGGCTTGATCGGCTCTGAGTAGAGCTCCTGCATGCGCTTGGTCGCGTTGTCGTTCTTCAGCCCTCGGATCTCGGCGAGCACCGGTTCAGGGTCGTCGTATCGGGTCCACAGACCCTCGAGGTCGAGCACGCCCAAGCCGCCGAGTTTGCCCATGGCTATGGCCGTCGTCGGCGAGACCACCGAGTCCATTGGAGCCGCGAGCACCGGAATGCTGAACGTGTACGCGTCGATCGTCCAGCTGATGCTCACGTCTTGCGGGTCGCGGGTGCGCCTGCTCGGCACGATCGCAATGTCGTCGAACGCATACACGCGGCGAGCGCGCTTGGCGCGTCCGATCTCGATGTCACTCACGGGTACGAGCCTACCGGCGCGCACCCCGGCCTACCTGGGTGCACGGCGCGTGGTCACGCTCCCTCCGTCGCCCTACCGTCGCCACCAGCCGACCGCGCTCAGTATCGCCGTCACCCTCCGACCGCCCCCGTCGGATCGGCCGCACGACACGCCGCTCAGCGCTCGCGACACGCCGACCGTCCGCCGACCTTCCGGCGCTGGCGGTGCCGCGGCCACAAACCAAAGCAGCTACCCGCGGTAGTTCGGCGCCTCAACCACCATCTGCACATCGTGCGGGTGCGACTCCTTGAGGCCAGCAGCGGTGATCCGCACGAACTTGCCCTTGGCGCGGAGCTCGTCGATGGTCCTGGCTCCCGTGTAGAACATCGATTGCCGCAACCCTCCGAGCAACTGGTACACGACCGATGACACCGGGCCGCGGTAGGGCACCTGCCCCTCGATACCTTCGGCGATGAGTTGCTCGTCGGAAGGCACATCCGCCTGGAAGTAGCGATCACGCGAGTATGAGGTCTTCTTCCCACGGGTCTGCAGCGCGCCGAGCGAACCCATGCCGCGATAGCTCTTGAACTGCTTGCCGTTGACGAAGATCAGGTCGCCTGGGCTCTCGTCGGTTCCGGCGAGCAGCGACCCCAGCATCACAGTTTCGGCACCAGCGACGAGCGCCTTGGCGATGTCGCCTGAGTACTGCAGCCCGCCGTCGGCGATGATGGGCACGTCGGTCTCGCGTGCGGCGAGGGATGCCTCATACACCGCGGTCACCTGCGGCACTCCGACCCCGGCCACAACCCTGGTCGTGCAGATCGAGCCCGGGCCGACGCCGACCTTCACCGCGTCCGCCCCTGCGTCGATGAGGGATTGTGCGCCCGACCGGGTGGCGACGTTGCCGCCGATCACGTCGATCGCCGCGAAGGCGCTGTCACTCTTGATGCGGCGAATGATGTCGAGCACTCCGGCAGAGTCGCCGTTTGCGGTGTCCACCACGATCACGTCGACACCTGCGTCACGCAGTGCCCCTGCGCGGTCCCAAGCATCGCCGAAGAACCCGATCGCGGCGCCGACCCGCAGGCGCCCTTCCTCGTCTTTCGTGGCGTGGGGATACTTCTCGCTCTTGTCGAAGTCCTTGACGGTGATGAGCCCACGCAGTCGCCCTGCGGGGTCGACGAGCGGCAGCTTCTCGATCTTGTGCTGCGCGAAGATCGCGATCGCGGCATCCGGGTCAATTCCCTCGGGCGCGGTGATGAGCGGCGCCTTCGTCATGACGTCGCGCACGAGGGTCGTCGCCTTCTCGAAAGGGGAGACGAAGCGCATGTCGCGGTTAGTGATGATTCCGACGAGCTTGCCATCGCCCTCGACCACCGGCAAACCCGAAACCCTAAACTGGCCGCATAACGCGTCGACCTCGGCCACCGTTGCCTCTGGGGTGGTCGTGACCGGGTTGGTGATCATGCCCGACTCGCTGCGCTTGACCTTGTCGACGTAGGCCGCCTGGTCTTCGATCGAGAGGTTTCGGTGCAGGATGCCGATGCCGCCGTTGCGCGCCATGGCGATCGCCATGCGGGATTCGGTGACGCTGTCCATCGCGGCAGACAGCAACGGGGAGGCGACCCTGATGCGTCTGGTGAGGCGCGAACCGGTGTCTGCCTCGCTGGGAATGACGTCGGTATGCCCGGGCAGCAGCATGACATCGTCGTAGGTGAGGCCGATGAATCCGAAAGGATCGGGCTGGTCCATGGGGTCCCTTAACTGAGTGTGACGAGGCCCGGATGCTGCGCTGAATGCCGGTATCCAATATTAACGGGTTACCACCCCAGCTATTCCACGGAACATAATGACCAGACCGGATTGTGTCCGTTCCGAAACACAGGGGACATAAACGGGAAGTATCGTCAACGTCGATGGTGCGCCAGAACCCGCGGGATGGCAATATTCCGGCTGGTCTCAAGTGGAGGTTCCGTGGAAGTCACTGGTTTCATCGATAAGCGCTGGTTGCGCGCGCTCTTGCTCCTGTTGGCGAGCTTGGTGATCGCGCTCACGTTCGCCAGCGGTGCGGTGGCCGCCCACGCCGACGACATCGGCGGCGAGTACGACTACCAGTTCAGCGGGAACGTGCGCAACGACGACGTGCCCCTGGCCGGGGTGCTCATCTCGGTGAGCGGCAACGGTTATAGCGCCGAGGTGAAGACCGACGACAAGGGCCACTGGAAGATTGGGGTGCCCACTAAGGGCAGCTACACGATCAGCCTTGACGAGTCCACGCTTCCCCAAGGCATCATCGTCGTGAAGGGTGGCAGCACCATCCAAGCCGAGTTCGGGCTGACCAACAACAAGTCGGTCAACTTCTTCCTCGGAGCTGGTGTCCGCGAGACGACGAGCTTCCTCGACCAGTTCATCCAACGGTCGTTCACCGGGATCAGCTTCGGGCTACTGCTCGCGCTGGCGGCGCTCGGCCTTTCACTCATCTTCGGCACCACCGGGCTCAACAACTTCGCCCATGCCGAGATGGTCACGTTCGGGGCGCTCGCCACCCTGACGCTCGCTGTGGATCTCGCGTGGCCCCTCTGGTTGGCGTTGATTGCGGCGATCCTGCTGAGCGGGGCATTCGGCTTCGCCATGGATGCCGGACTCTGGGCCCCACTGCGCCGCAGGGGTGTCGGGCTCGTGCCCATGATGATCGTGAGCATCGGCCTCTCCCTGGCTCTGCGCTACCTCTACCAGTACCTCTATGGCGGATCCACGCGACAACTGCCCGGCGCCGACGGCAAGGACCTCAAGTTCGGGGCGATCTCGCTCTCGCCGCTCGACCTGCTGAGCATGGCAATCTCAATCCTCGCGGTGCTCGGTGTCGCGTTCTTCCTGCTTCGCACTCGCCTCGGCAAGGCCACCCGCGCAGTGAGCGACAACCCGAGCCTTGCGGCCGCGAGCGGCATCGACGTCGACCGCGTGATCAGGATCGTCTGGGTGCTTGGTGGCGCGCTGGCCGGGCTCAGCGGCATCCTCTTCGCCTTCTACCGACCTGGCGTCTCGTGGGACATGGGCTTCCAGATCTTGCTGCTGATCTTCGCGGCGGTGACCCTCGGCGGGCTCGGCACCGCATTCGGCGCGGTGATCGGCTCGCTCATCGTGGGGTTCTTCATCGAGATTTCGACCCTCTGGATTCCCTCCGACATGAAGTACGTCGGAGCGCTCGTGATCCTCATCCTCGTGCTGTTGGTCAGGCCACAGGGCATCCTGGGCCGCAAAGAGAGAATTGGCTAGGAGCCGACAATGGATTTTTGGCAGATCATTCAGAATGCCGCAGTCGAGCTGGTCAGCCCGACTACCGCGGCATACGCGCTCGCGGCGCTCGGCCTCGCCATCCACTTCGGGTTCACCGGTCTCATCAACTTCGGCCAGGCCGGGTTCATGGCCATTGGTGCCTACGGCTACGGCATCTCCACGCTGACCTTCCACTTTCCGGTCTGGGGAGCGGTGCTGGTCGGCATCGGGGGGTCCATCGTCTTCGCGCTCATACTCGGGATCCCGACGCTGCGGTTGAGAGCCGACTACCTGGCGATCGTGACGATCGCGGCATCCGAAATTCTGAGACTCGTGTTCACCACGAACACGCTCGACTTCATCACCGGGTCTGCAGATGGCCTGAGCGGCTACAAGGGCGGTTTCGCGGCCCTCAACCCGATCCCGAAAGGAACCTACGGTTTCGGGCCCTTCACGATGAATGAGTACGACCTGTGGCTGCGCATCGTGGCTTGGATCATCGTCGGCATCGCCATCCTGTTGGCCTGGCAGCTCATGCGCAGCCCGTGGGGCCGAGTGATCAAGGGCATCCGTGAAGACGAGGATGCCGTGCGTGCCCTCGGCAAGAATGTCTACTTCTACAAGATGCAGTCGCTGATCCTCGGTGGCGTCTTCGGAACCATCGCCGGCATGATCTTCGTCTTGCCGAGGGCCATCGTCCCGGCGAACTACGCGACGACGCTGACATTCTTCATCTACACGATCCTGCTGCTCGGCGGCGCTGCGACGATCTTTGGGCCGGTGATTGGCTCGATCATCTTCTGGGTGGTGCTGTCTGCGGTCTCCGGTTTCATCGCCCGCGCCCAGTCCGCCGGCTGGTTCGACTTCATCCACATGTCGAGCGTGCAGGCGGGCCAGAGCCGCTTCATCCTGGTCGGGATCGTGCTGATGCTCCTGGTCATCTTCCGGCCACAGGGCATCTTCGGCAACAAGAAGGAGTTGGCCTTTGTCAAGTAACGCCAAACCCACGAGGGGCGCTCCGGTCAAGAGCGTCAACCTGCATGTAGGCGAGATCGGGCCGGGTGTGTCCAAGGTCGATCCGATCATCGTCGCCGACAACGTGACCCGCACCTTCGGCGGCCTCACCGCCGTCGACGTGACCCATGTCGAGATCCCCCGGAACGCTATCACTGCGCTGATCGGACCCAACGGAGCGGGCAAGACCACCCTGTTCAACCTGCTGACCGGGTTCGACAAGCCCGACACCGGTACCTGGACGTTTTCGGGCAAGTCGCTGGCCGGCATCCCATCGTTCAAGGTCGCCAGGCTCGGCCAGGTGCGCACCTTCCAGCTTACGAAGGCCCTCAGCCTGCTCACGGTGCTCGACAACATGAAGCTCGGCGCGAAGGGGCAAAAGGGCGAGAACATGTTCGCCGCACTGCTGCCCTGGCTATGGCGCCAGCAGGAGGAGGACATCGAGGCCAAAGCCATCGAGCTCCTCAAGAAGTTCAAGCTCGACACCAAGACCGAGGACTTTGCGGCCAGCCTCTCCGGGGGCCAGCGGAAACTGCTCGAAATGGCCCGTGCTCTCATGAGCGACCCGATCCTGGTCATGCTGGATGAGCCGATGGCAGGCGTGAACCCAGCGCTCACCCAGTCGCTGCTCGATCACATTCTCGAGCTGAAGACCCAGGGGATGACCGTGCTGTTCGTGGAGCACGACATGCAGATGGTGCGCCACATCGCCGACTGGGTGATCGTCATGGCCGAAGGCAAGATCGTGGCCGAAGGGCCGCCTGATGCCGTGATGCAGAACCCGGCAGTCATCGATGCCTACCTCGGCAGCCACCACGACCAGGATCTCGGCGAGGATCCCGGCCAGGAAAAGGGAAACGTGAAAGCGATCAAGGAGCTGCTCGATGTCGACGACGAGTCCTGACACGAAACCTGCCACGGCATCGACCGTGGCCCCGGTCGTCGAAGTGCGCAAGGTGACCGCCGGCTATGTGCCGGGCGTCAACATCCTTAACAGCTGCTCCCTGATCGCAAACCAGGGTGAACTGATCGGCATCATCGGGCCGAACGGCGCGGGCAAGTCGACGCTGCTCAAGGCGATCTTCGGCCTCGTGAAGGTTCGCGAGGGTGAAGTGCTGCTCAACGGCGACGACATCACCGGGCTCAAGCCGAACAAGCTCGTCTCCAAGGGTGTAGGTTTCGTTCCGCAAACCAATAACGTCTTTCCGACCCTCAGTATCAGGGAAAACCTGGAGATGGGTCTGTTCCAGAAACCCAAGGGCATCAAGGAACGGCTCGCTTTCGTCGTGGAGATCTTCCCCGAGTTGGAGAAGCGGCTCGCCCAGCGCGCGGGGTCACTCTCCGGTGGAGAGCGACAGATGGTGGCGATGAGCCGCGCGCTCATGATGGGGCCGCACATCCTGCTGCTCGATGAGCCCTCCGCTGGCCTCTCGCCGGTGCGCCAGGATGAGGCGTTCCTGCGCGTGAAAGAGATCAACAAGGCCGGCGTCACGACGATCATGGTCGAGCAGAACGCGCGCCGCTGCCTGCAGATCTGCGATCGCGGCTACGTGCTCGACCAGGGCACCGATGCATACACCGGCACCGGCCGCGAGTTGCTCAAGGACCCCAAGGTCATCTCGCTCTACCTCGGCACCCTCGGCGAGGACTAGAGCGAGCCGTCCGCCAAGAAGGCTCGGGATGCTCGTCCCGGCCTTCTGCGTTGGGTCCCGCAGCCCCACTCGCTCGGGAGCACGGTAGCGCGCCGCCCTTGAAACGATCCAGCGGGCAGTTCGTGCGCCCGTCGGTCGACCGTTTGTCAGAATTGCCCATTGGATCGTTTCACCAGGCGGCTGGCGGAGAAGGCCCGTGCCCGGCCTTTCCCGGTGCCCGGCCTTCCCCGGTGCCCGCCCTTTCCCCGGTCCCCGGCCTTTCCCCGGTCCCCGGCCTTTCCCCGCGCCCCGGCCTTTCCCCGCGCCCGGCGCCGTGGGCGGCAGGGCGCGAGAGCGCCCTCGCGCGCAAAAGGGCCCCGACCGAAGCCGGGGCCCTTCCTTGCTACTGCTTATCTAACCTCCGGAGCTAGCTCCGTCGGCGCTGGCGTCGCGCAATCGCAGGTGCGATTGTCTCAGCTCCAGCGCGTTAGTTGATGCGCTTGTAGGTGTTGTCTTCCTGGTACTCGTAGATGCCGATAGTGGCCTGGGTCGGGTCGCCGTTCTTGTCGAACGTGATCGGACCGGAGTAGCCGTCGTAGTCGACGACTCCACCGTCAAGGATGATCTGGGCGGCCGACGCGAAGTCGGTCGCCTTCTTGCCCTTGCCGGAACCACCCGAAACCTCCTGGAGCTTCGACGCGATCTTCTTGCCATCGGTCGAGTTCGCGGCGAGGGCCGCGAGGGCGATCAGCACGACTGCGTCGTAGGACTCAGGTGCGTAGCTGAACTCAGTGAGCGACGGGTCGACCTTAAGCAGGCGGTCGGTGAAGTCACCGAGCTTGCTCACGTCGAGACCGGGCAGCGTGCCCTTGTCACCCTTGAGTGCGCCAGGAGCGAAGTCCTTGCTGTAGTCGGCGAGGTTACCGTCAACGAAGTACAGCGGGCCGGTGTAGCCGGCACCCTGCAGCGCGGGGACGATAATCTTCGCCTCGTCGAACGTGACGAGGGCGATTGCATCCGGCTTCGCCGCCAGCACTTCGGAGATCTGGGTCGTGAAGACCGTGTCACCAGTGTTGAAGAGCGGGGACGCGACAACCTTGCCGCCGGCAGCCTCGAAGGTCTCAGTGAGCTTCTTGGTGAGGCCGGTGCCGTAGGAGTCGTTCAGCTCGATGATGCCGAGGTTCTGCACACCGTCGTCAGCAATCAGGTTGCCGAGCACCTCGCCCTGGAGGACGTCAGACGGAGCGGTGCGCCAGTAGAGGCCGTTGTCTGGATAGTTGGTGAAGTCGATCGACGTGTTCGCCGGAGAGAACTCGATGACGCCAGCGCCCGTGATCTGGTCGATGACGGTCTTCGAAACACCCGAGGATGCCGCACCGATGATCGCCGAGACACCCAGCGACAGGAGGTCAGTAACCGAAACCGTTGCTGTGTCGGTCGTGGTGTCACCCGAGTCGCGGTACTGGACGTCGACCTTGATTCCAAGGTCGGCGTCGTTGATGTCCTTGACTGCAAGGGCGACGCCAGCCTCTTCGGGCGGGCCGAGGAACGCGAGCGTGCCACTCTGGGGGAGGATGGTGCCGATCTTGAGGGTCAGGGGCTCGCGGGGTCCCGTGGTCTCTCCACCGGTCGACGGCGCCGCGCATCCACTGAGGACGAGTGCGCTCGCACCCACGATGGCGATGCCACCGAGGATCGACTTGAGAGACCGCGAGCGCGAGGCTGTTGCCTTCACGAATACGCTCATGTTGCTCCTTGCAAATTGAATGTGATTGGACACAGCGTTACTGAGCAATGCTGTTCTGTCACGGTAATGCTTGCGTGTTTCAAGCGCGTAACGGCGCGGCAGATCGTTACCTACCGTGATCTAACAAGCGCTTGGCATTCCGACGGCCAGAAGGGTCGTCAGCCCGCCATTATTCCGCTGGAGAAGTCGAACTTGTTCTCGGCGTTGAAGGTGTAGAGACCGTAGTACGCCGTCGAGGGATCGCCCTGATCGGTGAAGCCCAGGGGGCCGGAGATTCCGTCGTAGTCGATGTCGTCGCCAGCGTCGAGCACGCCCAGGCACTCTTCGAAGGTCGTGCACTTGATGCCGCCGCGAGACACATCCTGGAGGGTGGCCGCGATCGCCTGACCGGAATCGTTTTTCGCGACGACCGCAGCTAGGGCCGCCATGATCGTGGCGTCGTAGGCCTCGGGGGCATAGCGGAAAGTCGCCAGGTCTGCGGTGACCGCCTTCAGCTTGGCGATGAACGCGTCATCCGACTGCGCACCCTCGATGATGCCATTGACTCCGACGATCGATCCACCGGGAAGCGCCTGCGAGTAGTCCCCACTGTTCTGGGCGGTGAGCCAGAGCTTCGCGCCGCCGAATCCGGCTCCGACCAGTTGCGCGATGAGGGCCTTGGTGAGATCAAGCGAGCTGTATGCGGTAGCCAGGACCACGGCATCCGGCTTGGCCGCCACCACCTTCGCGATGATCGGGGCGAAGTCCGTCGTCGCCGAAGGAACGGGCACCGCGACCGTCAAGGGACTCTTGGCGGCTTTCAGTCCGGCGGTGAGGGTGGGCAGGATGGCCTTGCCCAGATCGTCGTCGACGTAGACGAGGGCGACTCGTGCCGGGCCCTTCGCGGTGAGCACCTTGGCCAGGGCGGTCCCCTGGTCGCCGTAGGGCGGAATCGTGCGGAAGAAGAACCCGTCGTCGTTGGCAGTCGTGAGGCCGGGGAAGGTGGCCGCGGGCGAAATCATCGGGATCTTCGCCCCGACGATGGCCGGAAGGATGCGCGCCGCAATCACCGAAGACGTGGGGCCAATCACCACGTCGACCTTGTTCGCGACGAGATCGGCGAGGGATGTCTCGGCAGTAGTTGTGCTCGCATCCCCAGAATCACGTGCCAGCAACTCGACCGGCTTGCCGTTCACGCCTCCGGCGGCGTTGATCTCGTTGACAGCGACCTGCACCGCGGCCGCCTGGGCTGGCCCGAGGAACGCGAAGGTGCCAGATCCCGGCATGAGCGTACCGATCCGCAGAATTCCGTCGCCCGCGGGCTGCGCGGTGGCGACGGTCATCGGGGTGGGCTCGGTGTCCACCGGCGCCGTGGTGCAGGCCGCAAGCGAGAGGATGACCGCGAGGCACGCAGCCGCGCGCAATGACGCCCCGGAGTGGGTGATTCGGGTCACTGTCGCACTGTACCGGCGGCCCGTGGTCGTGAAGCGGGAACACTCCGAGAAGGTGGCGGGCAGACAAAAGAGCCCGAGGCGTCGCCCCGGGCTCTTCGTCAATGACTACCTAGTGAACGACCACCGCAAGCACGTCGCGGGCCGAGAGCACGAGCAGGTCATCCCCGCCGTACTTCACCTCGGTTCCACCGTACTTCGAGTAGATCACCTTGTCGCCGACGGCGATGTCGAGGGGGACGCGGTTGCCGTTGTCATCGATGCGACCGGGGCCCACCGCGATGACCTCGCCCTCCTGGGGCTTCTCTTTCGCAGTGTCAGGGATGACAAGACCAGACGCAGTGGTCTGTTCTGCCTCTACCTGCTTGATGACAATTCGATCCTCGAGCGGCTTGATGGACACCGACACGGTTGACCTCTTCTTTCTAAGAAAACTATGGGTTGGCACACTCCCTGTGAGAGTGCCAGAACAACTATAAGGGTTCGCTGGCACTCGATCAATGTGAGTGCCAGCCTGTACCGTGGGAACATGGACCAGGCAGAGCTGCGCGAACTGCTCTCGGTCGAGGGAATGCGGTTGCTCGACTCCCTGCCACCCTACGAGTCGGCGGCGGATGTCGTGCGCACCGTCTCCGAGCTGCGCAAGGCCGGGCACTCCCCCGGGCTCGTCGCTGCCGTGTTGAGCCAGGCCAAGCTGCGAGCGAGGGCCGCGCCGAAATTCGGCCCGTTCGCCGAGCGCATGCTCTTCACCGAAGCCGGCCTGGAACAAGCCACCCGGCTGAGTGTGGCAGCCCAGCACGCGGGCCGCTATCACCGCGCGGGGCTCAAGTGGGTCGCCGACCTGGGTTGCGGGATCGGGGCGGATGCCCTCGCTCTCGCCGCGCTTGAGCTCGAGGTGACCGCGGTCGAACGCGACGAGGTAACAGCTGCCATTGCCGCCTACAACCTCGCGCCGTGGTCGAACGCGAGGGTGGAACACCACGACGCCGAAACGTTCACCCTGGCCGGGGTCGACGGGGTGTATCTCGACCCGGCACGACGCAGCGGCGCGAAGCGCCTGAAGAACCCCGCAAACTGGTCGCCCTCACTCGACTTCGCGTTCGGACTCGCCGAGCAGTACCCGACCGGCATCAAGCTCGGCCCCGGGATCGACCGCGACCTCATCCCACACGGCGCGGAGGCACAGTGGGTCTCCGTCGATCGGGATGTCGTCGAGCTCGGCCTGTGGTTCGGTCCGCTCGCCCGCGAGGGCGTGCGCCGCTCGGCGCTCGTCGTGGGCGGCGAGCGGGGCACCGCAGAGATGTCCGCCGCTGCCGACAGCGTGGATGCGGAGGCCGGCAGCCTCGGGGAGTACGTCTACGAACCCGACGGCGCCGTCATCCGGGCCCGGCTCATCGGCGACCTGGCACGCACTCTGGACGCCCGGATGCTCGACCCGACGATCGCCTACCTCACTGCGGACGTTGCCGTCATGACGCCGTTCGCGACCTGTTTCCGCGTGCTGGAGAGCTTCCCGCTCGACCAGCGCACCCTCAAGCGCGAGCTCGCTGCACGCGGCATCGGAAGCGTGGAGATCAAGAAACGGGGGGTCGACATCGACCCTGCTGTCTTCCGCACGGCTCTTGCCCCGAAGGGTGAAGGCAGCGGAACCCTCATCCTCACCCGACTTGCGGGCAAGCGCAGGGCGCTGCTCGTCGAGCGGGTCTAGTAGGAGGTGCCGTAGCGGGCGGCGGCGGCCGCCGCGATCAGCAGGAACACGATCACGACGATCGCGCCGACCACCGAGATCAAGATTCCCAGGTAGCCCGTGATGAGCCCGGCGAGCCAGAACGGCCTCGCGTGGGGCTCGCGCTTCTGGGCGATGTGGCCGGTGACGACCGCCGCGACGGCGGGCAAGAATCCAAAGGCAAACAGGGAAAAGAGCAGCCCGGCGATGCCGCACACCATCGAGGCGATACTCAGGCCCTGGGCGGGACCAGCGGGTTGGGGCGTGTAGGCCGTCCCGCCGTAGGCGGGTGCGCCGTAGACGGGTGGAGGCGAACTGACGGCGGCAACGGGTGTCTCGGCCGGTGGTACTGGGGCCGCAGCGGCACTCGGCCGGGCTGTAGGTGCCGCCTCTACGGGAGGCACGGGAATCGCTGGAACTACCTTATCGGTCTCGTTAGCCATGCCATGACCCTACAAGCGAACCGGGTGCGACGAGCGGGTCTAGACACGAATGACCCGCGCCAACGTCGGCGCGGGTCATCGGGCGGCTCAGTAGGGATCAGTAGCCGTAGGTGCCGATGCTTCCGGCGACCAGCAGCGGGAACACGATCGAGAAGATGATCAGGAGCAGGTACAGGGCCGAGAACACGAAGCCGAGCACGACGCCGGCGAGGGCGAGGCCGTGGCCAGCCTCACCGGTCTTCTTGATCTGGCCGAGGGCGATGAAGCCCACGACGATGCCGGCGATCGGGAACACGAACGCGCCGATGATGGCGATGATCGACAGGACGTTGGTGGGACGAGCGGGACCGGCGGCTGGCGCGGTGTATGGGGTCGGAGTGGGATCGGTCATATCGTCAAGTTCTCCTTAGGAAGGCGCCGGTTTCGGCGCAGCCCATAGTCTCGCAGCGAATGGGCAGTGTCAACGGTTTTGCACGGGTGTTGCGGCGAGCGTGACGAAAACTCCGCAACGACCGGCTCAGCGCCCTGCACTGCGCGCTGCCCTGCCCGTCTCATGCGCCCAAATCGCCAGCTCTACCCGATTGCGCACCGCGAGCTTGGCCATGAGGCTCGCGAGATGGGTCTTGACGGTGCTCAGGCTGATGAACAGTTCGCTGGCGATTTCGCTGTTGCCGAGTCCGCGGGCGACGCAGGAGAGCACCTGCTCCTCTCGTTCGGTGAGGGGTTCGAGAGGTTGCACGGGGTCGGGGCGCGGCGCGGCATCCGCGAATGCTTCGAGCAGCCGCACCGTGACGCTCGGCGCGATGAGGGCGTCGCCGCGCGCGGCAGCACGCACCGCTTGGGCCAGCAATTGCGGACCGGCGTCCTTGAGCAGGAACCCGCGGGCACCCGCGCGAAGCGCCGCGAAGACGTATTCGTCGAGGTCGAAGGTCGTGATCACCACCACCGCGAGCGGCTCTTCGACAGCGGGGCCGGCCAGGGTGCGAGTTGCCTCGAGGCCGTCGACCCGCGGCATCCTGATGTCGAACAGGCCGACGTCTGGGCGCAACTGGCGGGCGAGTTCGATCGCCTCGGCACCGTCGGCGGCCTCACCCACGACCTCGAAATCGGGTTGAGACTCGAGGATCATCCGCAGGCCGGTGCGAACGAGTTCCTGGTCGTCGGCAATCAGGATCCGAATCGTCATCGAGCCCGCCCAGTCAGTGGAAGCACGGCTGTGACTGTCCAGCCCTCAGTCGAACGACCCGCAACGCAGCTGCCGCCGAGCAGGGTGGCGCGCTCAACCATGCCGGTGATTCCCAGACCCGGCTCGGCAGCAGCGCTGGGGTCCCCATCGTCATGCACGTCGAGCCGGATCGCTCCCGACTCCACGCTGATCGTCACGTTGATGAGGGTGGCATGACGTGCGTGCCGACGGGCATTGGTGATCGACTCTTGGGCGATGCGATAGACGGCGGCCGCTGTCGCGGCCGAAACGGCATCGACCGCGCCGGTGATGTGCACCTCCACTGCAGCCTCGCCCGGCCGGGAACTGGCAAGGCTCTCGACGTCGGCGACACGCTTCGCCGGAGCCAGATCGGCCGCCCCATCACGACGCAGCACCCCGACCATCGCGCGCATCTCGGCGAGGGTTCGGGATGCCTCGAGCTCAATCACGCCGAGGGCCACCGTCGCCGCTTCCGGTCGAGACGCCGCCGTGGCGAGGCCGGCCTGCGCCTGGATCGCGATCGCGGAGACGTGGTGGGCCACCGTGTCGTGCAGGTCACGCGCGAACTCCTCTCGCTCGCGCAAGCGAGCGCCGTCCAGTTCCCGTTCCCTGAGCCCCGCTCGGTAGCGGAAAGCCAGGCCCAATGCCAGAGTGACGCTGACTACGGCGAGGGCTCCAACCACATCCGCGAGCGAGCTGTGGAGCAGGGAGGCGAGCATGCTCGTAACGAGGATGGCCGACCCGAAGATCAAGGCACGACCATTTCCCCAACGGAAAACCGAATAGACCAGCAGCAGCACAAACCCCATCGTGTACGGCTCGGAACCCGGACCCAGCACGAGGTGCACGGCCGCGCTCACGCCGATGGCGATCGCGATCATCAAGAGTGGGTGGGTCCGTCGCCAGAGCAGGGTGGGGATGAGCACGATCGCTACGGTTACTGCGAACAGCGGTCTGGCCAGGTCGTGACGCAAGACCCCTTCCATGACGGCCAAGGGCACCAGCACGCCGACGAGCGCCCAATCCCGCCAGACCCTCACCGGCGGGCGCGGCGAGGCGCCGGGAGCGTTCCACAGCGAACGCAGGGGGGCGGGCATGCCCCTCATGATAGGAGCCCGACCGCCCGATCGGCTCGACCGGAAGCGGGAGACCCGACGAGCCGTCGCCGAATGACGTATTCGGCAACCGCGAGATTGATCACCCAGCCGGCGCCCATGAGCACGGCTCGTGCCGCCTCATCCGGCTTGCCGACGAGCAGCAGCCAGGGAACGTTGGTGAGCACCTGGGTGCCCGCGCCCAGGCCGATGGCGTATGCACGCGTCATCCAGGCGCTGTGAACGACGAAGTCCCGGCGACGGGCCGCGCGGTACCCGAGCACGATGAACACGATCATGGCGGTGCCGAACAGCAGCCGCAGCCAGAGGAGCACGAGGCCGTCGCCCTCCGGGCGGGGGTAGAAGAGCGTCATCCACAGTCCGGAGAGCGCGGCGAGCAAGCCGACTGGCACGAGGATGCGCCCCGCGAGCCGGTGCCAGCGCAACCGGCTGCGTCGAAACGCCTCGACGAACTGGGAGGCGCCGAGCAGGCAGAAGGTGCTCGCGGTCACGATGTGCACGGCCACGGGAACCGGCGAGGCGAAAAATCGCGCATTCTCAGGAGTGATTGCCGCACCGACGGTCAGCTGGGTCAGTCGGCTGGCGCCGGCAACGATCGGGACGAGAGTGAGCAGGACCAGGCCAAGCGGTGCCAGCCATGGACGTTTCGTGCGCGTCGATCGAACTGGGGAAAGGGTCGATGTTGTCATAAGTCGATGCTCGCGACGCGAGCGGTGCCGCACATCGGCCGTGCGGGCCACCGCCGACTCGTACTTTCGGCTGTCGGTCAGGCCTGGATCGTCGTCACCGGCAAGGTCGAGTCTGCCCCAAAGCCGAGGCCCGAGGGCGCGTGGCCGGCCATGACCAGTTGCGCCCCGAGCGCCGCGATCATCGCGCCGTTGTCGGTGCACAGGCTCAGCGGCGGAATTCGGAGCCGGATGCCCGCGGCAGCGCACCGCTGAGCCGCAACCTCCCGCACTCGTGCGTTCGCCACTACGCCTCCGCCCAGTAGCAGCCTGGGCACCCCGTAGTCGGCACACGCGGCGAGGGCCTTGGTGAGGAGCACGTCGACGACGGCCTCTCGGAAGCTCGCCGCGACATCCGCGATCGGGACCTCAGCACCGTTGTCGCGCTCGCGTTCGACCCAGCGCGCGACGGCGGTCTTGAGCCCGGAGAAGGAGAAGTCGTAGCGGTGCCTCTCGAGGTCTTTGGGAAGGCTCAGCCCGCGCGGGAAGCGGATCGCCGACGGGTCACCGTCCATCGCGGCCCGGTCGATCTCGGGGCCACCGGGGTAGGGCAACCCGAGCAGGCGGGCGACCTTGTCAAAGGCTTCGCCGGCGGCATCGTCGATCGTCTCGCCGAGCAATTCGACATCTGACACCAGGTCGCGCACGAGCAAGAGGGAGGTGTGACCGCCCGAAACCAACAGGGCGATCGTCGGGTATTCGAGTGGCTCGCCATCGAGCAGGTCGACGCCCACATGGCCGACCAAGTGGTTGACGGCGTAGAGCGGCTTGCCGAGCGCGAGGGCGAGCGCCTTGGCAGCGCCGACCCCGACCATGAGCGCGCCGGCGAGGCCTGGGCCGCTCGTCACGGCGATCGCGTCGATGTCGGTGAGCGCGACTTCCGCTTCCGCCAGTGCCTGCGTGAGTGCGGGGGTGAGCGCTTCGAGGTGGGCCCTGGCAGCGACTTCGGGCACGACGCCGCCGTAGCGGGCGTGTTCTTCCATGGATGACGCGATGACGTTGGCGAGCAGGGTCGAGCCGCGGACAATCCCGATGCCGGTCTCGTCGCAGCTCGTCTCGATGCCTAGGACAGTCGGCTCGGTCATGCCACGGTCACCTTCGGCTCGGGAATCTTCAGTCGCATCACGACCGCATCGAGCCCCGCACCGTAGTAGTTCGGGCGCTGAGCGATCTGCTCGAAGCCCAGTGAACGGTAGAGGGCCTGGGCACCGGGGTTGTCGGCCCGCACCTCGAGAAAGAGCTCTTCGGCACCGCGCTGCCGCGCCTCATCGATCATCCGGAGCATGAGCACCCGCCCGAGGCCCTTGCGGCGGGCGGTCTCGACGACCGCGACGGTTTGGATGTCGGCCTGCGGCTGACGGCGCGGCGCGCGCAGCCCCGCATAGGCCTCGACCAGCTCGGGATTCTCCGGAGGGAACGCCACGAGGTAGTAGCCATTGCGATCTGTCAGCTCGGCGCGCATGTTCGCGACCGACCATGCGTCATCGGTGAACACCGTCGTCTCGATGGCCATGATCGCGTCGAGATCGTCTGCGGTCGCCCTACGGAGCTGCCAGGTCATCCCGTCACCCGCTTGGGGCCGGCCGACAGCGTCACGTCGGGAGAGCGAAGGTAGAGCGGTTCATCGGCAGCGAAGGGGCGGCCGTTCGCGTAGAGCGACTCGGCGAGGAGCCCGAGGGCGGCCGCGGAGACAGTCCGCGCCTCGATGAGACGGGGGCCGCCGTGCTCGGCGACGAGGGAGGCGAGCTCGGCGGCTTTGGCCAGGGATGGGCCGTGCGTGCGCAGGGGGAGGCCCGCGTTCCCCAGTGCACGGCCGCCCGACGCTAGCGCGCCGTCCGGAACCGGCACTGTGGGCCCACTCACTCCGGAATAGGCAGACCAGTACACCTCGTGTCGGCGGGCGTCGGTCGCGACGATGAGCGGCTCGACAATTCCGAAGGCGATCGCGTCGTGGCTCACGATCGGGACGACGATTTTCCCGGCCCCGAAAGCGAAGGCGCGGGCGGCGGCGATGCCCACCCGCAGGCCGGTGAATGGGCCAGGACCCATGCCCGCCACTACACCCGACAAGTCGCTGGCGGCGACCCCCGAGGTCTCGAGGCTGGCGGCGATGAGCTCGCCGATCACTTCGGCGTGGCGTCGGGTGTCGTCTGAGGAGTGCTCGGCGAGGATGCCGCGCTCGTAGTCCACCACGGCAACGCTCGTGCCCGCCGAGGTGTCAATCGCGAGCAGCACTGAGCCACTCCACTTGTTGCCAGCGCGGCCCGTGACCGGTGAGGGTCACGGCTCGCGGCTGCACCTCGGCCTCGGCGTCCCCGCCGTGCGGCCTGACGATGTCGATCTCGAGCCAAGCATCGGCTACCCCGTCGAGCAGCCCTGCCCCCCATTCGACAACGACGATGGATGCCGCGTAGTCGATGTCAAGGTCGTCGAGCTCCATGGCGCTGGCCAGCCGGTACGCGTCGACGTGGATGAGAGGGGCCTCGCCCACCGAGCGCGGATGCGTGCGCGCGAGCACGAACGTGGGGCTCGTGACCGCGCCGCGCACGCCGAGTGCCTCGCCGATCCCCCGGGTGAGGGTGGTCTTGCCCGCGCCGAGTTCGCCGTTGAGCAGCACGAGATCGCCGGCAACGAGTTCGCGGGCGACGCGGTGTCCGAGCTCAGCCATGGCCTCCGGCGTTGACACCGTGAGCGCGGTCACGGCAGGTACCGCCGCGGCACCCGGTGGCCGATACCGGTCACGACGTCGTAGTTGATCGTGCCAGCGGCATCCGCCCAGTCGGTGGCCGAGACCAGTCCCTTCGCCGGGTCGCCGAACAAGATGGCGGTGTCGCCCACGCTCACCGCGGCATCACCGACGTCGACGACGAGCTGATCCATCGCGATGCGACCGGCTACCGGGAAGATCTCTCCGTTGATGGAGACCCGGGCCCGGCCTGAGGCCTGGCGAGGCAAGCCGTCGGCGTAGCCGATCGGCGCGAGGGCGAGGGTGGTCTCGCGTTCGGCGCGATAGTCGTGCCCGTATGACACTCCCGTGCCCGCCGCGACACGTTTGGTGGCAACGATTGTGCCGCGCAACTCCATAGCCGGGGTGAGGCCGAGCGCCGCGGAATCCTGGTCGTCGAAAGGTGACAGGCCATAGGCGCCGACGCCGAGCCGCACCAAACCGAAACGGGCCTCCGGCACGCGCAGGGCTCCGGCCGTGGCGGCGAGGTGCGTGATCTCGGGGGTGAGCCCCGCGGCGCGGGCCGCGGTGAGCGCCTCGGCGAACAGGGCGACCTGCGCGGCATCCGCTTCGGGTCCGGCATTGGCGAGGTGACTCCACAGCCCGCGCACCACGATTCGACCGGCGCGCTCGTGGGCGACCGCGGCGGCGAAGAACTCACTCCACTCCCGGGGGTCGGCGCCGTTGCGCCCGAGACCGGAATCCACCTTGAGTTGAACGAAAGCGGTTCCGGATGCCGCGGCCGCCCGATCCAGTTCCGAGAGGTGACTGACCCCGAGGTCGATCCCCGCAGCCACCGCGTCGGAAAAGTCTCGGCCTGGGTCATGCAGCCACGCGAGCACGGGAGTGTCGAGGCCCGCAGCACGCAGCTCGAGTGCCTCGTCGAGGTCGGCCACTCCGAGCCACTCCGCGCCCCCTGCGAGTGCGGCAGCGGCTGCCTGCACGGCACCGTGGCCGTAGCCGTTCGCTTTCACAACGACCATGGTCGGGAGGTTGCCCGTCGCTGCCCTCAGGGTCTCGACGTTGTGGGTGATCGCCAAGAGGTCTACGAGTGCTTCTCTCATGACTCGGCCACCACATAGGCGATCGCGATTCCGGCGTCATGGCTCATCGACAGGTGGATCGCGGTGATGCCGCGTCTCTCTGCGATCGCCTTCGTGGAGTCATGCAGCTCGAAAGAAGGATTGCCCAGTTCGTTGTTGACCACGCGCATGTCGTGCCAGGTGACACCGGCCGAGTCGCCCAGGGCCTTGATGAGGGCCTCCTTGGCCGCGAACCTCCCCGCGAGGGAGCGCAACGGCATCGGGGTGCCATCCTTGACCTGTTCGCTCTCGGCGAACAGGCGGTTCTTCAGGATCGGGGTGCGCTGCAACGCCCGCTCGAAGCGGGCGATGTCGACCAGGTCAACCCCGATGCCGATTATCATTCCACCGTGACGGACTTGGCCAGGTTGCGCGGCTGGTCGACGTCGAGACCCTTGGCCGAGGCCAGCTCCATCGCGAAGATGTGCAGGGGAACGACGGCGAGGAACGGCTCGAACAGGGTTGCGGCGAGCGGGATCGGGATGACCTCATCGGCGAAGGGGAGCACGGCGGCATCCCCCTTCTCGGCGATCGCGATCACGCGGGCGCCGCGAGCGCGGATCTCTTGGATGTTGGAGACCACCTTGGGGTGCAACGAGTTGGGGTCGCGCGGGCTCGGCACGATCACGAAGACCACCTGGCCGGGCTCGATGAGGGCGATCGGCCCGTGCTTGAGCTCCCCCGCCGCGAAACCCTCGGCGTGAATGTAGGCGAGTTCCTTGAGTTTGAGCGCTCCCTCGAGCGCGATGGGGTAACCCACGTTGCGGCCGAGGAAGAGCACCGACTGGGTGTCGGTCATCCAGTGCGCGAGCTGACCAACATCCTGCGAGGCAACGAGCACCTCGGCGATCTTGCCAGGGATGGCCTGCAACTCGACGACATTCTCGCGGATCTCCGCATCGCCGAGTGTTCCACGCACGGCGGCGAGGTGCAGTCCGATGAGATACAGGGCAGTCACCTGCGCGAGGAAGGCCTTCGTCGAGGCGACGGCGACTTCGGGGCCGGCGTGCGTGTAGAGCACCGCGTGAGATTCGCGCGGGATGCTCGCCCCCATCGTGTTGCACACCGAGAGCACGCGCGCGCCCTGCTCAAGTGCGTACTTGACCGCCATGAGCGTGTCCATGGTCTCGCCAGACTGGCTGATCGAAATGACCAGGGTCTTCTCGGTGAGAATCGGGTTGCGATAGCGGAACTCATGCGAGAGTTCCACCTCCACGGGAACCCGGGCCCATTGCTCGATGGCGTATTTTCCGAGCATTCCCGCATACGCCGCAGTGCCGCAGGCGATGATCGTAATGCGGTCGATGCCGGCGAGCACCTCATCGCCGATCGGGTCGAGTTCGGGCAGCCGCACGAGACCGTCGTGCACGCGCCCGAGGATGGTGTTGCCGACCGCCTCGGGCTCCTCGCTGATCTCCTTGGCCATGAAACTCGACCAGCCGCCCTTCTCGGAGGCTGACGCGTCCCAGGCAATTTCGAACTCCTCGGTCTCGACCGGGGTTCCGAAGAAATCGGTAACCTCGACCGAATCGGGTCGGATGGTGACGATCTGGTCCTGGCCGATGGCGACCGCCCGCTTCGTGAACTCGACGAAGGCCGCGACATCCGAACCGAGGAAGTTCTCGCCGTCACCGAGGCCGATGACGAGCGGGGAATTCCGGCGGGCCCCGACGACCACTCCCGGCTGCTCCTCGTGCATCACGAGGAGTGTGAAGGCCCCCTCAAGGCGAGCCACGACGTTGCGCATCGACACGGTGAGGTCATGCGTCCTGTCGTATTCGATCCCGACCAGCAGGGCCGCGACCTCGGTGTCGGTCTCGCTCGTAAAGGTCGCGCCACCATCGAGCAGCTCCTGCTTCAGCTCGGAGAAGTTCTCGATGATGCCGTTGTGGATGAGGGCGAGCTTGCCGTCGGCCGACAGCTGTGGATGCGCGTTCCGGTCGGTTGGTCCGCCGTGCGTTGCCCAGCGGGTGTGACCGATGCCCGTTGCCCCGTTGGCGATCGGATGATCGTCGAGCTCGTCCACGAGCACCTGGAGCTTGCCCGCCCGCTTGCTCGTGCCCATGCGACCCGACTCGTCGATCACCGCGACTCCCGCGGAGTCGTAACCGCGGTACTCGAGACGTTTGAGGCCACCGAGGAGTACCTCGAGGCTCTTGCTATCACCGACGTATCCCACGATTCCACACATGAAAGACAATTTTAGTTGCCTCAACCCTGGTTACCCGCACGGATAGGCTTAGCCGATGTCTGATGCAGCAACCCACAACGGCCAGGTTTCGCCGTTCGTCGAGTTAGATCGCAAAGACTGGGCGGCACTGGCCCCAAAGATGAAGGCTCCGCTCAGCCAGACGGAGATCGTCGAATTGCGCGGCCTGGGTGACCAGCTCGACCTGGTCGAGGTCGAACAGGTGTACCTCCCCCTGAGCAGGCTGCTGAGCCTCTATGCCGAAGGGGCGCAAGCGCTGCACGAGGCCACGACGACCTTTCTCGGCGCCCGATCGGCGGCCACGCCCTTCGTGATCGGAGTGGCCGGGTCGGTGGCCGTCGGGAAATCGACGGTGTCCCGGCTCCTGAGGGAGCTTCTCGCCCGCTGGGAGGGAACGCCCAGGGTTGAGTTGATCACGACGGATGGATTCCTGTTTCCGAACGCGGAACTCGAGCGACGCGGCATCCTCGACCGCAAGGGATTTCCCGAGTCCTACGATCGCCGGGCCTTGCTGCGCTTCGTGAGCCTGGTCAAGAGTGGTGCACCGGTCGTGAAGGCCCCGTTCTATTCACATCTCGGGTATGACATCGTCCCCGATGCGGAGATTGTCGTGAATGCGCCAGACGTGCTCATCGTCGAGGGCCTCAACGTGTTGCAGCCACCCGCCCCCGGGCGCAAGCTCGCCGTCAGCGACCTCTTCGACTTCACGGTGTATGTCGACGCCAGGACCAGCGACATCGCCCGCTGGTACGAAGAGCGGTTCCTGAGCCTGCAGCGCGGCGCGTTTGCGAACCCCCAGTCGTACTTCCACCGCTACGCCTCGCTCAGCGAAGATGAGGCGCGAGCCAAAGCCCGGGAGATCTGGGGCAGTATCAACGAGCCGAACCTCGTGCAGAACATCCTGCCGACCCGCCCCCGCGCGTCGCTCGTGCTGCGCAAGGGCGCCAACCACGCCGTGTCAAGCGTGCTACTGCGCAAGACCTAGCGAGACCCGCCACCCAGCCGCTCGCGAACGACCTTGGCAAGTTCGTGTGCGATCCCGTCGGCGACCTCCTGCTGCTCAGCCTCGACCATGACACGCACCATCGGTTCCGTCCCGGACGGTCGCAGCAGCACGCGCCCGGTGTCGCCCAGCGCCGCTTCGGCCGTTGAGACGGCTTCGGCCACGATCGTGTCGGAGGAGAGCGAATGGTGGTCGACATCCCGAACATTGACCAGCACCTGCGGGTAGACGGTCATGACCGAGGCGAGCTCAGCAAGGGACTTGCCGGTGCGAGCCAGCTCAGAGACGAGGTGCAGGCCGGTGAGGATGCCATCGCCGGTGGTTGCGAACCTGGTCATGATGACGTGGCCTGATTGCTCCCCTCCGAGGGAGAGCCCGAGCTCGCCGAGCGCCTCAAGCACGTAACGGTCACCCACAGCAGTCTCGATCATGCGAATCCCGTGAGCCGCCATCGCGCGGCGAAGTCCCAAGTTGCTCATGACGGTCGCGACGAGGGTGTTGTCGGCGAGCACCCCGCGCTCGGCCATTGAGACCGCAAGGATCGCCATGATCTGGTCGCCGTCGACGATGTTGCCCCTGGCATCGACTGCGAGGCAACGATCGGCGTCGCCGTCATGTGCGATCCCGATGTCTGCGCCGTGCTCGAGCACTGCTGCGGCGAGCTTGTCGAGATGGGTGGATCCGACGCCGTCGTTGATGTTGAGCCCGTCAGGCTCGGCGCCGATCACGGTGACTCGCGCGCCGGCATCCGTGAAGACCTGCGGAGAAATGCCCGCGGCGGCACCATTGGCACAATCGATCACGACGTGCACACCGTCGAGGCGGTGCGGCAGGGTCGAGAGCAGGTGCAGCACGTAGCGGTCTTCAGCGTCGGCGAACCGGCGGATGCGCCCGACATCGCCACCCTTGGGTGCAAGTTTGGGCGCCGCCAGTGCTGCCTCAATGCGGTCCTCAACTTCGTCAGGAAGTTTTGACCCGCCGGAGGCGAAGAACTTGATCCCGTTGTCGGGTGCTGGATTGTGGGATGCCGAGATCATCACACCCAGGTCGGCCTTGAAATCGGCCACCAGGAACGCGAGCGCGGGAGTGGGGACTACGCCCGCGTCGAACACGTCGACGCCAGAACTGGCAAGTCCCGCCGTGACGGCGGACGACAGGAACTCCCCCGAGATCCGTGGATCGCGGGCGACTACTGCGATCGGGCGACGCCCTGAGGCGCGGCGGCCGTCAGCCATCCTGCCCTTGCCGAGCACGACGGCAGCGGCCTGGGCGAGGCCCAGCGCCAGGTCGACCGTGAGGTCGCTGTTCGCTAGGCCCCGAACGCCATCAGTGCCGAAGAGGCGAGGCATGTTGCCGGAAGCGGTTTAGCGCTTCGAGAACTGTGGGGCCTTGCGGGCCTTCTTGAGACCGGCCTTCTTGCGCTCCTTGACGCGAGCGTCGCGGCTGAGGAAGCCCGCCTTCTTGAGCGCCGCGCGGTTGTTCTCTTCGTCGATCTGGTTGAGCGAGCGCGCGATGCCGAGACGCAGCGCGCCGGCCTGGCCGGAAGGGCCACCACCGGTGATGCGAGCGATCACGTCGTAGCTGCCGAGCAGGTCGAGAATCTTGAAGGGATCGTTGATGAGCTGCTGGTGCAGCTTGTTCGGGAAGTACTCGGCGAGCTCACGACCGTTGACGGTGATGGTGCCGCCGCCCGGGATGAGACGCACGCGGGCGATCGCCTGCTTGCGGCGGCCGACGGCAGCACCGGGAACGTTCATGACCGCGCGCGGTGCCTTGGGGGCAGCTTCGGGAGTCGACTCGGTGGAGTAGCTCGTGGGGGTCTCGGTGGAGTAGCTGCCTGGAGCAGTCTCTTCGGTGCTGTCAACAGCGTCGCCGTCGATTGCTCCGGCGGTGTCTTCGATCTTGGCCAATGTAGTAGTCCTTATTTTCTTCAGCAGCCGCGGGCTACTGGGCGACCTGGGAGAGGGTGTACGGCTTGGGCTGCTGCGCCGCATGTGGGTGCTCTGGGCCGGCATAGACCTTGAGCTTGGTCAGCTGGGCGCGCCCGATCGAGTTCTTCGGGAGCATGCCACGCACTGCCTTCTCGACCGCGCGGGTCGGGTGCTTCTCAAGCTGCTGCGCGTAGGTGGTCGCGGTGAGTCCACCCGGGTAACCCGAGTGACGGTAGTAGAGCTTCTCGGCGAGCTTGGCGCCGGTGAGGGCGACCTTCTCTGCGTTGATGACGATCACGAAGTCACCCATGTCCATGTGCGGGGCAAAGGTGGCCTTGTGCTTGCCGCGCAGAAGAATGGCGACGTGGCTGGCCAAGCGGCCGAGCACAACGTCGGTCGCGTCGATGATGACCCAGTCGCGCTGGACGTCTTCGGGCTTGGGGGAAAAGGTACGCGTCACAGTAAAACTGCTTTCTTCTGATCGATTGAGGAGTTCGTGAATCCCGCTCCTGTGGCGCGTTCCGTGACGATGTCGCGGAACCCAAACCGGCGGAGGGCTCATGATCGGGCACCCGCGATGCAGGCACCAAGGGTCAACTGTAGGCGATGGGAGGCTCCCACGGCAAACCGCGACCGCGGTGTGTGCTACTGCGGGGGCGACTCGCGGCGCGCACGGGTCTGCTCGGCGCGGGCAGCGAGGCCCGCGTCATCCGGGTAGCCGACCTCGACCAGCGTGAGCCCGCGCGCGGGCATCACCTTGAATGCGCTGGTGCGCTCGCCTTCCTGCCGGATGCCGACCAGCCGCCGCCCCTCAAGCTTCCCCTCCCCGACCGACACCGCAGCGCCGACCAGGGCACGCACCATCGAGTGGCAGAACGCATCTGCCCTCAGCCGCGCCACAAGCACCCCGGTGGCGTCACGCTCCCAGGAGAACTCCTGCAGGTCGCGGACGGTGGTGGCTCCCTCGCGCGGCCGGCAATAGGCGGCCCAGTCGTGCAGGCCGAGAAGTTCGCGAGCCGCGGTGGTCATTGCCGGCACATCGAGCGGGGCGGGGTACCAGACCGTGTGGGCCCGCAGCAGCGGATTTCGCTCGGCCGTGGCATCCGCGATGCGGTACTCGTAGCGGCGCCAGATCGGCGAGAACCGCGCGTCGAAGCCCTCCGGCGCGATCGCCGCGCGGGAGACATACACATCGCTCTTCAGGCCGGCGATGCCGTTGAGTCGCCTGGCAAGGGCTGGGCCGCTCGCCGATTCCGGCGACGCGGGCAGGGGGTCGGCGGCGTGGCTGGGGGTCGGCTCCTTCGTGCTGCCGCGCCCGTGGGGCTTCGCGAGAAACGCGAGCTGGGCCGACGTGAGATCGAGGTGCGCGACCTGGCCGGTGGCGTGCACACCGGCATCCGTTCGTCCCGCGACGGTGAGAAGTGGCGGCTCACCCTGGCGGCTGAAGATCGTGGCCAACGCCGCCTCGAGCTCGCCTTGCACCGTGCGAAGGCCGGGTTGCTTCGCCCAGCCCTGAAACCCGGTGCCGTCGTAGGCGAGATCCAGTCGCAGGCGCGTGGTGCCACCCTGGGGGGACTCCGCGTGCTCGACCACTGTGCGATTGTAGGGCCCATGGAGCTTCCCGAGGGATTTCCCGTGGCACCGCAACTGGCGAAGGCTGTCGACGCCGTCCCGGAGGGCTCGGGCCTGAGTTACGAGCCGAAGTGGGACGGCTTCCGCGCGATTGCTTACGTGGACGGTGACGACGTAACGCTCGACAGCCGGGGCGCTAAGCCGCTGACTCGGTACTTCCCGGAGCTCGTGGCCGAGTTCAGCCGCCAGCTCTCCGTGCAGGCCGTGCTCGATGGCGAGATCGTCGTGCGCCAGGGGGTGGCCGGCGGCGAGCGCCTCGACTGGGAGGCGCTCTCCCAGCGGATCCACCCGGCGGAGAGTCGCGTCGCGAAACTCGCAGCCGAAACCCCCGCGGCCTTCGTCGCGTTCGACCTGCTCTACCTCGACGGGCGCTCGCTGCTCGCGGAGCCATTCGAGACCAGGCGCGCGGCGCTCGAGTTGCTGTTCGAGACCCTCCAGGCGCCCCTGCACGTCAGCCAGGCCACCCGGGATGCCATGCTCGCCCGCCGCTGGCTCGCCGAGTTCGAGGGTGCCGGCCTCGATGGCGTCGTGTCCAAGCGGTTGGACCTGCCCTATGCGCCGAACAAGCGGGTGATGTTCAAGACCAAACACAAGCGCACGGCGGATGTGGTGGCGCTCGGCTACCGCATCCACAAGTCCGGCAGCGGCGTGGGTTCGCTCCTCGTCGGGCTGTACGACGCCGACGGCGAGTTGCGCAACGTGGGCGGAGTCTCGGCCTTCACGGATGCCCGCCGCAAGTCACTGGCCGAGGAGCTCGAGCCGCTCGTGCTCCGCGACGACAGCGGAGACGCTGTCACCGGCGAGACCGACCGCTCACGGTTCTCCGCCGACCGGGATGTCTCATACGTGCGGTTGCGCCCCGAACGCGTGCTCGAGGTGCGCTACGACCAGATGGAGGGATCGCGCTTTAGGCACACCGTGCAACTCGAGCGCTGGCGACCGGACCGTGATGCGCGGTCGTGTACCTACGACCAGCTCGAGCGACCGGTCGCCTACGACCTGGGCGAGGTATTGGGCTAATCCAGCTTCTTCGCGCGGCTCGGCTGCACCCGCGGCGGCTCCCCCGGCATCTTCGGGTAGTCGGGCGGAAACGGCAGCTCGCCGAGCCCGCTGGCCAGGTCGCGCTCCCACCAACCGAGCAGGGCGTCGATCGTGCCAGGCGTGTCTCCGAAGTGCTCCCACGGGTCACCCACGGTGGCTATGCGGGCCGGAATCGTCAGAACGGTGTAATCGAGCGGACTCGTCGACTCCAGTTCGTCCCACTCCAGCGGCGTCGAAACCGTCGCGGTCGGCAGCGGACGCGGGCTGTATGCACCGGCCATGGTGCGGTCGCGGTTCGCCTGGTTGAAGTCGGCGAAGATCTTCTGCCCGCGTTCCTCTTTCCACCACGAGGCGGTGACCTGGTCGGGCATCCGCCGCTCCAACTCACGGGATGCCGCGATCACTGCGTGCCTGACGTCGAGAAACTCCCTCGTGGGTTCGATCGGCGCGAAGACATGCAGCCCGCGATTGCCGGAGGTCTTGACGAACGCGGTGAGCCCGGCCTCGGCGAGCACGGCTCGCAGCTCGATGGCCACCGGGACTGAATCGGCGAAATCGGTGCCGGGCTGCGGATCGAGGTCGATCCTCAACTGGTCGGGATTGTCGCTGTTCTCGGCGCGCGAGGGCCAGGGGTGGAAGGTGATGGTGTTCATCTGCACCGCCCAGACCGCCCCGGCCGGCTCATCGATGACCAGTTGGGGATGACTGCGCGCGCTGGGATAGACGACCGGCACGCTGCGCACATAGTCGGGCGCGCCCTTCGGCGGATTCTTCGAGAAGAATTCCTCCCCGCCGACTCCCTCGGGGAAGCGCTGCAGCGACACGGGCCGATCGCCGTTCGCTCGGACGAATGCATCTCCGACCGCGACGATGTACTCGGCGAGCTGCAGCTTGGTGATACCCGCCTCTGGCCAGAGCACGCGTGAGGGGCTGGATACCCTGACCTCCCGCACTCCGTTCGGACCGGGCACGGATAGGGTGACAGCCTCGCTCGCCATGACCCCAACCTACGCCGCGGGCAAACTAACTGGCATGACGCACTGAAGGGCCCGACTCGATGAGTGGGGCCCTTCAGTCATGCAAAATGCTGGACTACTTGGCGTCGTCCTCGGCCGGCGCAGCCTCGACCGGTGCGGCCTCAGCCTCGGCCGCGGTCTCCGCAGCGTCGGCTTCGCTCTCCGCTACCTCGTTCTCGACATCCGCAGTCGATTCAGTCACTGGCTCTTCCGCTTCTGCGACGACCTCATCAGACTTCTCGGCGGCGGGAGCAGCCTTCGACGGCTTCTCGGCTGATGCGGACTTCTTGGCCGCTTCGGCCTTCTTCGCTGACTGCGGTTTCGGGCTGACCGGCTCGAGAACGAGCTCGATCTGCACCATCGACGCGTTGTCGCCCTTGCGGAAGCCGAGCTTCGTGATGCGGGTGTAACCGCCATCGCGATTCTCTACGAGCGGCGCGATCTCGGTGAAGAGCTCGTGCACGACCGACTTGTCACCGATCACGGCGAGCACACGACGACGAGCGTGCAGGTCGCCACGCTTGGCAAAGGTGATGAGCCGCTCGGCGACGGGACGCAGGCGCTTGGCCTTCGTCTCGGTCGTCTTGATGCTCTTGTGGGTGAACAGGGCCGCGGCCAGGTTCGCGAGCAGCAGGCGCTCGTGCGCTGGTCCTCCGCCGAGGCGGGGTCCCTTGGTGGGTGTAGGCATTGTGTTATTTCTCCAGTACTAGAACGTCGAGGCCGAGCCTCAAGCGTTGGTCTCGTCGTCGTCGTAGCCGCCGTAGAAGTGGGCGCCGTCGAATCCAGGAACGCTGTCCTTGAGCGAGAGACCCATCTCGACGAGCTTGTCTTTGACCTCGTCGACCGACTTCTGCCCGAAGTTGCGGATGTTCATGAGCTGCGTCTCAGACAGCGCCACGAGCTCGCTCACGGTGTTAATGCCCTCGCGCTTGAGGCAGTTGTAGCTGCGCACGCTCAGGTCGAGGTCTTCGATCGGCATGGACAACTCGCTGGAGAGCACGGCGTCGACAGGGGCCGGGCCGATCTCGATACCCTCGGCTGCGCTGTTGAGTTCGCGGGCGAGCCCGAACAGCTCGGTGAGCGTGCGACCGGCTGATGCGACCGCGTCACGCGGGGTGATCGCGTTCTTGGTCTCGACATCCACCACCAGGCGGTCGAAGTCGGTGCGCTCACCGGCGCGAGTGGCCTCGACCCGGTAGGTGACCTTGAGCACGGGCGAGTAGATCGAGTCGATCGGGATCTGTCCGGCTTCGCTGAACTCGCTGCGGTTCTGGGTCGCCGAGACGTAGCCGCGGCCGCGCTCGATGGTCAACTCGAGTTCGAACTTCGCCTTGTCGTTGAGCGTGGCGATGACCAGCTCGGGGTTGTGGATCTCGACACCAGCAGGAGCGGAGATGTCAGCGGCGGTGACCTCACCGGCGCCCTGCTTGCGCAGGTAGGCGGTGATCGGCTCGTCGTGCTCGCTCGAGACCACAAGGTTCTTGATGTTCAGGATGACCTCTGTGACGTCTTCCTTCACACCCGCGACGGTGCTGAACTCGTGCAGCACCCCGTCGATCCGGATGCTCGTGACAGCAGCTCCAGGGATCGACGAAAGCAAGGTGCGGCGCAGCGAGTTTCCGAGGGTGTAACCAAAGCCGGGTTCGAGCGGCTCGATGACAAAGCGCGAACGGAATTCGGAGATGTTCTCTTCGGCAAGAGTGGGGCGTTGTGCGATGAGCACTGGTGTTTCCTTTCGGCGAGGTGTCCGCTATTTGACACCTGGATGCGACGAGTGGCTGGCCCGTCGTTCTATTGAGTTTTCAGATG
>JAYUVE010000045.1:0-11279 GCA_043754275.1 Microbacteriaceae bacterium | reverse complement strand
GCTCCTTCTCACCGGCCATGACGGCGTCACGACGCTTGGTCATCGCCTTGTTCATGCGCTGGATCATGTGAATGTTTTCCTGTCTGATTGAAATGTTTTTGGACAGGTGGTCCCCGAATGTTTTGACCCCCTGGCTACAGTGTTGCCGCACTGGCACAAGCCCAGAATCCCGCCAATGGGGGGTATTGCCCGTTCGGTCCACCCCAGTTCCAGTGCCCCCCATGTGGGGGGTGAGTCGTGATTGCGGTTATGCCTCAAGCCGCAGAGCTATTTGATGTGGCTGTAGATGTCGAAGATCGGCATGTACAGGGCCACGATCATCCCACCGATGAGAACTCCGATGACGGCGATCATGAGGGGTTCGATGAGCGCGGTGAGCTGCTCGGTCATCGCCTCAACCTCCTGGTCGTAGAAGTCGCTGACCTTGTGCAGCATGGTTTCGAGCGCACCCGAATCTTCACCGACGGCGATCATCTGCGTGACCATGGCCGGGAAGATCTTCTCCTGCGAGAGCGGGGCGGCGATCGACTGGCCCTGCCGCACCGAGTCCGCCACTTTCAGCAGCGCCTGCTCGATGACCCAGTTGCCCGAGGTGGAACCGACGATGGTGAGCGACTTGAGAATCGGGACACCTGCACCCATCATGGTGGCCAGGTTGCGCGTCATCCGGGCGACAGCGACCTTCTTCGAGAGCTCCCCGAATACCGGCATCTTGAGCCGGAGTGGATCGACCACTCGGCGGACCCGGTCTTCGTTCTTGTTCTTTCGCCACCAGATCGAGAAGCCGATAGCGAGCACCGCCGTGATCGGGGCGATGAACACCATGCCGTGCGACAGGATCACCAGAAACTCCGTTGGGGCGGGAAGCGGGGCATTCAGCTGTTTGAACATTGCCTCGAACACCGGCACGATGAAGATGAGCATGGCAGCCACAGCGATGACGGCGATGATCAGCACAACCACCGGATAGGTCAACGCGGCCTTGATGCGCCCCGTGAGCTTGACCTCTGCCTCAAAGTTGCCCGCAATCGACTCGAGCGCTTTCTCGAGGAATCCGCCAGTCTCACCAGCACGAACCAGGTTCAGCATGATCGGCGGGAAGGTGTCGGGATGCTTCGCCAGCGCATCAGAGAGCGACGTGCCGGATTCGACCTCGGTGCGCACTAGGTCGAACGACTTCGCGAGTGTCTTGTTCTCGGTCTGCTCGGTGATGATCGTGAGGGTTCGAAGCAGCGACAGGCCCGACGAGATCATGGTCGCCATCTGGCGGCTGACGATCGCGAGATCTTTGGTCTTGACGCGTTTGGTGAACCCGAGGTTGATCTCCCGGTTGAGACCGGTTGCTGCGGCCGGCTCGATCGAGATCGGGGCAACGCCCATCACGCGCAGCCGCGTGACGACGGCAGCCTCAGTGGGCGCGTCAACGCGACCTTTGACGACCTTGCCGGTGGAATCGCGTCCCTTGTAGGCGAATGTCAGTGCTGCAGACATCACATGGTCCTTTGGGTAGTGGCGGAGTACGCGTCGCCGTAGTCGACCCCGTACGAGGCAGAGTTGGCACCATCGGTCGGGTCGGTGCGGTGCACGAGCCGGTCGAAGCTGTCGAGGTCATGTGCCTTCTCGACCGCGGCAGCCCGAGTGATGACACCGGTGTTCACGAGTTCGGCAAGATGCTGGTCCATCGTGTGCATTCCGACGTCACGCCCTGCCTGCATTGCCGTCGGGATCTGGAAGGTCTTGCCCTCGCGGATGAGGTTGGCGACGGCCGGCGTGGTGACGAGCACCTCGGTGGCCACGGCGCGGCCCTTGCCGGCTGCCCGCTTGACGAGCGTCTGGCAGACCACGCCCTGCAGGGTCGCCGCGAGTTGGGTTCGCACCTGCCCCTGCTGGTGCGGGGGGAACACGTCGATGACGCGGTCGATGGTTTGCGGGGCATCCTGGGTGTGCAGGGTGGCGAAGACGAGGTGGCCGGTTTCCGCTGCGGTCAGGGCCACCGAGATGGTCTCGAGATCTCGGAGCTCGCCGATGAGGATGACGTCGGGATCTTGGCGCAGCACATGCTTGAGCGCGGCCGCGAAGCTGTGGGTGTCGGCACCGACCTCGCGCTGGTTGACCAGCGATTTCTGGTTGGTATGCAGAAACTCGATGGGGTCTTCGACCGTAACGATGTGATCGGTTCGGGTGCGGTTGACCAGGTCGACAAGGGCGGCCAAGGTCGTCGACTTGCCGGAACCCGTCGGCCCCGTGACCAGCACGAGCCCACGGGGCAGCGTGGCAAAGCGCGCCACCGAGTCGGGCACACCGAGTTCGTGCAGCTGCTTGATGTCGGTGGGGATGAGACGGAACGCCGCCCCCACATCGCCGCGCTGCTGGTAGATGTTGACTCGGAACCGCGCGTTGGCGGAAATCGTGTAAGCGAAGTCCAGCTCGAGATGTTCGTCGAAGATCTCCCGCTGGCGAGGGTTCATCACACTCTCAAGTGCGTGCCGAACCCGTGCCCCATTCCAGGCCGGCGCGCCCTCGATCGGCCGCAGAGCCCCGTCGATGCGCAACATGGGTGGCGCATTGCTGGAGACGTGGAGGTCGGATGCCCCGAGCCGCACGACATCTTTGAGCGCGTCGATCAGCTCTGGGTCGGCGAGCGCAAGGGCTGCCCTGGTCGCCTCGTCTTGGGACGGGAGGGCAGCCGGCGGTGGGGAGTGCGATCCGCCGAATCCGGGCGGCGGGAACGCGAACGGCGCGCCGACCGGGGCGTATGCCGCGGCATCCTGCCCCGGTGCGCCGTATGGTGCTGCCTGGTTCACGCTGCTTCCCCCTCGTAACACGAGCCCCGCCCGATGTGATGCCTGTGGTGTTAGGCGACGACCCTGAAGATCTCGTCGATGGAGATGAGGCCCATCTGGGCCTTCGCCCAGCCGTCGTGGCGCAGCGTGGTCATGCCTTGCTGCACGGCCAGGCGACCGATCTCCGCGCTTGACGCGCGAGCGACGGCGAGGCGTTCGATCTCCTCGGTGACGGTCATGACCTCATGGATGGCGATGCGCCCGCGATAGCCCGTGTTCGAGCAGGCCTGGCACCCCACCGGGCGGTACAGCGGCGGCGGAGCATGCAGCTGGGGGTTGTAGCCGACCCCGAGCGCGACGAGCTCGTTCGCTGACGATTGGTAAGACTGGCGGCACCGGTCGCACAGTCGACGCGCAAGACGTTGCGCCACAACCGAATCGAGTGCTGAGCCGACAAGGAAGGGCTCGATTCCCATCTCGGTCAGTCGCGTAATAGCACTCGGCGCATCGTTGGTGTGCAGGGTTGAGAGCACGAGGTGACCGGTGAGCGAGGCTTCGATGGCGATCTGCGCGGTCTCATGGTCGCGGATCTCACCGAGGAGAACCACGTCAGGGTCAGACCTCAGGATCGAGCGAAGGGCGCTCGCGAAGGTGAGGCCTGCCTTCGGGTTCACCTGCACCTGGTTGATGCCGGGCATCCGGTATTCGACCGGGTCTTCGACGGTGATGACGTTGATCTCAGGGCGGGCCACCGCGTGCAACGTCGTGTAGAGGGTCGTCGACTTGCCAGAACCGGTGGGGCCTGTGACGAGGATCATCCCGTAGGGCTTCGTGTACGAACGCCGATACGCCTCGGCGTTGCGCTCGAGCAGGTGGAGCTGTTCCATGCCCAGGCTCGTGCTTGTGGTGTCCAGGATTCGCATGACAACTTTTTCGCCATACACCGTAGGGAGGGTCGCCACGCGGAGGTCGATCTGCCGCCCGCCGTGCACGAACGACATGCGGCCGTCCTGTGGTTTGCGGCGCTCCGAGATGTCGATATCGCTCATGATCTTGAGGCGCGAGATGACGCCGTTCTGGATCGAACGGGGCGCATGCTGCATCTCGTGAAGCACTCCGTCGATGCGGTATCGCACGAGCAGGTCATGCTCACCGGGTTCGATGTGGATGTCTGACGCGCGGTCTTGGATGGCCTGCGTGATGAGCAAGTTGACGAATCGCACGATGGGTGCGTCATCATCGCCATTGTCGGCGACCGCGACCGCAGTCTCCGGGCGGTTCTGCACTTCGAGGGCCGTGCTGAGTTCACCGAGTTCGCCGTCGGCCCTGAGGTATCGGTTGATGGTGGCGTACAGGTCGCCACGCTCGGCGATCACCGGCTGAACGTCGAGGCGAGTGGCAGTTCGCACGTCGTCGAGCGCGAAGACGTTGCCGGGATCGACCATCGCGACTACCAAGCGATTGCCGTTCCTCGCGATGGGCAGCAACACGTGGCGGCGGCACAGCTGGGCGGGCACGAGCGCGACGACGTGGCGGTCGATCGGGTAGTCGACGAGTTCGACGAAGGGGAAGCCGGCCTGCGCGGCGCGGGCAGACGCGACCTGGGCGTCAGTGAGCTGGCCCTTCTCGAGGAGCTTGAGCACTTCCCCATCGTCTTCAGCCTTGTTGCCGCTGATGAAGTCCAGGCTCTCGATGGGCATGAGGCCGCGGATGATCAGTATCTCTGCCAGTGAAGACATGGACCACCCTCCCCCTGCGCGCTTGGAATCCCGGGAACGCAAAAGCAAGGCAAGTCGCCCCCTTGGAGTCTCCACGCTAGTGCGGGCAGGAGAGGGGGCACAGTCCCGCAATAGAGGGCCACACTGGCCGAGGTTGGGGCTAGAGCGCTCCGAGCCGGGCGAGGTCGAGTTCCAACTCGGCGAATGCCTTCAAGCGATACGGGATGCACTGCTCAAGCACATCGCGGATGTCATCGGTGTGATCGACCAGTTCACCCATCACGACCTCACGGGCTTGGGCAGTCGCGGCATCCGCGCCGACCCCGCCTTCCTGGAAAGATTCGGCGACATGGCGCACGACACCGTCGATGGCGGCGACGAGTGCGTCCACGAGTTCATGCGGCCAGTCGCCCACTGTGATGATGGCTGCGAGCTCCCAGTGGCACTCCCCACAGGGACGCAGGGACTCCGGAGAACCCGGCACCCATTGGGACACGTCGGTGTACCACGAGTACAGGGTGGTGCTGAGAAGGTCGTCGATAGCGAGAGCGTTCATGGCGGAACTCCGGGTCGGGGTGGTCTGATGATTTCAGTTGACCGCTTCTTGCAACAGCCGCCGATTGTCGTGGCACCCATTTGGGGGGTACTACCGCCGAGAAACGACAAAGGCCCGCCACCATTGCGGTGACGGGCCCTGGTCATATCCGAGTTAGTTGTACGTGCCCGGGGTGTAGTCGTCTGAGCTGAAACTGTCGAAGTCGACGAAGCTCAGGTCGCTCTCGGTGAAGGTGGAGTCATCGGTGAAGATGCGATTCGGGTAGCGCTCCGACTTCGCCTCGTCTGTCGCCTCGACTGACACATCGCGGTAGCGCGGGAGACCCGTGCCAGCCGGGATGAGCTTGCCGATGATGACGTTTTCCTTCAGGCCCATCAGCGGGTCGGACTTGCCCTCCATCGCGGCCTGCGTGAGCACACGCGTGGTCTCCTGGAACGACGCGGCCGACAGCCACGACTCGGTCGCCAGTGACGCCTTGGTGATACCCATGACCTCCTGGCGGGCCGAAGCGGTCTGCTTGCCCTCGGTGAGTGCAGCGCGGTTGAGCTCGTTGTACTTGAGCCGGTCGACCAGTTCGCCGGGCAGCAGCCCAGTGTCACCGTGGTCGACAACTGTCACCTTGCGCAGCATCTGGCGGACGATGACCTCGATGTGCTTGTCGTGGATCGGCACGCCTTGTGAGCGGTAGACGCCCTGCACGCCGTCGACCAGGTGCAGCTGCACGGCGCGGACACCCTTGACGCGAAGAACTTCCTTCGGGTCGAGGTTGCCGACGTGCAACTGCTGGCCCAGGTCGACATGCTGGCCGTCCTCGACGAGGAGGGTCGCTCGGCGCAGCACCGGGTAAGCGATCGGCTCGTCACCGTTGTCGGGGGTCAGGATCAGGCGGCGAGCGCGATCCGTGTCCTCGATGGTGATGCGGCCGGCGGCCTCGGCGATCGGGGACGCACCCTTGGGGGTGCGAGCCTCGAACAGCTCGGTGACGCGGGGCAGACCCTGGGTGATGTCGTCAGCGGATGCCACACCACCGGTATGGAAGGTGCGCATCGTGAGCTGCGTGCCGGGCTCGCCGATCGACTGAGCCGCGATGATGCCGACGGCCTCTCCGATGTCGACGAGCAGGCCGGTCGCAAGCGAACGGCCGTAGCAGACAGCACACACACCGACTGCCGACTCACAGGTGAGCACTGAGCGCACCTTGATGTCGTGCACACCGGCAGCGAGCAGGGTGTCGAGCAGCACGTCACCGACGTCCGCGCCAGCCTCAGCGATGACCTTGCCCTTGGCGTCCACCGCGTCAGCCGCAAGGCTGCGAGCGTAGACCGAGTTCTCGACGTTGCTGTCGAGCACCCAGGTGCCGTCAGGCCCCTGCGCCGCGATGGGCATGTCGAGGCCCTTGGTCGTGCCGCAGTCTGCCTCGCGGATGATGACATCCTGCGAGACATCCACGAGACGACGCGTGAGATAGCCGGAGTCTGCGGTGCGCAGCGCGGTGTCGGCCAGGCCCTTGCGAGCACCGTGGGTCGAGATGAAGTACTCGGCCACGGTCAGGCCCTCCTTGTAGGAGTGCACGATCGGGCGCGGGATGATCTCACCCTTCGGGTTCGACACCAGGCCTCGCATACCGGCGATCTGGCGCACCTGCATCCAGTTACCACGCGCTCCAGACGACACCATGCGGTTGATGTTGTTGTCGGACGCGAAGTTGTCCTGCATCGCGGTGGCGACCTCGGCGGTGGCCTTGTTCCAGATCTCGATGAGCTCCTGGCGACGCTCGGCGTCGGTCGTGAGGCCCTTGTCGAACTGGTCCTGCACCTTGGCGGCCTGCTTCTCGTAACCGGCGATGATCTCCGGCTTGTTCGGCGGCGTCACGATGTCGGAAAGCGCCACAGTCACACCGGAGCGAGTTGCCCAGTGGAAACCAGCATCCTTGATCCGGTCGAGCGCGGCAGCAACTTCGACCTTCGGGTAGCGCTCGGCGAGATCGTTGACGATCGCCGAGATCTGGCTCTTGTCGGCGACAGCCTCGATGTAGGGGTAGTCCTGCGGCAGCGCCTCGTTGAACAGCGCGCGACCCAGGGTGGTCTCCTTGAGGATCGTCTTGCCCTGCACGAAGCCCTCAGGGGCCTCGCCCTCGGCGAAGTGCACGTTCTCCAGGCGGATGCGCACCTTGGCGTTCAGGTCGAGCCCAGGTTCGCCAGAAGGAAGCCTCTGGTCGAACGCGAGGATCGCCTCAGCGACAGACGAGAACGCGCGGCCCTCGCCGGTCACACCATCCTTGAGCGTCGTCAGGTGGTGCAGGCCGATAATCATGTCCTGCGTGGGCAGGGTGACCGGGCGTCCGTCAGAGGGCTTGAGGATGTTGTTCGACGCGAGCATGAGCACGCGGGCCTCTGCCTGTGCCTCGACCGACAGCGGCAGGTGGACTGCCATCTGGTCACCGTCGAAGTCGGCGTTGAACGCCGCACAGACGAGGGGGTGCAGCTGGATGGCCTTACCCTCCACGAGCTGGGGCTCGAAGGCCTGAATGCCCAGGCGGTGCAGGGTGGGAGCACGGTTGAGCAGCACGGGGCGCTCGCGGATGATCTCCTCGAGCACGTCCCACACCTGGGGGCGCGAACGCTCGACCATGCGCTTGGCGCTCTTGATGTTCTGCGCGTGGCTCAGGTCGATCAGGCGCTTGATCACGAACGGCTTGAACAGCTCGAGTGCCATCTGCTTGGGCAGGCCGCACTGGTGAAGCTTGAGCTGCGGGCCGACGATGATGACCGAACGACCGGAGTAGTCGACGCGCTTGCCGAGCAGGTTCTGTCGGAAGCGCCCCTGCTTGCCCTTGAGCATGTCGCTCAGGGACTTGAGGGCGCGGTTGCCTGTGCCCGTGACGGGGCGACCACGACGACCGTTGTCGAACAGCGCGTCAACGGCCTCCTGCAGCATGCGCTTCTCGTTGTTCACGATGATCTCGGGAGCACCGAGGTCGAGGAGGCGCCGCAGGCGGTTGTTGCGGTTGATCACACGACGGTAGAGGTCGTTGAGGTCAGAAGTCGCAAAGCGGCCACCGTCGAGCTGCACCATCGGGCGGAGCTCCGGCGGGATGACCGGGACGACCTCGAGCACCATGGCGGCCGGCGAGTTGCCGGTCTGCAGGAACGAGTTGACCACGCGCAGTCGCTTGATCGCGCGGATCTTCTTCTGGCCCTTGCCGTTGGCGATCTGGTCGTGCAGGTCGATGCTCTCGGCATCCAGGTCAAACGCCTGGAGGCGCTTCTGGATGGCCTCGGCGCCCATGTACGACTCGAAGTAGGTGCCGAAACGATCCTGCAGTTCCTGGAAGACGGAATCCTCGGGCTTGAGGTCACCGACCTTCAGGTTGCGGAAGTCGTCCCACACGCGCTCGAGCTGGGAGATCTGGTCGTCGAAGGAACGACGGGCCTGGCTCATCTCCTTCTCTGCGCCATCCTTCACGCGACGCTTCTGGTCGCTCTTGGCGCCCTCGGCCTCGAGGGCCGCGAGGTCTTCCTCGAGCTTGGTGAGGCGCTCGGCAATGCGGGCATCGCGCTGGCCTTCGAGCGTCTTGATCTCGAGACGGATCTCGTTCTCGAGGCCGGGCAGGTCGGAGTGACGACCTTCCTCGTCTACCGAGATGATCATGTAGGCGGCGAAGTAGATGACCTTCTCGAGATCCTTCGGCGCCATGTCGAGCAGGTAACCGAGACGGCTCGGGACACCCTTGAAGTACCAGATGTGCGTGACCGGAGCGGCGAGCTCAATGTGGCCCATGCGCTCGCGGCGCACGGAGGACTTGGTGACCTCCACGCCACAGCGCTCGCACACGATGCCCTTGAACCGGACTCGCTTGTACTTGCCGCACGAGCACTCCCAGTCGCGGGACGGCCCGAAGATCTGCTCTCCGAAGAGGCCATCCTTCTCGGGCTTCAGGGTGCGGTAGTTGATGGTTTCGGGCTTCTTGACCTCACCATGCGACCAACGACGGATGTCGTCGGCGGTAGCGAGACCGATCTTGATTTCGTCAAACGCGTGAACGTCGAGCAATGTTTTTCCTTCTTACTGATTGAAGTAAAAGTGGGGGGTTCGCGTTAACGAATTCAGATCTCGTCGATTGACGAGGACTCGAACCGCGTGGAGATGTTGATGCCCAGCTCTTCCGCAGCACGGAAGACCTCGTCATCGGTGTCGCGCAGGTTGACCGTTGAACCGTCGGCCGAGAGCACCTCGACGTTCAGGCACAGCGACTGCATCTCCTTGATGAGCACCTTGAAGGATTCCGGGATGCCCGGCTCCTGGATGTTCTCGCCCTTGACTATCGCCTCGTACACCTTGACGCGGCCGAGGATGTCATCCGACTTGATGGTGAGGAGCTCCTGGAGCGCGTACGCGGCACCGTATGCCTCGAGCGCCCAGACCTCCATCTCGCCGAATCGCTGGCCACCGAACTGCGCCTTACCACCCAGCGGCTGCTGCGTGATCATCGAGTACGGGCCCGTCGAGCGCGCGTGGATCTTGTCGTCGACGAGGTGGTGCAGCTTGAGGATGTACATGTAGCCGACCGAGACGGGCTCGGGGAACGGCTCGCCGGAGCGGCCGTCGAAGAGCCGGGTCTTGCCCGTGGAATCAATCAAGCGCTCGCCGTCACGCGTGAGCGTGGTCGAGTCGAGCAGGCCTTCGATCTCCTGCTCGAGCGCGCCGTCGAACACCGGGGTCGCAACCTTGGTGCCGGGCTCGGCCGACATTGCGGCCTCGGGGATGCCGGCAGCCCACTTCGGGTTGCCCTTGACCTCCCAGCCCTGCTTGGCGACCCACCCGAGGTGAGTCTCCAGCACCTGGCCGAAGTTCATGCGGCCTGGGATGCCGAGCGGGTTCAGGATGATGTCGACAGGAGTTCCGTCGGCGAGGAACGGCATGTCCTCCACCGGCAGGATCTTCGAGATGACGCCCTTGTTGCCGTGACGACCGGCGAGCTTGTCACCCGCGGTGATCTTGCGCTTCTGGGCGATGTAGACCACGACACGCTGGTTGACACCAGAGCCAAGCTCATCGTCGTTGTCGGCGTTGAACTCCTTGACCGCGATGATCGTGCCCTCTTCACCGTGCGGAACCTTCAGTGAGGTGTCGCGCACCTCGCGGCTCTTCTCGTTGAAGATCGCGCGCAGCAGGCGCTCCTCGGCGGAAAGCTCGGTCTCGCCCTTCGGCGTGACCTTTCCGACCAGGATGTCGCCGGGGCGAACCTCGGCTCCGATGCGGATGATGCCGCGCTCGTCGAGGTCGGCGAGAAGCTCCGGCGAGACGTTGGGGAGGTCGCGAGTGATCTCCTCCTTGCCGAGCTTGGTGTCGCGGGCATCCACTTCGTATTCCTCGATGTGGATCGACGAGAGGGTGTCGTCCTTGACCAGGTTCTGGCTCAGGATGATCGCGTCCTCGAAGTTGTGACCCTCCCACGGCATGAATGCCACGAGCAGGTTCTTGCCGAGGGCGAGCTCGCCGTTCTCGGTGGCGGGGCCGTCCGCGAGGACCTGCCCTGCCTCGACGCGGTCGCCCGCGCTCACGATGACCCGGTTGTTGTAGCTGGTGCCCTGGTTGGAGCGGTCGAACTTGCGCAGCAGGTACTCCTGCGTTCCTCCGTCATCCAGCTGGATGACGACCAGGTCAGCCGAAACCTCGGAGACCACACCTGCCTTGTCGGCGGTGATCACGTCGCCGGCGTCGATGGCCGCGAAGCCCTCCATGCCGGTGCCGACCAGCGGCGACTCGCTGCGCAGCAGCGGAACAGCCTGGCGCTGCATGTTCGCACCCATGAGGGCGCGGTTCGCGTCGTCGTGCTCGAGGAACGGGATGAGCGAGGTCGCGACCGACACCATCTGGCGCGGCGAGACATCCATGTAGCCGATCTGCTCGGTCGGGATCAGGTCGACCTCTCCACCCTTCTTACGGGCGAGCACGCGGGGCTCGGCGAAGTGCGCGTCGCTCGTGAGCGGTGCGTTCGCCTGGGCGACCACGAAGTCGTCTTCCTCGGATGCGGTGAGGTAGTCGATCTTGTCGGTGACCTTGCCGCCCACCACGCGGCGGTAGGGCGTCTCGATGAAGCCGAACGCGTTGATGCGCGCGAACGATGCGAGCGAACCGATCAGGCCGATGTTCGGGCCTTCGGGAGTTTCGATCGGGCACATGCGGCCATAGTGCGAGGGGTGCACGTCACGAACCTCG
>JAYUVE010000044.1:0-3033 GCA_043754275.1 Microbacteriaceae bacterium | reverse complement strand
GAGACCGAAGAACTGGTCGCGAAGCTGACGGAGGCCAAGGAGGAGCTCTTCAACCTTCGATTCCAGGCCGCCACCGGCCAGTTGGAGAACCACGGACGCCTCTTGGCGGTCCGTAAAGACATCGCCCGCATCTACACGGTGTTGCGTGAGCGCGAGCTCGGCATCACCTCGGTCGAATCGCCGGAGGGTGTGGCATGAGCGAGCAGAAGGCGAGCATGAACAGCGCAGATCGTTCCGCGCGCAAGGTCCGTGAGGGCCTTGTGGTCAGCGACAAGATGGACAAGACCGTGGTCGTTGCGGTCGAGGACCGCGTCAAGCACCCGCTGTACGGCAAGGTCGTCCGTCGCACGAACAAGCTCAAGGCACACGATGAGACCAACTCGGCCGGCGTTGGCGACCGCGTTCTTCTGATGGAGACGCGCCCGCTGAGCAGGACGAAGCACTGGCGTCTCGTCGAGATCCTCGAGAAGGCCAAGTAGGCAGGAGCTGACGTGATCCAGCAAGAGTCGCGACTCAAGGTCGCCGACAACACCGGAGCCAAGGAGATCTTGTGCATCCGGGTTCTCGGGGGCTCTGGTCGGCGCTACGCCGGTATCGGCGACATCATTGTGGCCACGGTCAAGGACGCCATCCCCGGCGGTAACGTGAAGAAGGGCGAGGTCGTGAAGGCCGTCGTCGTGCGTACCACCAAAGAACGTCGTCGCCCGGATGGTTCCTACATCAAGTTCGACGAGAACGCCGCGGTCATCATCAAAGATGGTGGTGACCCGCGCGGTACCCGCATCTTCGGCCCGGTCGGCCGCGAGCTGCGCGACAAGCGCTTCATGCGGATCATCTCGCTCGCACCGGAGGTGCTCTAGTCATGCACGTAAAGAAGGGCGACACCGTCATGGTGATCGCAGGCAAAGACAAGGGCGCTGTCGGCAAGGTGATTGCTGCAATGCCGACACAGGACCGCGTCATCGTCGAAGGCGTCAACCTGATCAAGAAGCACACCAAGATCGGCCAGACCAACCGGGGCGCCAAGACGGGCGGGATCATCACCCAAGAGGCTTCGATCCACATCTCGAACGTGTTGCCCGTGGTCAAGGTCGACGGTAAGGACGTTCCCACTCGGGTTGGCTACCGAGTTGACGAAGACGGCACCAAGGTCCGGATCGCCAAACGCACGAACGAGGAACTCTAGAGATGACCACCACAGACAGCACTCTTGCGGCACCGGCGGTGCCGCGCCTCAAGGTGCGCTATCGCGAAGAGATCGTGCCTGCGCTGCGTGAGGAGTTCGGCTTTGCCAACATCATGCAGGTTCCCGGAGTCACGAAGGTTGTCGTGAACATGGGTGTTGGCGATGCTGCCCGCGACTCCAAGCTCATCGAAGGCGCGATTCGCGACCTGGGCTCCATTACCGGTCAGCGTCCGTCGGTCACCAAGGCTCGTGTGTCGATTGCGCAGTTCAAACTTCGCGAGGGCATGCCGATCGGGGCTCACACCACCCTTCGCGGTGACCGCATGTGGGAGTTCCTGGACCGACTGCTGTCGGTTGCCTTGCCCCGTATTCGCGACTTCCGTGGGCTCTCACCCAAGCAGTTTGACGGACGTGGCAACTACACCTTCGGGCTCAACGAGCAGAGCATGTTCCACGAGATCGACCAGGACTCGATCGACCGGGTCCGCGGCATGGACATCACTGTGGTGACCACTGCCAAGACCGACGACGAGGGACGCGCGCTCCTGCGCGCTCTCGGCTTCCCGTTCAAGGAGAACTGAGCGTGGCAAAGAAGGCGCTGGTCAACAAAGCGGCCCGCAAGCCCAAGTTCGCGGTGCGTGGGTACACCCGGTGCAACGTGTGCGGTCGTCCGCACTCGGTGTACCGCAAGTTCGGGCTCTGCCGTGTGTGCCTCAGAAACATGGCACACCGCGGTGAGCTTCCTGGCATCACCAAGAGCAGCTGGTAGCCACCATCCCTACGCCGTAGGTCCCCAAAGACAAGTGCAGCGGAAACCGCGGCGAGAGAGAGTTAACGAATCATGACGATGACCGATCCGATCGCAGACATGCTGACGCGTCTGCGTAACGCCAACTCGGCGTTCCACGAAGACGTTGCCATGCCCTCGAGCAAGATCAAGCAGGGCATTGCGCAGATCCTGCAGGACCAGGGATATGTCAAGAGCTGGCACGTCAAGCGCGAAGAGGGCGCCCCGGGCGAGACGCTGGTGATCGACTTGAAGTTCGGTCCTCAGCGTGAGCGCTCGATCGCCGGTATTCGCCGCATCTCCAAGCCCGGTCTGCGTGTCTACGCACGGGCCACGGCGATGCCCCGCGTTCTTGGCGGGCTAGGCATTGCGATCATCTCGACGTCGTCGGGGCTCATGACCGACAAGCAGGCGACCAAGAAGGGCGTAGGTGGGGAAGTCCTCGCCTACGTCTGGTAAGCGGGGTCTGAGATGTCGCGTATTGGCAAACTGCCTATCACCGTCCCGTCTGGCGTCGACATCGCCATCGCCGGACAGGACGTCACGGTCAAGGGCCCGAAGGGCACCTTGAGCCACACCGTCGTCGAGCCGCTGACGGTAGAGCGCTCGGAGGCCGGTGAGGTCGTCGTGAACCGTCCCGACGACGAGCGTCTGTCGAAGTCGCTGCACGGGCTGACTCGTACCCTCGTCGCCAACATGGTCACCGGAGTCACCGATGGCTACGAGAAGAAGCTCGAGATTGTCGGTGTCGGCTACCGCGTCCTCGCCAAGGGCAAGAACCTCGAGTTCGCCGTCGGCTACAGCCACTCGGTCGTCGTAACGCCGCCTGATGGCATCAGTTTTGTGGTCGAGAGCCCCACCAAGTTCTCGGTCGCTGGCATCGACAAGCAGCAGGTCGGACAGGTTGCGGCCAACATCCGCAAGATTCGTAAGCCCGAGCCGTACAAGGGCAAAGGCATCCGGTACGCCGGTGAGCACGTCCGCCGCAAGGTCGGAAAGGCTGGTAAGTAGTCATGGCACTGTCCACGAAGCCCGGACGCCGCACGGCGCGACAGGCGTC
>JAYUVE010000043.1:0-65346 GCA_043754275.1 Microbacteriaceae bacterium | reverse complement strand
CCCACTGCACGTGTCTGAGCTGGTCGCCCTCATCGAGAACGGTGACTTGACGGATCGCCTCGCCCGCCAGGTGCTGGAGGGCGTCGTCGCGGGGGAGGGCTCACCCGCCGAGGTCGTGAAGTCGCGCGGGCTCGCAGTCGTCTCGGATGACACCGCCCTCATCGCCGCGATCGACACCGCCCTGGCTGCTCAGCCCGATGTGCTCGAGAAGATCCGCGAAGGCAAGGTGCAGGCTGCTGGCGCCGTGATCGGTGCGGTCATGAAGGCAACGCACGGAACCGCGGATGCCGCGCGCGTGCGCGAACTGGTACTGGAGCGGGCGCAGGGGTAGCTCGCCACGGTCTCACCCGGGTGAAACAATGGGCCTATGTGGAACGACGAGCGAGGCATCATCGGCATTGGCTACGAGGGCCTATCAGTTGTGCAACTGACCGATCAGATTGCGGCCTGGGGCATCACCACTCTCGTCGATGTGCGCTTGAATCCGCAGTCACGAAAGCCAGGATTCTCCAGAAAGTCCTTGAGTGCATACCTCGAGACCAAAGCCATTGCCTACATTCACATGCCCGAGCTCGGCAACGCTCGTGACAACCGCGGCGGGTACAGCCAGCCCGGTTCGGACGAAGGGGATGCCGCGCGTGCAGTCTTCGTCGAGCAGCTCCGCTCCCCGGCGGCGGTCGCGAAGCTCAATGAACTTGCGGCTCTAGCCTCGGCAAGCCATATCGCTGTGCTGTGCTTCGAGCAACGCGAGACTGAGTGCCACAGGCATGAGGTCTTGGATGCCGTGCGCGGGCGCTTGGCAGACCTGATTGACGCTTAGAACAGCGACTGATTGGCCGCCATGCTGCGGGGCGGGTAGTAGACGCCGAGCACGCTGAACTTGTCGCGCTTGATAGCAGCCTCGAAGTTGCCCAGGTAGAAGCGGGTTTGACGTTTCGAACTGAACATCATGGTCAAGAATTTGTCCCTGATTTTCCGCTTCGCTTCTACGTCTGAATCGTGCTTCAAGTGCCTTTGCAGTTCTGTGAGTTCCCAGTCAAGAATCTGCCCGTCATGCCCTTTGCATCCGACGTCAAAGCAGGCGTAGCGATACTTGACCTTGAACCGAGGCGCCTCAAGCTTGGGCGGCGAGCTGAGATCCCCGAAGAGATCTACCTGCTCCAGCGAGTTTGCAATCTTGACTTGCTCGGCGGGAGTCCACCCAGGGTGCGCTTCGAAGTTGAAGGCGAGCACTTCTTTCACTTCGGCGAAGCCTAGTGATGGGCCGTTAGGGTTCGATATCGTCTCAGCGCGCAAGCGGCAAGCGCTGGTCACCTCGACCTCGTTCATGACGGGTGCGCGCTGTTTCCAGTCAGCGAGGTGATCTGTGATCCTGATGGAAGCCCATTCGGGTGAGTAGCTCTCCTTCCTCGGATCCTTGTCTCGTCTGCGCACTACGAGCTCGACCACGTCGTACTTCTTGAACTGCTGATCTGAGTCGAGATAGCGAAAAGGTATCGGGTAGAGGCGAATCCACTCCGGTTTGGTCCCGTCCATGCGAATGCCTGCCACGCACACGGTGTCGCCGTAGGTCGCGGATGGTTGCGGCGAGGTCTTCACGGTGATGAGGACACGTGCTGCTTCGCCAGTGATGGCCATGCCGCGAATGTATCCTCAGGTGCCGACTGGCCGTGCAACAGGTCCACAGGGGAGGATGCTCGTCAGAAACTCTCGAGCGTCTCGCGGTCGATGAGCACGTTCCGCGCTAGGAATGCCTTCGGCACCCGATCACGCGACACCGGCACGACGTAGCGCCCAGCGTTGAACGTCCATGCCTTGCCCAGGGTGCGGCAGGGGTCGCGCGCCCACGACGGCACCGGGAGCCCTTCTTCTTGCAGCCGGTGCTCGACCAGCCCGGCGATCGCGGCATCCCAATGTTTGACACCAGTCAGCGCGGGCTCGGCGATAGCGAGCGCGAACCGCACTTCGTTGTGTTCGGCGACAAGGTTGTCGTTGAGCTGGATGAAGTGGCGCACCGCGTCGGCAGGCCGCTTGTCGTCGAGCGAGCCCCTGATGCTCTCAGCAACCGTTGCTGTGTCGGCGCGACGGGTAGGGATGCTCACCAACGAGCGCCCGGTCGCCGCCAGCAGCCGTTCCAGGGTGGCGACGGTCGGGATGCGCTCCCCGCTCTCAATCAGCGAAAGGGATGACGCGGCTACCCCCGCGCGCTCGCCCAGCGCCTTCTGGCTCAGGCGGCTGGCGCGACGGGAACTGCGAATGAGAAGGTCTGCGCTCATCAGATCACCTCTTGAATTACTAGTTAGTAAATATAGCACGGTAAAAAGGATTGAGCACGGTTGGGCGGGCGGAAGTTGAGGAGTTCAGTTCACGAAGATCTCGTCCAAATGCCACTCAAGATATTCTGAGTTCGGGCGCTCCGCGCGCCGATCGGGGAGGGCGATCTGGGACCCTTCGCGCGAGTACAACCAGTCCCCGTTTCCGAACTGCTCTCTCAACGCGGGGCTGACCCGGAGTCGGTGCCGCTCGTCGAACCCGATGTACCCGCGATCGAAGAGCGTGTGCATGTCGGATCTGAGCAGCATCCCGTTGTCGATACGATGCTCGCCGCCGCAACCGACTGGCAGGATATGCGCGGCCTCGAGCACCGGCCGCACTTTGTCCCCAGTGAGGGCGCATCGGTGGTGATAAGCCTCAGCGACGAGGGCTTTGAACGCTTGTTGACCCACTCTTGGGACTACGAGTCGGGCTTCGCCCTTCGTGCGTTGCTGTGCGAGCGTGCGCGCTTCCATGTCCAGGAGGCTGACCCCTGGGTCCAGATACCGCGCAACTGCGCCGAGGACGGCATGGTCGCGCTGAAGCCCATCGAGGTCATAGGTCTTTCCCCGCACGATATTTGTCGAGAAATCAACGGGCGAGCCGATGCTTTCCTCTGGGCTGAAGAACAAGACATCTCTGAGTAGAACGCATCCGATTTCCGGATCGGACATGTGCTCAATCGGTTCCCGGCGATAGCGCTCTATCCGCGCGCGTAGGTCTGCGCTCGACGCAACGCCGTTGTTAGTCCCGAACCACTGCCACGCTTCTGACAGTCGGAGTCGCGCGTAGCCAGAAAAGACTCCAACCCCAACCAATCGATTGCTTAAGGCAGGGTGGCCGTGCTCGACATGGGTCTTGAGAACGAAGAACTCCCCAGACTCAACTGCAGCAAACCCAGCACCGGAGCTTGGGAACCAGAAGTTGACTTCGGCGTGCTCCGGCCCGGATGCCAACAGCTGGGAGTACCAGTCCAGGTCGGTGACACCGACGAAGGCCTTCACGAGGGTTCTGCCATTGCAAACATTGCTCGGATTCTATGGCTCCGGTGGCCGACTCGTCAGTCGGTGCCGATCCCTATGCTGGCTGCATGCCTGAACCTGCGCCCCTACATCTCAGGTTCCTCAACTACTGGCCCGGGATGGACAAGGTTCCGAGGCCGGTCAACGTCTTCGAGATCTCTGGATTTCCACGCTGGGAGACCGTCGCATCGAATGTGCTGGCGTTCTTCTTTGATCCCAATGAACGGCACGGTTTGGGAACTGTATTTGTGGATGCACTACTCGGGTTGCTCGATGGTGCGAGATTTGTGGGCCCTGAGGGTCTCGCAGCGGAGAAGTTCGACAGCCAACTCGATTTGCGGTCCACGGAGTGGACGGTTGTGACCGAGCAGGCAACCTCTGACGGCATGCGGATCGACATCTATCTCACGAACGACGAGCTCAAGCTCGCCATCATCATCGAGAACAAGATCGATGCCTTGGTCAACAATCCCTTCGAGTCCTACGCGAGACACGCCCTGCTGAGGTATCCGAGAACGCTCTCTGTCGTGCTCGCACCAACTCACCGGGTCTCTACCGCGCCGGATGACGGTGCGGGCTGGACGTCGCGCTCCGTGATCTACGACGATCTCTTCGATGAGGCCCAGGCGCAGCCACTGTCGGGCGACTCTCGGAGCATGGACTTGCTTCACCAGTTCATCGAGAACACCAGCGAACGGAGAAACAGGGTGGACGTTGAAAAGGAAGCTGCGCTGCTCGCCAACTTCTGGGGTGCAGTGGAGGGCAATGAGAAGCAGTTCGTCGAGTTCTTCGGTGAACTCGATCGTGTAAACCAGGTACTCAAGGGCCGAGCGGATCGACTGCGCCAAGCGATATTAGGAGGTCTCAATTCGCGTGGTATCCCGGTCGATGACAAGTTCGTCGTCGCGGGGATCGATCACGGATGGGGCCGAAAAGCAGGGCTCGTCGCGACCGTCTATTTGGGGTTCCATGTCCATGCGGGTCCCGGGGTCGAGTTGATACTGGGGTTCAACCCGGTGCGTCACATCAACGAACTCAGCGTCAAGGCCTACGAGAAACACAACAAGTCGAACGACTGTCTAGTTGGCTACGACCACATCCCGCTGGGATTGCCCTTCACGGCTACAGACGAGGCAGTCGCTGAGAAGTTCTTGGAACTGGTTGATCGCCTCCTCGACCCTCAGTCATAAACCCGCACCAACGCCCAACCTGCGCCGCCACTGTCCCGCCGCACGTCGAACATGTGGCTCACCCCGAGTGCGTCGGTTCCCTGGAACCGCCAGCCGGTGATGGGCAGCGGATGCGTCATCCCGAGCATCTCGTCTTCGAGGCGGGTGGGGGTGTCGGTTACGCGGTAGGTGCGGCCGTCGTGGGCGAGGCGCACCGGCTCGCCGTTCACGAGCCACAGGGTGACCTCGGAGCCAGCCCAGGCCGGGTGCGACAAACTCATCTTCCACTCCTCCACGTTCGAAGCTATGTTCGAGTGTGTCGAGAGTAAACCCGCTCCCGGCGACACGCCAAGAGAAGATCGCCTAGGTGCCGTCAGTCCCGATCGCCCGCCGCAGATCTTTCATCAGCAAGAACAGGTGCAGCGGGTCAGTGGGGGACTCTTCGAACTCCGCGAGCTGCAGGTAGAAGCGCCGAGCGTTGTCATCCTTGGCGTGGACGAGTAGTGCCCTGACGCCGATCTCGCTCGCCGCACGATCGATGCGCACGAGTGCGTCTTGGAGTAGCGCCCGCCCCAGGCCGACACCACGGAAGTCTTCGTCGACCGCGAGGCGCGTCAGGATGACGACGGGGACCGGGTGGCGCGCGACGCCCTTCACCACCCGGTTCGGTGCTGACTCGTGTTCGACGCCTCCGGTCGACAGTGCGTAGTACCCCGCAACCCGGTCGGCGGTCGTGCTGACGAAGACCGTGGCCATGCCCGACTGCTGGTTGGCCAGTGCATAGAGCGATATCCACTCGTCAAGATCGGGCTGGCCGCAGTAGAACTCGCTCATGGCATCCGCGGGGTCCAGCTTTCGCAGCCGCGAGAACGCCGGGCTTTCAGTCAACGAAGCGGTCGTCGCTCGCCAGCAGCTCGCTGAGGCGTGGCTTCTGCTCGACTGGGCGCTCGAGGAGGGTCTCGAAGGCGTCCCACGCTGCATCATCCAGGCGGAACCACCGCCGGTCGGCGAGCACGCGCTCCGCGGCATCCGCTGCACTGCTGATCACGAACTCGCTCAGGCTCGTGTTGTTTACCTCGGCCGCGCGACGAATCAGCGCGGCCTGAGATGGCGCTAGCCGCACGTTGAGTCGGGCATCCTTGGATGCGCGTGGCGCGGCGGGTGGGGTCGTCATGAGGTGCCTTTCTTGTACGGCTATTGTACATACAGGGTCGGGCGAAGTCACGGAAGACATGGTGTGACGCTAGGCCGTTGCCGCAAGGCGAGGGGGAGGCGTTCAGATGTTGTGGAGAACCGTTGTGGCCGACGCGGTTCTATCGGCGCCGTGAGAGGGTAAATCATGTTTGCCATCGCTCTGACCCCGACCGCCGAGCTCCGAGCACTGGAGCCCTGGAATGCGGTGGAGTTCTCGGCGCACATGGACCGCGCGCGTGAGCACATCCGCCCGTGGGTGGGCCCAAGTTTCGTCACGGCGGGTGTGGCCGCCGCGCAAGCAACGCTCACGCGCTACGCCGAGAACACGGCTCGCGATGGCGCTCGCATCTACGGCATCTGGGACGACGGCACCCTGGTCGGCGGCGCCATGTTCGTCGAGTTCAGCCCCGCCGCGGGCACCTGCGAATTGGGCTGCTGGCTCGAGCCCGCCGCAGAGGGGCGGGGGCTGATCACCCTCGCCTGTACCGCATTGCTCGATTGGGCGTTCGGCACGCGCGGCATCCACCGGGCAGAGTGGCGCTGTCGCGACGACAACGCTCGCAGCACCGAGGTTGCCAAGCGACTCGGGATGACGCTCGAGGGCATCGCCCGCGAAGCCTGGAAGGTCGGCGACACATTCCATGACAAGCAAGTGTGGGCAGTGCTGAGCTCGGAGCGCTAGCCGGGTGAGGCGCTTCGCGTCGAGCATCCCTCATATCGGTTCGAACCTGCGCAATACTTGAGATGTCGAGGGGAATCGAGCATGGTGCGGGGTATTGCAGTTGCATGTCTGGCTACGTTGGCTCTCGAAGGATGCACCGCGCAGCCGGCACCGATCCCGGCGTTGAGCGTCGCACCGGTCACGGTCGAGGAGACCTGTGCAGAGGTCGGCGACGTCCTGACGATCATCGCGAATGCCCAGTCGTCGTATGCCCTGGGTCGATCGATCCCGCAGGAGTATGACGGTGCCATGCAGCTCGCGGCTCGGATCATGAGCCGCGTGCAGGTAGACGAGGGCACGGACCTGGGAAAGGCGATGGTGGTGGCGAAGGCCATCGCAATCGCGCCTCCCATCGGCAGGGTCGGGCCGGTACTGAATCCTGATTCAAAGGAGTGGCGCGACGCCGTCATGAGCATGTCGGACGCGTGCCTCGCCGCTGGCACCCCGATCGGCATCTCGATGTGGACCGGCGGTTAGCGACGCGGGCCATACCATGGAGCAACTGCCGACAGTAAGGATGCATCGATGCGCGGATCCAGATTGATCGTGGGCGCCCTCGCCCTCGCGCTCGCCCTTCCCCTGGCCGGTTGTGTCCAGGGCCCGGTCGGCCCGGCGGGTTCGGCCGGCGACGTGGGGTCGCAGGGCGCGCAAGGCCCCAGCGGTGCACCAGGTGCACCCGGTGCTACGGGGTCGACTGGTCCGCGTGGTGCGAACGGTGACACGGGCCCGGCGGGCCCAGCAGGCCCTCCGGGTGCACTCGGCGCGCCAGGCATCCCGGGGCCAGCGGGCATCGACGCGTCGGATGCCGCGGCGCTGTTCTACGCGCTCATGCCCCCGGATAACGCCGCCACGGTGGCCGCCGGCACGGATGTCGAGTTCCCCCAGGATGGCCCGTCGACGACCACGACAGACATCACGCGGTTGTCGTCCACCGCATTCGCGCTGAACACGCCCGGGGTCTACCGGGTGTCGTTCCAGGTGTCGGTCGACGAGGCGGGACAACTCATCCTCACCCTCGACGGGTTCGACCTGGCCTACACCGTGGCAGGGCGCGCGACCGGCACCTCGCAGATCAACGCCACGACGCTCGTTTCCACCTCCGTCGCCAACGAGGTGCTCACCGTGCGCAACCCCGCAGGCAACAGCACCGCCCTCACGATCACCCCGCTCGCGGGAGGAACGCGACCGGTGGCGGCGACACTGCTGATCGAACTCGTGAAGGCGAACTGACGACCATAGGCTGACCGCATGGCCCGCCGCCCGTGGTACCGACGCCCCGCCCGCGTCATCCCGCTCGCCTTTCTCGCGGCGGGGGTCGCGTTTGCCGTTTTCGCCTATGTAAACCCGTGGCCCAGCGCGCTCGTGATCCGCGCGATGTTCGAGAGCAACGCGGCCAAGACGGTCACTGAGATGACGCCCTACGTGCCTACGAGCGGCGTCGATGAACAGTTGGATGTTGACAGCGGCACCCTCGACGTGTTCTCGCCGTCCGACTCAACCGGCCCGCTGCCCACGGTCGTCTGGATCCACGGCGGAGCCTGGATCTCGGGCGATAAGGGGAACATCGACCCGTACATCCGGATCATCGCGGCGAGAGGGTTCACGACGGTCGCGCTGAACTACACGATCGCGCCCGAGGCGACCTACCCGACCGCTCTCAACCAGCTCAACGATGCGCTCGGCTACCTGGTCGCGCATGCCGACGAGCTGCGCATCGACCCCGACCAGATCGTGATCGCGGGGGATTCCGCGGGCGCGCAATACACGGCGCAACTCGCGACACTTGTGACATCTCCGAAGTACGCGCAACTCGTGGGGATCACGCCGAGCTTGAGCCCGCAGCAGTTGCGCGCGGTGGTCGTGAACTGCGGGATCTACGACGTCAGCGGCATCCCGAACGCTCCGGGCATCGGCGGGTGGGGCTTCAGGACCGCGCTGTGGGCCTACCTCGGCACGAAGGACTGGTCGCACACGCCGGGCGGCGAGCAGATGTCGACGCTGGATGATGTGACGGCCGACTTCCCGCAGACCTGGATCTCCGGCGGCAACGCCGACCCGCTCACCACGACCCAGTCGAAGCCGTTCGCGGCGCGGCTGGAGTCGCTCGGTGTGAAGGTGACTTCCGTGTTCTACGACGAGGACCACGTGCCGGCGCTGCCGCACGAGTACCAGTTCCATCTGGACTTCGAGGATGCCCAGACGGCGCTGGACTCGACCGCGGCGTTCCTGCACTCGGTCACGAAGTAGCCGCGTCGGCCGCGCTGAGCTCCTACCTGAGTGGCCTGAGTGATCATCCTTTACGCAAACGTGCTGATTGGCTTTCTCGACACGCGGTCGGAGCTTGCCACCTTCGACGACGCACTGACTACTGCCGCCGGCAAAGCTGGCGTGGTGATCGCCAGATAGGGCATGATACCGGCGAAGCCCGCGACGGTCCTAGGGTGTGTGCATGGTCGAATTCACGGGTCGGGTGCGGCACTGGGATCAGGAGAACGCACGCGGCCTGGCGGTCGTTGACATCCCGGATGCCGCTGTAGCCGAGCTCGGCGGTCGCAGGCAGGCCAGGGTGTCGGGAACCATCAACGGTTCGCCGTTCACGGGCAGCACGATGCTCGTGAAGGGTGGGGGAGCCTGCGTCGGTGTAAGCAAGGCCGCGCTCGCCGCGGCTGGCGTCGCGGTTGGCGACAGCGTGCAGATCGTGCTCCCCTGAACTAGACCAACTCCACCGGCGACCCATATGCCGCAACTTTGTCGTCAGCCGTGAGCAGCACCAGCCCCTCGACCCGCGCCTGGGCGACCTGGATCCGGTCGAACGGATCCTTGTGCAGGGGCGGGAGGTCGCCGACGGCCAGGCCGTGCTCACTCGTGATGGCGAGTTCAGCGGCCCCGTTGTTCAGCAATCCACGACGCAGTATCCGCGGGTCGGCGACGAAGCCTCCCCGACCGAGTGTGGCCTTTATCGTCACTTCCCAAATCACGACAGAACTGAACATGAAGCCGTTCGTGGGGTCTTCTAGTAGTGCCCGGGCGGTGCGGCTCAGCCGGCCCCTGCCCTCCGCTGCCCACACCACCAACTGGGTGTCGAGCAGGTAGATCACTCCTCGCCCTCGAACATGGCGATTATCTCGTCTTGAAACATCGTGTCGAAGTCATCAGGCACAGTGATCCGGCCCCGCATGAACCCGATGAGGCTCTTCTTCTCCGGTGCGTCGGCAGACAGAGGCGCAAGTTGTGCGACCGGCTTACCGGCCTTGGCGATGATCACGGTCTCGCCGCCGGCGACCTCGTCCACAAGGCGCGAGAAATGAGTCTTGGCGTCGTGGATGTTGACTGACCTCATGATGCCTCCTTGGTGGACTAAGTGTGGTTAGTCTACCCGAAGCGCGTCACGAAAGGGCAGTTGTTGTGCGGCGCAAGCCGCTGGGCGCAACAACTGCCCTCTCGAGCGGTCGAGCGGCCGAACTCAGTGCGCGAGCACCGGCTCGGCGTCGACAGTAGCCACCGGAGCGTGCGACAGCGACAGACCCTGGCTCCGACGGCGGAACAGCAGCGCCGAGAGCACCGCTCCGAAGGCGAAGAACCCGGCACCCCACAGGTATGCGGTCGAGTAGCTGGTGATCGCGGCATCCACTCCGATCGCGGCCGTGAGCGGCGTGTGCGACGCGAGGTAGTCGGTCGCCGCCGTGGCCGCGAGGGTGTTGAGCAGCGCGGTGCCGATCGAGCCACCGACCTGCTGGCTGGTGTTGACCATCGCGGAGGCGACTCCGGCGAACTGGCGGTCGACGCCGAGGGTGGCGGTCTGCATGGATGCCGGCATGATCGTTCCCATCGCAAACCCGAGGATCATGAGTGGCACGAGGATGCTCGGCACGTACGAACTGTGCACGTCGAGACGGGTGAGCAGCAGCATCCCGATCACTCCGACGATCATGCCCGCGGGCACGAGCACCTTCGGGCCGAGGCGCGGCACGAGGAAGTTGGTGCCGATTTGGGCGGCGACCACGAGCATCCCGATCATCGGCAGGAACGACAAGCCGGTCTGGATCGGCGAGTACCCGAGGGTGGCCTGCAGGTAGTAGGTCACGAACAGGAAGATGCCGAACATCGCGGCCCCGGCAATGAGCACCGAGCTGTAGGCGGCACCGCGGTTGCGGTCGAGCACGATCGACAGCGGCAGCAGCGGGTGCACCGCTCGGCGCTGCCAGAGCACAAAGCCGAGGAAAAGGATTGCGGATGCCGCGAGGAACCCCCACGTCAGCGGCGAGTCCCACCCCTCACTGTTGGCGTTGGAGAACCCGTAGACCAGGCCGAACAGTGCGCCCGAGACCAGAAGGGTGCCGGGGATGTCCAACTTCGGGCGCGGTCCGCTGCGTGCGACGGTCGGCACGAAGATCATCGCGCCGATGATGGCGACGACGGCGATGGCGACGTTGATGTAGAGGTTCCAGCGCCAGTCGAGTGCTTCGGTCAGCACCCCGCCCAGCAGCAGCCCGACGGCACCGCCCGCTCCGGCGATCGCACCGAAGACACCGAAGGCGCGAGCACGCTCCTTGGGGATGACAAAGGTGGTCGTAAGCACAGCGAGGGCGGTCGGAGCCAGGAGCGCGCCGAACACGCCCTGGAGTGCGCGAGCGGCGACGAGCAGTTCGAATGAGCTCGCCGCCCCGCCGAGAGCGGAGGCGATTGCAAAGCCGATGAGGCCGATGATGAAGGCGCGCTTGCGGCCGATCAGGTCCGAGATGCGGCCGCCGAGCAGCAGGAGGCTGCCGAAGGCAAGGGAGTAGGCGGTGATGACCCATTGGCGGTCGCCATCGGAGAATCCGAGTTCGGCCTGGGCGGAGGGTAGGGCGATGTTGACGACAGTCGCGTCGAGCACGACCATGAGTTGGGCGAGGCCCACGACAACGAGGGTGATCCAGCGGCGACCGTCGGTCGCGGGTGTGGTGGTTTCAGACATGATGGACACTATATACGGTACTCTGGAGTTCCGGATATACACGGTTCAGGAATTAACCCATTGGTAATGTTGACAGCGACAGGAAAGGGGCGGTGCAATGACGCAGACCGACCTCACCGAGCCCATCAAGCTTGGCCGGAGGCGTGACCATACCCGCGACCCTGAAATCCTTGAGGCGGCGCTCGATGTGCTTGCAGAGACGGGCTACGACGGCATGACCATCGACATGGTCGCGTCCCGTGCAAAGGCGGGAAAGGCGACGCTCTACCGGCGCTGGCCATCGAAGGCAGAGCTCGTGATCGACGCCGTCGCGTGCATGAAGTCCGGTGCCATCGACCACGACAACCTACCGAATACCGGCACCCTACGCGGCGACCTCGTCGCGATGGTGAAGCCGCCGAGCATGCGCGACGCCGAGCGCAAGATGAGGGTCATGGCCGGGCTCGTGTCGATGCTCGCCAGCAATCCCCAACTTGCAGAGGCCGCGCGCCAGGCTCTCGTCGAGCCGCGCGCCGCGATCAACCGCGTCTTCTTCCAGCGGGCAATCGCGCGCGGCGAGATCCCAGCCGACGCCGACATGGATGCCCTGTGCCTGATCGGCCCGTCGATGGTCGCGTATCGCACGCTTATGCTGGGACAGCCGGTCGACCGCGCATTCCTGCTGTCGATCATCGACAAGATCGTGCTCCCGGCCGCCGGGGTGCGGCGCTGATTCTCGAGCACGCGCTGCTGCCGGTGATCCCCGGTCGCGAGGCCGACTTCGAGCAGGCGTTCGAGTTCGCGCGGCGATAATCTCCGGGATGCCCGGCTTCCGCTCCCTGACCCTCTCGCGAGGCGTCGAGAGCCCGAGCACGTACCTGTTGCTCGTCGGTTGGGACACGGTCGAGGACCACGAGGTCGGATTCCGCGGCTCACCGCAGTACCAGGAATGGCGGGCGCTGCTCCACGAGTTCTACGAGCCGTTTCCTGTGGTGGAACACTTCATCGAGGTCGGCTGAAGTCGATCCAGTTGGCGGCCAATCCCTCACAGGAAGAGCGATGGGCGTGTCGTGCGCCGAGGGCGCGACTAGGCACCAGCGCTGTCACCAGGTGTATATACTCAGACCATTCCTGATATATACGGAGGACTCATGACCAAGAGACTCGTGGACATTGACGACGACGCGCTGCGCGCCGCCCAAGAGGCGAGCGGACACGACACGATAAAGGAAACAGTCGCCGCCGGCCTGCGTGAACTCGCTGCGGTCGCGGCGCGACGACGTGAGATCGAACGGATGCAGTCGGGATACTGGGCAGAGTTCCAAGACCCGGAGACCCGCAAGCAGATATGGCGATAGTCGCCCGCTACGTCGTTGACACGAGCGCGTTCGGGCGCTCCCGACATCCGATGGTTGGCCGCCGACTTGTGCCCCTGCTTGAACGGGGGCTTCTCGCCACCTGTGCCCCGCTGGACTTCGAGGCTCTCCACAGCGCACGAACGCCAGCCGAATTTGAGGAGTTACGCGACGACCGTCGCGCCGCCTACGAGTACCTCCCCACCAACGACAGCGACTGGGCGAGGGTGCTCGACGTCCAGCGGGAGCTGGCTCGGCAGGGTCGCCACCGATCAGTGGGGATGCCCGACCTGCTGGTTGCCGCCGTCGCCGAGCGGGAGCGGCTCACCGTGCTGCACTACGACCGTGACTTCGACCTGGTCGCCGAGATCACCGGCCAGCCCATGGAGTGGGTAGTTCCCGCGGGCACCGTCTAACGCATCGCTCGCACGACCGCGTCCACCGCGGCCGCGACGTCCGCGGCATCCGTCGACCAGTTGCTGACCGAGATGCGCAGCACGTCGCGTCCCGCCCAGCGCGAGCCCGACATCCAGACTGCACCGTCCGCGATGAGGGCCTGGGTCACCTCGCGGGTGCGCTCGTCGGTGCCGAACGACAGGCATACCTGGGTGAAGACGACGTCGTTGAGCACCTCGACACCCGGGATCGCGCCGAGCGCCGCCGCCAGCTCGCGCGCCCGCGCCGCCAGCCCCTCGACAAGCTTCACCACCACGCCCGAGCGCCCGAGCGAACGAAGCGCCGCCCAGACCGGGATGCCGCGACCGCGACGCGACATCTCGGGAACAAGTTCGAACGCATCCGCCGGCCCACCCGCCTCCTGGATCAGGTAACTCGTGTGCACGCCGAACGCGGAGCGGACGGCCTGGGGGTCTGCCACAATCGCGACGCCGCAGTCGTAGGGAACGTTGAGGGTCTTGTGGGCATCGGTCGCCCAGGAGTCGGCTTCGTCGAGACCGTCGAGCTGGTCGGCCCAGCGCGGGCTCGCCGCCGCCCACAGCCCGAATGCACCGTCGACATGCACCCAGGCGTTGTTCTCGTGAGCGATCTCGATGCAGTCACGCATCGGGTCGAAGGCTCCGGAGTGCAGGTTGCCGGCCTGCAGCACGACGAGCACGGGGCCGTCGACTTCAGCGAGGGCGAGGGCCAGGGCATCCGGCTTCATTCGCCCCTGCTGGTCGGCTTCGACGATTTGGGGCAACCCCAGGCCGAGGTAGCGCAGTGCGAGGTCGACTGAGGCGTGCACCTCGGCGCCAGCGAGCACGGTGACCTTGGGCGCGCCCTGCAGGCCCAGGGCGTTGAAGTCCCAGCCCGCGCGTCGCAGCACCTCTCCTCGGCCGGCGGCAAGCCCCACCATGTTGGCGGTGGTGCCGCCGGTGGCGAAGCCGACATCCGAGGTTGCGGGCAGGTGCAGAAGCTCGAGCAGCCATGCGGCGGCGGTTTCCTCGATCGCGGCTGCGGCTGGCGTCGCGTAGCGCATGCCGGCGTTCTGGTCCCAGGCGCTCACCATCCAGTCGGCGGCCAGCGCTGCCGGCAGGGTGCCGCCCATGACCCAGCCGAAGAACTTGCCAGAGGGGATGGCCATGAGCCCGGGCTCGGCTTTCGCGACGAGTTCGTCGATCACCGTCGCCGCATCGGTGGGGCCATCGGGCAGGGGCATGCCGAAGCCCAACTCGTCGGCAGTCGCGCTCGGGCGCACCGGGCGAGCGGGGACGGATGCCAGCCAGGCCTCGGCGTGCTCGCGGGCACGGTCGAGCGGGGCGGTGTAGTCCTGTGGGTCGAAGGGCATGCCTCACCGTACGCCCGGCCCGTCGGCGGGGCCAGAGCTCTCTAGCTCTTCACCCGCAGTCGCATCTTGCGGTTGGATGTGCCGCTATCCATCTCAATCTCCTTGGAGTGCGACTGCATGAATTCGGTGAACGACTTGAAGCCGAGGGCTCGCTCCTGGAATGTCGGGTCGAGCCGAAGCATCTGGTTCTTGATCGAGGCGATGGGTTGCCACTCGTCTTCATCTTTTGCCTGGGTGAGTTGGAAGGCGCGCATGAGGAGGTCGGTCGCGGCATCCTGTGCGGTCTTCGACCTCGGAGACTTCGCGGGGCGATTGGTCGGCTCGGCAGTCTGCGGGGGAGCGGTCACACCCGGCAACTGGTCGTAGTTCTTGAACTCGTTGCAGGCCAGGGCGAAGGCGGGGCTCACTGATCCGGTCACGCCGATGCCGACCACGTAGCGGCCGAGCTGCTTGCAGCGCTGGGCGAGGGCGATGTAATCCGAGTCGCCGGCGACGATCACCACGTGCGTCAGGTGCGGAAAGCGGAACAGGTCGTCGGCGACATCCAGGGCCAGCCGGATGTCGGAACCATTCTTGCCTGCCTTGGTCACCGGAAACAGCTGGACCAGGTCCACCGCGCGGTCAATGAGTTGCTGCCGATAGGTGGAGTTGACCGGCACCGACCAGTCAGCGTAGGCGCGGCTCACCGCAACTGTGCCGAAGGATGACGCGAAGTCGAGTACAGCGCCGAGGTCGACATTTGCGTCTTCCAGCATCTTGGCAGTGGCTGGATCGCTCGGATCCAGATCCTTCATCCTCTTGTGACTGTCGCCGATCATCTGGCTGAAGCGCGAGATCACGATGTTGTCAAAGTCGATGTAGACGGCGACGCGGGTGTCAGTGGGCTCGGCCATGGGGTCAGTCTCCACTACGTGGCTTTAGAAGCCACCGCAGAGATGGCTCCACTGCCCACCGGCATCGGTGCCCCACTGCAGCAGGTCGACGGTCGAGGAGCCTTCCGAAAAGCCGAAGACATAGCGGGAATCGCTGTCGGGGTCGTCGACGGTCACCGTGGCGATGTCCCCGGCGCCCAGGTCGTGGTGCGTGCCGACGACGGCGGACGGGTATGCGGCGAGCAGCTCGGCCTGGGTGCTGCCGACTCCCACGCCCTCGGCGTTGCGGGGATAGGTCGCAGTGTCGGGCTGGGCCAGCGTGTAGAAGAACGTCGAGCCCACGCTCGCGTCACGCGAGTCGAGGAAGGCGTAGGTGTTGTGATCCGCCAGGTTGTCGACGGGGCCGTAGTATGTGCACTCCGCGAGACCTGCCACCGGGTAGCCGAGTTCTGCGGACATCCCGTCGAAGGTCGAGCCGAGCTGGGCATCCTCGTAGAAGGTGAAGCCGTAATCGGCACGTTCCGGTGTGGGAGTCGGCGTTGGGGTGACCGTGACTGTCACGGCCGGAACCGGCGTCGGCGTTGCCGTGGGTGGACTTGAGGGCACGCAGCCCGCAAGGGCGAAGGTTGCAGCCGCGATTCCGACCAAGGCATACCTGTTCATGATTCCCCTCCGTCACACCATCGTTTGACCGGAGCCTAGCGGGATCGCGCCTAAGCGGTGGTCTTTCTAGGCGGTCGCGAACCGCTTGGCGGAGCGTTCCCTGGCCTTGGCGGCCTCTACCTCGCGATCTTTGGGCGGGGTGGTCGCGACGAGGTCCTCCAGCAGGTGGCCGGTGATGTGGGCGATCTCGTGCACGGCACGCTCGAAGGCTTCGGCGTTCGCCTTCGACGGCTTTGTTGAGCCGCTGATCTTTCGCACGTACTGCAGCGCGGCGGCGTACACTTCGTCGGCGTTGGCGGCCGGCTCGAAATTGTGGAGGACGTGGATGTTTCGGCACATGCTTCCACGGTAGCCTCGTCGCCCCCACGGCGAAAGAGCACCCCGAGAGGGTCGGTCGTGCGCCGTAGAGTGCGGTCGTGCCAGAGCAGGTCCAGTCGTGGTGGGCGCGCCGCCAGTGGTCGAAGGGCGCGACCATGCCCTATGTGGTCGGCCAGTTTCGCGCCGACTGGCGGCGTTACCCCGTGCTCGTGCGGCAGTACCATCCCGAACTCAACTTCGGCATCACCTTGACGCAGGTGCCGCCGGCCGCCGATGTCTGGCTGCTCTGGGAGTGCGAGGTAGGCCATCGCTTCGTCGCCACGCCGTGGGAGCAGAGGCAGCGCCCGGGCCGGTCGCGACGACGTTCGACGTGGTGCCCCGACTGCGCGGCTGGGTCTGGTGCAAGCGTTCGCGAGCGATCCTCCTCGCGGCTCTGCCTCAAGACCCCCACCCTGGCGGTAGGCGAGTCATTCGTCAGCGAGTGTGCCCCGCGCACGGCGTCGGCCGCGGAGGCACTGCTGCGGCAGAAGCTCGAGCGACGGCTGGAGTTCACGCCGGGCCGCAACGCGATCAGGGTTCGCCAGCAGTTCTTCAACCACCTTGAGGTGTGGCCCGACGTCGTGTTACCCGAGCTGCGCGTCGCGATCGAGTACGACACGATCGGGCGGGATTCCCTCGAGCACGTGGGCAAGCGCGAGGCGGTGGACCGGCGGAAAGATCGCCTCCTACGGTCGGCGGGCTGGGCGGTGGTGCGGGTTCGGTGCGGCACGCTACTACCGCTGGGCACGCATGACGTGCACACCTCCGGCGCCATCAACGCGAAGCTCATCGATCGCCTCGTCGACCGGCTGCGGGATATCCGTGGCGACCTCATCGTGAATTGCTACCTGCGCTGACGGCCTCGGTCGGAAGGGCCTTTCAGGGCTCGCGCAAGCGGGCCGCGTCGTCGTTGGCGGCCTCGGCGGCCCGCACTGCGCGGTCGCGGTCACGGCCCAGCGCGCGGCCCTCGCGGTCGATGGACGCGATCTCGGCGCGCAGGTCGCGCACGGCGGCTTCGGCACGTGCGAGGTCCAATTCGAGGTCGTCGCGGCGACGGTCGGCACGCGCAATCTGTGCGTCGACTGCGTCGAGGGTGGCCTCCGCGGCATCGACGGCCCGGTCGGCCTCGGCGATCGCCTTCGCGTGGGCAGCCTCGCGCGCCGCGGTCGCCTTTACAGCCGCGGCCGCCTCGGCACGCGCGGTCGGATCCTTCGGAGGTGCCGGCCTGCGCGGCGGCGGGGGTGGGGCGATCCCGTCGGGGAGTGCCACGGCGCCCGTGAGGTCGACCGGGTCGAAACCCGTGGCGGTGAGGGGGCGCAGCAAGCGGCCCGAGCGCAGTGCTGCGGATGCCGCGGCATCCGCCATCGCAGCCTGCAACGTCTGCGACACCTCCTCGACCACGCCCGCCGACACCGGATGCCCCAGCTCGTTCGCGAGCGCCGAGCCTTCGCGGGCGAGTGCGGACACCACGCTGCGGCGCTGCTTCGTCAACTCCTGCAATTCGTCGCGGTCGAGTTGCTCCTGGGCCTCGCGGAGCCGGTCGCCGAGCTGGAACGCATTCTCGAGATCGTCGCGTCGATGCCGCACCAGCGCGTTGACCAGCCAGGCCGACGGCGCGGGCTTGCGCAGCAGCAAGATGTCGCGTGCGAGGTCGGGGTCGCTTGCCTTCTTCTCGCGCGAGAGCGCGTTGCGCGTGGGGGTGAACTCTTCGGGCGTCAGGGCGTAGAGGTCGTCCGCGATCTGCGCGAGGGATGCGGCCATGGCGGCGCTCGTGGCGGCGAAGTCTGAGCGCGGGTCAGACGGCGGGCGGCCAGACTCCGATGATGAGCGCCATGACCATGATCGTCACAAACTCGTGAGCGACGTTGAGAACCGTGAGCCCGGTCGGGCGGCCGTCGAACGCGTCGTGCGTGATGAAGCGGGCGGCGGTGAATCCCGCCCACAGGATGAATCCGGTCACGAGCGCGCTCACCAGGAAGCTGCCACCGTAGAAGTTGAACGCGATCGCGGTGGCTCCGGCGAGCACCCAGGCCGTGATGAAGCTCACGACCAGGGTGATGAGGATCGGCTTGACGGCGTCTCTGGCGTTGCCGGAGGGGGTGACGCCAGCGGCCTTCATCCAGTATTTGCCGAAAACGCGCGGCGTGTACCAGATCGAGCCGATGATCATCGAGGAAATTAGCGCGAGCACTACGGCGATGTAGTTGATGGCAGGTACGGTCATGGCTCGCAGCCTACTCTCAGCTATGCCCCACGTACTGCTTGAGGTGCTGTGCCGTGAGGGTGTTTCCGGTCGACACCAGTTCGGCAGGTGTGCCCTCGAAGACGATGGTTCCTCCGTCGTGGCCAGCTCCGGGGCCGATGTCGACGATCCAGTCGGCATGCGCCATCACGGCCTGGTGATGCTCGATCACGATGACCGACTTGCCGGAGTCGACAAGGCGGTCTAGCAGGCCCAGCAGTTGCTCGACGTCGGCCAGGTGCAGGCCGGTCGTCGGCTCGTCGAGCACGTAGATGCCGCCCTTCTCCGCCATCTGGATCGCCAGCTTGAGGCGCTGCCGCTCCCCGCCCGAGAGCGTCGTGAGCGGCTGGCCGAGGCTGAGGTAGCCGAGCCCAACGTCTACCATCCGAGCCAGGATGGCGTGTGCCGCAGGAGTCTTGCCAGGCCCATCGAAGTACTCCTCCGCCTCGGTGACCGACATCGCGAGCACCTCGCTGATGTCCTTGCCGCCGAGCTTGTACTCAAGCACCTCGGCCTGGAATCGCTTGCCCTCGCAGACCTCGCACACGTTCGCCACGCTGCCCATCGCACCGAGGTCGGTGTAGATGACCCCGTTGCCGTTGCAGGTCGGGCAGGCACCCTCCGAGTTCGCGCTGAACAGCGCGGGCTTGACGCCGTTGGCCTTCGCGAACGCCGATCGGATCGGGTCGAGGAGTCCCGTGTAGGTGGCGGGATTGCTGCGTCGCGAACCGCGGATCGGCGTCTGGTCGACCGAGACAACATCCAGCCCCTTGGGCAGGGAGCCGTGGATGAGCGAGCTCTTGCCGGAGCCGGCGACCCCCGTGATGACGGTCAGGACGCCCAGCGGCACGTCGACCGAGACGTCCCTGAGGTTGTTGCGGGTCGCATGGCGGATCTCGAGCTTGCCATTCGGCGTGCGCACGGCGGGCTTGATCGCCGCCCGATCATCGAAGTGCTTGCCGGTGAGCGTGCCGCTCCGGCGCAGCTCATCGACGGTGCCGCTGAACTGCACCTCGCCGCCATTCACGCCCGCGCGCGGCCCGAGGTCGACAACGTGGTCGGCGATCGCGATCGTCTCCGGCTTGTGCTCGACGACGATGACGGTGTTGCCCTTGTCGCGCAGCTGCAGCAGCAGCGTATTCATCCGCTGGATGTCGTGCGGGTGCAGCCCGATCGTCGGCTCGTCGAAGATGTACGAGACATCGGTCAGGCTGGAGCCCAGGTGCCGGATCATCTTCGTGCGCTGCGCCTCCCCGCCCGAAAGCGAGCCGGAGGGCCGGTCGAGCGTGAGGTAACCGAGACCTATCTCGACGAACGAGTCGAGCGTGCCCTGCAGGTTGGCCAGTAGTGGCGCGATGCCAGGGTCGTCGATTGCACGCACCCACTCGGCGAGGTCGCTGATCTGCATCGCGCAGGCATCCGCGATGTTGATGCCGTTGATGCGGGATGACCGTGCCCCTTCGTTCAGCCGGGTGCCGCCGCAATCCGGGCAGGCCGTGAACGTGACGGCCCGTTCCACGAAGGCGCGGATGTGCGGCTGCATCGCGTCGACATCCTTGGAGAGCATCGATTTCTGGACCCTCGGCACGAGGCCCTCGTAGGTGAGGTTGATGCCGCTCACCTTCACCTTCGTGGGTTCCTGGTAGAGGAAGGTCTGCAGCTCCTTCTCGGTGAAATCGCGGATCGGCTTGTCGGCGGGCACCAGGCCGGATTCGGTGAAGATGCGCACACCCCAGCCATCAGCGGTGTAGCCCGGGATGGTGAGCGCACCGCCGGCGAGCGACCTGCTGTCGTCGTAGAGCTGGGTCAGGTCGATGTCGGTGATGTTGCCCATGCCTTCACAGCGCGGACACATTCCGCCGGTGATGGTGAAGACGCGCCGCTCCGCCTTCCTATCGCCGATGGCAATCGCGCCGGCGCCGCTCGCCGACGCTACGTTGAACGAGAAGGCCTGGGGTGAGCCGACATGCGGCTGGCCGAGTTGGCTGAACAGGATGCGCAGCATCGCGTTCGCGTCGGTCGCCGTGCCGACGGTGGAGCGTGAGTTTGCACCCATCCGCTCCTGGTCGACGATGATCGCGGTCGTGAGCCCGGTCATGACGTCGACATCGGGACGGCCGGGAGCCCCCATGAGACCCTGCAGGAACGCGCTGTAGGTCTCGTTGATCAGCCGCTGCGACTCGGCGGCGATCGTGCTGAAGACGAGGCTCGACTTGCCGGAACCGGATACCCCGGTGAAGACAGTCAGCCGTCGCTTGGGTAGGTCGACATCGACGTTCTTGAGGTTGTTCTCGCGGGCGCCCCGAATGGAGATGACATCGTGGCTGTCGGCTGGGTTTGGCGGCATGTTCACGGTGTCTACTCTGCCAGAGGGTGCCGACGGCGGCCCAGACTTGCCGCGGCCGGCTCAGGCCGGCGGCGGCCGACTCAGGCCCGCGCAGACGGCGACCCGGGCCGCCCGCGACGGACTTCCGCCGCGACGCGCCGCCGCGGCCTGCGGAAGCGCGGCGTGTTACGGGAGTCATCCGTCATGGGCGGCCAGGACTTTCAGCGCCAGTGCGTCGAGCAGCGGCACCTCGAGGCCGACCGCGCGCCGGTAGAGCAGGATGCCCGCGCTCACGTCGCCCATGCTCCCGACGTTACGCCCCCGACGCTTCACCTCGCCGGTCAAAGGGGAGTTGTTACGTGCGGTTCGGCGACTGCCGTAACAACTGCCCTCTGGGTAGTTACTTCGGGGCGAGCAGCCCGAACGTTCGCAATAAGCTACTAGTCTTGCGCGGCGAGCACCCGGGCGGCCTCGCGGGTGGCGGAGGGGTTGGACCGTCCCGCTCGCGAGCCGGCGAGCTTTGCCGCGATGTGCTCGGTCACGGTGATCGGCGGGTAGAGCGGCACTGCGCCGTCGAGCACACAGTTCGGGATGGCTGAGATCACGGCATCCGCATTTCCGTCGTGGAAGTAGGCGGCAGAGCGGCGTCGCTTGATGCTGCCGTTCACGATCGGTGGCTTCACCCGGTGGAGCGTCGACTGCCAGCGTTCGTTGGTCCAGCGGGCGGTGAGATCGCCGAGGTTGATGAGCAGTGCGTCGTCGGCGGGGCTCACGTCGTTCCACGAGCCGTCGGCGCCAAGCACCTGCAGGCCCTTCACCTGGTCGGCCCACAGCACCGTGACGATACCGAAGTCGGTGTGCTCGCTCATGCCGATGAGGTCGCCGTCGAGGTCGACTGCGCCTTCGGGCAGCGCGTAGTTGTTCATGCGCAGCACGTCGATCGAGTGGTCGGTGAACTTGTCGAAGAAGTTCGGTTTGAGACCCAGGGCATGCGCGAAGATGTCGGTCATCGTGCGCGAGACGCGGCGCGCTTCGGCGAAATAGCGCTCCACCCGCAGCCTGAAGTTGAGCATGTCCGGCCAGACGTTCTCCGCATAGTCGTTCTGCCCCTCGAGTTTCAGTCGGGGGAAGTCGGATGCCGCGGCGCCCACGTTGAACGCCTCGAAGAAGTCGTTCATCCTGGTCGCTGACTCAACGCCGAGCGACAGCGAGAGGGATTCCGCTTTCGGTGGGCTATAGCCGCGGTTGATGCCCTTCGGCGTCACGGACTGCTTCTTTTCCTCGAGGTCGAGGCCGAAGAAGTCGTCCATGGCCACCGCGAGACCGTTCGTCACGGAGGCAGGGATGCCGTGCCCGAGCACCTGCATGAAGCCGACCTCGCTGCACGCGACATCCACGGCCGAAGCGACCGCCGCCTTTGCGCCGTCGGAGCCGTCTCTCACCCACGCGGTGATATCAACGGCCGGAACGTGGAACGCCATGACGTCGAGGCTACGCTCGCCGCATTTCGGGCACGTAAATGTTTCGAGAAGGGCTCGCGTCAGTTATGAAAGGGACTCGAACCACTCCGGGTCGGTGGCGGGCTGAACGCTGTCGTCGAGACCGCGCCCACTGACCCAGAGTGCCAGGCCCACCAGGCACCAGACCAGGAAGCTCGCCACAGCGACGGCGCCGACAAGGGGCAGCACCACTCCAGCCAACTGCCAGAAAGTGATCAACGCGACTGCGCTCATGTTTCGGCCCCTTGCCTCACCGACAAGCCTACGTCGGAACCGTCACTTCCAGACTTGCGCGGTGCCCGGGAAGGCAGAGAACTCGCCGAATTCGATGTTCGGGCCGAACTTCGCACGTTTGTATCTGAGCAGCACGAGCAGCGCAGTGCCCAACTTGTGCTCGAGCCTAATCTCGACCGCATCGGTCTTTTCCCGGCTGAGGTGGGAGTTGATTACCACGGCCGTAGCGTGGGCGTCCCCAGCCACTCCGCGCAGCTGGGCCCCGAGGCTGGCGACAATCACTTCGACATCCGCGCCCTTGCGACCTTCTCGGTCGTAGGCGACTTGCATGACCCGCTCGTCCGCATTGAGGATCAGGGCAAAGGGATCGAACTCGTGCGCTTGCCGCAGGCGCGCCTGCGCCTGGGTGAGGGCGAGGTCAAGGATGCGGTCCAGCTGCGCCTGCACTGGCGCACTCGTGCGGTCGCGCCAGGAGTTCATAAACAAACCGTAGCGACTTCTCGGGGGTCAGCGTTGCCGACACGGCCAGCACCTTGTGGCCCAACTGCCCCGGCAGTATTAATGAAGACATGCAGAAAGCAATCCTCACTGGCCGCCAGCGCGGCGCGGCAGTGTTCGCCGGCATTCTCGGCCACCTCCTCTTCGCCCTCGGGTGGTTGGGGATCGGCTTCCTGCTGCTCGGTGGCGGACTTTTGCTCGTGTTCGGGGCATCCATCGGCAGTCTTGCGGGCACCTTCGGCGGCGTCCAGTCGATCAGCGATTTCCTCGGCCAAGCGGGCAGCATCATGGAGGTGGTCGGAGTCGTTGTCGGCGCGATCTCGTTGGCGCTCATGCTCCTGGGGTTCCTGGTCAGCGGGTGGATTCTCGGCGCTGGCCGGGTGCGCAAACCCTGGGCCACGACCCTCAGCGCCGTGGCAATCGTGGCGATCCTCGACCTGCCCCTCTACGTGCTCTACCTGGTCATCGCGGGCAAGCTGACCGACACCAAGGTCTCGGGCCCGCTGTTCCTTGGCCCGTTCGTCTTCATCGTCGGCACGATCATCGTCGGCGTACTCGTCTGGCTCTGGATGACGTGGGGCCACCGCGGCCCCGCGATAGTCGTCGAGCGCGCAGATGGCACCCCCGTCACGGTGACCGACTCGGAGACTGTCGCCGCGATTGAGGCGTCGGAGCCCGTCGAGGAGCCCCTGGAGGAGCCCGTGGATGTAGTGCCGACCCTCGCCGAATCCGCGACAGAGCCGGTCAAGCCGAGCAAGGCGGCCCCGAAGATATCGGGCGCCTAGCCCGACCAAATGCTCCCGGCATCCAGTTCGCCGCGGGGCAGCGGCGCGGGTACTGTCGGCAGGGTGGCTGAGCGCATCGATACCCTTGTCATTCTCGGAGCCGGCGGCGACCTCACCTCGCGGTTGCTCTTGCCCGGGCTCGCCTCCTACCTGGGCTCCTCGCGGGGGAGCGAACTGCAGGTGATCGGGGTCGATCGGGCCGAGCTGACCGACGCGCAGTGGCGCGAGAAAGTCACGATGGCTTTCGACACCGAGCCGTCGGCCCTCGCCAAGAAGGTCGCGGCGAAGACGCGCTACCTGCAGGGGGATGCCACGAACGCCAACGATCTCGCGCGGGTGCTCGCCGAGGCATCCGGCCGCGTCGCCCTCTATTTCGCTCTGCCGCCAGCTGTCGCGGTGATGGTCTGCACGGCACTGTCGACCATGGACCTGCCGAGCGGTATCACGTTGGCCCTGGAGAAGCCGTTCGGAACCGACCTGGCGAGCGCGAAATCTCTCAACCGCCTGCTGGAGAGCATGCTGCCCGAGGAGCAGCTGTTCAGGGTGGATCACTTCCTGGGCAAGTCGACCGTGCTCAACTTGCTCGGGCTCCGCTTCGCCAACCGCATCTTCGAGCCGCTGTTCTCCGCCGAGAATGTCGAGCGGGTGGAGATCGTGTTCGACGAGACGCTCGCGCTTGAGGGGCGCGCCGGCTACTACGACAAGGCCGGCGCACTCACTGACATGATCCAGAGCCACCTGCTGCTCGTGCTCGCCCTGACCGCGATGGAACCGCCAGCGAGTCTCAGTGCCGACGACCTGCGGGGGTCCATGGCCCAGGTGCTGCGAGCCACCCGCACCTGGCTGAAGAACGGAAAATCCAGCCGCCGAGCCCGATACGCGGCCGGCACGGTGGATGGCCGGAAGCTGCCCGCCTACCAGGACGAGCAAGGGGTCGACCCCGTCCGCAAGACCGAGACCCTCGCCGAAGTCACGCTGGCCATCGACAACTGGCGCTGGGCGGGAGTGCCGTTCGTGCTGCGGTCGGGTAAGGCACTGGGCGATGCAAACCAGCAGATCACTGTCGTGTTCAAGGCGGTGCCGCACCTGCCGACCGGGCTGACCGGGGTGCGGGGCCCCTCCTGCCTGCGGATCTCGATGAAACCGGCGACCCTCGACCTCGACCTGGTGATCAACGGCCAAGGTGACCCCTTTACGCTCGAGCGGGTGCCGCTGCACAGCGACCTGGGCGCGGGGGAACTGAGCGCCTACGGCGAGGTGCTGGCCGAACTGCTCGAGTGCGACCCCACGCTGTCAGTGCGCGGGGATGTTGCGGAGCAGTGCTGGCGCATCATCGCCCCGGTGGTCGATGCCTGGCGTGCCGACAAGGTTCCGCTCGACAGTTACCCCGCTGGCACCGTCGGCCCGCTTCAGTGGCGCGAGAGCTAACTAGCCAATTCTGTCCTCGATGATCGAGAACGGCGCCCCGGCGTAGTCGAGCGCGTGGGCCATGCGGCCGAAAGGAGTGTCGCTCGGCTGGGTGAGCAGGGTGCCGCCGAGGTCCGCGATGAGTTGCGCCGAGGCATCCGCGTCGTCCACCGCGAAGTAGACCTTCCAGTGGGTCGGCAGGTCGCCGAGGTCGTTCTTCGCGTCGAAGAGGCCGGCCACGGCATCCCGGTCTTCGCCGAGCGTGCTGTAGCGGAATTCCGCGGTGTCACTCACCGTGGTCCGCTCCCACTCGAAGACGTTCTCGTAGAACTCGATCGCCGAGTCGTAGTCTTTCGCGTGGAGTTCATGCCAGACCGGCGCACCTGTCTCGTCTGAGTACAGGACAGGCGTGTGGTCACCCGGGTTCCACGCGCCCACGAGGGCGCCCTGCGAGTCCTTTACGACGATCATCTCGTCGTGGCGCCCGTAGACATCGCCGCCATTGGAATGCGCTGCAAGGGATGTTGAGTCGACATCCGGAGCCAGCAGGTAGACCAGCCAACCATCGGGGCGCTTAGTCAGGGGGTCGTTCTGGGCGAGACCGGCGACCGACTTGCCGTCATTGAGTAGCTGCCAGAAGGGGCCAAGTGGCTCGGCCGTCCACCCGAAGAGCTTGCCGTAAAATTCGGTCGCGGCAGCGGGATCCGCCGCTGCGAGATCGATCCACACAGGGGCACCGGGCATCGTCGTCTCAGTCGAAGTCATGACCTGCAGCCTAGCGGCGAGGCCTGACCGGCTAGGCACCGTCGACGGCGGCAGCGAGAGCCTCGAGGATCTGGCCGGTGCCGGTTTCGCGTAGCTTAGGGTCTTCGTGCCCGTCGAAGAACGCGCCGTTCTCGGTATGGACGAGCAGCGTTCCCGTACCTTCCGGCTTGAACTCGATCGTGGTGAGGGAGGCCGAGAGCTTCACTCCGCCCACGTGCATCGTGTAGCTGAAGACGATGCGGGTGTCTTGCACGATGTCGAGGTAGAGCGCCTCGAACGCGTTCGACTGGCCGTGGAACTCGCCGCTGTTGAGCTCGATGCCGCCCTCACGGAAATCGAATTGCCACTCGCCGCCTTCTAGCGTCGGGTCGCCGAACCAGACGGCCTTCTTGGCTTGGTCAGAGAAGGCTTCGAACGCTCGCGCCGGCGGAGACTTGAGGCTGCCCTTCAGGGTGAAGTCGGCGTGGGTGATGCTGTACTCGGTCATGCGTTGTCTCCTTGTGGGGTGGTGCCGGGTGGGGTGATACCTGGGGTGGGCTGGGGCGAAGAATCGAGGAGGGCCTCTAGGCGGTCGTAGCGCCTTTGCCAGGTCAGTCGGCGGTCGGCGATCCAGGTCTCCACGCTCGTGAGCGCCGCTGTCTGCAGTGTCGCGCTGCGCACGCGCCCGACCTTCTGCGTGGTGACCAGCCCGCTTGCCTCGAGCACTTTGAGGTGCTGCACCACCGCCGCGAGTGTGACAGTGAGCATGGTGGCGAGCTCGGTGACCGAGGCGGGGCCCCGGCTCAGCCGGTCCACCATCGTGCGCCGACTCCCGTCGGCGAGTGCGTGGAACAGCGCATCGATCTCGGCGCTGGAATTCGAATACTTAATCATTCACTTAAGTATCGTGATTCGGCGATCCGTGTCAAGCCCCGATGTGGCTCGCGACGTGCTACGAATGCTTTGGGTGCGAACAGCGCGGTGCGATCAGCACGGTTGCCTTCAGCGCGGGGACAACAGGCACGGGAGACAGGGCAGGCGACGATGACCGGCAAGAGTGCATCAGCGGATGCCGTGGCGCAGGCCACCGCGAAGCAGGCGTTCGACATCTACGGTGCCGTCGACCCGACCAGGTTCTACCTGAAGTACGGGCCACTGCCCGCGGTGACCGCGGTGCGTGACCAGGCGGGGTCGTGGGACACGGCCGGTCGCACCCGCAAACTCCTACTCTCCGATGGCGGCTCCGTCATCGAAACCATCACGGATGCCGCCTCCCCGAACTTCTTCGCCTACGAGCTGCACGACTTCCAGAAGCTATTCGGAAAGCTCGTCAGCGTGGCGCGGGCCGAATGGCACTTCACGCCCGTGGCGGGCGGAACCCGCATCACGTGGACCTACACGTTCCATCCGCTGCCGGGTCGCGGGCTCATCGTGGGCACGATCGTGGCGCTGTTCTGGGCTCCATACATGAAACGGGTGCTGTCGGCGATCGTGCTCGAGATCGAGCGGCTGAGCTGAGGCCGTGGGCGCGGTCAGGCGGCGTTCATGACGTCTGCCGTGAATTCCTGCACGCGCGTCAGCAGGCTCTCGGCCCGCTGCGCGAGCAGTTCTTCGCGCGGGACCTGCATGGGATGCGGCGGCGGCAGCACCCTGATCAGGTGTGAACAGGCCAGGTCGTCGCAGATGTAGGTGCCGATCGTGTTGCCGTCACGCCCCGCCTGCCCGGCGCGGGCGGCGGAGAACAGCGAAACCTGGTCGGATGGCTGGGTGATGCGGCACAGCGAGCACATCGCCGAAATGCCCGCGCGCAGCCCAAAGTCTGAGGCGCGCAGCACGACACCGACCGGCCGGTCGTCGACCCAGTGCACGAGGTAGCCGCGTTGGCGCGCCTGCTGGTCGCGCCAGCCCAGGTACTCGCGATCTGCCCAGATCATCTCGTGCAGGCCGGGCAGCGGAATGCGCTCGACCTCGCCCTGCGTCGCGTTCACGAAACTCTCGCGGATCTCGCTGGGGCTGAGCGGCTGCACCCCTCCACCCTACATATCCGTTGCAACGCCCTGCCGAGTCTCAGCGCGACGACTTGCGGACTTTGGCCCGTCGTGGTGACACGCATCGGGGCGGAAGTCCGCAAGTCAGCGGCTGGCGTTCTCAGGGTGCCGTGAAACCGGCCTCGACCATGTCGATGACGCGCTGGGTGACGGCGTCGGCCTGCGCCCGCGGCAGGGTGCGCAGCGGCCCGTCGATGAGCAGCATCGAGAAGCCGTGCACCGACGACCAGGCCAGAAACTCGGCCTGCGGGCGGCGCTCCTGCGGCATGATTCCGGATGCCACGAACTGGTCCAACGCCGCACTGAGCAGGCCGAACGGGCTCAACCCGCCCGCCGCCGAGAGCTCAGGAGCCCGCGGATCGCGCAACTCGGTCGGCACCGAGAACGCCGTGCGGAACAGTCCGGTTTCATCGAGCGCGAATGCGACATACCCGGTGCCGACGGCCCGCAGCTGGGCGCGGGCGACGAACTCGGCGTCGCCGGGCGGGATCACCGCGATGTGGTGCTCGATGGTGGCGGCGAGCTCGGCCAGGCCCGCGTCACCGACCGCGGTCAGCAGCGCCTCGCGATCGGCGAAGTGCCGATATGCGGCGTTGGGGGACACCCCGACCCGCCTGGTCGCCTCGCGCAGCACCACGGCATCCGGTCCGCCTTCGCGCGCCAGGTCGATGCCGGCGGCCAACAGGGCCTGCCGGAGGTCGCCGTGATGGTAGTGGGGGCGAAGCCCGCTTGCGGCTGGGGTCGTCACGTGCTCTCCTGTGGACCGTCACACCATTGTATGCAAGTGTTGACAGCGTAAACATATCGGCTCGCGGATCGCGGAGGATCAATGTTCAGCACGACAGAAGCGTTCAGTGGGATGTCGACGAACGACATCGCGGCGGCGCGCAAGTTCTATGAAGACACGCTCGGCATCCCGGTCGAGGATGCGGGCATGGGGGCGATCACGCTGCAGCTCGACTCGGGCGGCGTCGTCTATATCTACCCGAAGCCGAACCACACGCCAGCCAGCTACACGGCGCTCAACTTCCCGACCGACGACATCGATGCGACAGTCGACGAACTCGTCGCCAAGGGCGTGAAGTTCGAGACGTACGAGGGCGCCCACCAAGACGAGAAGGGCATCGCGCGGGGCAAGGCGGCAGGTCACGGACCGGACATCGCCTGGTTCCTCGACCCGGCCGGCAACGTCCTTTCGGTACTCTCCAACTGACTACCGGGCTCTGCCCGCGCATCGCGCTGGACTACGGCGGGCTCTGCCCGGGCGTCGCGCTGCCCCACGAGTCGCCCGACGCGGGCTCCGAAATGCCGCGCGAGCCGGTGCGACGGCTTCTCGACCGCGAGGTAGAACAGCCACGCTGTGGCGACACACAGCGGGATGCCGATGCCCGCGATGAGCGGCCAATGGTCGTCCCCGAGCGCGAAGGCCAGGGTCGCGATGACCGGCGCCTGCACGAGGTAGAGGCTGAACGACACCTTGCCGAGCCAGCGCGGCACGACCGCCGACAGCATCCGCCCGGCAAACGGGGACCCGATCGCAATCAGCACGAGCCCCGCCGCTCCGACCCCGGAGAGCCCCCACATCAGTTTCGCCCCCGTGCTGTTCTCAAGCGGTCTGGCCAGCCAACTCGCGATGAGCAGGGCGAGCGAAACGCTGGTGGCGACTGCCCAGAAGACGCCGCTGCGCCGACCCGCCCACTCCCGCAGGGCGCCAAGTCGGATCGCGATGAGGGTGCCGAGGAAGAACACCGGCAAGTAGACCAGGGCGTCGAGGGAGACCAGGCGCCCGGTGATGGTCAGGACGATGGCGAGGCCGACCGCCAGCTGCCAGTGCTGGCGCACGGCCCTCGCAGCGATCACGAACAGGGGCAGCGCGAGGGAGAACACCAGCTCCCAGCGCAGTGACCAGAGCACGTTGTCGATGTTGTAGCTCGCCTGCCAGAGGCTTGCCTCGCCGAGCCACTCGGGCACGGTGATGCTGGTGGAGTTCGCGCTGCTGATCCAGGCGTGGGCCGTGACGGATGCGGCATCCCGTGGCACCAGCGCAACAAGCAGCGCCGCGAAGCCGAGGGCACCCCACACCGGGAGGTAGAGCCTCAGCAGGCGGGCGCCGTAGTAGCCCGCCCAGCCGAAACCCTCCTTCAGGGCCGGGAGGGTGACGACGAGGCCGCTCAGCACGAAGAAGACCAGCACCGCCTCAGTGCCCGCCGTGAAGAGCTTGAGCGGGGTGGCGGTGAGCCACCACCACAGGTCGCCGCGCGTTTTGGTGTCGATGAACGGTCGGGCCACGAGCGTGAGGTGGTAGAGCATGACGATGCTGGCTGCCACTCCGCGGAGCCCATCGAGGCTCGTGAGGCGGGTGGGGGTCGTCATCCCCTTCAGCCTACGGGGTCGGTCTGGGCGGTCGCTGGGCGGTGTTGGGGCCGGAGGATATCGGCTAGGCCGACCCGCGCCAGGCGATCGAGGTCTCGAGCATTGTGCCGAATCCGGTCATCTCCTCGCCGCGCAGCTGCGCGAGCACGCGTCGGGCCGCCATGCGCCCCAGTTCGTCCGCGGGCTGGCGCACCGTCGAGAGGAGAGGCTGGCAGCGCAGTGCCCACGAACTGTCGTCGAATCCCACGACCCCGACATCCTCTGGCACCCGCCGCCCGGCCGAGCGCAGCGTGTCGAGTGCTCCGGCGGCGATCGCATCGGATGCTGCGAACACCCCGTCGATGTCGGGTGCGCGCTTGAGCAGCTCGGCCATGCCGTCCTTGCCCGAGTTGTAGGCGTAGAGCGGGTACTCGACCACGAGACCGGGATCGAAGCGGGACCCGAGGGCGGCCTTGAATCCGCTGAGCCGGTCTTGGCCCGAGTCGCGGTCGAGGCCGCTGGCGATCATCCCCACCCGGGTGCGACCGGTGGCCAGGAGCCGCTCGGTGATCGCCCGCGATGCGGCGACGTTGTCGATCCCGACGTACTGGATGCCCTCGAGATCGGGCGGGTGGCCCACGAAAGCGGCGGGGATGCCGATCTTGGCGACCGCCCGCGCGATGGGGTCGCCCGCGCGCGCAGAGATGATGATGACCCCGTCGACGAATCCGCCGCGGAGGTACTCAGCCACGCGCCCACTGTCGCGGTCGGAATCGATCACCAGTGAGACCAACTGGTAGTCGGCCTGCGACAGGATTTCGTTGGTTCCGAGCAGTATCGCGCCGATGTTGGGGTCTTCGAGGAAGAGCGAATGCGGCTCGTGGACGATAAGACCGATGGCGTGGGAGCGCTGCGTCTTCAGGTTGCGGGCGGCCGTGTTGCGCACGTAACCGACCTCGGCGATGGCCGCTTCGACGGCGGCCTTGGCCTCATCCGAAACGTAGCGTTCGGCGTTCAGCACGCGGGATACGGTGCCGTGCGAGACCCCCGCGACGGCCGCGACATCGTGGATAGTGGCACGCCGCTGACGGCCAGCTTCCCTTGACATGTTCTCACTGTAGCTGCGCTAAATCGGGCTGGATTGCGTCGGGACAGTTGACACGCGCAAAGTCGGTGTCTATTCTGGGATCGTTCACAGACATTCGGTGAATTTTCTTTTTGGCTCTGACTGGGAACGTTCCCAGATAGGGACAGAAGCGGCGGCAGACCAATGGAGTTCGAGGCATAGTGGCCAGCACAACCAGCGACGTAACGACCGCCCAGCGCGCCGTCGAAGACGCCTCGCCCGCGCTCGCTCCGGTCGGAACCACGGTCTTCCAGCAGACCGGCATCGAGTTCGGCTGCGACTACAACCCCGAGCAGTGGCCCGCCGAACTCTGGGCCGACGATGTCGCTCTCATGCGAGAGGCCGGCGTCACGATCGTCGCCATCAACGTCTTCGGCTGGGCACTGATCGAGCCGAGCCCGGGAGTGTTCGACTTTGCCGAGCTTGACCGGCTCATCGCCCTGCTGCACGAGAGCGGCATCTCGGTGAACCTGGGCACGGGCACCTCGTCGCCGCCGCCGTGGCTGACCACGCTGCATCCCGAGATCCTGCCGGTCGCCGATGACGGCACCACCCGCTGGCCGGGAGGCCGCCAGGCCTGGTGCCCGAGTTCACCGATCTTCCGCGAGTACGCGCTGCGGCTCACCGCCGAACTCGCCCGGCGCTACGGTTCGCACCCGGCGGTGCGGCTCTGGCACGTCTCGAACGAGCTCGGCTGCCACAACGCCCTCTGCTACTGCGATGTGTCCGCCGCAGCGTTCCGGCTCTGGCTGCAGAGCCGTTATGGCACGATCGCCGCGCTCAACACCGCCTGGGGAACCACCTTCTGGAGCCAGCGCTACTCGAGCTTCGACGAGGTCCTGCCCCCGCGCCGCACGATCTCCACCCGCAACCCCACCCAGGTGCTCGACTTCTCCAGGTTCAGCTCAGACGAGCTTCTGGGCTGCTACCTCGCCGAGGCGGACGTCGTGCGGGCCGCCAGCACCATCCCGGTGACCACGAACTTCATGATCACCGCCCACATTCACACCCAGGACTACTGGGCCTGGGCGCCCCACGTCGACATCGTGGCCAACGACCATTACCTCGACCACCGCCTCGAGAATCCGCTGCAGGAGCTCTCCTTCGCCGCGGATCTGACCCGCGGACTCGCCCAAGGCAAGCCCTGGATGCTCATGGAGCAGTCGACCGGCGCCGTCAACTGGCAGCCTCGCAACATCGCCAAGGCGCCGGGCGAGATGATCCGCAACTCGTTCAGCCACCTGGCTCGGGGTGCGGACGGGATCTGTTTCTTCCAGTGGCGGGCATCAACCCAGGGCAGCGAGAAGTTCCACTCCGGGATGGTCCCGCATGCGGGAACCGACACCAACACCTGGCGCGAGGTCGTCGAGCTCGGCCGCATGCTGGGGGCACTGCGCGAGGTCATCGGCAGCGCCGTCGTCGCCGAGGTCGCCATGGTCTTCAGCTGGGATTCCTGGTGGGCGACCGATCTAGACTCGCGACCCTCCGTCGACGTGCGCTACCTCGACCAGGTGCATCGCCTCTACGGCGCCCTCTGGGAAGCGGGAATCACCGTCGACGTCGTGGCCCCGGGCGCCGACCTCAGCCGCTACAAGTTCGTCGTCGTGCCCACCCTCTACCTCGTCAGTGACGCTGACGCCGCGGTCATCAGCCGGTACGTCGAGGCCGGGGGCACCGCCCTCGTGACCTTCTTCAGCGGCATCGTCGACGAGGACGACCGGGTCCGCCTCGGCGGCTACCCCGGCGCGTTCCGCGACCTGCTTGGCGTTTCGACCGAGGAGTTCTTTCCCCTGGCCGAAGGCACGTCAGTCTCGCTCGACGACGGCTCGTCCGCCACGCTATGGACCGAGTGGATGCACCCGCGCGGCGCCGAGGTCATCGCCAGCTACACCAGCGGTGTCCTCGCTGGAATCCCGGCCATCACCCGCAACACCTACGGCGCCGGAACCGCCTGGTACCTGGCGACCGCTCTCGACGCCTCAGCCACCATGCGCCTGGTGGAGCGCATCGCGGCCGAGGTGGGGATCCCGGCAATATCGGGCCCCGGCGTTGAACTCGTCCACCGTCGCTCGGCCGAGCACGACTACGCGTTCGTCATCAACCACGGCGACCAGCCCTTCGAGCTCGACATCCAGGGCCGCGAACTGACAACCGGAGAAGATGTCGAAGGCAGGCTCGTCGTCCCGGCGGGCCAGGTGCGCGTCATCCGCACGCCTATCGGCGCCATGCAACGCCACAGCGAAGGAGCCGTGAAGCCATGACAGCAATCACAGAGTCCCTTAAGGTCAGGGGCCCGCGCGAGCGGAAGAAGCCCGTGAAGTTCGCCAGGGCGATCCTGCTCTTCGTCGGCCCGTTCGGCCTGCTGTTCACCCTGTTTTACGCAATCCCGATCGCTTACGCCGTGTACCAGTCGTTGCTGGTGATCCACCGCGAGGGCACGTTCGGTGCCCCGACCCTCGTCTTCGGTGGGTTGAGCCAGTACGTTCTGGTGTTTCAGAATGCAGACTTCTGGGCCGCGATTCTTCGCGTGCTGACCTTCGGCATCATCCAGGTGCCGATCATGCTCGGGCTGGCCCTGCTCTTCGCGCTGCTGCTCGACTCACCGCTCGTGAAGGGCAAGCGATTCTTCAGACTGGCATTCTTCGCCCCCTATGCCGTGCCCGGTGTCATCGCGGCGATCATGTGGGGCTACCTGTACTCGCCGAGCCTTTCGCCGTTCAAGCTCGTCACCTCGCAGTTCGATCTCCTCTCCGGCAGCACCGTGCTGTGGGCTATCGCCAACGTCGTGACCTGGGTCTACGTCGGCTACAACATGCTGATCATTTACTCGGCGCTACTGTCGATACCCACCGAGGTCTACGAGGCAGCCCGACTGGATGGCGCCGGCCAGTTCCGCATCGCCTGGTCGGTGAAGATCCCCCTGGTCATGCCCGCGATCGTGCTGACCTCGGTCTTCTCCATCATCGGGACACTGCAGCTGCTCACCGAGCCGCAAGTGTTCCGCCAGTTCACCGCGTCGATCACGAGCAACTTCACGCCGAATCTCCTCGTCTACTCGACCTCTTCAGTGCCGAACTTCAATCTCGCAGCCGCCTTCTCGGTCGTGCTCGCGATTGCGACCTTCGTGCTGTCGTTCACCGTTCTGCGCTTCACACAAGGGAAGGCTGACCGATGACCACCGTCGCCGAACGCCGAGCACGGGGCCGCGGCCCTCAGGAGACTCGACTGTCCCGGGCATCAGCGATGCTGATCATGGGCGTGTTCACGCTCTACTTCCTCACCCCGATCTGGTGGCTGCTCGTGTCATCCACCAAGACACTGGACAATTTCAACTCCACCTTCGCACTCTGGTTCACCCCGAGTTCATTCGCCGACGTGATTGCGAACGTGGGGAAGTTGTTCACCTACGACAACGGCATCTTCCCGCGCTGGATGCTCAACAGCATCGTCTACGCGACCGGTGCCGGGCTTCTCGGCACCCTGCTTGCCGCCATGTGCGGCTACGCACTCTCGAAATACAGCTTCCGCGGCCGAGAGGTCATCTTCAACGTGGTGCTCGGAGGCGTGCTCGTGCCCGCCACCGCGCTTGCGCTACCCCTGTTCCTGATCTTCAGCCAGGTGCAGCTGACCAACACCTTCTGGGCGGTGTTCCTGCCCAGCCTGGTGAGCCCGTTCGGGGTGTATCTCAGCCGCATCTACGCGGCATCCAGTGTTCCCGACGAAATCATCGAGGCCGCGCGGATCGACGGCTCCGGGGAGTTCCGCACGTTCTTCACGGTCTCGATCAAGTTGATGTCGCCCGCGCTCGTGACGATCTTCCTGTTCCAGTTCGTCTCGATCTGGAACAACTTCTTTCTGCCCCTGATCATGTTGCGTGACCAGACTCTCTTCCCGGTCACGCTCGGGCTATACACCTGGAACTCCCAGGTCAGCCAGATTCCCGACATCCGCACCCTCGTCATCGTGGGCGCGCTCGTGTCGATCATTCCTCTCCTCATCGCGTTCCTGTCTCTGCAGAGGTTCTGGAGAAACGGGCTCGGGGCGGGAGGGCTCAAATAAAGAAAATTCGAGCAGCACTTACCCAAGAAAACAGCACTCAAAGCAACACCAAGTAAACAAACACCAAGTAAGTAAGCACAGACGTTTGGCCCCGTGATGGGGAACCCCCTCCCCGTCACGCCCTCACTGGAATGGAAAGAAACACATGGTACTGAAATACACGAAAGCAGCAGCAGTGGCGCTGGTGGCAACACTAGCCCTCGCTGGCTGCACCGCCGCAAGTAGCGGCACGTCGGCGTCAAGCGATTGCGCGCCCTCGACCGGCAAGGTCACTCTCGACTTCACCACCTGGGTTCCCGGCATGGACAAGGTTGTCGCGCTCTGGAACGCCAAGAACCCGGACATCCAGGTGAAGGTGGCGACAGTTCCGAACGGTAACAGCGGCACGTACACCAACTTCTTCAATCAGCTGAAGGCGGGAAACGCTCCCGACATCGGACAGGTCGAGTACGACACCCTCCCGGCATTCCGCGTGCAGGATGGTCTGCAAGACATCGGGGCGTGCGACGGCGTGCAGGCGGCGAAGTCCGACTTCCCGGCTGGCCTGTGGAACTCGGTGACGTTCGGCGACCAGAAGTCCGTCTACGCGGTGCCGCAGGATGCCGGCCCGATGGCGCTCTTCTACCGCAAGGACCTGTTCCAGCAGGCGGGCATCCCGGTGCCCACCACCTGGGATGAGTACGCGGCGGCCGCCGTCAAGATCAAGGCCCTCGGCGCCACCATCACCAACTTCCCGAAGGGTGACGTGAACTGGTTCGCCGGCTTGGTCTCGCAGGCGGGCGGGCAGTGGTTCAACACGACCGATGGCACCTGGACAGTCAACCTGCTCTCCGACCAGTCGACGAAGGTGGCCAACTACTGGCAGGACCTGATCTCCAAGGGGCTCGTCTCGGCGATCCCCGCCTGGACCGACCAGTGGAACAACGCCTACGACACCGGCCAGGAGTGGACCTGGGTCTCCGCGGTCTGGGGCGCGAACACCATCTCCAGCGGTGCGCCGTCGACCAGCGGTGACTGGGCTGTCGCTCCGATGCCGCAGTGGGGCTCGGGCCCCGCGACCTCCGGAGCATGGGGCGGCTCGTCGAGCGTCGTCTTCAAGGGCACCAAGCACCCGGCCGAGGCAGCCAAGTTCATCTTGTGGCTCAACACGAGCACCGAGGCACTGACTGCCCTGAACAAGGAAGCCAACCTCTACCCGGCGAGCATCGAAGGCGACAAGCTTCCGGCTCTCTCCGAGGGCGTGCCCTTCTACGGTGGACAGGCTATCTACGAGACCTTCGGCGAAGCAGGCAAGGCCGTGAGTCCCTTCACCTGGGGCCCCACCATGACCCAAACCTACAGCGACGTCTCTGACGGCTTCGGTGCGGCGCTCACGGGCGGCGGCACCCTGCTTGACGCGTTGAAGGCTGGCCAGGAGAAGACGATCGCGGCCCTCAAGGCGCAGTCAATTCCCGTAAAGTAAGGCAATCCTGAAGGTCAACCATCTCCGTGCCGCGGGCACCAGCATCGTGCTGGACGCCCGCGGCACGGGCATGCCCACAATCGTGCACTGGGGCGCCGACCTCGGCGACCTCGACTCCACGCAACTGGACGCCCTGTGCGACGTTGCCATCCCCGCGGTCTCGCCGAGCTCGATCGACGGCCCGCTGCGCCTGAGCCTGCTGCCTCTGCTCAGCGAAGGCTGGTCCGGACACCAGGGCCTCGCCGGAGCACGGGACGGCTCCCCGGCGACGCCTTCCTTCACCCTCGGCAGTGTGGACCTAGTGGATGCCGCGGCCCTCACCCTCCACCTGGCCGATGAGCTCTCCGGGCTCGAGCTAGCCATCCACCTGCACCTCGATGAAGCCGGAGTTCTCGCCCTGCGCTGCAGTCTCGTCAACACCGGCTTGAGCCCCTTCACGCTCGCAGACCTCGGCCTCGTGCTCCCGCTGCCGACCCGAGCACGCGAAGTGCTCGACTTCAGCGGTCGCTGGGCGTTCGAGCGGCGGCCGCAGCGGCGTGCGCTTGAGCACGGCACCTGGAGCAGACAGAACCGACACGGTCGCACGGGGCACGACAGCCCGCTGTTGCTGGCCGCAGGCACGCCGGGCTTCGGGTTCCGGTCGGGCGAGGTCTGGTCGATCCACCTGGCCTGGAGCGGCGACCAGGAGTGGTTCGTCGAGTCGCAGCCCACCGGGCATTGCCTGCTCGGGGCATCCGAACTGTTGCAACCCGCCGAGGTCACCCTGGCGCCCGGCCAAACCTACGACACCCCCGTCTTGCTCGCCGCCTGGTCGGCATCCGGGCTCGATGGCTTGGCCGAACGGCACCACGCCCGGCTGCGCCGTCGCCACCCGCTGGTGCCGCGCCCGGTGATCATGAACACCTGGGAAGCTGTCTACTTCGACCATGATCTCGAACGCCTGCTCGCTCTCGCCGAAATCGGAGCGCGGGTCGGCGTCGAACGCTTCGTGCTCGATGACGGCTGGATGACCGGTCGCACCGATGCCGAGCGCGCGCTCGGCGATTGGACTGTCGACCGCGAGCGGTGGCCCGGCGGACTCGGCCCACTGATCGACCGGGTCCTGGCTCTCGGCATGGACTTCGGCTTGTGGGTCGAGCCTGAGATGGTGAGTCTCGACTCTGACCTTGCGCGCGAGCATCCCGAGTGGATCCTGGGCCGTGACGGCGACCGGTTGCCGCAACCCTGGCGGCACCAGTACGCGCTCGACCTCGGCAACCCCGATGCCTACGCGAACATCTTCGGCCAGCTGTGCGCCCTGCTCGACGAGTATCCGATCAGTTACCTCAAATGGGACCAGAACCGCGACCTCCTGGGCGGCTCGTCACATGTCCAGACCCTTTCGAGCTGGCGACTCATGGACGACCTGCGCGCGCGCTATCCGCACCTGGAAATCGAGTCGTGCTCTTCTGGCGGCGGCCGGGTCGACCTGGGCGTGCTCGAGCGCACGGACAGGGTTTGGGCTAGCGACACCAACGACGCCCTCGAGCGGCAAGCGATTCAACGCTGGACTTCGCTGGTCGTCGCGCCGGAGTTCGTCGGCAGCCACTTGGGTGCCCCGACCGCGCACACCACCGGGCGCAGTGCGAGCCTGCCGTTCCGGCTCGCGACGGCCCTCTTCGTCTCGGCCGGCATCGAATGGGATCTCACCCGCAGCAACGAGGCAGAGCGCGCGGCAATCGCCCGCTGGGCCGCGATCTACAAGGAGGTTCGCGGCCTGCTGCACTCCGGGTCGACCGTGCACATGGACAGCGCGGATGACGCGATCCACGTGCACGGGGTGGTCTCTGCCGATCGCGGCGAAGCCCTCGTCGCCTATGTGAGCCTCGGAGCAGCGCGCGACGCCGTTGCTGGGCCACTGCTCTTCGCCGGACTGGATGACGACGCCGAGTACCTCATCGAGGTGCTCGACCTGGGTGCCCCGAGGCTCATGCAAGAGGGGGCGGCACCCTGGCTCGAGCGGGGCAGCGCGACACTGACCGGTCGGGCCATCCGCGAGGTCGGTCTCGCGATGCCGCTGCTCGCTCCTGCTCAAGCGGTCGTGCTGAGGATGCGGCGCGTGTGAGAACGCCCAGCGACCCGAGCTAGGGCGGGTCGCGCCCCACATCGGGCATCCACTGTTCTCCCATCGCGCGTCAAGGCGGCCTTGCGATACTCATTCCATGAGGCCCAGGCGATTCATCTTGAGTGTGGTCGCCGCGCTGTATTTCGGGGCGGTCATCGGAATGGCATTCGTGCCCGGATCCGCATCCAACCGGGCGTTCTGGCTCTGGCAGGCAGCGGTCTTCGTTCCGGTTGGAGTGTTGCTCGCCCTGCTCCTGGGCCGCCGTCGCTGGTGGGCGGCAATCGCGTTCGGAATGCTCGGTGCCGCCTGGATCGAAGCGGCGCAGTCGGTGTGGATGCCGGTGGGCTACGCCGACGCGTCTGACCTGGTCTGGGGCACCGCCGGAGTGGCCGCGGGGGTGCTCATCGCGTCTGTCGGAACGGCCCTGTGGTCGGGATTAACGACCGGCGCCGGGCAGTCACACAAACCTCACAGGATCGTCACGCAGGCCGGAAACCGGGAAATACCCCAGGACTAGCCGGTGCGAAAACACCGCCGGAGCGCCGCCGCCGATACGAGGACGCCCGGGGTTAGCCTCAGGCGGTGAGCGATGATCGGTACGGCAGCGACGTGCTCGCGGAATTCCGGATCCGACGCGGCCCCACGGCGATCCCCGAACTGGCCGTCGAGCGCGGGCTGGTGCTGGAGGAGACCGGCACGGGCTTCGTCGGCGCGATCGTCGGCTACGCCAACGGGATGATCGAACTCGAGGATCGGCTCGGTAGAGTCCGCACCTTCACCCTGGGCGCCGGGTTTCTCGTCGACGGCGCTGCCATCAAGCTCGTCAAGCCCCAGGCGGGACCGGCAGAGCGAAAGCGCACGGCCTCCGGCTCCCTCGCGGTCGACGACACCCGCGCCCGGGTGGCGCTACCCAGCCGCATCTTCGTTGAAGGCAGGCACGACGCAGAACTCGTCGAGCGGGTCTGGGGCGACGACCTGCGGGTCGAAGGCGTCGTTGTCGAATACCTCGAGGGCGTCGACCTTCTCGAGGGCGTGCTGCAAGAGTTCCGTCCCACCGCCAGCCGACGGGCGGGCGTTCTCGTCGACCATCTCGTGCCCGGCTCGAAGGAGAGCCGCATTGCGGATGCGGTGAGCCGCGGGCAGTTCGGGGCGCATGTGCTGGTGGTGGGGCATCCCTTCGTCGACGTGTGGCAGGCGGTCACACCGGCGCGTCTCGGGATGGCGGTCTGGCCACGAGTCGACCGCAGCACCGAATGGAAGCACGGGGTGTGCGAAGCGCTCGGCTGGCCACACGCCACCCAGGCGGATATTGCGCTGGCGTGGAAGCGCATCCTGTCGAAGGTTGACAGCTACGCCGACCTCGAGCCGGCCCTGCTCGGAAGGGTCGAGCAGCTCATCGACTTCGTTACCGACGGCAGTGAGCACAACGTTGTCGCCTAGAGTCGGGTCGTGGATGCAGAGCGCCCGGCCCCGCTGGTGAAGTTTCCCCGTGGTCGCCAATTCGCCGTGACCTGGGGAATCCCCGATGATTTCGGCGGGATGACCGGCGCCCTGCTCCATCGCTCGCGCGCCTTTGTGCGGCTCGCCGGCACCCCCGTCGACATTCTCACCTTCGATGCGCGCCCCGACTATCCCGACCTGGAACAGCGACTGCGCGAGCACGGCGAGCTCATCGACGGCATGCGACTGCTCAACCTCTGGGACTGGTTGCGCGAGAACGCGCTGCCACAGGACCCCGCGGGCAAGCTCGACCTCGAGAAGCACAAGTTCGACCCACTCCCCATTGACCCCGCACTGGTCTCCGCACGCAGGGGTGAGCTCGAACTCAGCCGCACGCGACTCGCGGCGGACGGGGTGACCGCGCTGCAAGTCGACTACTACCGCGCAGACGGCACCCTCCTCGCCACCGATCGGCGCGCCAACGACGGGCGATCGGTAGTGCTGTGCGATCCGACCGGGAAGCCGTTGCGATCGTTCGGCAGCATCTGGGGTCTCTACCGTTTCTGGCTAGATCTCATCCGCGCCGGCGAACCATCGTTCCTCGTTGTCGACAGCAAGACCATCGCCAACGCGATGCTCACCTATCGGCGCAAAAATGCGGTGACCATGCACGTTGTGCACAGCTCCCACCTGGTGGGAAACCAGCGGCCCATCGGCCAGATCCGCGAATCGCGTCGACGGGTGTTTGAGCACCTCGCTGACTTCGACTGCGTGGTCGCGCTCACCGCCCGGCAGAAGAAGGACATCGAAGTGCTGCTCGGCACGGTTCCGAACCTCGCAGTGGTACCCAACGGCCGCGAGTTCGACGCGTCTGCCGCCCTAGAGCGACCGGTTGACCGGGGCATTGTGCTCGCCTCGCTCACCGCTCGCAAGCGGGTGGGTCACGCGGTGCAAGCCATATCGAGGGCCGGGTCAGACGCCCTGACGCTCGACGTCTATGGCGACGGTGAGCAAATTGCCGCCCTCGAATCGCTGCGCGACGAGCTGGGCCTCGGCGAGCGGGTGCACTTCCACGGTCACGATCGCGGTGCACGCGCGAGGCTTGGCGACACCTCGTTCCTGTTGCTTACCTCGACCTCAGAGGGTTTCCCCCTCGTGCTGGTGGAGGCAATGGCCGCAGGGTGCATCCCGATCGCCTATGACATCCCCTATGGGCCTGCCGACATCATCCGGGACGGGGTGAACGGCTTCCTCGTCCCGGCCGGAGACCAAGCGGCGCTGGCCGGGGCGATCGCGCGACTGCAGTCGATGTCGGCGCGCCGGGTTACCAAGATGCGGCGCAAGGCGCGGCGGGCGGCATCCGCGTTCACCGACCTCGCCGTCACGAAGACCTGGGCCACGACGATGCGCAAGGCGGAGCGCCGCAAGGCCGCGGGGTGGGCCAAGGCCCACGAGCGCAGCTAGCGCGTTTGGCGATAGCGCCGGCTTAACCGGGGGTTAGCACCATACGGCCTGGGGCGGGCCGGTGGCAGGGTTGAGGCATGACAACTCTCCAGAGACCACGCACCGGACGACTGATTGCCGGCGTGTGCGCTGGCCTCGCGCGCCGCTTCGGCTGTGACGCCAACATCGTGCGACTGCTTTTCCTGCTCTCCTGCCTGCTGCCCGGGCCGCAGTTTGTGATCTACATCATCATGTGGATCGTCATCCCGGCCGAACCCGAAACCGCTCGCGTTTAGCCGCTACTTGCTCACGTTGACGAGCCCGTTGAAGCCTTCGGGCACCACCACGAGGTTGCCGGCGGCCGCGAGCTCTTTGAGGGTGTCGAGGTAGCGCTGCTGCAGGATCGCGCTGGTGAGGCTCGCGTTGAGGATCGCGTTGGCATCGGCCTCGGCCTGCGCCTGCACGACCTTCTGCTGCGCGGATACCTTCGCGGCCTCGAGTTTCGCGGTCTCGGTCTGCACGTTGATGTTGGCCTCCTGCGCGGCGGCGTAGGCGTTGGTGACCTGCTCGCCGTAGCGGATTTCCTGCAGCGCGACATCCTCGACGATGATGCCGTCATCGGCCCAGCGCTCCTCGAGTGCCTTGAGGATGCCCGCCTGCACGGCATTGCGATCGGTGAGCATCTCGATGGTCGTGAACTGCCCGGGCACCGAGCGCACGACCGAGCGGATGTCGTTGAAGATGAGCCGGGTGCGCAGGTTCTCCTCGTTCTGGTACTGGCTGTAGATGTCGACGACGGAGTCGGGCTTGAGCGAATAGCGGATCGCGATGTCGATGTTCGCGGTCACGCCCTCCTGGTCTTGCACGGTGATCTGCGGGCCATCGGGCACGCCACCGATGTTGTCGCCTTCGCCCGAGTTCTGCTCAGTCACGAACACGGCGCGCTGGTTGCGCACGTCGAAGGTCACCGGGTCGACCCAGGGCCACTTCGGGTGCAGGCCGCTCGAGGTCTCCTAGCCGACTATGTTGCCTGTCCAGTCGCGCAGCACGTTGGCCTGGCCGACATCCTGTCGGAAGAACGAGCTGAAGGCGATGAGAAGCAGGCCAAGCAGAAACAGCAGCACAGCCGTCCACCGTGCCAGGCGCGAGATGTTCACGTTGCCGCCGGGCCTGAAGGCGCTGCCCACCGGAGTCTGTCCGGATGCGACGACGCGTGCCTTCGCGTTGGATCCGGCGACTACTAGGGCGATGATGCCGAGCAGAATGGCGATGATGGCGACAACGAACATGAGAACTCCCGGGAAGGTGAAGGCACGTCATCCGCGCCGCCGCCAGACTAGCGCCCTAGGGGCGGGTGAACACGTCGTCGAGCGTGACCGGGACAAGGCCACGGCCCCGGATAATCGCCACGATTTCCTCGAAGTGTCGGGTCACCGTCGGGTAGTTGGCGTGCCCGATGACGATGTGCTGGGGGAGCAGCCAACTCTGGGCTGAGGCCATGAGATCAGCGTCGGAGATTTCGGTGGCGTCCGAGAGGGAGCCGTACCACATCACGGGTACCGTATAGCCCACCGAGGCGGCGGCGTCATCGACCCTTCCGTTGTGGAAGCCGTACGGCGGGCGGAAGTATGGTCGGGCATCTACGCCATAGGTCGTTTCGATGAAGGCGTGATTTGCCATGAGTTCGTCAGCGATCTGGCCGCGGGACAGGTTTCGAAGGTCGGGATGCGACCAGGTGTGGTTCGCGAGTTGCACCTGCCCGCTCTCGACAAGCGGACGCAGCGCGGCAGCGTTGTCGGTCCAGGAGGGCCGTGAACCGTTGAGGAAGAATGTCAGGCGCATTCCGGTCTCCAGGGACAACCTGGCATAGGCGGCGAGCACGTCGGTGCTGTTTCCATCGTCGATTGTCAAGGCGATTGCCGCGCCGTCGCCGGGCAGCCCGGTCATGGTGCCGCTCGGTGCGGGCTGTCTGGCGAGGTTCGGCGCGAGGAAGTGCGGCGGCAGCGGAAAGGGCAGCGGGAATGGACGTGGGGCGCTTCGGGGTCGCCCGGCCCCCTTCGGTGCGATCACTGGTGCAGCCAGCACGCCCGAGCCGACGGCGTATCCGGAACCGAGCGCAGCCAGGGCGGCGGCTCCGAGGAATCCGAGGGCGGTACGCCGATGCACGCGCTAAACATACTAGGAAATCTCAATTTGGTTTGACCGAGTTCAGTTTCGCCCTCGGGTAAGTTGGCTGCATGCCCCCCGTGTTGCCGACGGTCTCGATCGTCATTCCCGCCTACAACGAGCAGGAGACGATCAAGTCCTGCGTCCTGGCCGCGCTCGACCAGACCGTCCCCGCGAGCGAGATCATCGTTGTCGACAACAAGTCCACGGATGACACCGCCGCGGTCGTTCACGCGCTTCAGACCGCCTACCCCGAGGCGCCGCTCGTGTACATGAAGCAGGATGCCCAGCAGGGCCTCATCCCGACCCGCAACTTTGGTCTCGACAACGCGACCGGCGAGGTTGTCGGCCGGATTGATGCCGACTCCGTGCTCGAACCCAACTGGGTGGAAGAAGTGCAGAAGGCGTTCGTCGACGAGAGCGTCTCTGCGTGCACCGGCCCCGTCATCTACTACGACATGCCCCTTCGCCGCTTCGGGGCCATCGCGGATGACGCCTTGCGCCGCGCCCTCAGGGTGATCGCGGCAGAGCAGCACCTACTCTTCGGAAGCAACATGGCGATCCGGGCGGCCGCCTGGCGGCAGGTGCGCGGCGAAGTCTGTCTCGACCCTGAGGACGAGTTGCATGAGGATGTCGACCTCTCCCTGCATCTGCATGCCCATGGACTGAAGATCGCCTATTCGTCCGAGATGGTGACGGGGATGTCGGCCCGCCGCCTCGACGACTCGCCTCGCGAGTTCTACAGCTACGTCATGCGGTTCGAGCGCACCTACAAGAAGCACAAGATCCGCAGCCTTGCGTTGCGCGCCCCGATGGCGATCTTCCTGTCGGCCTACCCTGCGCTCAAAGCCATGCGCCAGAACGAGTTGCGCAACGAACGCCGCAAGGCGCGCGCGGCGCTCTAGTGGCGGCAAGGCAGGTCGCGCTGCTGCGGGGCATCAACGTGGGAGGCAACGCGAAGGTGCCGATGGCGACGCTCAAGGCGATCTTCGCCGAGCTCGGCTGCACCGACGTGGTGACGGTGCTCAACAGCGGCAACGTCGTCTTCACCGGGGATCCGACTGTCCCGGCGCTCGAGAAACGCATCCTCGAAGAGACCGGGGTTTCGACGAAGGTCCTCCTGGTCGACGGTGTCAGGCTCGCGAAGATCGTCGCTGCGATGCCCTACGAGGGCGACGAGTCACGGCTGCTTGTGACACTCATGGGTGCGGTGCCCCCGGGCGTCACCCGGCCCACCGACGAAGAGCTGGCCCCCGAACAACTGCAGGTCGGGCCGGATGCCATTTACTCATCGATGCCCGACGGCATCTCCAACTCCAAGCTCAAGCCGACCTTCTGGAAGCAGTTTCCGCCGGAGTCCACCGCGCGCAACCTGCGCACGCTCAAGAAACTTCTCGACCTTCTCTAGCGCTACTCCTCTTTTCAGGATCGGGGGGCGGGGAGGCGTACAATCGGTACCGAACACGGGAGTCCGGTGAGCCGGGCTGAGAGGAAGCTTCTCCAAGCTTCGACCGTCGAACCTGATCTGGATCATGCCAGCGCAGGGAGCAGACACTCTTGAAACCCGTGCCACGTATCGGTTAAACGCCGGATTCGAAAGGCACGACAATGACAACAACAGCAACAATTTCCCGCGCCAGGACACCGCTGCGTGAGCGCGCGCGCTGGCGGGTGGTAGACATCGTGGTGGCGAGCGTCGTCGGTGTCGCCGTCGGCCTCGTCTACTTCGGCTGGGATCAGGTCTACTCGCCGGTCACGGCACCGCTCGAAGCCGCGCTGCCCGGCCTGCAATCGATCACCTATGGCGTGTGGCTCGTCGGCGGAGTGCTCGGCGCGCTCGTCATCCGCAAACCCGGGGCTGCAATCTTCGTCGAGACGCTCGCCGCCACCGTCGAGGCGCTGCTGGGCGCCAAGTGGGGGCTCCTGACCCTTGAGGGCGGGCTCGTGCAGGGCCTCGGCGCCGAGCTGGTGTTTCTCGTGCTGCTGTATGCGAATTGGCGGATGTTTGCCGCGGTGCTGGCCGGCGCGGCATCCGGTCTCGCCATGGCGATCAACGATCTGACGCTGTGGTACGCGGGTTCCGCACAAGGCTTCGCGATCACCTATGCGATCTGCGCTATCGTCTCCGGAGCTCTCATCGCGGGTTTCGGCTCGTGGCTGCTCGTGCGGGCCATCGCGAAGACCGGAGCGCTCAGCCGGTTCGCGTCGGGTCGGCAAGAACCGATCCCTTCCGCGACAAGTTGACCCCTTCGCCCGGCCGCCAGCGACGGATGTCGCAAGGGACACGCCGCGCTCGCCGCGCGGCTCACGGGGCATCCAGCCGATCGTCCGACGCGGGCGCCACCCCGTGACGGGCGGCACCCGGGTGACAGGCGGCACCCCGGGGCGGCACCCCGTGACGGGCGGCACCCGGGTGACAGGCGGCACCCCGTGACGGGGACGCCGTGACGGGCGGCACACCGTGACGGGCGGCGCGGCGTCCATCGTCGCGCGCGGCTGGGGCTGGCGTCACGCCGGGCGCTCCGCGTGGGCGGTGTCGGGGGTCGACCTGGCGGTCTCGCCGGGGGAGCGCGTGCTGCTGCTCGGGGCATCCGGGTCAGGCAAGTCCACCCTCGTGCACGGCCTCGCCGGCGTGCTCGGCGGGGATGACGAGGGCGAGCGCCGCGGCGAACTCTTTGTCGATGGGCAGCGCCCGGATGCCGCCCGAGGCCGAGTGGGGCTGGTGCTGCAAGATCCCGACTCGCAGGTGATCCTCGCGCGGGTGGGGGATGACGTGGCCTTCGGCTGCGAGAACCTGGGCGTGCCGCGGGAGGAGATCTGGAGTCGCGTCGCCGAATCGCTCGACGCCGTCGGGCTCGACCTGGCGCTCGACCATCCCACGAGCGAACTCTCCGGCGGCCAGAAGCAGCGGCTCGCGCTAGCCGGGGTGCTCGCGATGCGGCCGGGGCTCATCCTGCTCGACGAGCCGACGGCGAACCTCGACCCCGAGGGTGTTGTCGAGGTGCGCGATGCGGTGCGCCGCGTGCTCGAGCTCACCGGGGCCACCCTCGTGGTGATCGAGCATCGGGTGTCGGTCTGGCAAGACCTCGTCGATCGGGTGGTGGTGCTCGAGCAGGGCGGGCTGCGCGCCGACGGCTCCGTCGCGGAGGTGCTGCGACGGCAGGGCGCCGACCTTGCCGAGTCGGGGGTGTGGATCCCGGGCTTTGACCCCGTGGCACCCGTGCGCGCACGGTCCGCGGGGGATCGCGTGCTGTACACCGAAGCGCTCTCCATCGGGCGCGACCGCGCGCTGCACTCCGACATCAACCTCGAGCTGCTGGCCGGGCGCATGCTCGCGGTCACTGGCCCCAACGGTGCGGGCAAGTCCACGCTCGGCCTGACCATCGCGGGCCTCCTCGCCCCGGTCGCGGGCCACGTCGTCGCCGACGGCTACCCGGGCGAGCCGATCCGCTGGAAGTCGCGCGACCTCATCGGCCGCATCGGCACGGTCTTCCAAGACCCCGAACACCAATTCCTCACCGGAAGGGTCAGCGACGAACTCGCGATCGGCCCCAAACTGCTCGGGATGCCGCAGCCGCAGGTCACCGCCCGTATCGACGAACTCGCCGCCCGGCTGCGCCTCGACCACCTCATGGCGGCTAACCCGTTCACCCTGTCGGGCGGGGAAAAGCGCCGGCTCTCCGTCGCCACGGTCCTCGCGACGCGGCCGCCCATCCTCGTGCTGGACGAACCCACCTTCGGCCAGGATTCGCGCACCTGGCGCGAACTCGTCGCGCTGCTCGCCGGGCTGCTCGACGAGGGCGTTGCCGCTCTAGCCATCACCCACGACGCGCAGTTCGTGGCGGCGCTGGCCGACTCCGAGTTGCGCATGGCCCTGCCCGGGGTCGTGACCGCGTGAGCGTCATGACCCCGGTGGTGGGGCGACAGGCGGTCTACCGGGTCAATCCGGTAGCGAAGGTTGCGGCATCCGCCGTCATCAGCGTCGCGCTCGTGCTCACCATCGACTGGGTGTCGGCGAGTGTCGCCCTCGCGATCGAGCTGCTGCTGTTCCCGTGGGCAGGGCTGAGCCTGCGAAGGTTCTTCCTGCGAACGCTGCCGGTGTGGGTCGCGGCGCCACTGAGCGCATTCACGATCCTGCTCTACGGTCGCCCCTCGGGTGCGGTGCACTTCCAGTGGCTGTCCATCCAGGTCACCGACGGGTCGATTGAACTGGCCATCGCCACGCTGTTGCGGGTGCTCGCGATCGGCCTGCCGGCGATAGTGCTCTTCGTGACCATCGATCCGACCGACCTCGCCGACGGTCTCGCCCAGGTGCTGAGGTTGCCCGCGCGCTTCGTGATCGGCGCCCTGGCTGGGCTGCGGCTGGTCTCGCTCTTCCTCGAGGACTGGCGCTCCTTGGAGCGCGCCCGCCGCGCCCGCGGGCTGGGTGACAGCGGCAAGATCCGTCGGTTCGTGAGCCAGGCCTTCGCCCTGCTCGTGCTGTCGATCCGGCGCGGCAGCAAGCTCGCCACCGCCATGGAAGCACGCGGCTTCGGTGCTCCGGGCAAGCGCACCTGGGCTCGGGAGTCGCGCCTGCACGCGCGGGATGCCGCACTCATCGCCCTCGGGCTGCTGGTGGCCGCGGCCGCAATCACGATGTCCGTCGCGACCGGGCACTGGAACTTCATCGGTGCCTGAGGTGTCGGTGCCTGAGGTGTCGGTGCCTGAGATGGCGGAGCCTGAGATGGCAGGGGCTCAGACGCCGCGCCGCATCCTCATCGACGGTCGCTCCGGATCGGGCAAGACCGAGCTCGCGCGGTCGCTCGTGCAGCTGTGGCCGGACTTCCAGCTGTTGCGCCTCGACGACTTCTATCCCGGTTGGGACGGGCTGGATGCGGGCAGCGCCGCCGTTGCCGGAATCCTGCGAACGCACCGATGGCGGTCGTGGGATTGGGCAGGCGACCGGCCCGGCGCGTGGCACGAGCTCGACCCGTTGCGACCGCTCGTGGTTGAGGGTGTGGGAGCGATCAGCCGGGCATCCCGTGCGCTCGCTGACGCGGCCCTCTGGGTCGAGCTAGATGCCGCGACCCGCAAACAGCGCGCGCTAGCTCGCGATGGCGAGGTCTTCGCGGCACACTGGGAGCGGTGGGCCGCCCAGGAGGAGCAGTTCATCTCGCGAGAGCACCCCGCGGAGCTTGCTGACGCCGTCATCGACGGCCATTCCGCCGTCGCGGCACTGGCGGTCGCGCGCGTAGCCTTACAGGCATGACCTTCCCGTTGCTCTCCGTCGGCGAACTGTCTGACGAGCTGGCGGGTCCAACTCCGCCCGCGGTGCTTGACGCGAGCCTCGTGCTTCATCCGGCCAAGTTCGACGGCGACTACCGCACGGACTCGGGGCGCCCGCGCTGGCTTGAAGGACACATCCCCGGGTCGCAGTGGGTCGATCTCGCCGTGCAGTTCAGCGACCCCACCGCGCCGCAGCACTACACCCATCCCGAGCCGCAGGCCATCGCCGACGAGCTAGCCCGGCTCGGGATCAAGGCGGGTCGCGAGGTCGTCGTCTATGACACCACCGGCACCCTGTTTGCCGCGAGGCTCTGGTATCTGCTGCGCTGGATCGGCGTGGATGCCCGCGTGCTCGACGGCGGTTTCGCCGCCTGGGAGGCCTCGGGCGAGCCGGTCGCCAAGGGCGAGGAGACGGCGCCCTACCCGGTGCCGTACTGGACCGCGGAGGCCGTGCGCCGGGCGTGGGTGAGCAAGGAAGAGCTGCTGGAGCGGGATCCGGCCACGCCCCTGGTCTGCGGATTGCCGGCCGGCCAGTTCACCGGCTCTGACCCTTCGAGGTATGCCCGACGCGGCCGGATTCCCGGCAGCGTCAACGTCTCCAGCCGTGACCTGTTCAGCAAAGACGGTCACGTCAAGACCCTCGTCGAACTCGTGCTCGCCTACGACACCGCGGGGGTAGATGTCGCCGACAAAAACCAGGAAGTGCTGCTCTACTGCGGCGGTGGCATCTCGGCCGCCGCCAACGCACTGACGCTCGCGGCGATCGGATCCAACGCCGTGCGCATCTACGACGGCTCCCTCGAGGAGTGGTCGGCAGATCCCGACCTTCCGCTCGAGGTCGGCGAACCGGACTGACCGGAGCTACTTAGCCTGACTTCGTCCAGGTTTGGGTGATGGGGAAGCCGCGTGCGTGCGTCGTTAGGGTGTTACCGTCGCAGGTGAGCTCGAGCCCAACCTCGTCGTCGAAGTCGGTCTGCGTGACGGCGAAGGGTGCCGGGTCCTTGGTGGCCAACTCGGTGCCGTTGACGACGAACTTGGTGCTGACCTTGGTGCCGGTCGCATCCCAGTCGCGGGGGATTGCCACTTCGGCGTTGATGTAGGCCTTGCCGGTGGCCTTGCCCTTGTGGGTCTGCGTGGCGACCGTCGTCTGGTCGGCGGCCGGGTTCACGGTGACCGTCAGCGTGTAGTCGCTGTCGATCTCGACGTTGCCATCGATCGCCCAAGTCATAGTCTGCTTGCCGTCGGCGGTCACGCTCGTCGCGGGGATGTTCTGTTTCTTCAGGTCGTCGAGCACCTGGCCGGCGAGGTCTTTGGTGTCCATGCTCCAGGTGTGACCGAGGGCGCAGGCCGCAATCCCGGTGGGGGTGCTGTGGGCGTCCTGCGCCTGCACAAGCGAGCATCCGCTGAGACCGAAAACCAATAGCGCTGGCAACGCGACAATAGCCACGCGTCGTGCAGTGAACATCCGAGCCTCCCATCGAATACTACGGGACCGCACCTGTGAGAACCTTAGAAGTGAGGACTTCTTGGTTCGTGAGTTGACATCAATCCCAACCGAGTTTGTGTAGTTCGTCGTCGTCGATCCCGTAGTAGTGCGCGATCTCGTGCACGAGAGTGACATGCACCTGGTCCTTCAGCTCCTCCAGGTCGGCGCTGACCGACAGCAGGGGTTCTCGATACAGGATGATCCGATCCGGCAGTTCGCCGAAGCCATAGTTGCCCCGGCGCGTGAGGTCCACGCCGTCGTACAACCCGAGCAGATCGAGGGAGCCGTCCTCCGGCCGGTCCTCCGTCACGAAGACGACGTTCTCGAGCCCCTCCACCATCTCGTCGGGCAGCAGGTCGAGCTCGGCGACGACAAGTGTCTCGAACTCTGCTGGGCTCAGGTTGTGCACCGGGCCCGATTCAGCGTGTCCAGTGCCAGTTCGCGACGCCGGTGGCCGCGTGCGTGGTCAGGTCGGTCGGCGTGCAGGTGAGCTCGAACTCGACACCGGCCATCTCGGTCGGCGGAATTGTGATCGGGCTATCGCCCCCCGTCACCCCGTTGACGCTCGTCGAGTTCACCGAGGTGTATCCGGTGGTGTCCCATCCAGTCGGCGTGGCCTTGGTGCCCTCGATCGTGAAGATACCGGTCGCTGGTCCCCGGTTGGTCTGGGTAATCACGAGAGTGTTCGCGGCATCCTGCTGGATCGTGATGTCATAGGCCAGGTTGGTCTCAATCACGGTCTTGCCGTCGGCATCCCATGTCATCGTCTCGGTGCCGGTTCCGGTCACAGAAGTAACGGGCAGGCCGAGCGCAGTGAAGCGGGCGGCGATCTGGGATGCCGCGTCGTCAACGTCGAGCGTCCAGGTGTGTCCGGTGACACAGCCGGCAAGCCCACCGGGCGCGGACGCCCCGGTGGCGGAGCCCCCCGGCGGCGTGCAGCCGCTGAGTGCGGCCACCACCAGAACGGGAAGGGCAATCGATGCAAGGGCTGTGCGTTTCATCGTGACTCCTGTGCGTCTGCTGGGCGGTATCACTGCTGCAACGTTCTGGCGGGCATCCCGGGTTGACATCAATTCTGCCGGATCAGTGATCGATCGCATCGACCAATGTTCCCTGCAGGTAGCCGAGCCAGTCGTAGGCCGCCTGCAGGGCGAAGTCCGAGTCCGACTCGATGCGCCCCTCGTCGCCGTCCTGCTCGATCTCGAGCCGGGCCGCGATCGTCAGGCGCAGGTCGGTCAGGGTCCGCAGCCAGGATTGCACCTCGGCCTCGGTCAGCGTGGGTGCCTTCGCCTCGAGCGAGGTAATGACTGCCTGCGCGTTGGCCACCTTGCGGTCGATGAGTCCGCGCTCGGTCAGGTGGCGGTGCTCGGATGCCGCCTCCTCATCGCCGCGATAGGCGTCGGGTAGCAGGCGCGCCACCGCCGGATCCATGGGCGCGGAGCATGGCTCCGCGCGCCGCCACAGCGGCGATCCGACTTGGCCGCCGTGTTCGTCAAGCAGCACGTCACCGGAGTCGCTCGACTCTGCCGACCGGTCCGCGAGCAATTCGACCAGCTGCGCGGCAAGGTCGCCCAACAGCTCCGCCTCGCCGACGGTGAAACGGGCGACCACGCCCTTGCGGCCGCGAGAGAAGGGGGTCACCTGTCGCTCCGCGTTGGGCTTGTCATGTGTCGCTCCGCGTCAAGGTCGCCCAGAGGCCGAAGTCGTGCATCGCCTCGACGTGCCGCTCCATCTCCTCACGCCCACCGGATGCCACCACCGCGCGCCCCTCGTTGTGCACGAGCAGCATGAGCCGCTCGGCCTCGGCCCGGTCGTAGCCGAAGTAGCTGCGGAACACATACGACACGTAGGTCTGAAGGTTCACCGGGTCGTTCCAGACGATGGTGAACCAGGGCGTGTCGGCAAGGCTGCTCTCGCGCAGATCGGTGTCGGGGGAGTCCAGCGTCTGGCTCATCTGCCCTCCCGACTGGCGCTTGCGACAAGCACAGAACGCGAGAACGGCCTGACAGTGCGTCAGGCCGTTCTCACCTGGGGTGACCGACGGGGCTCGAACCCGCGACATCCGGCTCCACAAGCCAGCGCTCTACCAACTGAGCTACGACCACCATGGATGTTGCTCCGCGAAGCAACTGGACAAGTGTATTACAGGCGGTCGCGATATCTTTCAACGACCTCGGCCGAAACCGTCTGCAACTGCTCGGTCGTGGGGCCCGGCTCGCTGACGAACACGCCGTCGCGGTAGTACGCGAGCTCTCGGATTGACTCGAGGATGTCGGCGAGCGCGCGGTGCCCGCCGTTCTTGGTCGGGGCGTTGAAGTAGACCCGCGGAAACCAGCGCCGCGACAGCTCTTTGATGGATGACACGTCGATGTTGCGGTAGTGCAAGTGGCTGTCCACCCGCGGCATGTACTTGGCAAGGAACGTGCGGTCGGTGCCGATCGTGTTGCCAGCCAGTGGTGCGCTCTGCGGGGTCGGCACGTACTTCAGGATGTACTCGTTGATCGCGTACTCCGCGTCGGCGAGAGCCACCCCGTGCGGGATCTCGTCGAGCAGACCGCTCTCTTTGTGCATGGCGAGCACGAACTCGCCCATGTTGTCGTAGGCGCTCTTGTCGGGCTTGATCACGACCGAGAAGCCGTCGTCGACGGGGGCCAGGTTGTAGTCGGTGATCACCACCGCGACCTCGACCAGCTCGTCGATGGACACATCGAGACCCGTCATCTCGCAATCGATCCAGACGAGGAGGTCAGCGGATGAAGCCATTCACGAAGTCTATAGCTGGCCTGCGACGGGGTACGGATGCCCGGCGACCTCCACGTAACCGACCCCGAGAGCGTGGGCGGCACGCCGGGCCAGCAGCGAATGCCCGGTCGCTGCGAGGTGAATCCTGTCCTCGGCCCACATCGAGCGGGATTGCAACTCGCGCATGCCCCAGAGGTCCATCGTGAAGGTGCCGTAGGTGCGGGCGATGCTCCACAAGTTCGCGTTGTAGACGGCGGCTCTGCCCCGCAAAGGCTTACGGAAGAAGGTGAACTGCGGGTCGAAGCAGGTGGTGAGCAGCACGTCGACGCCGACGAGTCGCAGCGCGGCGACTCCCGACTCGAGTTCGGCGGCCAGGACATCCGGGTCAGCACGCGCAGCCATAAGGTCGGTGCCGCCGATGAGAACCGAGACGAGGTCGGCGCCGAGGTCGATGGCCTGGGGCACCTGTTCGTCTACGACATGGCGCACCCGACGGCCACGAATCGCGAGGTTGTTGTACTCAAATGGCACCCCGCGCAGGCGCGCGTCTCCATCGAGAATCATCGCAAGACGATCCGCCCAGCCCGGTTGCGGTTCGTGGCGACCGATTGCGGGGTCGCTGGCGCCCGCGGTGATGGAATCGCCGAGAGCCACATACCGTTGCCAGGTCACATCCCAGTGTCTACTGTCCGCACAGTGGGATGCACGGGTAACGCGGCTTCGACACTCACTGTCAACCAGACGTTCGCACGGGGTACACCTGCCACGGTCGCACGCGGCTCGCTGCCGTATCTGCGCGGAGTCTGCTAATACTTGGTGCATGACTGATGCAATCCCAGAACTGTCCCGTGGCGACGAGTACATCGTCTTCTACTCGGGCGGGCCGTACGACGGGCAGACCGACACCCGCATCAGCACCGATGGAACCTGGGAGTCGCAGATCACCGTGATTGCCGCGTTCGACGGCAAGGAGACCCAGCTCGACTACATCTCACCGGTGGCGAAGAAGGTCGGCGACCAGGTGCAGGTGCGCTACAGCTGGGATCCGCAGGACAGCGACCCGATCGAAGCGGTCGACGAGCGCGGCGACGCTTAGGAATCGTTCCTCCAGCGCCGCTGTTGGGCCTACCGTGAACGTCCTGTTCTTCTCTTCCACGTTCTGCGAGCCGTGCATGATCACCCGCACGGTGCTGGGCGAGGTGTCCGGGCTGGTCCCGAGCGCGCACCTGGTCGAGCTGGATGTGGTTCGGGATGCCGCGGAGGCACAGCGCGCGGGCATCCGCTCCACTCCCACCGTCGTCGTCACGAAGGATGACGGCGCGGAGGTGTTCCGCGCCGAGGGCGTGCCCACCGTTAACCAGGTGCTCGTGGCCCTGGCTAAGGCTGTCTGAGGGCTGTTCGCGGTATCCTGTTGGGCGTATTGCAATCTTCCCCCCGTAGCTCAGTGGACAGAGCACGCGGTTTCTACCCGCATGGCCGGGGGTTCAAATCCCTCCGGGGGGACTTGGCAGATCCGCGCGGAACCGATCGTAGGTCTAGCCGCCGTCAAGCATCGCCGAACGTTCAGCGCAGCGGTACAGTGGCGCGCATGAATCCATCGGCGAGGTTGTACATCGCGACCCTTGTGACTGGGGCACTCGCCCTTGCCCTCGCCGGATGCGTCCCGTCGGGCCCCACGGTCGCGACCTTCCAGGTCGCGGGCGACCAAACCTACAAGATCGAGCTCGTGACGCCGGAGCAGATCCAGCACGTGAAAGATCTCATGGCCGGGTCTGAGGAGGGTCGCATCCCGAACGGCAAAGTCGTGCGCGACAGCCCCGGCGTGAATGTTCCGTGGTCGTGGCACATCGACCCGGCCACTCTCGAGTTCGCCGATAACACGACCGAGGTCTGTGATGGCCTACCGGAGTACGTCGAAGACCACACGGTCACGTCTGACTACTACTGCCCTTGGTCGGCAGTCCCGATCAAGCTCGAGGGGCCTGGCGCGAACTAGTCGCGATTTCCTGCTGCTGCGGCCGCAGTTTGGAAGGTCGGGGCCGCCTCGGCCTGCTGGGCCGCCCATTCGCGCTGCTTGACGATGAGTTCGTCTTCAACGGCACCGCCGTCGTACTTCCACGCGGCGAGATCCTGGGCGAAGAGCTTCTTGGCGACCGAGGGCTTGGCGTGCCAGGCGATGAGACCGTCCTGGTAGTCGGTCAGGTCCTGATCGGCCTGGAACGAGTAGTTAGCCGAATTGCGTTTCATGCTCGCCAGTTTGAGCGCCGACCAGTCGGCGGCAAGGCTCGCGCCGTAGGCGGGCAGCATCCGGACCCTGGTCTCGGCTTCGCTCGTCTGGTGCTCGACGTGCTCCTTCTCCTGGGCGGTGAGGGTGTTCCACACGGCGGCCTTCCGGCCCGCGGCGATGAGTGTCTCGACAGCTGAGGCCTTGTAGCGACGATCCTGCTGGGCAAGGACGCGGTTCATCGAACCACGCGCGATCAGTCCGGCGAGTATTCCGGCGACGAGGATCGCGAGAAAGGGGAGGATCGCGTCGGTGAAGACTTTGCGGCCCTCATACGAGTTGAACCAGGCGAGAAACGTATTCCACCACTCCAGTAACATGCTGGCACAATAACCCCACCAGTCACGGGCGAGTGACGCGACATGCCGGAACCCTCAACCTCAGCTAGAAGCGGAAACAATCCATCGCGTCATCCATCGACCAGAACTCGCCGATAGGCAGGAAGCGGCGTTGGCGCAGCAGCATCCGCTTGGCGAGGTACCGGTGGCCCGCCGCGGTGGACGAACGCTCCACATAACCGAGCACTTCGCCGCTCGGCCTCGTGATACGCCACAGGTCGTCGTTCAGCTGGATCGTCGCCACGCCCGCACGAATCGGGGTGGTTGTCGCAAAGTCGAGTGTGGTCATGGCTGCCCTCCGGGTCGGTGGTCTTTGTTCGAAACTATGTTCGACCACCGACATTCGTGTGGGCTGGGCTAGCGGCGTGAACCTGTCCCGTGCACCGCGTGCGGCTCGATCGCGGCGATCTCGTCTGCAGTGAGGGGAGCAGCGGATGCCGCGGCAAAGCTGTCCTCCAACTGTGCGACGCTCGACGCGCCGATGAGCGCCGACGTCACTTCGGGAACGCGGAGCACCCACGTGAGAGCCAACTGGGCGAGGGATTGCCCCCGGGCCGCCGCAATCTCGGCCAACGCCTTCGCGCGTGACAGGTAGGTCTCGTCGATGTTGTCGGCGTTGATCCAGCGGCCTTCCGCCGCGCGCGAGTCTGCCGGGATCCCCTTGAGGTACCGATCGGTCAGCATGCCTTGCGCGAGGGGCGAGAACACGATGCTGCCCATCCCGAGTTCATCGAGCACCGGAAACAGCCCGTCTTCGATGTGTCGGTCGAACATGTTGTAGCGCGGCTGGTGGATGAGCAGCGGGATCTTGTGTTCGGCAAGCGCGGCGTAGGCAGCGCGGGTCTGCTCGGGGTTGTAGTTCGAGATGCCGGCGTACAGCGCCTTGCCGGAGTGGACCGCGCTGGCGAGCGCGCCCATGGTCTCCTCAATCGGAGTTTCCGGGTCGGGGCGGTGCGAGTAGAAGATGTCGAAGTAGTCGAGCCCCGTGCGCTCCAGGGATGCATCGAGCGAGGAGAGCAGGTACTTGCGCGACCCGAAATCCTGGTACGGGCCCTCGCCCATGTCGTAGCCGGCCTTGCTCGAGATGATCAGTTCATCGCGGTAGGGCGCGAAGTCTTGCGCGAAGATCGTGCCGAAGTTGCTCTCGGCAGAGCCGGCGGGTGGGCCGTAGTTGTTGGCGATGTCGATGTGCGTGATACCTAGGTCGAATGCGCGGCGCAGTATCGCTCGTTGGGTCGTGAGCGGGCGGTCATACCCGAAGTTGTTCCACAGTCCAAGCGAAATCTTCGGCAGCTTGAGCCCGCTCCTGCCGACCCTCACGTACTCGGTGCTGTCGTATCGGTCTGCGTCGGCGTCGTAGGGCATGCGTCAAGCCTAGGTTCTATTCCCCACCAGACCCCTTGGTCGCTGCGGACTCCCCAAGCCAGCTGCGCAAACGCTCCGGATGCCCGGCTCTGGCCACACTTGCTGGATCGGAGCCCGCCCCGGCTTCCCGGCACGAGTGCCGGGGTCGGGCTCCGTTCTACTACGACAGGAGACCGAACATGACCGACAGCATCACCCTCACCGGCCTGGTTGCCACAGCACCGCGCCACATCGTCACGAGCGAAGGGCTGCCGATCACCTCGTTTCGGCTGGCCTCCACCCAGCGCCGCTTCGATCGTCCCAACCAGAAATGGATCGATGGGGACACCAACTGGTACACCGTCACTGCTTTCCGCCAGCTCGCGATCAACAGCGCGGGCTCAGTCGGCAAGGGCGACCGCATCGTCGTGACCGGCCGACTGCGCATCCGCGAATGGGAGAACGGCGAGCGCACCGGCACCAACATCGATGTCGAGGCAGACAGCATCGGCCACGACCTGAGCTGGGGCACCTCGGTGTTCTCGCGCAGCATTTCCTCGAGCGCGACCGCCGCGACAGACGCACCGGCGACGGAGGCATCGGCGACAGAGGCACCGGATGACGCGTCGCCCGGCCCCGAGCCGGAGCACGAGCTCGTGCCCAGCGAGGCCGTTGCTGCCCTGCCGTTCTGAGCTACGGGGCCTCCGCGTATCGTGAGATGCATGCCTACCCGGTTCACTCTCACGACCGACCCCACCGCGCTCGATGATCTGCGCGCACGCCTGCGTGCGACCCGCTGGCCGGACGCGCCGGAAGACGCAGGCTGGACTCTCGGCACCGATCTAAATTACCTCCGCGATCTCGTGACGTACTGGACCGACGGGTTCGACTGGCTGGCACAGCAAGCCGAGCTCAATCGAATGCCGCACGCGCGGATCGAGGTCGCGGGCCTCGGAATTCATTACGTGCACGCACGGGCGGCCGCCGGCGCGACATCCATTGTGCCGCTCGTGCTCAGTCATGGCTGGCCGGACTCTTTTTGGCGCTATTCGAAAGTGATCCCGCTGCTGACGAATCCAGGCGGGCACGGCGGAAACCAGTTTGACGCGTTCGACGTGATCGTGCCCGACATGCCAGGGTACGGATATTCCGAGCGGCCCGCCGAACCACTCGACTCAATAGGCGTCGCGGGACTGTGGGCCGACCTAATGACTCAGCTCGGCTACGAGCGTTTTGGTGCAGCAGGCGGCGACATTGGCAGCCACGTGAGCCGCTACCTCGCGCTCGACTACCCCGAGCGGGTCATCGCCGTGCATCGGATGGACGGCGGGCTGCCCCCGGCTGGGACCGACCCGGCCAAGCTCTCACCGGCCGAGCGCACGTGGCTCGATGCGGGATCCGAATGGAGCGCCACCGAAGGCGCATACATGGCGATGCACCGCACGAAGCCACAGACCGCCGCCTTCGGACTCACTGATTCGCCCGTGGGCCTTGCGGCGTGGATCGTTGAGAAACTGCGCTCGTGGAGCGACGATTTCGACTCGGCCTTTACGCGTGACGACGTACTGACGATCATTACGATGTATTGGCTAACAGGCACAATCGGATCGTCGATGCGGATGTACAACGCGAACGCCGCAATCCCGCCTGCGCAACTTGCACGTCGGGTCGAGGTTGCATCGGGATTCTCAATCTTCCCGGGGGACACCGTTCTGGCGCCGCGTGCGTGGCTCGAACGCAGCACGAACCTCGTCTACGCGACCGAGCCCGAGCGTGGCGGTCACTTCGCACCTTTCGAGGAACCCGAGCTTTACGTCCGCGAGCTGCGTGAGTTTTTCCGCCCGTTCCGATGAACCCTAGGCCGTCGAGACCCGCGGATGAGCACTCGTAGTTCTCACCGTCGCTCGGTTGCGGAAGGTCCCAGTCGTAATGGGTGATCGCCGGCTTGATGCCGCGCTGCTGTAGGCCGTCGATGAGCCCACGGTAGAAGTCGATGCCCTTCTGGTTGACGGCCCCGGTGCCCAATGGCCGGAATCCAGTCTAGCGGGGATGGTCACGCCCCTTCCAGACGTCGACCACGTCGCCGCTCCTGCCTACGTTCGGGCGCGAGTCGGGGCATCCCACCTTAGAATCTTGACGGATGGTCGCACTGTGGCCGACGGAGGGAATCGACCGATGGGCATGCTGCCCGCAGAACGCGTTGTGCCGCTGGTTGTCGGAGCGGGCCTTCTTGCCCTTGCCCTTTCGGGCTGTGTCAATGGCGTGCCTACGCCGGTCCCGACCTATACGCCGACTCCATCCGCGAGTGCGACGCCCGATGCGGGGCCCAGCCTGCATCCCGGTGGCACGGCGGCTGAGAACCTGCAGTTCTTCGACACTACCAACCAGGCTTTCTACGCGGCGCACGGCAAGTCCGATGGCAGAAGCATCATCGATAACCTCGTCGCTGCCGGCTTCCGCAAGCAAGACATGGAGGTCACACCCGACCAGACGTCGGTCGGTGAGCCCGCCGATTCGATTGTCTTCTCGGTGCGGGTTAAGGCCCAATGCCTGATCGGGCAGTTTTCCGCGTCCGGCTACACCGGCACCCTCGGGCCAATGCTCGGCACCGGCAGCTGTCTGGTCGGCATCACGCGCCCTATTGACTGGTAGGAGCACCGCTAGGCCTGCGGGAGCGCGTCGGGGCGAGCGAAATGCTCTCGGTAGAATCGACGCATGGCCGAATTCATTTATTCGATGGTCCGCGCCCGCAAGGCGGTCGGTGACAAGCTCATCCTGGATGACGTCACCATGTCGTTCTTCCCGGGGGCGAAGATCGGGGTCGTCGGCCCGAACGGTGCGGGCAAGTCCACGATCCTCAAGATCATGGCCGGGCTCGACACCCCGTCGAACGGTGAGGCGCGACTGAGCCCCGGCTACAGCGTGGGCATCCTGATGCAGGAGCCCGAACTCGACGAGACCAAGACCGTCCTCGAGAACGTGCAGGAGGGTGTGCGCGAGATCAAAGACAAGGTCGACCGGCACGCCGCGATCGGCCTGGCGATGGCCGAGCCCGACGCCGACTTCGACGCGCTGCTGGCCGAGATGGGCACCCTGCAGGAGGAGATCGACGCCGCCGACGCCTGGGACCTCGACTCCCAGCTGGAGCAGGCGATGGATGCCCTGCGCACGCCCCCCGGAGACGCAACGGTATCCAACCTCTCCGGCGGAGAGAAGCGCCGTGTCGCGCTGACCAAGCTGCTTCTGCAGAAGCCCGACCTGCTGCTGCTGGACGAGCCCACCAACCACCTCGATGCCGAGTCAGTGCTCTGGCTCGAGCAGCATCTCGCCAAGTACCACGGCGCTGTGCTCGCCGTGACCCACGACCGGTACTTTCTCGACCACGTCGCCGAGTGGATCGCCGAGGTCGACCGCGGCCATCTCTACCCGTACGAGGGCAACTACTCCACCTACCTGGAGAAGAAGGGCGCCCGTCTCGAGGTGCAGGGCAAGAAGGATGCCAAGCTCGCGAAGCGACTGTCATCCGAGCTCGAATGGGTGCGCAGCAACGCCAAGGGTCGCCAGGTCAAGTCCAAGGCGCGCCTGGCCCGCTACGAGGAGATGGCCAACGAGGCCGAGAAGACCCGCAAGCTCGATTTCGAGGAGCTGGTCATCCCGATCGGTCCGCGCTTGGGGTCACAAGTCATCGACGCGAAGAACCTCAAGAAGGGTTTCGATGGGCGCGTGCTCATCGACGGGCTGAGTTTCACGCTGCCGCGCAACGGCATCGTCGGGGTCATTGGCCCGAACGGCGTCGGCAAGACCACGCTGTTCAAGACCATCACGGGCCTGGAACCGTTGGATGCCGGCGACCTGAAGATCGGCGAGACGGTCGACATCTCCTACGTCGACCAGGGTCGCGGCGGAATCGACCCGAACAAGACGCTGTGGGAGGTCGTTTCCGACGGCCAGGATTACATCCAGGTCGGCAAGACCGAGATCCCGAGCCGTGGCTATGTCAGCCAGTTCGGCTTCAAGGGGCCCGACCAGCAGAAGAAGGCCGGCGTGCTCTCCGGTGGGGAGCGCAATCGCCTGAACCTTGCGCTCACGCTCAAGCAGGGCGGCAACCTGCTGCTGCTCGACGAGCCGACCAACGACCTCGACGTCGAGACCCTCGGCTCGCTCGAGAACGCGCTGCTCGAGTTCCCCGGCTGTGCCGTGGTCATCACCCACGATCGGTGGTTCCTCGACCGCATCGCGACGCACATCCTGGCCTATGAAGGCACCGACGAGAACCCGTCGAACTGGTATTGGTTCGAGGGCAACTTCGAGTCTTACGAGGAGAACAAGATCGAGCGTCTGGGCCCGGACGCCGCGAAGCCGCACCGCAGCGCGTACCGCAAGCTCACCCGCGACTAGCCTTTCATCATTCAGGACTGGGTGTTGCCAGAGTGGCCAGGGCGGCGGATGGGTGCCAACCAGTCACTTCAGAACCACTAGCCACATACTGTCCTGAATTAAGAAAGGGGGTCGACGCGATGGCAAGACTGCACATCGGGATACCCCTGCGCTGGAGCGACTTCGACGCGTACGCCCACGTCAACAACGCCGAGATGCTGCGCCTGCTCGAAGAGGCCCGCATCCAGGCGTTCTGGCGACCGGACGAGGGCATCGGGTCTGACACGGCCTTGCTGGATGCCCGTCCCGGCGCCCACACGATCGCCCTCATCGCGCGGCAGGAGGTCGAATACCTCGCGCCCATCCCGTACATGCGCAATCCCGTCGACATCGAGATGTGGATCGGCCGGATCGGCGGCGCAAGCCTCGAGGTCTGCTACGAGGTCTACTCGCCGGCCGGGGTCGAGCCACGCGTGTTGTTCACGAAGGCGGCGACGACGCTGGTGATGGTGACCGCCGAGACGGGAAAGCCGCAGCGCATTCCGGACGACCTGCGGGCGGCGTGGGCACCCTACGTCGAGGATCCGGTCGCGTTTACGAGGCGCGGGTAGCGGTGCCAGGGCCAGGCACCCGCACCGTGATCTCCTGCGCCACGCTCGCGACCAGCACGCCAGCTCGGGTGTAGATGCGACCGAGACCCAGCCCGCGACCGCCGACGGCGTTCGGGGATTCCTGGAGGTAGAGCATCCATTCGTCCACCCGCCCAAAGCGGTGGATCCACATCGCGTGGTCGAGGCTCGCGACTTTCAGCCCCGGGGTGACCCACGGCAGGCCGTGGCGGCGCAGCACCGATTCCTGGATGGTGAAGTCGCTCGCGTAGACGAGCGCCGCGCGGTGCAGGTTCTCATCGTCTGGCATCGCGCGGATCGTCTTGAACCAGACTGCCTGGTGCGCGACGTGGGCACCCTCGACCGTGAGATAGATGGGCGAGGGGATGTGTCGCAGGTCGAAGGGACGCTCGTAGGCCCATGACTGGGCGATGGGGTGATCGAAGTCGCCCAGTATCTCGGCTGCGGTGGGCAGGCTCTCGGGATCGGGCAGGTCGGCAGGCATGTCGACCTGGTGGTCGAGACCCTGGTCGGAATCCTGGAAGGAGGCGATCATCGAGAGGATGGGCAGCCCGTCTTGGAGAGCCTGGGTGCGGCGGGTGGAGAACGAGCGCCCGTCGTGGATGCGGTCGACCGAGAAGGTGATCGGCTTGTCGAGCTGTCCGGGCCGCAGGAAGTAGCCGTGCATGGAGTGTGCGACGCGCGCCGGGTCGATCGTGCGTTGGGCGGCGACGAGCGACTGGGCCAGCACCTGGCCGCCGAAGACCCGGCCGTGCGGCATCCATTGGCTGGGGCCGGTGAAGATGTCCTCGCTCGTGCGGGCACCCGTGTCCGTCAGGTCGAGCGTGGCGAGGAGGCCGGACAGCGGGTCGCTCATGCCCTGTAGTTTAGATCCCGATGATCCGCAAGACCTTCACCCTCGTAGACTCCCTCGCGCTCGGCGACCTGCACGTGTTCCTCGGGCGCGCCGTGCGCGTTGAAGACGGCTCAGTGCGCCTCATTGCGGGGGCCGGAGTGCTTGCGGTCTACGTTGCGGTGCTGCATCCGGCGGGCCTGCTCGACGAGAGCCCGACTGTGCTGGGGCTGCGCACCTTTGCTCTCGCAACCTCTGAGCCGCAGGCGGAGTCGGCCGATTTTGATGTCGTGGTTCCCGTGCGCTCACTGCTCGCGCGGGTGGAGGGGTTGCTCGCCTCTGCGGCGGCCGCGGATGTCGCCGAAGGCATCGTCGTGACGATTCCGATGGAGGTCAACACCGTCAGCTGGGCGGCAATCTCGCCTCCGCGCGGCGGGTGGAAGCCCATGCCCTCGACCCGCTGGGACGTGCTGGATGCCGTGGCTCGCCGCGGAATCGATGAGGTCGCCACCATGATCCCGAGTGGCACCGGGGAGCAGATCGTGCACCGCGTGCGCACCGAGATCTGGGGGCGACCGATTGACGGGCTCGACTTCGTGCCAGCGGGAGCGGCCTTCGCCGCCCTCAGCCTCGGCTTCCTCGGCGAAGGGGATGCCGTCTCGATCTACGAGTCAGGTGCCTGGACGAGACTCACGACCAAGCGCGGTCACGTGCTGGTCAAGCGCCGCGCCTGGACGATGACGCGCTAACTGTGCTGCTACCTCGCGGTCGGCGATGCGGTCGCTACTGTGCTGCTGCTGCGCGGCCTGCTGCGCGGCCGCTACCGTGCTGCTGCTGCGCGGCCCGCTGCGCGGCCACTGAAGAGGCAGCCGCCGAGGAAGGAGCCTTCGAGGGCGCGATAGCCGTGCATCCCGCCGCCACCGAAGCCGCTCGCCTCGCCCGCGGTGTAGAGGCCGGGGATGGGCTGGCCGTCGGCGCCCAGCGCTCGACCCGAGAGGTCGGCTTCGATGCCGCCGAGGGTCTTGCGGGTGAGGATGTGCAGCTTGACGGCAATGAGCGGCCCGGCCTTGGGGTCCAGCAGCCGGTGCGGTTTGGCGACGCGGAGGAGGCGATCACCGCGATAGTGACGAGCCTGGCGGATCGCCGTGATCTGGGCATCCTTCGTGAAATCGTTGGCGAGCTCGCGATCACGGGCAGCTACCTCATCGCGCACCTGCTGTGCGTCGATCGTCACCTCGGGCGAGAGCGCCTGCATCCCGGCGATGAGCTCGTCGAGTCCGGATGCCACGACGAAATCTTCCCCGTCGGACTTGAACTTCTCGACCGGCCCCGTTGCGCCCTTGCCCAGGCGCTGGCGCAGCAGTTCGCGCACACTCTTGCCCGTGAGATCGGGATTCTGCTCGCTGCCGGACAGGGCGAATTCCTTTTCGATGATCGCCTGGGTGAGCACGAACCAGGTGTGCTCGTATCCCGTCGTCATGATGTGCTTGAGGGTGCCTACGGTGTCGAAGCCGGGGAAGAACGGTGCGGGCAGGCGGTGGCCGGTGGCATCCAGCCAGAGGCTCGACGGGCCGGGGAGCACGCGGATGCCGTGGTCGGGCCACACCGGGGAGTGGTTGGCGATCCCCTCGGTGTATGCCCACATCCTGTCGAGGTTGATGAGCCGTGCGCCGGCCTGGGCGCTGATGCCCAGCATCCGCCCGTCTGTGCTCGCCGGAACTCCACT
>JAYUVE010000042.1:0-78842 GCA_043754275.1 Microbacteriaceae bacterium | reverse complement strand
ACTGGCGCACGAGGTCGAAGTTGCCGCCGATGCCGCCGCTCGTGACGATGGTGGCGCCAGCCCGCTCCTCAAACTCACCAATCTTCTCGCGGTTGCTCGTACCCCCGCGCTGCGCATTGTCGGGGGCGAGCGCGGTGCCTCGCACGCCGACAACCGCGCCGCCCTCGACGATGAGTTCGTCGACCCGGTGCCGGAACTTCAGGGTGACGAGACCCCTCGCCACACCCTCGCGCACCGTGGCCTCGAATGGCGCGACGATGCCGGGGCCGGTGCCCCAGGTGATGTGGAAGCGCGGCACGGAGTTGCCGTGCTCCATCGCGGTCGAGCCTCCGCGCTCGGCCCACCCGACGACGGGAAAGAAGCCCACGCCGAGCTGGCGCAGCCATGCCCGTTTTTCCCCCGCGGCGAAGTCGAGGTAGGCCTCGGCCCACTGGCGCGGCCAGTTATCCTCAGGTCGATCGAAGGCGGCACTGCCGAACCAGTCCTGATGTGCGAGAGCCGCGGAATCCTTGATCCCCATCCGCCGCTGCTCGGGCGAGTCGATGAAGAAGAGCCCCCCGAACGACCACCAGGCCTGACCGCCGAGGCTGGCCTCCGGCTCCTGGTCGATGATGGTCACGCGTTTGCCCGCCCCGACCAGCTCGGCCGCCGCGACGAGCCCGGCGAGCCCTGCGCCCACGACAATCGCGTCAGTTTCGGCTGTTGCGGCCATCCATGTCTCCTTCGCCAAGCGGTCTAGCAAGTATGCCTTTTTCCGGCCTTGCCGACCGCTTCGATTGCACCGGGTGGCACGGTCGCACACAGGCTCCGAGCGAGGGGCGGGGTTCGCTCTGGAACAACGTATGGCGCGACGCCATACGTTGCGAATAAGGTAACTCACCCTGACCGAAGCACGCGCGGGCACGGCAGCGTGAACGTGCACGCGGAGACCTACTCGTCGAAGGTGTTCACCATCGCCTGAGCCGCGCGGTCGAGGTAGGCCCAGAGCGTGGCATCCTGCAGCGGCGGCAGTTCGAGGGTGTCGAGCGCCGCGCGCATGTGGGTGAGCCAGTGGTCGCGGGCCTCGGGGTTGACCTTGAAGGGTAGGTGCCGCTGCCGGAGCCGGGGGTGCCCACGTTCCTCGCTGTAGGTGGTGGGGCCACCCCAGTACTGCTCGAGAAAGCCGATGAGCCGCTGGATCGCGCCCTCGAGGTCGGGCTGTTCCGGATACATCGGTAGCAGCACTTCGTCGGTCGCGACCCCGGCGTAGAAAGCCCGCACCAGGCGCTCGAAGGTGGGCCGACCGCCGATCTGCTCCCAGAAGTTGCCCTCGACGGAGTCCCCGCCCAACCCCATGCGGATGGTTACAGGGTTAGGGACGTGCCCTTCGGGTCGTGTGGGCTCGGTCACTTGCTGCCCTTTCGCAACTGGTCGGGGCTGATCTTCTCCGAGTTGGGCGCGCCGGTTGCCGGATCGGCGCTCACCGGCACAGAGGCCGTCTTCGGGGGTCGCGCACCGCGCACGCTGCCTGCCCCCTCGAAACCGCTCAGCACTATCGAGTTGAGCGCAGGCAGCCGAAGGCCGATCTCGTCGAGGGCCTGCTTGAGCCGTGCGCGCAGCTCGCGGGCGACGTCATCCTTGGCGGCGCTCGCCGTCTTGACTACGAGCCGCACGATCACCGCTTCCGCGGAGATGGACTCGATGCCCCAGACTTCGGGTTTCTCGAGGATGCGTGACTTCCACTTCGCGGTGGCGGCCATGTCGAGCGCGGTCTGCAGGATGCGCTGCTGCACGGCCTCAACATCCGCCTCATAGGGCACGGCGAGGTCGATGATCACGCGCGCCCAGCCCTGCGACATGTTGCCCACGCGCAGGATTTCGCCATTGCGCACGAACCAGAGCGTGCCGTTGACGTCGCGCACCTGGGTCACCCGGATGCCGACCCCCTCAACCACGCCGGTCGCGAACCCGGTGTCGACGACGTCTCCCACACCGAGTTGGTCTTCGGAGACCATGAACAGGCCGTTGAGCACATCCTTGACCAGGTTCTGTGCGCCGAAGCCGAGACCCGCACCCAGAGCTGCGGTGATGAGGGCGAAGGCGCCAGTGGCATTCGGAACCAGTTTGTTGAAGATAAGCAGGACGCCGACGACGATGATTGCGGTCGTGACGATGTTGCCGAGCACGCTGCCGAGGGTGCGCGTGCGCTGCACAATGCGCACCGCGGCCAGCGGAGAGGTGAGCAGGGCCTGGGTGTCGTCGACGTTCTGGCGCTTCTTGACCCCGTTGACGATGCGCTGCACCGTGCGCCGGATCACGAACTGGAGGATGAGCTTTAGCAGCAGGCCGCCGATGATCACGGCGATGACGAAGAACAACTCCTGCCAGGTGTCGGCGAAGTCGTGCAGCGCTTTCCAGAAGGCGTTCCAGTCGAATTCGTTCATGGCTGTGCGGGCTAGGCCCGATCCCGCTGCTGGGCCTTGAGCGCGCGTTGCACTCCGGCGAGGTTCTCGACCACGAGACGGCGCAGTGCAGGGTTGTCGGGGTTGGCGGAGAGCCAGGCCTGCGTGGCATCCACCAGCTCTTGCGAGACGAGCGCAGACGGGTACAGGCCCAAGACGATGTACTCGGCGATCTTGTAGCTGCGATTCGCCCAGATGTCGCTCAGGCTCGCGAAGTACGGCTCGACGAGAGCGGCCAGCGACGCCGGGTCGTTGGTGTGCTGGAAGCCCAGCGTGACGTTGCGCACTATCGCGTTGGGCAGGGTGTCGCTGCGCACGAGTGAATCGAACGCGACCTTCTTGGCGGCAGCGGTCGGGAAGGTCGCCTTCGCGCGGGCGGCCGCCTGCTGGCCATTCGAGGTGTTGTCTTTCGCGAGAGCGGCGTTGATGGCGGCCTCGTCGGTCGCATCGTTGAGGGCGAGGCCTTCGAGCAACTCCCAGCTGAGGTCGGTGTCGATCTCGAGCCCGGGCAGGGTGACCGAGCCGTCGAGCAGCCCGTGCAGGGTGGCGACGTGGTCGGCAGTCGAGGCGAGGTGCGCAAAGAACTTCACGAACTGGAACTGGGCGTCCGAGCCGGCCTCCGCCTCCTGCGCGAGCAACCACAGCCCGTCGCCGACCTGCTCGATCGTCGCGGCGCGGCGCTCGGGCGCCACGTAGAAGCGCGCGACCGTGGCGAGCTGGCTGAGCGTCGTGCGGATCGTCGTCGACTCGGTCTCGGCGGCGATGTTGCCCAGCACGAGCCTCACGTAGTCGCTCGGGCTCGATTCGGCGTCGCGAGCGGCATCCCAGGCTGCCCCCCAGACAATCGAGCGCGCGAGCGGGTTGTCGATGTCTTCGAGGTGCTCCATGGCGACGGCCAGGGATGCCTCGTCCAGCCGGATCTTCGCATAGGCGAGGTCTTCATCGTTGACGAGCACTAGCGCGGGTCTCCCGGAACCGACGAGGGAGGGGACCTCGGTGCGGGCACCGTCCACATCGATCTCGACCCGGTGGTCACGCAGGAGCTTGCCGCCGTGCAGGTCGTAGAAACCGATCACCAGCCGATGCGGGCGCAGGGTGGGATAGTCGGGTGCGGCTTCCTGCAGGATCGCGAACGACGTGATCGTGCCATCCGGGGTCGTCTCGATTTCGGCGCGCAGCGTGTTGACGCCGGCGGTCTCGAGCCAGAGCTTCGCCCAGTTGCTGAGGTCGCGGCCGCTGACGACCTCAAGTTCGGTGAGCAGGTCGCTGAGCTCGGTGTTGCCGTACTCGTGCTTCTTGAAGTAGTTGCCGACGCCGAGCATGAACTCGGGCAGCCCCACCCAGGCGACGAGTTGCTTGATGACCGAGCCGCCCTTGGCATAGGTGATGCCGTCGAAGTTGACCTGCACGTCTTCGAGGTCGTTGATCGTCGCGACCACCGGATGGGTGGACGGCAGCTGGTCCTGCTTGTAGGCCCAGCTCTTCTCCATCGCCTGGAAGGTGGTCCACGCTTCGTTCCACTCGGTAGCCTCGGCGGTCGCGAGGGTTGAGGCCCACTCGGCGAACGACTCGTTGAGCCAGAGGTCGTTCCACCACTTCATGGTGACCAAGTCGCCGAACCACATGTGGGCGAGCTCGTGCAAGATCGTGACGACCCGACGCTCCTTGATCGCGTCGGTGACCTTCGACCTGAAGACGTAGCTCTCGGTGAAGGTGATCGCCCCGGCGTTCTCCATGGCGCCCGCGTTGAATTCGGGCACGAACAGCTGGTCGTACTTCTCGAACGGGTAGGCGTAGTCGAACTGCTTCTCATAGAACTCGAAGCCTTGGCGGGTCTTCTCGAAGATGTAGTCAGCGTCGAGGTACTGGCTCAGCGACTTGCGGGCGAAGATACCCAGCGGGATGACGCGGCCATCCTTCGACGTCAGCTCGGAGCGCACCACGGCATACGGCCCCGCGACAAGCGCGGTCACGTACGAAGAGAGGATCGGGGTCGGCGCGAACTTCCACGTCGCCTTGTCGCCATTCACCTCGGGCTCAGGTGTGGGCGAATTGCTCACGACCTGCCAGGGGGCCGGAGCGGTGACGGTGAAGGTGAAGGTCGCCTTGAGGTCTGGCTGCTCGAAGACGGCGAACACCCGGCGCGAGTCCGGCACCTCGAATTGCGAGTACAGGTACACCTCGTCATCGACCGGGTCGACGAAACGGTGCAGGCCCTCGCCGGTGTTCGTGTAGGCGGCATCCGCCACCACTTCGAGCACGTTGTCAGCTGCGAGGCCGCGGAGCTGGATGCGCACGCCGTCTGACTCGCCGGTGTCGACGGCAACACCGTTGAGCGTGATCGAGTGCACCGTGTGGGTGATCGCGTCGATGAAGGTCGAGGCCCCGGCCTTCGCGCTGAAAGTCACGACCGTCGTGCTGGCGAAAGTTTCGGCACCGGTGGTGAGGTCGAGGGCGATGTCGTAACTCTTGACATCGACAAGAGCCTTGCGCTCTTGGGCTTCGACTCGGGTGAGGTTCTCTCCTGGCACTGCTCGCTCCTTGGGCTCTGCGGTCGGATCGTGTCCGACTAGCAAGCCTAACCTCAGGCCCAGGGTCGTTGACGGGGCACTGGGGCCGAGCGCTACGCTGTCAGCACCCAGCATTGGAGATGTCATGGCACAGGACGTTCCCCCAGTTCCCCCGGCCCCAGACTCGGTCCCGGCCATCCCCACTCCACCCGTCGATGGTGCGGCCCCTGAGGTCGTCGCAGCATCGACCCCCTCCGCCTCGACGCCCACCGCGCCGTACCCCGTCGGCCCGGCCAAGCGCAAGATCTGGCCGTTCATCCTCGGCGGCGGAGTGCTGCTGCTGATCCTGATCATCGTCGGGGTAAGCCTCGCGGTTGGCGCGCTGCTCAGTTCGACCAACGGCGCCAGCTCACCGGCGGCGACAGTTATTGCTTTCGACGACTCGTTCAAGCGCACCGACTGTGCGCTGTTCCAGGCGACCACCACGACCGACTTCCAGAACGGCTACTTCACCGATGGCTTCACCTGCGACGAGTGGGAGCCCATCGCCACGGGCCTGCACGACAACGGTGTTTACCACTACACGGTCGTGGTCAACAGCACCAAGATCTCCGGCGATACAGCTGATGTTACGACGTCAGAGAAAGACACGACGCCCGATGACGAGCAGAGCTACGAACTCGACTATCGCCTGGTCAAGGGCGACAACGGCTGGCTGATCGACAGCATCACCAACATCGGCAAGTAACTATGCGAGCTGCAGCGCCGCCTCGACAGTTTCGGCAGCGGGGACGGCTCCGACGATCGCCTCGGTGGTGCTGATCGCGTCCTCGAGCAGGGCGGCGAGCCGGGCATCCCCATCGGGCACGCAGGCGAGCGCAATGCCGACGACCGCAGTGTGCACAATCGCCGTTGCCGCGCGGCTGCTGAAGGAATGTGGGATGCCGCTGGTCGCAAGGTATCCGCGGGCCCAGCGCTCAGCATCCGGAACCGCGGCAAGAGCATCCTCGGCCAGAGCGGACAACTCGGGGGAGTCGACCGACGCGATGACGCCGAGCAACCCCGCGGCGAGGGCACGCTGCCGTTCCATGCTGGCGATCGGGAGCGCCGCGACACCAGCTCGGACGGCCAGCGATGCTTGCAGCAACGGGTCATCCCCGTTGAGGCCGATTACCCGGGTCACGAGTGGCATGAGAGCGGAGCGCCCGTCGTCGCTGGTGAGGTCGTTGACGTCTCGCGCCAGGGCCGCGAGCAGCGGATGGGTGCAGGCCGGGTGGTCACTCCAGCGCTCGCCGGCCAGGTAGGAGGCGAACTCCATGAAGCAGGCGCCCTGTCGGGCGGTGCGGTGCCGACCCGCCGAGAGCGTGGGCATCAGTTCTGGCGTGGCAATCGGCTTCATGGCATCCTCCCGAATCTTGGGTTCAAGTGTCCTCCCGCGAGCGCCGAAAAACCAGATGTCGGCTCCTGCCGCTACCGTCGCCGCTATGACCGCCAAAGACCTCTTCCTGCTCGCAGATGCCGCGCTCCGCGACGTCATCGACAGCATCACGCCACAGCAACTCACGCTGCCCGTCCCCGCGTCATGGAGCAGCACGCCGGTTGCCGACCTGCGCGGCATCCTCGCGCTCCATGCCAAAGGATGAGGCTTGGGTGCCCGACGTGCTCGCCGGTCGCACGATCGAGGAGGTCGGCGACGCATGGAAGGGTGACCTGCTGGGCGCAGACCCGATTGCTGCATACGACCGACTCAATGACCTGGCAACGGCGGCGGTGAATGCGGTCGTCGACCTCGACGCGATCGCGCACCTGAGTTACGGCGACTACCCGATCGCGGTCTACTTCGAGCACACCAGCTACTACCGAGGGTTCCAGGCGGTGTCGATCGCGAGGCTCATCGGTCTCGACTGGAAGATGCCTGACGCCCTCGTCGACGGTCTGTGGGATTCGGTGGAGCCGCAGGCGGAAGTGCTGCGCAAATGGCACGTGATCGGCGCTGAGGTGCCTGTGCCAGAGCGTTCCGACAAGCAGACGCGCCTGCTCGGGCTGACTGGGTTCTACGAGGGCTGAGCCCTTTTAGACTGGGCAAATGCGCATCCACATCGCGACCGACCACGCCGGCCTCGAGTTCAGCGAAGACCTGCAGCAGCACTTGCGCGCGGCCGGTCACGAGGTGGTCGATCACGGCCCGAAGACCTACGACGCGCTGGACGACTATCCCTCCTTCTGCATTAACGCCGCGCTCGCCGTCGTTCACGACCAGGCGGCAGGGGTCGAGTGCCTCGGCATCGTCTTCGGCGGCTCCGGCAACGGCGAGCAGATTGCGGCCAACAAGGTCAAGGGTGCGCGGGCGGCCCTGGTCTGGAACGAGTCGACCGCCCTGCTGGCACGGCAGCACAACGACGCCAACCTCATCTCGATCGGGGCACGCCAACACACCGTTGACGAGGCCAAGCACTTCATCGACGTCTTCATCGCCGAGCCCTTCTCGGGCGAGGAGCGCCACGCGCGGCGAATCGCCCAGCTGGCTGAGTATGAGTCCACGGGGCTGATCGCCGGCCACGAGATAGGCGCCTGATGCCCGAGGGGCATTCGGTACACCGCATCGCGCGCCAGTTCGGGCTGCACTTCGTGGGCAAAGAGGTCGCTGCATCCTCTCCGCAAGGGCGGTTCGCGGCCGGGGCTGCCCAGCTCGATGGGCACCGGATGACGCAGGCCATGGCCGTGGGCAAGCAGATGTTCCTCGAGTTCGACAACGACCTTTGGCTGCACGTGCACCTTGGGCTCTACGGAGCCTGGGATTTCGCGGGTGACATCACCGCAGACGCGACGATGGCATCCGCGAACGGACGCATCGGGCAGACCAACCAGCGCGGCACCGTCGTAGGCCAGTTCGAAGACTCGCTCGCGTCGATTGGTGCACCGCGGCGGACCAGGCTGCGGATGGCTGAGCAGGAGCAGGAGTCGGCACTGACCGAAGCCTTCCCGCCCGAACCCATCGGCGCGGTGCGCGTGCGCCTCCTGACGGATGCCACAGTCGCCGACCTGCGCGGGCCCACCGCCTGCAACGTGCTGCGTTCCGACGAGGTGCAGGCCCAGGTCAATAAGCTCGGTCCCGACCCGATAGTGGACTCCGGCAAGGCCGCCGAAGACCGCTTCGTGGCAACCGTGAAGAAGAAGCCCACCCCGATCTGCCTGTTGCTCATGGATCAGTCGGTCGTCGCCGGCATCGGCAATGTCTACCGCGCTGAGCTGCTGTTCCGCGCCGGGCTCAACCCGCACATCCCGGGCCGCGACCTGCCCGAAGAAACCGTGCGCGAACTCTGGCGCGACTGGGCAAAGCTCTTGACAATCGGGGTGCAGACCGGCCAGATGATGACCATGGATGGCCTCAGCCCCGAGGCCTACGACGGCGCGCTCGCGAGCCGCTCCGACCGGCACTGGGTCTACCACCGCACCGGCGAGCCCTGCCGGGTCTGCGGTACCCCGATCGTGATGGAAGAGATCGGCGGCCGCAAGCTGTACTGGTGCCCGAAGGACCAGGCCTGACTTGGTGACAAGCTAGGGGCATGCGCCAGACCCCCGGCTACCTGCTCACCGACCCCGAAGAGGTCAAGCGACTCATTCGGGAGAATCCGTGGGCGACGATCGTGTCGAACACCGCGAACGGATTGGTGGCGAGCCACTACCCGGTGATGCTGGAAGAAGATGCAGACGGCATCTCGATTGTGAGCCATGTCGGGCGCCCCGACGAGCAGCTGCACGAGCTTGGGCAGCACGAGGTGCTAGTCATCATCCAGGGACCGCACGGCTACATCTCGCCCGGCTGGTATGAGCCCACTGATTTCGTTCCGACCTGGAACCACGTCACTGCCCACCTCTACGGAACACCCGAGTTGCTCTCCGATGAGGAGAACTTCCACGTGCTCGAGAATCTCGTCGACCACTTTGAAGACCGGATGCCGCAGCCCGTGCACCTCAGCGTCGACGAGCAGGCTGCGCGCCGCATCGCCAAGGGAACCGTCGGTCTGCGCCTGAAAGTGGACCGTTTCGACGCGCGCCTCAAGCTCAGCCAGAACAAGTCGCAAGAGGTCGTAGACCGCATCATCGACGAACTGCAGTCGGGGGAGAACTACTCGAACCACGGGCTCGCGCGCGAGATGCGGCGGTTGCGCCACGGTGACTAGCACCGTGACAGCCGGCGTGAACCCGAGCAGCACCCTGATCCTCAGTAACGCGCGGCTCGGCGACCGGCTCGTCGACCTGCGGATCATGGATGGAACTATCGCCGAGATCGGGACGGGGCTCGGGGCCGGCGTCGATCTCGGTGACCGCTGGATCCTCCCCGGGCTCTGGGACCAGCACGTGCACATGAGCCAGTGGGCCATGTCACGCCAGCGGTTTGACCTGTCGGGCGCGTCATCCGCTGCCGAAGCCGCCGCGATCGCTGGCCGTCAGCCGACACCGGGCAATGGCGCGGTGCTCGTCGGCGTGGGATATCGCGACGGACTCTGGCCGGATGCCCCGGCCCGCGAGCTGCTCGACACGACAGTGCCCCACATCCCGGCGGTGCTCATCGGCGGAGACCTGCACTCCTGCTGGCTCAACTCCGCGGCCCTGGAGCGTTTCGGGCACGCCGGCCACGCCACCGGCGTACTCCGCGAAGACGAATGCTTCGCGGTCATCGGCGCGCTGGGCGACGTGCCCGATGACGTGCTCGACGGCTGGGTCGCCGTCGCGGGACGCGCCGCGGCCGCGCGCGGTGTCGTCGGAATCGTCGACCTCGAAATGGCCTGGACCTTCGACGACTGGCGCCGCCGCCAGGCCAGGGGCTTCGACACCCAGCGGGTGCGAGCCGGGGTCTACCCGCAGTACCTCGATCGGGCGATCTCCAGGGGCCTGCGCACGGGCGCGCGCTTGGGTGATCTGCTCGAGGTCGGGCCTTTCAAGATCATCACCGACGGGTCGCTCAACGCGCGCACCGCCTTCTGCGCCGACCCGTATCCGGGCATGGGCGACTACCGCGGGGAGCTCACCGTAGAGCCTTCCGAACTGCGCGACTGGCTGCGGCGGGCCACGGCGGCTGGGCTGTCACCCGCGGTGCACGCCATCGGGGACGAGGCGAACAGCCTCGCCCTCGACGCGTTCGAGGCGCTCGGCATCACCGGTCGGATCGAGCACGCGCAGTTGCTCGCCGAGGTCGACTTTGCGCGCTTCGATTACCTCGGTGTCGCGGCGAGCGTGCAGCCAGAGCAGGCCATGGACGATCGGGATGTCGCCGACCGCTACTGGGAGGGCCGCACGCAACGCAGCTTCGCGCTGAAGTCACTCTCCGCGGCGGGGGCCGAGCTACTGATGGGCTCGGACGCCCCCGTCGCGCCGCTCGACCCGTGGGTGACGATCGCCGCGGCGGTCGGGCGGTCGCGGGGGCGGGAGCCGTGGCATCCGGAGCAGTGCATCTCGACTGAGCTGGCGATCGCCTCGTCGGTGCAAGGGAGAGTGGAAGTCGGAGCAGTGGCCGATCTCGCCATCGTCGAGATCGATCCGCTCACGGCGACCGAGGAGCAACTGCGGGCGATGCCTGTCGCCGCGACTCTTCTGGGAGGAAGATTCACGCATGACGCGCTCTAGGCAGCCCAGCAAGAATAGGCATCCAGTATGAAGATCACCTACCTCGGCACCGCAAGCGTGCTAATCGACTACGCCGGCCTGCGGCTGATCACCGACCCGGTCTTTGATCCGCCCGGCACCAGCTACTCGATGGGGCCGTCGTACGCGCCTGCGAAATGGTTTCTCTCCACCAAGCAGTACGAGACTCCCGTCAGCGTCGAGCAGATCGGGCAGGTCGACGCCCTGCTGCTGAGCCACGACCACCACCGCGACAACCTGGATCGCGCGGGTCGCGCACTCGCGCTCAGTGACCAGGTGCGTGCGGTCATCACTAACCCGCACGCGGCCCGACGGTTGACCCGCTACCGCAAGGCCGTGACCGGGCTCGCGAGCGGGCAGTCGACGACGATCGGCGACGTGACGGTGACAGCAGTTGTCGCGCAGCACGGGCCACGCTTCATCCCGCAGACCGGCCAGGTGACCGGATTCCTCCTCGAGTCGCCGAAGGAGCCCACGGTCTGGATCTCGGGCGACACAGTGCTCTCGCCGGCCCTCGCCGCGGCCGCCACCGGGTTACGCAAACGCGGGATTGATGTCGCGATCATCAATGCGGGTGGCGTGAAGTTCCCCGCGGCCCCGGCCGTCGGCAAGGTCATCTTCACGTTCGACCCCGGCCAGTTCGTGGAGGTGTGCACCCTCATCGACCCGCGGGTCATCATCCCAGTGCACCGCAGCGGCTGGACCCACTTCCAACCGGAAACCGACCTGCACAAGGCCCTGGACGGCGCGGGCCTGCTCGCACGCACCCGCTGGCTGGCGCTCGGCGAGACGACTGAGGTGCAGTGACCGGGCGATGAGCGGGGGATACCCCCACCGCCGGTTCGTGTGGCTGCCCGATGGCTGTGGATGCCGCGGCTCAAGAAACTGGACACATGTCTGAACCACAATCGGAGTCGACCATGACCAGCCCAGCCCTGCCTGCCACGACCGAGGCCCCCGCAACCCCGCGCACCCGCGGATATGGAGCCCTCTGGGCTGCCGTCCCTCGCGAACTCGCGTACCTCTTCATCGCCTTCCCCATCTCGGTCGTCGGGTTCTCCCTTACCGTAAGCCTGTTCTCCGCGGGCCTCGGCACGATCGTCACCTTCTTTATCGGCGTCGTGCTGATCATCGGCTGCCTCTACATCGCGCGCGGCTTCGGCACGCTCGAGCTGATGCTGCTGGAGTGGACCGGCAGGCCCGCCATCGCCCACCCCGAATGGCAGGACGCGCGGGCGCGCACGGGCTTCTTCGGCTGGCTGCGGGCGGTGCTCGGCAACGGTCACTACTGGCTGTACCTGCTTTACGTCATGGTCATCGACTTTGTCGTGAAGACCATCAGCTGGTCGATCATGATCACCTGGGTCGCTACCGGTCTCGGTGGCATCAGCTATTGGTTCTGGAACCTGTTCATCCCGCGGGGCGACCAGGACTGGTTCCTCTCTCGCTGGTTGTTCCCGGGAGCTAACCTCGACACGACCCTCGCCGATGACCTCATCTACCTCGCGCTCGGCGTGATCTTCCTGGTCACCCTGCCCTTCGTCACTCGCGGCATGGTCATGCTGCACTGGCTCATCGCACGCGGCGTCCTCGGCGCCTGGCGATCGGATGCCCTCCAGCGCGAGGTCGCGACGCTCGCCGAGTCCCGCGGCGCAGCCCACTCCGCAGAAGGTCACTCTTTGCGCCGACTCGAGCGGGACATCCACGACGGCCCGCAGCAGCGGCTCGTGCGACTGCAGATGGACCTGGCCGCGGCAGAACGCCAGCTTGACTCTGACCCCGACAAGGCGCGCGGCCTCATCGAGGAGGCGATGCAGCAGTCGAAGGATGCACTCGAAGAGCTGCGCGCACTGTCGCGTGGCTTCGCTCCGCCGATCCTGCTCGATCGGGGACTCATCGCCGCACTCGAGTCCGCGGCGGCCCGCAGCACCGTGCCCGCGCACGTCGTGAGCGAACTGCCGGAGGGTGCCGAACTCCCGCAGGAGATCGAGCGCAACGCCTACTTCGTGGCGAGCGAGGCGCTGACCAACGCCGGCAAGCATTCGGGGGCTACTGAGATCGAGATTCGGGTGGCCGAGCGCGTCGAGGCCGAAACGTGGCTCGACGTGAGCGTGACCGACAACGGCCATGGCGGCGCGTTCATGATCGCGGGCCACGGCATCTCCGGCCTCGAAGAGCGCTTGCGCGGTCTCGGTGGCACGCTCGAACTGCACAGCCCTGCGGGCGGTCCGACTGCGGTGACGGCTCACCTGCCGATCACCGCAACGGCGCTTGCCGGTTCGGTCGCCTAGCCTTGGCAGCATGTTGCGCATAGTCGTGGCCGACGACTCGGTCCTCCTTCGGGAGGGCCTTGTCCGCGTATTGGACGAGGCCGGGTTCGAAGTGGTGGGATCCTACGGCGACGCCGTCGAACTACTCGCGCAGCTCGCATCCGTGAAGCCAGACCTCGCCGTGCTAGACGTGCGGATGCCGCCCACCTACCGCGACGAGGGAGTGCGGGCTGCCATCGAGGCTCGGGCCGCCCTGCCGGGGCTCGGCATCCTGCTGCTCTCGCAATATGTAGAGGTCGCGTACGCGCAGGAGCTGCTGTCCGGCGGCAGCGGCGGCGTCGGCTACCTGCTCAAAGACCGGGTCGCATCGCTCGACGAACTACGGGATGCTGTCGAACGCATCGCAGCGGGCGGCACCGTGCTCGACCCCGAGGTCGTCGCACAACTGTTGGGGCGGCGCCATGATCCGCTCGCCGCGCTAACACCACGCGAGCGGGAAGTGATGGCCCTCATGGCCGAGGGGCGCACCAACGCGGCGATCGGAGCGCGCCTGGTCATCGGCACCGGGGCTGTCGAGAAGAACGTGACATCCATCTTCCAGAAGCTGGCGCTGGATGACTCTGGCACCGACCATCGAAGGGTGCTTGCCGTGCTCGCCTGGCTGCAGCGCTAGGGGTCAACTGCAGCCAGGGAGACGCGGTCCTTTCGGGAATGCGACGGCGGGGGGAAGCCGTCGCGTGTGGGTCTAGTAGTCGAACTGGCGGGTGACGCGACCGTCTTCGTCGTATCCGAAGACGGGCTCGATGCCGGGGGCGCGCCACTCGAGTTGGTCGGTCCAGGCTCCGCCGTTCCAGAGGCGCAGCTTGGGGCTTCCCGCGGGGTCGGGGTACCAGCCGAATGGGGCTGTGTCCGTCCTGGTGTTCAACGTGATCGACATCGGAATGTCCTGTGGTGCCCTGCCGCAAGGGCCTTCGGGGGCGGCAACCTGGGGAACCGGTTTCGTTCCTCGTCCCCATAGTAGAGGACTTAGCTTGTACCCCGACAGCCCCCAACTCGGGGGACGATCCTCAGCGCAGAGCTGACACTCTCGACGCCGCCGACCTGAGATCGCGCATGCGCTTCTCGAAGGTGAGCCCCAGGAATAGCAGGATGCCCCCGCCGATGACCGCCCAGACCCACCATTCCGTGAGCTGGTAGACGGCGACAAGCTGCGGCGCGAAGGTGCGGATCGCGTGCACCAGCACGACCACGGAGCCGATCACCAGCGGCGACTTGAGCCTGGCCACCGCCCCGATGATCACCGCGACCACGCAGGCCACGCCCAGCCCGACCAAGCGCCAGGCCGGCTGCTCGACGAAGGTTGCCAGTAGCGAGGGCAGGAACAGCACCAGCAGCCCAGGGGCCAGCCACGCCCAGCTTCCGGCGGTAGCCGAGCCACTGAGCTTCGCGACCCCCGTCACGAGGAGCGCGACGGCGATAGCGGCGGTCGCCCACTCGAACGGATCGATGAGCCCGCCAGCGACGGCGATGATCGCCGTCAGGGCGGCGAATCCGATCGATGCCCAGCCGGTCGCGGCAGTGAACGGCCCCCGGTTGACCAGCACGCCGACGACATGCAGGGCGCAGAACAGCAGCAGCACCGTGACCACACGTGCGGTCGGCGTAAGCAGTAGCAGCCTCGCCGCCGAATCGACGAGCCACGCCGCGGCGGGCGCAAGCGCGATGGAAGCCACCACTCGCTCTTCGGCGAACGCCGAGGTAAGCCGGTCGAGCAGCCACACCAGCAGCGCAACTACAAGCGCGGCTCCGAGCACGACGCTCGTCGCGAACTCGGGCAGCACAAGGGAGCCGAGGTCCTCCGCCGACGCGACCCCGCCGACCCACCAGCTGATGCCCGCGGTGACCACGCCGGTCACGAGCGACAGCCAGAAGAGAACGCGTGTTTCGAACGCGGAAAGTGCGCGCGAGAGCGGCGCCGAGAGGCTGACGAGCAGGATGGCCAGTGCCGCGACGAAATGGATCGAGTCGACCGCGGCCCCGTGGCCACTCTGGAACCGTTCGCTGGTGTGCCAGCCCTCCGAGCCGATTGCCACGAATGACAGCACCGTCGCCCCGGCGAGCAGCATGCCGCGCAGCGGCACGGCCTTCGTCGTGACCCTGGCCGCGACCAGTAGGGCCACCGCGCCCACCGATCCGTACCACCAGGTGTCGATACTCGCCCAGGATGCCGCCCAGGCGAGCGCGGTGGCGACCGCCCCGCCCACGGCCAGCGGCACGCGTACGGTCGCGCGGGATCCGCGGCGGGCGGTCGCGACGAGGGCGACGATCGCGGCGGCCCCGATGGCGAGCCAGGCGATGATAACCAGCCAGAGCATCCCGACCAGGGGCGCGGCGAGAACGAGTGTCGCCATGCCCGCCCAGGCGAGTGCCGGCTTGCGGCTGGCGAAAACTCCGCCCAGGAGCCAGGCGCCGCCGGCGAGAGCAATCACGACGACGAGTGCGACGACGGCGTTGAAGGATTCGGGCTGGAGGGCCACGGGCTCGCCCCCGGTGACAGACCATCGGTAGGTACCGGCGGCGAGCAACGACGAAACCGGGCCGAGCGCCGTGGCCAACGGAAAGAGCAGCGCGATGCCGGTGATTCCAGCGGCCGACCAGGCCGCAACGTTTGTGGCCCGGCGTGCAAAGCCGGTCGCACGACGTCCAATGAGCTCCAGGAGAAGAGCAATGACCGCCGCGGCAAGCGCCGGCGCGATGACGAAAACTGCGACATCGTCTATCCGCCCAGACACGACCAGCCCCGCGACGGATGCCGCGGCCCCGCCGATCCCGGCGACCACGAGCCCGAGTGGCCGAGCGGCTCCGACCCGCGCCACGACCACCACGTGCAGCAGCGCAAGCAGCGCAACGACGCCGAGCCCCACGGCCGGCGCCCAGTCGTCCTGGGGCTTGAAGAGCACCGCGGTGAATCCGGCGCCGACGAGACCGAGTGTGCCAAGTGCCAGTGCAATGATGCGTTCGGGGGCTGCGGCGCGAGCCAGCGGATGCACGAGACCGGAGACAGCGAGCGCCGCGAAGGCGACGAACACCCTGACGCCGCCGTCGAGCCCGTCGGTAAGCCCGGCGACCAAGAGCGCGATGCCGGGGCCGACAGTCGCGAAGGCGACGAGGTTGAGCAGGCGCAGGCCCGACATCCTGTGCAACACGGCGAAGCCCACGGCCACTACTGCGAGGGTGATGCCCCAGTAGACGAGGCCGTCGGTATCGGCTGCACCAAAGAAGTTGTTCGCCCTCACGGCAAAGGCATCGAGGTAGACGAAGACAGTCGCGAGGGCGGCGATGGCTTCCGCGGTGGCCCGGAGCCGCCGCCGTTTCAGCAGGGTTGCCCCGCTGATGGCCGCGATGGTCACTGCGCCGATGATCACCGAGCGCCAGATCAGTCCGAAGGTGATGAATGCGTATACGAGGAAGAAGATCGCGCCCACCGCGAGCAGCGAGACCCCGACCACCAGCAGGATCACCTGCGCGCCGACCGGGCGGTGCAGCACGGAAGCCGGGGGCACCGGGGTCGTGGGCGCAGTAGCTACGACGGGCGGTGCGGCGACGGTCCTAGTGGCGGCGGCGAGCGCGGCGGCGGCCGCGTCGGCTCGCATCCTGCCGATCAGCTCCACGCGCTGGTCGAGGGCGGCGGCGGCGCGCAGCGAAGTGTCGTGCAGCTCCGTTGCTGCTGCCTGAGTGACATCCAGTGCGCAGTTGCTGCAGATCGTGCTCGCGAGTTTCGTGAAGCACGCAGGGCAAATCGACGTGCTGGTGAGGTCGGCAACCGACCGCGGAAACGCTACGAAACCTGCTCGATCGGCGAAAGACTCCACTGCCATGACCGCTTCTCCCCTGGACGACGTGCGTTCAGGGTAGCGGTCCGGCGAAACTTATGAAGCGAGCCGTGTGGAGAACGCCGGGGCGGCCTGCACCTCGGGGCGTCGGCGTTCGAGATTGTTGGTCCAGGCGGTGCCATTCCACCAGCGCAACATCGACGAGCCTGCTGGGTCTGGGTACCAACCGAATGGGGGTAGTTCGGTTTCGTGAGACATAGGTGTCCTGTGGGTGCCTGCCGCGGGGCATTTCGGGGACGGCTGACGGCGCAACCGCAAGGCGCCAGTTCGGGGGGCGGTTGTGCCCATTGTAGGGGACGCGAAGTTGAGCAATCACCCCCAAGATGGGGGGTATCGCGTGGCGGACGAGAAACTGCGGTTCGCTAGGATGAAGCCGTGAATATCATCGCCTTCGTCGTCTCGATCCTTCTCTTCGTCGGCGGTCTCTACCTGATGGGTTCGTCCTTCTACGTGGCGGGCTTCGAGTACCTACTGTTCCTGTCCGGCATCCTCGCCTGCAGCCTTGGTGTGGCCATTCCCATCCACGTTCTCAAGCGCGTCGACGGCTAACCTTCGCCGATGGCGAGTTTCCTGAGCAGGCTCGCACCGCTGGTCATCACCCTCCGCGGTTCCAAGCGGATGTTCAACTCCGAGAAGCGCACTCTCGCCCGGATTGCCCGACTGCAGGAGCATCCCGACTCATTCCTGCCACCCGCGTCGCTCGGGCGCAGCCACTCGGTCACGCGTTCTGAGGTCGGCGGTTGGCCGGTCTACACCGTCACGGCCCGTCGAGCTGCGCCCACGCGACGTGCGCTCTACCTGCACGGCGGGTGCTACGTATTCGAGATCGACCCGATCCACTGGGCACCCATCGGCAAGCTCGCCACGGAAGCCGGGGTATCCGTGGTCGTGCCGATCATGCCCTTGGCGCCGACCGGCGTGGCCAGTGCTGTCGTCGCCGGGGTGGCTGAGCTCGCGGCATCCCTCATCGCCGAGGTCGGCGCAGACAACCTGAGCATCATCGGCGACTCGTCAGGCGGCGGGATGACGCTGGCCACAGCCATGGCCCTGCGTGATCGCCACCTCGGTCCGCTGCACGCCACGGTGCTGATCGCGCCCTGGCTGGACATCTCGGGCACCGACCCCCGGCTGGCGGAGATCGCACCCCGTGACCCCTGGCTCGCGGTGCCAGGGACGCATGCGACCGGGCTCCTGTACCGCGGCGAGCTGCCGGAAGACGACTGGCGGGTGAGCCCGATCCACGGCTCCCTGGCGGGGCTGGGGCCTATCACGATGTTCAGCGGCACCCGCGACATCCTGCACGCCGATGCCTCGCGCCTCGTGCCCCTCGCCGCCGCCGCGGGTGTCGCGCTCGACTACTACGTGGGCAATGGAATGATCCACAACTACCCGATCCTGCCGATGCCCGAAGGGGATGCCGCGCGCAAAGTCATCGTCGCGGCGGTTCGCTAGGCGTTACTGCGGGCCCATCCGCAGCGCGCCATCCATGCGGATCGTCTCGCCGTTGAGGTAGTCGTGCTCGATGATCATGCACGCCAGCTGAGCGAACTCGTCTGGACGAGCCAGGCGTTGTGGGAACGGGACGCCGGCGGCAAGTGATGCGTTCACTTCCGGTCCGAGTGCGGCGAGCAGTGGTGTGTCCACAATGCCAGGCGCGATGGTGTTCACCCGGATGCCGTTGCGTGCGAGGTCGCGGGCGGCCGGCAGCGTCATCCCGACCACTCCGCCCTTCGATGCGGAGTAGGCGATCTGGCCGATCTGGCCCTCGAAGGCGGCGACCGACGCCGTGTTGATGATGACGCCGCGTTGGCCGTTCTCATCGGCTGTTTGCGCGGCGATTAGCTCGGCGCCGAGCCGCAGCACGTTGAACGTGCCGATGAGGTTCACCTCGATGGTTCGGCGGAAGAGTTCGAGCTCGTGCACGCCCTTGGAGGAGAGCACGCGCCGGGCGGGGGCGATGCCGGCACAGTTGATCACGATGCGAAGGCCCGTCACGCCTTCAAGTGCCGCGGCGACCTCTTCGGCGCTCGTGACGTCGGCGGAGACGAGTTGCACGCCGTCGACCGGCGTGGCCTTGTCGATCGAGGCCTGCAGGTCCGGGCCGAGAACGTGCGCGCCGCGTTTCGCGAGCCACTCGGCTGTCGCCGCGCCCAGCCCGGATGCCGCGCCCGTGACCAGGGCGGTGGTGCCTTCGATCTGCATGGATCTCCTCGACGGTGTTTACGCGGCTGCCGTGCGCCCCACTGCTCGTAGCTCCCGGTACTTCGCCTTGGTCAGCCGGTCTGCCCTGATGTAGCGCGCGAGCTTGGCGGGGTGCATCGTGCGTTCCGCGGTGATCGTGACGAGCATCCGCTGTTCGTAGGCGACCTTATTGCCAGTGTGCAGGAGGGCGAGGGCGATGTCGATGTCTTCGCTGATCGCGTTGTCGCCGACGGTGACCAGCTCGCGGATGCGATGCCAGGCGGAGCGAGTGATCGCCATGTTGTGCCCATAGGTCAGCGGGCCTTCGCCGATCAAGACTCGATGGATGACGCGGAAGAGTGCGTACGGGGTGCGGCCAACCGGTAGGTCAGGCGTTGAGAGGATCGTGAAGGCTGCCGGTCCGGCCAGGCCGGCGGGGGCGGGGGTTGCTGCGAACGCGTCGCGAATCGCCTGTGCCCAACCGGGGCGAACCAGCGTGTCGGCATCGATGCGGGCCAGGATGTCGCCCGTCGCAGCGTCAAAGCCCGTGTTCCGCGCAAAGGTCACACCGCGGCGGGATTCTGCCAGCACGCGTACGCGCGGGTATGCCTCGGCCACCGCGACTGTGGCGTCCGTCGAGCTGTTGTCGACGACGATGATCTCGTCAATGAAGGCCGACTGCCGGGCAAGGGCGTCGAGGCACGCGCCGAGTATCGCTGCTTCGTTCAGAACCGGAATGACAACGCTCAGGCGGACTTCTGTCACGCGGGGTCCCCAAATCTGGCCGAGGTGGATGAGTCACTCGACGATATCGCCCCGCGTGGCTGGCGTCGGGGCATGGTGCGCGCCGAGTTGGCGGTGAGCTCGACGATGACGAGATCCCCTACTGAGCTGCATCCACATTGCGCGGTCACGCGAATGTCCCTCGTTGTGCGAGTGCGCAATGCGGCTGACTACTCAGCGGGAGCCCATTCTTGTTCGGAGGGGATGACGAGAATCGAACTCGTGTGATCAGTTTGGAAGATCGATCGACCCCCCATCTTGTAGGGCAGAGAACCCGCCAAAATCCTGATTCTCGGCTCACAGGTTTGAGCCGCGCTTGGCGGTCCGTGCCCTAGTTGAGCGTCGTGAGGGGCACGCGGAGGGCGCACAACTGAGCGCTATTGAGCGAGGCTAGCGATAACTTCTACGGTCTCGACCGACCGCAGCGCCCCAAGTGCGCCCGCCGAAATCAGTTCGGGAGACCTGCCCAACAGTTGATAGGTTGAGCACAAACCTGAACCCGACGGAGTTTCATGCGCATTCGCTACTTGCTCGCTCTCGCTATTGCTGCAACAGCTCTGACCGGCTGCACGGGACTTGCTACCCCAGCCGGTACTGCCGCGCCAGCTCCAGTAGTAACCCCTGCTGCACCGTCGAATCAGGACTTGGCGGAGTACTTCTCTGCCGTGGCTGCCGTGGACCCTCAGGCACTGCTCGATGTTGCGGGTCGACTCGCCGCACCGGGCTCCAATGCCTACGCGTATGCGATCGAGCAGGCTGGAGCTGCTCAGGCAAGCATCGACGGGGGCTATCCGTTTGATGGGTCGAAAATCACCACCACCGCCGACGGATTTTCGGTGTGTTACACGGACGCTTTGTCCCAAGAAAAGACGTGCAGTGACTTCACGAACCTCGAATATGTAGACGGCAGGCTGTCCGACTTTGATGCCGGAGGAACTCCGCTCGCCGGACGAATTGTGTTGGGTAGCAACGATCCGATTGCCCTCGGTGACGCGGCCTCGGTCAGGTTGATCGCTGCATATCGCACGATTTCTGGATCAGTGAATGTGGTCTTGGAAGTGAAGTCAAACGTCGATGGATTGACGCTGGGATACGGAAGCAGCTACCTAGCTCCTGACGGGCGTCAAGCCAGTTCTTCAGGAGTGTCTGGACCGAACAGTCTTCAAGCAGGAAGTCTTGCGAATTTCCTGATCGCGTTCGACGGCGCGGTCTTCGGCGGAACCCTTCACCTGGTCGGTCACGACAGCGCGTTCAACGAAGTTTCGGCTGACATCGCTATCACCCCGTCGAAGTGAGCTAAAAAACTGCACGGTCTCAGCCTTGGCGGTCTCGGCCACGTAGGCACCGAGCACTTTGGCCATCACGGCATCAATCTCGATGCTGGAATCTTTGCGGCTGATTCGGAATCCATTGTCCAGGTTCTTCCGCACGGTGCGCGGCACCTGAAGCGCAAGTAGCGGTTTGTCTGCATGACGCAGACGGCCACGTATCTGGAGCGCGTAGCTCGACGCGCTGCTTCTGAGCCTTCGGCAGAGCGTCCGCAAGGAGTTGGGGCTTCCTGGAGGCGCGGCGACGACTGTGCCGTCCCTCCGTGTGAAACGCCCCGAGAAACGTGGCTGGCCGGGTAGAGCCCTGCGGGGGATGACGAGATCCCCTACTGATATGTGTGGGTTGTCTGTCAAGTGGCAGGGTGAAGCGCCGCCGGGCTGGCTGCTCGGCGGCGCTTCTTCGTTCGTTCGGGGCTGGGCTGGTGTGCGGCGTGTCTTTCGACGCGTGGTCAGTCTGATATCCGCGGGTTGATTACCGCATGGCCTTATTCGGCGAGAGCATCCGAGCTTGTCTGAGGTCGAGCGTGGCTGCCGAGACAGTTGCTCACAGTAGGACCGCTGGTGCGCTCTTCACGCTGCATGCGTTCCGGCACTGGCCGGGAACGAACGAGTTCTGGGTTCAGTCCATAGTGGCCAGGGACCAGCACCAACCCGCGAGCTCGCGGGCGATCGCAGTGTTCGCGACAGTGTGCTTCTTGTGTTTCGCATCGAAAACCATCCACCGGTGGTGCAGGCGGCGGTTGCCGGCGTCACCGCGCGCGGCAGCTGTGGCGGGAGCTTTCGCCCACCGGTCTTTCATCGTCTTGCCGGGTGTGTAATCGAGCTTGTGATACCACGCCGACTCAATCAGCAGCCGGCGAGCGTGACTGTTCCCGGTCTTGGTGATCGGCCCCAAACTCCGGGATCCACCAGATGAATGCTCCGACGGCACCAAGCCCAGATAGGCGGCGATGCTCGCTCCGGTGAACCGGTGCCAATCGCCGATCTCGACGGCCAGAGCAAACCCGGTCAGAGTTGAGATTCCCCTCAAACAGCCCAGCCTGGTGGTGACATCGGTGAACGAGGAATCTGCAGCCATCGCCGTGATCTGTTGGTCGAGTCGGTTCTTGCGGGCGAGGATATGCGCGACGGTGTCGTAGCCGGCGTCGAACGCGGCCATCGTGCCGGTCCCAGCCTCATCCAAACCTTCTCGCCGAACCTGCCGCAGCCAGACATCATGCGTTCGACCCCACGTGTCCGTCCCGCCAAAGACAAGCTCGCGACGCAACAGCAGCTTCGATAGCCGGTGCCGTGCAGCCATCAGGTCAGTGCGAGCATCGTCGCGTGCGCGCACCAGATCTCGCGCCGCCTCCTCAACCTCGGTCGGCACCCGCACCGCAACCAGCTCTTCCATCCGCAGCAACCTCGCCAAAAGGATCGCGTCGCGCGCATCCGTCTTCACCCGATCCCCAACCGGCCGAAGTATCTTCGAGGGCGCTGCGACAGTGCAACCGATCCCTGCGACCTCGAGCTTCCTCGCTAACCCGAAGCCCGTCGGACCCGCCTCATAGGCCACATGGACCGGCCCGCTCCGGGCCTGGACCTGCCGCTCTCCCGTGACCGTATCCACAGCAGCCGCGCGCACCGACCGCGCGTGCACGTCCAAACCAATCGCCGTACGCTCGTTGAACACCAGGGCCTCCAATGCATGTCGGCATCACCGGGCCAACTCCCGGGGATGATCCACGAATCTGCATCGCGGGGCCCTGGTCCCACAAGACCCAAACCCCGCCACCCTCATATGGTCTGAGCCGCATCCACATTGCGCGGCCACGCGAATGTCCTTCGTTGTGCGAGTGCGCAATGCGGCTGTCTGCTCAGCGGGGGCCCATTCGATTCCTGCACCACAGATGAATGAGTTGAGCGCCGACCCGAAATGCCGGGCCGGCGCTCAACTCATTCGAGGGGATGACGAGAATCGAACTCGCGTGATCAGTTTGGAAGACTGAGGCTCTACCATTGAGCTACATCCCCGGGGGCCGCGCGCCAAGCGCCCGACTACCGAGGAATACTGTACCCGACTGGCGCGTGACTGGGCCGCGCAGCGGGGCATCCCGGGCGTAGCTGCGAAGGGTGCGCTTATGCCACTCTTGTGCAGACACCGCGGGCGCACGACCTGCGGCAGCATCCGAAGGACCATTCCATGAACAAGCCCACATTCGGCGAGCGCTTCCGCTACTGGTTCGACAACTGGATGGCGAAGGGTGCCGTAGCCCTCATCGGCTTGCTGGGCATCGCCACAGTGGTGCTCGTGCTCATCGTGTTCGCCATAGTGCAGGTCGCGACGCTCTTCGGGGTCTACCCGAATGACGACCCGAAGACGAACCCCCTGGACACGCTCTGGGGCAACCTCATGCGCACACTCGACCCGGGCACCATGGGCGGAGACACGGGTTGGCTGTTCCGGCTGCTGATGCTCACCATCACCGTTGGCGGCCTGATCATCGTTGCTGCGCTCATCGGCATCATCTCTGGGGCATTCGACTCACGGATCGAAGAGCTGCGCAAAGGCCGCTCCAAGGTGCTCGAGAATGACCACACGCTCATCCTCGGCTGGAGCACCAAGGTGTTCCCCATCATCAGCGAGATCGTGATCGCCAACGAGTCGCGGGGCAAGTCGGCCATCGTCGTGTTGGCGTCTGGCGACAAGGTGGAGATGGAAGACGCCATCCATTCCCAGGTAGGCCGAACCGGCAAGACGAAGATCATCGTGCGCAGCGGAGACCCGATGAACCTCACCGACCTCGAGCTGAGCAGCCCGCAGACCGCGCGGAGCATTGTCATTCTCGCGCCGGAGGGCAGCCCCGACGCGGACTCCGACGTCATCAAAACCACGCTCGCCCTGACCAACAACCCGAACCGCAAGGTCGGCCAGTACCACATCGTCGGTGAGATCGAGAATGAGTCCAACCTCGAGGCGGCGAACCTGGTCGGCAAGGATGAGGCGCACTGGGTGCTCGGCGGCGATCTCATCGGCCGCATCACCGTGCAGAGCTGCCGCCAGAGCGGCCTGAGCGCGGTGTACTCAGAACTGCTCGACTTCGAAGGCGACGAGATCTATTTCTCCGAGCAGCCCTCCCTGTATGGCAAGACCTACTTCGAGACCCAGCTCGCCTTTGTCGATTCGACGGTCATGGGCCTGGTCAAGGGCGGCGCGGTCGAACTCAACCCGACCGACACGGCGCTCTACGAGGTCGGCGACCAGCTCATCCTGATCGCTGAAGACGACAGCACCATCAAGCTCGCGTCGGCAGGAGTCGTGGATGCCACGGCCATCAGCACCGCGAAGGCCACCAAGGCCAAGCCGGAGCGCACCCTGGTGCTCGGCTACAACCACGGGCTGGAGCGCATGCTCAGGGAGCTCGACGAATACGTCGCCCCCGGCTCATCGGTGACGGTGCTCGCCGATGTCGACAAGCCCGACTTCGCCAAGTACGCCAACATCACGATCACCTTCCAGCGCGGGGATGCCACCGCCCGCAAGGTTCTCGAAACCCTCGACGTGCACAACTTCGACCACATCATCGTGCTGGCCTACAAGGACACGCTGGATACCCAGCGTGCCGACGGCAAGACCCTCATCACGCTGCTCCAGTTGCGCGACATCGAGGATCAGGCCGGGGTGGATCTCAACATCGTCAGCGAGATGCTCGACGACCGAAACCGCGAACTCGCCGAAGTCACCAACGCCGACGACTTCATCGTCAGCGACAAACTCATCAGTTTGATGCTGTCGCAGGTGTCAGAGAACAAGCAGCTCACCCACGTGTTCGACGATCTCTTCTCGAGCGTGGGCAGCGAGGTCTACCTCAACCCCGTCGAGCAGTACCTCACTCCCGGCGCCGAAGTGGACTTCTACACGGTGCTCGAGGCTGCCCGTCGTCGCGGGGAGACCGCCCTCGGTTTCCGGGTTATTGCAGACGCGCGCAAGGCCGAGCGCAGCTACGGCGTCACGGTCAACCCGAAGAAGACCGAGCGTCGCAGCTACCAGCCGGGCGACAAGATCATCGTTCTCGCTGAGGGCTGAGCGGGCTTTTTGAGGCGAGCTGATATTCGGGCAAGCGGGCCGGGTGCGTCGTGCTTGTCTCGGTGGACGTAGGGCACAATGCCCTACGTCCACCGAGGAATACCCCCGGCCGCGGCGCAGTTGTTGTCAGCTAGACTTGCCGAGGCCATTTTGGCGGGCGCTCACGCGCTTGGGCCGTTTTCGCCCGGGGCGTAGCTCAGCTTGGTAGAGCGCTCGGTTTGGGACCGAGAGGCCGCAGGTTCGAATCCTGTCGCCCCGACAGCACACACAACAAGGAGAACCACAACGTGAAGACCACCGTTGAGAAGCTGAGCCCCACCCGCGTCAAGCTCAACATCTCTGTCACCCCAGACGAGTTGAAGCCCAGCATCGCGCACGCTTATGAGCACATCGGCTCGCAGGTCAACATCCCGGGCTTCCGCAAGGGCAAGATTCCGCCGCAGCTGATCGACCAGCGGGTCGGTCGCGCCGAGGTGCTTAGCCACGCCGTCAACGACGGCCTCGACAAGTTCTACCGCCAGGCCGTCACCGAAGAGAAGATTCGCGTCTTGGGCCGGCCGGAGGCCGACATCGTTACGCTGCCTGACGTCAAAGACTTCAGCGGCGACCTCGAGTTGACCGTCGAGGTCGACGTGCGCCCCGAGTTCACACTCCCGAACTATGACGGTCTCAAGCTGACCGTTGACGCCGTCGAGGTGTCTGCGGACGACGTGAAGGACGAGTTGGATGCCCTGCGCAGCCGTTTCGGCACCCTCGTCACCGTCGACCGCCCCGCCAAGACCGGCGACTTCGCCCAGCTTGACCTGGTCGCGAAGATCGGCGACGACGAGGTCGATTCGGCGACGAGCATCTCTTACGAGGTCGGCTCGGGTGAGCTCATCGAGGGCATCGACGAGGCCCTTGACGGACTGAGCGCCGACGAGTCCACGACCTTCGAGTCCACCCTGCTTGGCGGCGACCACGAAGGTGAGGTCGCCCTCATCTCGGTGACGTTGCTCGCCGTCAAGGAGCGCGAACTGCCCGAGGCCGACGACGACTTCGCCCAGATTGCCAGCCAGTTCGACACCATCAAAGAACTCAAGGCCGACATCAAGGAGCAGGTCGCCCGATCCAAGAGCTTTGGCCAAGGTGCCCAGGCACGCGACCAGATCGTCGACGAGCTGCTGAAGAAGGTGGAGATCCCGGTTCCCGCCAAGCTCGTCGAAGACGAGGTGCACCGTCACCTCGAGAACGAGAACCGCCTCGACGACACCGCGCACCGCGCGGAGGTCGAGATCTCGAGCGAGAAGACATTCCGCTCGCAGATCCTGCTCGACACGATCGTCGAGAAGGAAGAGGTGAAGGTCAGCCAGAACGAGCTCACCAACTACCTCGTGCAGGCCGCAGCCCAGTACGGCATGGAGCCGGGCGAGTTCATCCAAATCCTCGACAAGAACGGCCAGATCCCCGGGATGATCGCCGAAGTCGGTCGCGCGAAGGCACTCGCCGTTGTGCTCGACAAGGCCAAGGTCGTCGACTCGAAGGGCAACCCCGTCGACGTGTCGGCCTTCACGGCCACCGCGAAGGGTGCCGACGACGAGTTCGACGTCTCCGACATGACTGCCGCGCTGCAGGGCGCGAACGACGACCACGAGGGGCACGATCACGCGTCGGCTGGCGCGGGCAAGGATATGCACGGTCGCAAGGTCAACCACGAGCACTACGGCCACGACCACAGCTGATAGTCGGTGTCGCAGCGGCCGCCTTCGGGCGGCCGTTCTGCGTTAACGCCTAGGAAGCCCGGGCGAGCTCCGCGGCACGAGCGGCGGCCGCGCAGTCGTGCGCACGCCCCTACTCGACCGGGCGCGCTCTCGCTCCCAGCGACGCGCCACTCTGCCCACGGCGAACAGGCCCGAATGCTCTCGCGCGCTCAGATAGATTCGTCACCAAGCGATAACGCAATACCGATAAGAACAGACGGAGCGCAAAACCATGGCCCAACCGGCATTGGTCTCGAGCATTTTCGACCAACTCCTCAAGGACCGCATCATCTGGCTCGGCTCAGAGGTGCGCGACGAAAACGCCAATGAGATCTGCGCCAAGATCCTGCTGCTCGCGGCAGAGGACCCGAAGCGCGACATCTTCCTCTACGTCAACTCTCCCGGCGGATCCATCACGGCGGGTATGGCTATCTACGACACCATGAAGTTCGTGCCGAACGATATCGTCACGGTGGGCATCGGGCTCGCGGCATCCATGGGCCAGTTCCTGTTGTCGTCGGGCACGAAGGGCAAGCGGTACATCACGCCCAACGCGCGCGTCCTCCTGCACCAGCCCTCCGGCGGCTTCGGTGGAACGTCGGCCGACATCCAGACCCAGGCCGGCGTCATCCTCGATATGAAGAAGCGGATGGCCGAGCTGACCGCCGAGCAGACTGGCAAGTCGGTCGAGCAGATCCTCATCGACAACGACCGCGACAACTGGTTCACCGCCCAGCAAGCGCTCGAATACGGCTTCGTGGACCACCTCCGCGAGTTCGCATCCGACGTCGTCGGCGGCGGCGGAACCAACGACGCCGTCTCCAACGAAAACGCGACAGGCAAGAAGGACTGACCATGAACGAGTTCAACGTGGGCTCAGGCCTCGCACGCACGACTGCCGAATCCCGCTACATCCTGCCCACCTTCGAAGAGCGCACGGCGTACGGCTACAAGCGCCAGGACCCTTACGCCAAGCTGTTCGAGGATCGCATCATCTTCCTCGGCGTGCAGATCGACGACGCCTCGGCCGACGACGTGATGGCCCAGCTGCTCGTGCTCGAGAGCCAGGACCCCGACCGCGACATCGTGATGTACATCAACTCACCCGGCGGATCCTTCACCGCGATGACCGCGATCTACGACACGATGCAGTACATCCGCCCGCACATCCAGACGGTCGTGCTGGGGCAGGCGGCTTCAGCGGCTGCGGTGATCACCGCGGGTGGCACCAAGGGCAAGCGTCTCGCGCTGCCGAACGCCCGCATCCTCATCCACCAGCCCAGTGGTGGTTCGGAGGGCGCGAGCCAGGCATCAGACATCGAGATCCAGGCTCGCGAGATCCAGCGCATGCGCACCTGGCTCGAGGAAACCCTGGCCCTGCACTCCAACCGCACGGCGGAGGAAGTGCACAAGGACATCGATCGCGACAAGATCCTGAGCGCGGATGAGGCCGTCGAGTACGGTCTCATCGACCAGGTGTTGACGACCCGCAAGAACCTCCCGGTGGCGATCGCCGCCAAGTAGGCATACGACGAAAGGGCCGTCCTCCTTGGGGGCGGCCCTTTCGCGTTCTGTCAGCGGCGCCTGCGCCCGAGCACGATGAATGTCACGAGCGCGGCTAGAAGCAGTGCAGCGATCCCGCCACCGATCCAGAGCAGCTGGCCGAGATCGGCCTTGGACTCCCTCGAGGCTGCTACCGCCGTGCCCTCCGGGTTGGGAGCGGAGACCTGCGCAGTGCCGTGGCAATCAGGGGGAGTGGCCGAGTCCTGACTCGAAACCGACTCCCCGACCGGAGCCCAGGTGAAGGTGTAGTCGTCAGAGACGCTGTGGCCGTCTTCCGAGACGACCTGCCACAGGATCGTGTAGGTCCCGGGAGCGCCGAGAGCCGGGGTCGCGGTCATCGATGCGCCAGCCACGGCGACACAGCCATCGCCGTAGTACAGGCCGGCGGCATCGCGGATCTGCAGTGCGAACCCGCCCGTGCCGCCGATTGCCAGGAGCGGCTCGTTGGTCGTGATGGCGAACTGCTCCGGCAACTCGGTCAGGATCTCCCCAGCCGCCGGCGTGGACGACACGAGATCGTTGTGGGCCTGTGCGGGGGAGGGGCTCGCTAGAAGGGCCGCGCTGGATGCTAGGGCGGCGATCGCGACAAGGATCGCGATGCGTCTCGGGTTGACTTTCATTTTTTCTATGCTGCCACACCCGTCTGGGCGCTCGGATCGGCGTTCACCAAACCGCGCGGCGCGCCGCGACACTTGTGGAGATGGTGCCGTAACGGGTCGCCGGATCGGGTTAGGCTCGTGGCATGGCCCGTATCGGGGAAAGCGCCGACCTTCTCAAGTGTTCCTTCTGTGGAAAGAGCCAGAAGCAGGTCCAGCAGCTCATCGCGGGCCCGGGCGTCTACATCTGCGACGAATGCGTCGAACTCTGCAACGAGATCATCGAGGAGCGCCTCGCCGAAGCCGGCGAAGAGGCGTCAAGCGAGTTCGACCTTCCCAAGCCGCGCGAGATCTACGCCTTCCTTGAGGAGTACGTCATCGGCCAGGAGCACGCCAAGCGTGCGCTTTCGGTCGCCGTCTACAACCACGACAAGCGCATCCGTGCCCGCAACACGATCACCTCCGCCGACGCGATCATCGACGACGTCGAGATAGCCAAGTCGAACATCCTGCTCATCGGCCCGACCGGCTGTGGCAAGACCTACCTGGCCCAGACGCTCGCGAAGCGCCTCAACGTTCCCTTTGCAGTAGCGGATGCCACGGCTCTCACCGAGGCCGGCTACGTCGGTGAAGACGTCGAGAACATCCTGCTCAAGCTCATCCAGGCAGCGGATTACGACGTCAAGCGCGCCGAGACCGGCATCATCTACATCGACGAAATCGACAAGATCGCCCGCAAGGCGGAGAACCCGTCGATCACCCGGGACGTCTCTGGCGAGGGCGTGCAGCAGGCCTTGCTCAAGATCCTCGAGGGCACCGTCGCGTCGGTTCCCCCGCAGGGCGGCCGCAAGCATCCGCACCAGGAGTTCATCCAGGTCGACACGACCAACGTGCTCTTCATCGTCGCCGGCGCATTCGCTGGGCTCGACGAGATCATCTCGCAGCGGGCGGGCAAGAAGGGCATTGGCTTCGGCGCTCCCCTGCACAGCAAGGGCGACGACGTGAACCTCTTCAGCGAGGTGCTACCAGAAGACCTGCACAAGTTTGGGCTGATCCCCGAATTCATCGGTCGACTGCCGGTCGTCACGACGGTCACGCAACTCGACCAGAGCGCTCTCATGGACATCCTCACCCGTCCGAAGAACGCACTTGTGCGCCAGTACCAGCGCATGTTTGAGATCGACGGCGTGGAGCTCGACTTCGATGAGGATGCCCTCGAGTCCATCGCCGACCTCGCCGTGCTGCGCCAGACCGGCGCCAGAGGCCTGCGCGCGATCATGGAAGAAGTGCTCGGCCCGATCATGTTCGACGTGCCGTCGGACGACCAGGTGGCCCGCGTGATCGTGACGAAAGAAGCCGTGCTCAACAACGCCGCGCCAACGATCGTGCCGCGCAAGGCGCAACGTGCGGAGAAATCAGCCTAAAAGCCGATCGCTAGACTCGCGGCATGTCCGTCGTAGGTCTCATTCGCTCCAACCAGCTTTTCGCGTCTGCTCGGTACGCCTATGCGGCGACTGCTCCGGTCGGATCTCGCCTGGTATTCCTGGCCGGTGCATGTCCAATAGACATGGCGGGTGACGTCGTTGCCCCGGGGGACTTCGCTGCGCAGGCATCCAAGGCGTTCGAGAACCTCATCATCGCCCTGACGGCCTCAGGCGCCGGACTCGACGACGTGATCTTCACGCGGGTGCTTGTTGCCTCATCTTCCCGGTCTGACCTCGGGACGGTTTGGGACGTCGTGTGCACAGGTTTCGGAACTCACGCTCCCCCCAGCACACTGACCGGGGTCACTGTTCTGGGCTATCCCGAACAGTTGGTGGAGATCGAAGCAGTCGCCGCGGTCGCGGACTGATTGCGAAAGCCCGCTCGGCTGGGCTGATACCAAACTGGTACCATATTGCATGGCCATGACCGTTCGTCTCACTAACGAACTGGATGCTGCCCTCCAGAAGATCGCGGAGGGACGCCACACCTCGAAGCATTCACTCGTGCTGCAAGCCGTGCAGGACCTCGTCCTGGCGAACACGAAGACCGACCTGGTGATGGCAAGCGTGGATCGCACACTCACGCGCGATGCTGAACTCTTGCGCCGACTCGAAGAGGCGTGACCCGATACCTCGACCCAGAGCAGGGGCTCGCTGTCGTGCAGCGCCTTGGCTTCCATCTGCGTGACCCAGGGCTCCTGTTCTCCGCGCTCGCGCGGCCCGCTTCAAGCGCGTTCGGCGTGGATGCCTACGAGAGCCTCGAGCTGAAGGCCGCCGCTCTGTTCTCGTCGCTCGCGAGGAACCACGCGCTCCTGGACAGCAACAAGCGAACGGCTTGGATCCTCACCGTCGCCTTTCTCAATCTCAACGGCGCGGATCTCGAGATGACCCAGGACGAGAAGTTCGAACTCGTGCTCGACGTTGCCCGCGGGGCGAGTATCGAGCAGATCGCCGTGGTTCTCTCACGCCACATCGTGGCGGACCGCTGATCCACTACGCCTACCAGGCGAGCCGCTGCCGCACGACGTCGACCGCATCGACGGGAAAGCCCGGCCATCCGGAGAGCTGCTCTTCGGCGACTCGCAGGAGGTCGCGGGCGCACTCCTCCACCGGCAGCTCAAGTGCGAGGCCGAGCTCGCGGCCCAGCCCGGGATGCACGAGCTCGAAGCGTCGACGTTGGTCGAGGTCATCCAACTGCTCTGAGCCGGTCGCGGGAACGAGTTCGCGCAGGAGCACGAGCAAATGGTCGAGAGCTAAGCCGCGCACCGAAGCGCTGCCGCTCAGGACCTCGCCCCGGCGGGCCCGGCCGACCCCTACCAGCAGCGCGGTCAGGAACACGGCTAAGTCTCGCTCGGGGTCGACGGCATCCAGCGGCTTCACTCGTGCTGCCACTGCCTGCATGGTTGCGCGTAGTTCGTCGTCACCGTAGGCAACCTCCCAGGCGTTCACGTGCCAGCCGGCGAGATCGTCCGCGTTCGTGACGCCGAATTCGATCACGGAGCCGTCGCGGTAGATCACCTTGAAGCCGTCATGGTGCTCCCGCGCCGTGGAAACAATGGAGGCGGAACGCGGCAGCCAAGAGAGGTCGTTGCGCAGGGTCTCTTCGTCGCCCGCCGCCACCACGACCGCGAAGTCGTGATCTGACCATTCGTCGACCCGCATTCGATCTGCGGTCGATCCCATCAGCACGAGGCCTGTGATGAGGGGATGTCCCTCACAGGTCTCGATGAGCTCGGCCGTGTAGTGATCGAATTCGACTCTGGCTTCGGGCTGAGTCACGGCTTGCTCCTTCGACTTGACGAACCAGATACTTCATTCTATTGTTTATTTAGTTCTGAACAAAGCCGATCAGGAAGAACGGTCCCATGGCGCTCCGTCCCGCACCGCGCACCGATGTCAATCGGTCTGCGATCTTGGCGCACCTTGGTGCCCACGGCCCCGCCTCGCGTGCCGACCTCGCCCGCGGGCTCAATGTCTCCCCGGCGCTCATGACCGCGCTCACGAAAGACCTCATCGCCGACGGCCTGCTGGTCGAGCTGGAGCATTCGCCGTCGCAGGGCGGGCGACCGGCGCGGATGCTCGGGCTCGTGTCATCCGCAGGTCGCGCCGTGGGCGTCAAGGTCGTCGCCGACCACGTGGCCTTCGTTGAAGTCGGGATCGACGGTGCGGTGCGCCGCTCGGCAAGCGAGCCCTTCGACGCATTTGCGAACACGTTTCTCGCCGACCTCACTTCGCTGCTGCGCCGCTTCATCGCCGGCGGATCACAGGAGCCTCTTCTCGGCATCGGCGTTGGCGTGCCCGGCAGCGTCGATCGCCAGGGCAATGGACTCGTCGATTCCGCGCAGCTCGGCTGGCAGCAGGTGCCGATCGGCTCCACGCTGCGTCGCGAGTTTTCCCTGCCGGTTCTGGTCGAGAACAACGTCAACGCCCTCGCGGTCGCCGAGCGCCTCTACGGCGTCGGTCGACAGCACGACAACTTCCTGGTGGTGACGATAGGAACCGGTGTCGGCGCTGGAATCGTCGTTGACGGTGTCGTGCTGCGCGGCAATGCCGGTGGTGCGGGGGAGATCGGCCACATCCCCGTGCGCGAGACCGGGCCGCTGTGCTCCTGCGGCAGCCACGGCTGCCTCGAGTCGTTCATCGGCGAGGCTTCGCTCGTCAAGCGCGCCCGCGACCTTGGGGTCATCGGCACGGGAAGCGGGATGTCCGCCCTGCGCGCCGCCGCCGACGCCGAGAACCCGGAGGCGACGGCCATCTTTAGCGAGGCCGGCCATCAGCTCGGCCGGGCTCTGGCCGGCGTCGTGCACACGCTCGATCCGGAGATCGTCATCATCCTGGGCGAGGGGACCGCGGCCTGGAAGCACTGGTCGTTTGGCTTCGAGCCCGCGCTGCGCTCCGCCCTCATCCCGAGTCGTCGCGGCGTGGCCGTGGCCGTGGAGACCTGGCAGGACGAGAGCTGGGCGCAGGGCGCCGCCGCGATCGTGCTTGCCACTCCCTTCGACTCCGAAGGGCTGGCCGGCGACCAGGGGCGCCTCGTGCGCGAGCGGCTCGTCGAGCAGTCGTCGCCACAGGGAGACGATCTCCCGTGAGCGTCTCCACGCCGCAGACCAGCCTCGTCGATCGCTCGACGCCGACGGTGCAGACGCCGACGGTGCTGACTCCGCCGGTGCGCAGCAGGTCGCGCGCGGTGCGATCCAGGTACACGCTCACCGTGCTGGCCTTCCTGCTGCCCAGCGCTATCCCGTTGACGCTCTTCGTGCTCGGGCCGATGGTGGCGGCGGCGTGGGTGAGCCTGCACAAGTGGAACCTGCTCTCACCGATGAAGTTCATTGGGCTGGACAACTACACGCACCTGCTCACCGACCCGAGGACCGGCGAGGTCTTCCTGCACACCGCCTACTACATTGCGGGATACCTCCCGCTCGTCTACCTCGGCGGGCTCGCGCTCGCCCTCGCGCTCAACACGGCGCTCAAAGGCCGTTCCTTCCTGCGCGGGGTCTACTTCCTCCCGGTCGTGACCAGCTGGATCGTCGTGGCGCTGGTCTGGCGCTGGCTGCTCAACCCGAGCAACGGGATCGTCAACGCGGTGCTCGGCTTCTTCGGGATTGCCGGCCCCGGCTGGTGGACCGACCCGGCCTGGGCGATGCCCTCGATCATCATCGCCTCGGCCTGGAAAGACCTCGGATTCGTCATGGTCATCCTGCTGGCGGGCCTGCAGGCGATCGACCCGGATATGTACGACGCCGCAAAGGTGGATGGCGCGGGCTGGTGGCGTCGGCTCTGGAGCGTCACCCTCCCTCTGCTGTCGCCGTCGACGTTCTTCGTACTCGTGATCTCGCTCATCAACGGCTTCCAGGTGTTCGACCAGGTCTATGCAATGACCGGTGGCGGCCCGAATGGCGCGAGCGAGGTCGTGGTGCAGCAGATCTACGACCTCACGTTCCGCTACGGCGCCGCGGGCGAGGCATCGGCGCTGTCCTGGATCCTCTTCGTGGTCGTGCTCGCCATCACCCTCATCCAGGTGCGCGGCCAGAGGCGGTGGGTGAACTATGGCTGACGCCGCGCTGCGCAGCGCGCCGGGCACTGTCCAGCGGCCGATGCCGGTTTCGCACCGGGCGGGCTGGATTCTCCTGCACGTCGTCATCATCCTCGGCGCGCTGGCGATGTTCTTCCCCTTCCTCTGGACGATCATCACCTCGATCAGCCCGGGGGTCGGGCTGACCGTGACGCCGGCGCTCATTCCCGAGCATCCGTCGCTGGACGCCTACGCGCGGCTCTTCGCCGAGCGTCCGTTCGCTCGGGTGATCCTGAACAGCTTCCTGCTGGCCGCGGTCACGACCGTGATCCAACTGGTCACAAGCTCGACGGCCGCCTACGCCTTCAGCAGGCTGCCCTTCAAGGGCCGCGGATTCGTGTTCGCGATCTATCTCGCCACGATGATGATCCCCCTGCAGGTGCTCATCGTGCCCCTGTTCGTCGAGCTCAAGAACTTCGGCCTGCTCAACACTTACCTTGGCGCGCTGCTGCCGACCTTCGCGAGCGCCTTCGGCATCTTCCTGCTGCGCCAGGCGGTCAACCAGGTGCCCCGCGAATTGGACGAGGCGGCGACCCTGGATGGCGCTGGCCACTTCCGGATCTTCTGGACGGTCATCCTTCCCAACATCCGCCCGGCGCTGGCGACGCTCACGATCTTCGCGTTCATGGGCAGCTGGAACAGCTTCCTGTGGCCGCTCGTGGTGCTGCGCAAGCCCGAACTGCAGACGCTGCCCATCGCGCTCGCCGGCCTGCAGGGGCAGTACACCACGGAGTGGGACATCATCATGGCCGGCTCCGTCGTGAGCATCCTGCCGATGCTCGCGCTCTACATCTTCGCTCAGAAGTACGTCATTCAGGGCGTCGCCAGCTCGGGGCTCAAGTGAGCCCCGCAGCGGAACCACAGCACCACCCCATGAATATCAAAGGAGATAGCACCATGAAACGCACACTGCTCACCGGTCTCGGCCTGCTTGGGGTCGCAGCCTTCGCGCTGTCCGGCTGCGCCACCACCGCCGCCGACGACGGTCCTGTCACAATCACGTACAGCAACTTCATCTCCAACGACGGCAACGAGAAGAACCTCGCGACAATCGTCGCGGCGTTCGAGAAGGCGAACCCCAACATCACCGTCGATGTCACGACCCTGCCCTACGGGGACTACGGCACGGCGTTGCAGACCGACCTCGCTGCCGGAACAGAGGCCGATGTCTTCGACATCGAGTACTCCAACTACGCCTCGTACCAGGCGAACGGCGTTCTGGCTCCACTCACGGTGACCGCCCCAGCTGCGTACAAGAAGTCACTGTTGGACGCGTACTCGACCGACGGCACCTCCTACGCGCTGCCGAGTTCCTTCTCCGACGTGGTGCTCTACTACAACAAGGACCTGTTCGACGCGAAGGGCATCAGCTACCCGACCAAAGACTGGACCTGGGCCGACGAGAAGAAGGCGGCTCTGGCACTGACTGACCAGACCGCGAACGTCTGGGGTGACCACCAGCCGATCAGCTTCTACGAGTACTACAAGGCGCTCGCGCAGAGCGGCGGCAAGTTTCTTACCGACGACAAGACCAAGGTCGCCTTCAACTCTCCCGAGGGGCTAGAGGCGGCGAAGTGGCTGGTCGAGAAGAGCGGCACCGTGATGCCTACGATCGAGCAGGGCCAGGGCACCGCCGACTTCGACACCAACCTGTTCAAGGATGGCAAGCTCGCGATGCTGCACACCGGCATCTGGGTGTTCGGCTCTGTTGCCGACGTTCCATTCAACTGGGACATCGCCGTCGAGCCCGGCAACACCACCCAGGCCAGCGCGGTGTTCTCGAACGCGGTCGGTGTTTCGGCCAACTCGAAGCACGTCGCGGCTGCCACCAAGTGGGTCGAGTTCCTCACCTCGTCCGACACCATGGTGGACGTGCGCCTCAACTCCGGCTGGGAACTGCCGCCCATTTCGGATGACTCGAAGCTCGCGACCTACCTGACCAAGGGCACGCCGGCCAACCGCCAGGCGGTCTTCGACTCGCTGGATGGCATCGCCCTCCCGCCCGTCGTCGCCGCCGGCCAGTCCGAGATGCAAGACATCATGGGCGAGGAACTCGTCGAAGCCCAGGCCGGTCGCAAGACCGTGCAGGAGGCGCTCGACTCCGCCGAGAAGCGCATCAATGCGGTGATCGGCGGCTGATAGCCGCTCACCACCCGGGTCCCGAGGCCCCAGCGGCCTCGGGACCCATCCACGACCACGCCACGAACCAGGAGAATCAATGACCACCGCCAGCAGCAGGTCGGGAGCATGGAGCATGCCCGAGCTTTCCGCGCTCGCTGACAGCAGCTTCGAGACCATCGTCTCGCTGCAGGATGACTCAGGGGCCTATCCCGCCAGCCCCACCTTCTCGGCCTATCGCGGGTACTCCTGGTTTCGCGACGGGGCCTTCATCGCCGACGGGGTTTCCGCCTACGGCAGCGAACGCGGGATCTCCTCGGCGAGCAGCTTCCACGACTGGTGCGCCGGCATCCTGCTCTCCCGCCAGGGCCAGATCAGCGAAATCACCGCGGGTGCCGCAGCTGGCCGACCCGTGCCGGATGCCGCGATGCTGCCGACTCGCTTCACTCTCGACGGCAGGGAGGGCGACGACGAGTGGTGGGACTTCCAACTCGACGGGTACGGCACCTGGCTGTGGGCCCTCGCCGAGCACGCCGCACGCCACTCGCTCGATCTCGGGCGCTGGCAGCGTTCCATCGAACTCGCCGTCGACTACCTGCTCGGCTCCTGGAACCGCCCCTGCTTCGATTGGTGGGAGGAGCGCGCCGAGGAGGTGCATGTCTCCACCCTGGGCTGCATCGCCGGGGGCCTTTCCGCGGTGATCGACACCCTCGACCCGCAGCGTGCGCTTGACGTGCGTGTCGCCAACCATGACATCCGTGCCCGCATCCGCAACGATGGACTCGTGGACGGGCACCTCGCGAAGTGGCTCGGCTCGACCGAGGTTGACGCGAGCCTGCTCGCGGTCATCCATCCGCTGGACGTGTTCCCCGCAGGCAGCTCGATCGGAGCCGCCACGATCGCGGCCATCGACGAGCAACTCAACGTTGACGGAGGCGTGCACCGCTATCTCGGCGACACCTTTTACGGCGGAGGGCAGTGGCCGCTGCTGAGCTGCATGCTCGGTCTCGCCCTGAATGCCGCGGGACAGCGCGAGCGAGCGCTCGGGCAACTGCGCTGGGCAGCGTCGACCGTCACGGCCGAGGGCTTGATGCCCGAGCAGGTCGATCGGCATCTGCTCGCTCCCGAGCGCAAGGCCGAATGGGTCGACCGCTGGGGCGGTGTGGCGACGCCGCTGCTGTGGTCCCACGCGATGTACGTGCGCCTTGCCGTCGAGCTCGGGGTGGGGGCAGCGGCATGATCCGCCACCGCCCGTTCGGATCGGGGCACCCCTATTCCATTGACACCGAGCAGCGGCATCCGGTCGACCCGATCGCGGGCGAGCCCGTCACCGTCGGCGTGCGGACCTCGGGAGATGTTGCGGATGTCGTGATCGAGTTCTCCGTCAACGGCGGGTCGGTGCTGACACGCGGTCTTGCTCCCGCACAGCGGAAGTCCCGCGGCCAAGTGGCCGACGGCGGGCACCTCGCCTCGGCGCAGGCCCGGCTCTCGCGGGCTTCGAGCGGCTGGTCCACGACGCTGGATGGACTCGTGGCCGGTGACGCCTATCGTTACCGCTTTATCGCGGGAGGGCAGAAGACCCGCTGGTTCGACTTCCGGGTCGCCAGCTGGCGGCCCCTCGAACTTGCCGGATACCCGGACGCGACCGCGCTCGACGACGGCGAGGCCATCCACCGCGTGCGATTCTCGCTGCCCCTTGCGCCCGGTGAACACGTCACCGGGTTCGGGGAGCGCTACGACGCACTCGATCATCGGGGTTCTTCACTCGACTCCATCGTGTTCGAGCAGTACAAGAACCAGGGCGCCGAGCGTAAGACCTACCTGCCAATGCCGTTTGCCCACGTGGTGGGTGGGCGCGGCTGGGGCTTCCACGTGCGCAGCTCACGCCGCGTGTGGTTCGACGTGGGGCAGAGCACGCCCGACCGTCTTTCGGTCGAAGCGGAGACCGGGCCGGATGGCGCCGTCGACGTCGCGATCTATGAGGGCACACCGACGGCCGTGCTCGATGCTTTCCTCAAGGAGGTGGGCAAGCCGCGGGAGCTGCCCGACTGGGTCTTCCGGCTGTGGGCCAGCGGAAACGAGTGGAACACCCAGGCCGAGGTGATGCGGCAGGTCGACGCGCATCGCGACCACGACATCCCGGTGGGGTCGGTCGTGATCGAGGCGTGGAGCGACGAGAGCACGTTCACGGCATGGCGCGGCTCCGAGTACGAGGTGACGGACGGGCCGCACCGGCTCGCGGACTACAGGTTCCCTGAGGACGGCCCGTGGCCGGATCCGAGGGGGATGGTCGATGAACTGCATGCCCGCGACATCCGTCTGCACCTGTGGCAGATTCCGCTCATCAAACTGCGCCCGCATCCGCGCGGACAGGTCGCCGCGGATGCCGCGACCGCGATCCGCGAGGATGTGCTCATCAAAGAGGTGGCCCCCGACGGCTCCCTCCGCCCCTACCGCAACCGCGGCTGGTGGTTCCCGCTGGGACTGATGCCCGACCTCACGGATGATCGCGCCGCGATGTGGTGGACCGATCGCCGCCGCTACCTCGTCGAGGAGCTCGGGATCGACGGCTTCAAGACCGACGGTGGTGAGCACGCCTGGGGTCGCGACCTGCGCTATCTGGACGGCAGGCACGGCGACGAGGCGAACAGCACGTTCCCGGTGGCCTACGCGAAGGCCTACGGCGACCTGCTCGAATCGGCGGGCAAGGCGCCGGTCACGTTCAGCCGGGCCGGGTTCACCGGCAGCCAGTCGCATGGCGCCTTCTGGGCCGGCGACGAGAACTCGACCTGGGACGCGTTCCGCTGGTCGATGTTCGCGGGGCTGTCGGCGGCATCCTGCGGGATCCTCTACTGGGGCTGGGATTTCGCCGGCTTCTCCGGCGACGTGCCCGATGCCGAGCTCTACCTGCGTTCGGCCGCGGCCGGCGCCTTCGTGCCGATCATGCAGTACCACTCCGAGTTCAACCACCACCGCACCCCGAGCCGGGATCGCACGCCGTGGAACATCGCGGAGCGCACCGGGGACGATCGCGTCATCCCGCTGTTCCGCCGCTTCACGAAGCTGCGCGAGCGTCTCGTTCCCTACCTCGCGGATGCCGCGCGCGCCTCGATCGCGTCGTCGACTCCGCTGATGCGCCCGCTCTACTTCGACCACCCGGGTGACAGCCAGGTCTGGGATCACCCGCTGCAGTGGATGCTCGGCCCCGACCTGCTCGTCGCGCCCGTGCTCGAGCCCAGCGCGTCGACGTGGGACGTGTACCTCCCTGCCGGGAGCTGGGTGGACGCCTTCACGGGCGAGACCGTGGCCGGTGGCCGCGTCGTGTCGCGCAGCACACCGATCGACGAACTGCCGGTCTACGCGCGGGAGGAAGCCTGGCCGACGCTCGCGCCGGTGTTCGGGCCACTCGCCGCGGATTGGCCCGGGTAGCCCGACCGGCGGCGCCCCTAGGCTGGCAGAATCAGTACGTCATCAATCGCCCACCCGATCTCTGCAGGTTTTGTCGCGGCGATCTCCGGGTTCGCGAGTTCGTTCGTCCTCGTCATAGCCGGCCTTCGGGCCGTGGGCGCGAGTTCGGCAGAGGCCGCGTCGGGGCTCTTCGCCCTTTGCCTGGCGGTGGCGATCGTCAACATCGTGGCGGCGCTCTGGCTGCGCATCCCGATGGCGATCGCCTGGTCGACGCCCGGTGCGGCCGTGCTACTTGCGGCATCCGGCGGCGGCATCAAATTCTCGGATGCCGTCGGCGCCTTCCTCGTCAGCTCGACCCTGATCATCCTGTGTGGCCTGTGGCCGGCTCTCGGCCGCGCGATAGTCCGGATTCCCCGGCCGATAGCCAGCGCAATGCTCGCGGGCGTGCTACTGCCGATCTGCCTCGCGCCGATCGAGGCGGTCGCGACTCTTCCGCTGCTCGCCGGCCCCGTCGTGATCGTCTGGCTCATGCTGTTCCGCTTGGCTCCACGCTGGGCGGTGCCTGCTGCCATGGCCGTGGCGATCATCGCGGTCTTCGTGTCTGCAGGCACCGGCTGGCTCGGCGCGGCGACCCTCACGCCACACCTCGGGTTCGTGACGCCGACCTTTGATCTCTTGATCATCCTGAGCCTCGGCCTCCCGCTGTTCATCGTGACGATGGCCGGCCAGAATGTGCCGGGGTTCACGGTGCTCACCACCTACGGTTACGTCGGGCCGCCGCGGTTCGCCCTGGTGAGCACCGGTCTCGGCTCGGCCGCGGCCAACCTGTTTGGGGCCCACGCCATCAACCTGGGTGCGATAACGGCGGCGATAATGTCGGGGCCGGAGGCGCACCCCGACCCGACCAAGCGTTGGATAGCGACCCTGACCAACGGCATCCTCTACGTTCCGCTCGGTCTCGGAGCCGGTGTCGCGGCTGCTCTCGTGAGCGCCGCGCCGACCGTCCTCATCACGGCGGTCGCCGGTCTTGCAGTGCTCGGCGCGCTGGTCACGAGCATCGTCAACGCGCTGGAGGATCCGCGGCATCGCATCGCCGCCATTGTGACCTTTCTGGTCGTGGCATCCGGAGTCGTCGTGCTCGGCATCGGCTCGGCGTTCTGGGGGTTGCTCGTCGGCGGCATCGTCATGTCGTGGCTGTCCTGGCGGCGGCGAGCGTCACTGCAGCCGTGAGGCGTCACCGCGGCGTGCAAGCGCCCGGGGCGTGCATGCGCCCGGGGCGTGCATGCGGACCGGCCGTCGGCGGCCACCCCACAACGTTCGCGCAATGAAGGACATTTCTGGACCTTCGCGGCTTCCCCGAGCGTTCTGAGGTCGGTTCCAGCCACTGGCACCCTGTCGACGGCGCCCTGCTCGGACGCACCTCGCGCTCGACTGGCGACTGGAGCTAAGACCGTAACGATCGGCTAGACCTCGCGGAGCGCGGCCGCATGGCTGCGCGACACCTCGCGCATGCGCTCGAACAGCTCGAGCACGGTGGCAAGCTCCGCGTCGGACTTGTCGGCAAGGGCGTCGCTCCAGCTCGCCGACATCCCCGCGTAGAGTTCACCCAGCTCGCCGCGTCGCTCCTTGCGCAGGCTGACCAGCACTTTTCGTCGATCGGCTCAATCGGGATGCCGCACCACCCAGCCGGCCTTCGCGAGCCTGTCGATCATGCGGGTCGCGGCACCAGTGGTGAGCGAGCTGGCCTCCGCGAGGTCGCCGGCCGTGGCCGTTCCCGCGCGCATGAGCGCCGTGACCGCACGTAAGTCGCTGGGGGAGAGCGAGAGGTGGTCGGCGATGGCCTGCTGAAGTGCCACACCGTCAGCAACAGTTTCGGCAACATCCGTTTGGAGGCGCAGTATCAACTGGCTTCGGGTCAATCGTGCACGGCTCTGGCTGGCCATGCCCCATGCTAAGACGCGGCGTCGAGCAACTGGCGATCGACTCACTTGGTGCGCCGAAAGGGCAGTTTCCACGCAGCCCACACGACCGGGCGTGAATACTGCCCCCTCGAACCGCTGTCGGACGGGCCAGGGGTGTCCATTCAGCAACGGGCACTGTGCCCTACCTCGCTGAAAAGGGATACCCAGTGGCACCGGAATCAATGGCTAAGGATGCTCCCTAGTTCAGCCCGCGCCGATCGAGCAGCGGCTGGATGTCGGCGTCGCGCCCGCGGAAGTCGCGGAAAGCCTCGAGCGGGTCTTTCGACCCACCCACGCCGAGCAGCCGCTGCCGGAACCGGTCGCCGTTGGCGCGCGTCAGCCCGCCGTTCTCCTTGAACCACTCCACGGTGTCGGCGTCGAGCACCTCGCTCCAGATGTAGGAGTAATACCCCGCGTCGTACGCAGAAGTCGACATCACGTGCTGGAAGTACGTGCTCGAGTACCGGGTGGGCACGGCGGGGTTGTCGAGCCCGGCCTTGCGCAGCGCTTCGGCTTCGAACGCCGCGACGTCGGTCAGCTCTTGCCCGGCAACGATCGTGTGCCAGGCCTGGTCGAGCAGGGCCGCCGCGAGGTACTCGCTCGTTGCGAAGCCCTCGTTGAACGCCGAAGAGGCCTGGATCTTGTCCACGAACTCCTGGGGCATCGGCTGCCCAGTCTGGTGGTGCACCGCGTAGTTGGCCAAGACCTCCGGCCAGAGCATCCACATCTCATTGACCTGGCTGGGAAACTCGACGAAGTCGCGGTAGGTGTTGGTGCCAGCGAACTTCGGGTAGGTCACCCGCGCGAACAAGCCATGCAGCGCGTGCCCGAACTCGTGGAAGAACGTCTCCACCTCGTCGTAGGTCAGCAGCGTCGGCTCGCCGGCCGCGGGCTTGGGCACGTTGAGGTTGTTCGTCACGATTACCGGATGCCCGAGCAGGCTCGACTGCGAGATGAGCGAGTTCATCCACGCGCCGCCGCGCTTCGAGTCACGGGTGTACAGGTCGAGCGTGTACAGGCCCACGGCGAAGCCTCCCTCATCCGTCACCTCGAAGACCCGCACGTCCGGGTGGTAGGCGGGGATGTCGCTGCGCTCGGTGAACGTCACGCCATACAACTGCGTGGCGGCGTAGAACACGCCATCCTTCAGCACCCGCTCCGCCTCGAAGTACGGGCGCATCTGCGCCGTGTCGACGTCGTACTTCGCCTGGCGCACCTTCTCGCTGTAGAAGCTCCAGTCGTGCGCTTCGATAGGCTGGCCGGCCTGGGCCTCGAGGTCGAGCTGCTCTTCCTTGGCGTTGCGCGCCGCCGGAACCGCGAGCTTCTCGAGCATTGCCGCCACGTTCTCCGGGGTCTTCGCGGTCTCGTCGGCGATGACCCAGGCCGCATGCGATTCGAAGCCGAGCAACTGGGCGCGCTCGGCGCGCAGGCGGGTGATCTCGAGCACGAGCTCGCCGTTGTCCCAGTCGCCGCCCCGGTTGCCGCGGGCCCGGGATGCGGCCATGATCCGCGCGCGCACCTCGCGGTTAGTGAGAGAAGCGAGGAAGGGGTGTCCAGTGGGCAAGACCAGGGTCACGAGGTACTTGCCGGGCAGGCCACGGTCTTTCGCGGCCTCGGCTGCCGCCGAGATCTCGCCGGGTTCGAGCCCGTCGAGGTCCGCGACATCCTCGATTTCGATCGCGAGGTCGTTGGTGTCGGCCAGGAGGTTCTTCTCGAACCGGGTGGTGATCGTGGAGAGTTTCTGGTTGTAGTCGCGGAGCTTCTGCTTCTCGATGTCATCGAGCCCGGCGCCGGCGATAGTGAACTCCATGTAGTAGCGCTCGACGAGGTAGCGCGACTCCGGGTCGAGGCCCAGTTCATCCAGCTGTTCGTAGAGCGTCTTGATGCGCCAATAAAGCTGCGAGTCGAGCTTGATCGCGTCGGAATGTGCGGCCAGCAGGGGGGCGATCTCTTCTTCGAGCTCCTCGGTGAAGTCGTTGCCATCGGCCGAGGTCTTGTTGAAGAAGACCGTGGCCACGCGTTCGAGAATCTGGCCGCCCTGCTCGAGCGGAATCATCGTGTTCTCGAAGGTCGGCATGTCGCGTCGGCGAGTGATGTTCTGGATCTCCGCCAGGTGATCGGCCATCCCCTTCTCGAATGCGGGCCGGTAATGTTCGTCCTCGATCTGCGCGAAGGGCGGCATTCCGAAGGGCAGCGTGGACGGCTCGAAGAAGGGATTGACCATCCGGTAAGCCTATTCTTCAAGCATGGTTCCCCCCGAAGAGCGCGCCCCTCTGGACCGATACACCCACGGTCATCACGAGTCGGTACTCAAGTCACACACGTGGCGGACGATCGACAACTCGGCGGCCTATCTCGCGCCTTACCTGGAGCCCGGGCTCTCCCTTCTCGATGTGGGCTGCGGCCCCGGCACCATCACCGTGGAGTTCGCCGACCGCCTCACGCCAGGCCGCGTGGTCGGACTGGACGCATCAGCGGAGGTGATTGACAAGGCGCGACGCGACACCTCTGCCCTGAGCGGTTCGACCGCTCGAGAGAACGAAAGAACCAATCTGGAATTCGTCACGGGAGATGCCTACGCGCTCCCGTTCGACGATGACAGCTTCGACATCGCACACGCCCACCAGACCCTCCAGCACGTCGCCGACCCGGTCAGGATGCTGCGCGAAATGCGCAGGGTGGTGAAACCGGGCGGCATGGTGGCCGTGCGCGACGTGGATTACGCGGCGACAATCTGGTTCCCGCTGCTGCCAGCGCTCGCGGAATGGCTCGACCTCTACGAGCGCGTCCACCGCAGCAACGGGGGAGAGCCCGATGCGGGGCGACGGCTGAAAGCCTGGGCGCAGGAAGCGGGGTTCACGGCGGTTGCGACCACGGCATCCGTGTGGAATTTCTCGAACGAGACAGACCGCGAATGGTGGGGCAGCATGTGGGAGGCGCGCGTTCTGCAGTCGGCTTTCGCAGGGGATGCCCTGGGCAAGGGCCTCGCGACGCAGGAGCAACTCGAGCGCATCAGCGCGGCCTGGCGTGAGTGGGCGGATTCTGACACCGGCTGGCTCGCCATGGTGCACGGAGAGGTGATCGCGCGCGTCTGAGCAGCACCGCCTGAGCAGCACCGCCTGAGAAGCACCGCCTGAGAAGCAGCCCCACATCTGCTGTGGGCTTGCGCGCACTGGCCCCATCTCGCGGCTCGCTCGCGGCGCGGCAGGTTATTCTCGCCGGGTGAGCAGTGCACTCGAACCCGCCGCCCCCACTCGCCGACGGCTCGCCGCACGAGCGATCGGTCATCGCAAGGGCAAGGCGCCGGGCGCCGTGGGCAGCGTGGCGCGCTTGCTGCTGGCGAGCGTCGCAGTGATCGCCGCGAGTTCGCTCATCATCGCCGGAGTGCTCGTGGCCTCGACGACCAGCCACATCAAACCCGGCGTGCAACTTCTCGATGCGAACGGCAAGGTGGCAGCAGTTCCGGAGGTGGGTGCGATCAGCGGGGGAGCCAACATCCTGCTGGCGGGCACCGACACTCGCAGCGGCCAGGGCGGCGAGTTCAACAGTGCTGACCAGCTGGCCGGCAGCTCGGGAGCCGGCAACAACGACGTCACCATGATCTTGCACATCGCGGCCGACCACCAGAGCGCCGCGGTCGTGAGCATCCCCCGGGACCTCGAAGTCCCGATCCCGGCGTGCCCCGACGGGCAGGGCGGCACCAACTCCGCCGAGTCGCAGGCGATGTTCAACACCACCCTGGCGGATGGTGGGCTCTCCTGTGTGGTGCTCACGGCGGAGTCGCTCACCGGGCTCAGCATCCAGTACGCGGCGACTATCAACTTCGACGGTGTCATCGCCATGGCCGATGCCGTGGGCGGCGTCACGGTGTGCCTGAATGCCCCCATCGTCGACGGCTCGGCCGGGCTCAACCTGCCGGCGGGCGTGCAGCGCATCTCCGGGGCAAACGCGCTCGGCTTCGTCCGCACCCGCTATGGGGTGGGTGACGGCAGCGATCTTGGCCGGATCAGCAACCAGCAGGTGTTCCTCTCCGCACTGGTGCGGCAGGTGATGGGCGAGGGAGTGCTGTCTAACCCGATCGTGCTGTACCAGTTGGCGAATGCCGCGGCATCCAATCTCCAAGCCTCAGAATCCCTGGCCAACCCCACGACAATGGTCGCGCTGGCTCTCACCCTCAAGAACGTCAGCCTGTCGAACATCGTGTTCTTGCAGTTCCCGACCGCGCCGGACCCAGAGAACCCCAACCGGCTGGTGACCGACGATGACGCGGCCAATGCGCTCGACGCCGCGCTGGCCGCCGATACTCCGCTGCAACTCACGGGCACCCTCGGCAGGGGAGCGTTGGATGCCCCGGCTCCGGCCCCTGCGCCATCGCCGAGCAGCACCCCATCCGTCGCCGACCTACTCAGGCGACCCGCACCCACGACGACGGCACCTTCGCAACCGGCGGCCGCCCCTGTTGCCCTGCCGTCGAGCATCAGCGGGCAGACCGCAGCGCAGGCGACCTGCAGCAAGGCGAACAGCTACGAGGAGTAACGAGGATAGGTTCTCTGCATGGGAATGTTGACAAAGGGGTCTATCGATATCGCGGCGCCGCGGGCTGAGGTATTCAGCTGGTTGACCGAACGTGACAAGCTCACGGCCTGGATGGGCGGCGCGGGCTCCATGCCGGAGCACGTCTCAGACCTGAGGGTGGGCTACACCTCGCGGGGAACCATGCCGAACCCGGGCGGCGGCACCCGCGTGACCGCGTTGACGGTTACAGACTGGGACCCGCCGGCCACCTTCTCGGTGACTATCACCTACCCGGGCGGCGACTCACTGTCGACCTACAAGCTCACCGACATCGGAGCGGGCACCCACCTCGAGCTGGCGTCAGACACCGACTGGGCTGAGCCCGACAACAGCGCCGTGGACAAGGCGCTCGAAGGGCAGAACCTCTTCGTCCGCCACCTGGTCGAAGGCATGGTCCACCGCGCGGAGGCCAAGCTCGCGCACGGCGATTACGACGCGAGCACCGCGGCAATCATGCAGAAGTCGCTCGAAGAATCGCTCGTGAAACTCAAGATCCTGATTGAGAAGGGCTAGTCTCGCTGCTCGGTGGTCGGCGCCCCGTCGTACCCCACGCGGATGATCGTGCCGTCGTCGAGCTCGGCGACGGGCCGGCCCTCGAGCCAGGTCAGAGTCCAGCGCCAGTCCCTCGGCCCGATCTCAGCTTCGACGGCGCGGATCGCAGCCACGAAGTCGGCCGACAGTCGAGCCGGCGGCTCTTCGCCCACACCCCAGCGAGTGCCGAGCTGCATCAGGTCTCCCGCTCGTAGGTGACCCAGCTGGTTTTCTTGGCCACCCGGTTGTACACACTCTGCGCGGTCTCGTTGTCCGCGGCGGTGATCCAGCGCAGCGTGCCGCCACCATCGGATGCCGCGCGCTCAGCCACTGCGTCGATGAGCGCGGCCCCGGCGCCAGAGCCGCGGTGACCCGGCTCCACGTAGAGGTCGTCCAGAAACCAAGCGGGACCGGCGGTGAACGTGTCGGGCAGCTGGCGGTAGTGCGCGAAGCCGAACGCGCGCCCACCGTCGACTGCCACCACCGCGCAGACCTCTGACTCGGCATCCATCAGCCAGGCCCAAACCCCGTCGAGCACGGTCGGGCCGAAGTGGGTCTCGTAGAAGACGCCGTACTCGGTGAACAGGCGCCGCCAGTTGTCGTGGTCGCCTTCGCGGATGTCGCGGATCTCGGTCATTGCGCTCCTTCCGGTTGCTGCGTCTCGGCTTCCGGCACCTGCGTCTCGACTATTCCGGCACCGGGGCGAGCACGATGTCCCGCACTTCGATCGACTCTGACTCCACGAACTCTACGCTGGCGATCCGACCGACAGCCTTGAGGTCGTCAAGGCCCCCGGCGAGGATGGCGGGGCCGGCAATAGTGGCCGACACCACGTCGGTCTTCTGCGAGGCCTTGGCGTCAGTCTTTGCGCGCCGGATGCTGACAAGAGCCTCACTTGCCGCGCCCAGCAGCCCGGTCGGGGCGGCATTCACGCCGAGGTCGGCGACGGTCGGCCAGGGCGCGGTGTGCACCGAGCCCTCGTGGGTCCAGCTCCACACCTCTTCAGTCGCGAACGGGATGAACGGCGCGAACAGCCGCAGCAACACGTCGATCGCGGTGCGCAGGGCAGTGACAGCGCTCGCCTGCGCCTGCGGCGTGGCGGCACCGTATGCGCGCTCTTTGACCAGCTCTAGGTAGTCGTCGCAGAAGGTCCAGAAGAACTGCTCGGCGGTTTCGAGCGCCTTTGCGTGGTCGTAGTCCTCGAAGGCCTTCGTCGCGGTATCGATCACCACGCCGAGCTCGGCGAGCATGTCGATGTCGAGAGGCTCGCTGACTGGGCCCCCGCCGGCGGCGTCCGGGAACGAGTACACGAACTTCGCGGCGTTGAGCACCTTGATCGCGAGCCGACGGCCGATCTTGATCTGCTTCGGATTCTGCGGGTCGAAGGCGGCATCGGTTCCGAGGCGGGATGACGCGGCCCAGTAGCGCACGGCATCCGACCCGTGCTCATCGAGCATGCCCTTCGGTGTGACCACGTTGCCCTTGGACTTCGACATCTTCTTGCGGTCGGGGTCGACGATGAAGCCCGAGATCCCGGCGTTCTTCCACGGCACTTGGCCGTGCTCTAGCTCGGCGCGCAACACGGTCGAGAACAGCCAGGTGCGAATGATGTCCTGCCCCTGGCTGCGCAGCGAGTAGGGGAACACCAGGTCGAACAGTTCGGGGTCGGTCACCCAGCCCCCCGCGATCTGCGGGGTCAGTGACGACGTCGCCCAGGTGTCCATGATGTCGATCTCGCCCGCGAAGGTCTTTCCGCGATCCGCCTCGACATAGCCCGGTGGCACCTGGGACGACGGGTCGATGGGCAGCGACTCTTCTGTGGGCACGATGACTGCACCCTTCTCGCCGTTCTCATCCAGCTCGTACCAGACCGGGATCGGCACCCCGAAAAATCGCTGCCGAGAGATGAGCCAATCGCCCGTGAGCCCGCCCACCCAGTTGTCGTACCGCACCCGCATATGGCCGGGCGTGAAGGCAATCTGCTTGCCGGCGTCGAGAAGGCGATCGCGCAGTTTCGGGTCGCGCGCACCATTGGTGATGTACCACTGCCGGGTCGAGATGATCTCGAGTGGCTTGTCGCCCTTCTCGAAGAACTTCACCTGATGGCTGATCGGCTTCGGGTCACCGATCATCTCGCCACTTTCGCGCAGCAACTCCACGACCTTCGCCTTGGCGGAGAAAACAGTCTTACCCGCGAGCTCGGCGTAGATCTCACGCGCCGTGGGCGAGAGCACTTCGGGCGCCTCTGCCACGATGCGCCCGTCGGCCCCGATGATTGTGCGGTTGGGCAGATCCAGCTCGCGCCACCAGATCACGTCGGTCACATCGCCGAAGGTGCAGATCATGGCGATGCCAGATCCCTTGTCTTTCTGGGCGAGGTGGTGGGCCACGATGGGCACCTCGACCCCGAACAGCGGCGTGTTCACTGTCGTGCCGAAGAGGCCCTGGTAACGCTCGTCGTCGGGATGCGCCACGAGCGCCACGCAGGCCGCCAGCAGTTCGGGCCGCGTGGTCTCGATGTGGATATCGTCGCCACCCGCCCGGTGAAATGCCAGCCGGTGGTAGACGGCGGGCTGCTCCTTGTCTTCGAGCTCGGCCTGGGCCACGGCGGTGCGGAAGGTGATGTCCCACAGCGTCGGGGCATCCGCCTGGTACGCCTCGCCGCGGGAGAGATTGCGCAGGAATGCCCGCTGGGCGGCGAGTTGCGATTCCTTGCCGATGGTGCGGTAGGTGAGGCTCCAGTCGACGCTCAGCCCGAGTTGGCGCCAGAGCTCCTCGAACTGGAGCTCGTCTTCGGCGGTAAGGGTCTCGCACAGTTCGATGAAGTTGCGCCGGCTCACCGGGAATTGGTCGGCCGCCTTGCCGCTTGCGCCGTCGCCGCCTTGCAGGGGTGGAACGAACCCGGGGTCATAGGGCAGCGTCGGGTCACAGCGCACGCCGTAGTAGTTCTGCACGCGGCGCTCGGTGGGCAGACCGTTGTCGTCCCAGCCCATCGGGTAGAACAGCGTCTGGCCGCGCATCCGATGGAAGCGCGCCGCCAGGTCCATGTGGGTGTAGCTGAAGACATGCCCGATGTGCAAGCTGCCGGAGGCGGTCGGCGGGGGAGTGTCGATCGAGTAGACCGAGTCGGGCGCGTCGAGCGCGGCATCCCGATCGAAGCGGTGGGTGCCGTTGGCTTCCCAGACTGGCGACCACTTGTCTTCGAGGCCTTCGAGGGCGGGCTTCTCGGGTATCTGTGAAGCGGGGATGCTCGGATCGGCTGCGCTGATGGCCACGGTGGTGCTCCGGTTCGATATATGCGGCACCGAGTCTGTTCGCCTGGGCTCTGTCGAGGTGGCGAGGAGGTGCCTGAGTGTGGGTTGTGCTGCGATCTTACCGGGGGCGGTCCGGCTGTCAGCGCGCGGGCAGGCCCTGCCGACGCTCAGACCGGTTGCGCTCGCCGCGGCGCCGCGCCATCTGCGCACCATCGTTCAACGCCGCTCGGCGGCCGTCGCAAAACTCAGGTTTGCAGCTCACGCATGAGCGGGCTCTTCGAACCGAGTGGACGCAACGCCTGGTTCGGGTCTTCGGAGCGCGGGGGCTTGAGCCAGTAGTGATCCCGTTCGCGGAGGATCTGCCAATGATTGTTGTGCAGGAGCATGTGATGGTGACGGCAGAGCAGGACGCCGGCCGCGGCATCCGTCGGCCCACCGCGGGACCATTCGGTGATGTGATGGACCTCGCAGGCTGAGGGTGGCCGCATGCAGCTGGGGAAGAGGCATCCGCCGTCTCGCACCGCGATCGCCAGCCGTTGTGGCTCGGTGAACAGGCGCTGGGTGCGACCGAGGTCGATGATGTTGTTCTTGCGATCGAACTTGATGCCGACGTGACCGGTGTCGCAGACGAAGCGGTCCACGGTTTCGCGGGAGATGGGCTGGGCGTCGCCTTCGATGTAGCCGTGGCCGCCTGCCGAGGCGAGGGTCTGCTCGGTGACGACGACACGGACGGCCGGTCGCCGCATTCCGAATAGTGTCCCGGGATCGGCGTCGACGGCGAGCCGCACGATATCTACGAGCGCATCGGCGAGGAGCTGGTCGTCGGTGCGGGAGTCGTCGCGGATTGCGTCTGCCTGGGCTTCGGTCGCGGCATCCACGAACCGGACGCCACGCCGTGGGGCCATGATCGCATCGAGCGCGCTGAAGAGGTGCTGCCCGCCTTCTGGGTCGAGCAGGAAAGCGCCCTGGTACATGCCGTCGTCACGCACCCAACGTTTGAGATAGCGATTGTCGCGGCGCTGCTTCTCCCGACGCGCGATGCCCGCTTCGTCGAGCCGGTCGCGGGCCGAGCGAGCCTCGCGCCGCAGCTCGCCGAGCGAGACGTGAGGAACTCGGGCCATGAGACGCTCGCACTCGGCGAGGAGGTCTCGCGCGGGTGCGGCGTCGGCCACTGGGGCAAGCCCTCGACGGATGGCTTCGGCTTGCGCGACTGCGATGGTGCCCGCGCGCAGAGCCGCGGATAACGCAGCCTCCCAGAGGGTGGAGGATGCCGGGGCGGTCGCCATAAGTGTTCCCGCTTCGACAAGTTGAGCCGCTTCGACCCGGCTCACGGGCGACAGCGCCTGCAGCAGCGACTCGGCGCTGCCGTAGCCCTTGCGCTGCGCGAGACCCGAGTAACCGGCATCCCGAGAGGAACGTCGTGCGATCTCACCGGTGAGCCAGGCTGTGTAGGTCTCCGCGTGTCGGCGGTGTTCGGTGAGAAGGGTGTGGGCGGCGAGAAGGGAGTCGTCGGGAAGTGCGGCGAGCGCCGCGGAATCCACTCCGAGCGCCACGACCGACTGTGCGGTGGCGGCGAACGACTCGGTGAAGGACATGCTCAATTCTCTCACATTCGAACATATATGCGAAGAGAATGTGAGCAAATTCAACAACTTTCTCAGATCGTGGCTGTGGAGGAGAGGATCCGCAACTCTGAGGAGAGGATCCGCAACACTGCGGAGAGGATCCGCAACACTGCGGAGAGGTGCCGACACACTGCAGCCGAGCAGCCGGAGACCCAGCGCTAGTCGCCAGCTAGTCGGTGCTCGGGTCGCCCGTCCAGTTCGTGTCGGTCACGGTGAACTGCTGACTCACGTGCTGGCCGTCATCCCCCAGCAGCGTGACCGTGTAGGTCTGCGCACTTCGGTGATTGCACGGGAACAGGTGCTCGTCGGTCAAGTCGTTCTGGCTACCGTTGAGCGGCACCTGCATGTAGTTGTCATCGATGGCGTCCTCCTTGCCGGAGGTGTACCAGACCTGGGTGGCGTGGGCCGTGGTCCAGTTGAACTGGATCTCCGGTTTCTCGCCGTCCTGCGGGCACGCGACCTCGGTCACGGCATTGAAGCTCGTGAAGCGCGGGGTGGTGTCTTCGGCGGGTTGCTGCGCCTCGGTGGCCGAGGGGCTCGGCGCGACAGCGCTGGGGGTCGCCGTCGCGCTGGTGACCGTGCCGTCGTTGCCGCCACCCAGGTTCCTCCCGAGCAGCAGGAAGAGCACGGCCACCACTGCGAGCAACAGCAGCCCCCCGATCACGATGAGGGCGATGAGCCCTCCGCTTGCCTTGCGCGGTGCTGAGGGGGCTGTGCTCATGTCGTCTCTAGCCGTTCACTGTGATGGAAACCGTGTCTTTCGTGCCGTTGGTGTCGTTCACGGCGGTGAAGACGTACTTGTGGCTGCCGTTTCCACAGGTGTATTGGAATGGCCGGTAGCCATCCGGGAAGTCGTTGTCAGAATTGCCGCTCGCGGGGAGGTCGGAGAAGAACGGACCGCTTGACGCGTCGTTCGTGTCGATGCCGAAGTAGACGTGGTCGGCATTCGACGTCGACCATTTGAGCGTGATGTTCGGGTCGCCGTTCGAGCAGTCGACACCGAACGATCCTGAGTGGCCGTTTATGGTGAACGCGTCGATCGAAGCGTCAGTCGAGGGCGGCGGCGGCGGCGCCGCGGTGGCGGTCGGAGTGGGAGTAGGGCTGGGGGTGGGCGTCGCGCTCTTCGTCGGCGTGGCGCTCGGGGTCGGACTTGTGCTTGCCGAATTGGTGGGAGTCGTCACCGCGGTCGGCGTTCCGGATCCCCTCGTCAACAACAGGATGAGCACGATGAGCGCGGCGAGAAGAAGTGCGCCACCCGCGATCACGAGGATTGTGATGAGCCGGCGCGACTTGCGCTCCTCTACCACCTCCTCGGAGGGCGCCGTGGTGGCGAGTCGCTCTGTGGGTGTCCCACCCGTGGCATCGAAGCGTTGTGTGGGGGTGTCGTCGCTCATCGAATCCCTCGGAAGTCGCTTCTGGGAGTCCCCCAGATGAGGCACAGCTTAGAGGTTCGCCTCACCCAAAAACAACCGAGACGCGAGAGGGGCTCAGCCCATGCGCATTGATTCGACATCTTCGACTTCAGTCGCTCCATGACTGCGGATATCTGTCACGAGGCCAGCCAAGTGCTGCGTGGGCTCAAGATTCAGGGCACTCATCAACAGCTCGCTGTAGCGCTCGAACACGCGAAGGGCCTCGGTCTGGTTGCCCTCGGCGAGATGAACCCGGATGAGAGTCGCGTGCGCGCTCTCCCGCAGCGGCTCAACCTTCATGGCCGCTCGCGCGGCGCTGGCCGCCTCGGCCAGGCGGTCGTTGTCTACAAGGATGTTCGCCAGGGCTTCCAGCGCACTCATGCGCAATTGCCGCCAGTCTTCTGCCTCGGCCACTACCCAGTCGTCGTACCAGTCCGGCAGCAGTTCGCGCGAGAGTGCTGCGAGGGCCTCCGAGCTCAGGTCGGCGGGCAGGGTTGAGCCGCCCGGCCGGAGTAGTCGGTGGGCGAGAGCCTGGGCATCCCGAAGATCGACGGCGACCGTCTCGGCCAACCCTAGACCGGTGCTCGCCGTGAGGATGGTCTCGCGAGTCGCAGGATCGAGCCGGGAGAGGGCTGAGCGAAGGCTGATGCCAGCACGCTCCTCTGTCGCGTCTGGCCACATCGTGCCGGCCACAGCAATCCTGGTGATGGCCCGATCGTGCAGCGCCAGAAACACCAGGAGGCGCTGGGATCCCACGGACAGTCCGCCGATCGCTTTGCCACCCACCCGCAGGGCGAAGGCACCCAGCATCGAGATCTCGATCAGCACCGACGGCGCGAGGCGAACCTCCTCGTCGCGCACCCGCGCGATTGTCAGCTCGGCGGGTAGCGGGGCGGGAAGAGCCCAGCGCTCCCCCCAGGCGTCCAGGGCGACGATGACCTCTTCCAGGCCCCTGCCCTTCTCGGTCAACCGGTATGCCGGTTCGCCGACGGCGGAATCTGGCACGAGATCCATGAGACCTGCCGCAACAAGTTCATCGAGCCTGGCCGCGAGGGTGCTCGCGTCGAAGTCAAGGTCGTGGAGGAAGTCCGCGAAACGCGTTGCATCGCGCCTCAGCGCTTCCCCCACAACCAAGAGGCTCCAACGCTCAAAGTGGATCATCTCTGTCCCCACACCCGTAGAATCCCCATTCTACGGCGAGCTACGTCTCCCGGACCCCCCAAAAGTGCCCGGGAGACGTTTCGTCAGGCCCGGGGTACTGCGGATCGACGTGACCCCAGCACGACTCCGACCCCCACAAGCATGAGAAGACCGGCGATGAGTCCTGTCGGCATCGGATCCGTGCCACCCGTTTGCGCGAGCGATCCCGTGTTGACGAGCCGATCTCGCGAACCAGATGAACCAGATGAACCAGATGTGCCGGATGTGCCGGATGAGCTGGACGTGTCTGAACCCACTGTTGCGGGCGGTGTCACGGGAGGCGTGACTACCACCGGAATCACCACCGGGGCAGGTGCGACCACGCCGACTACAGCATGCGTGGACGGCAGCACCGGCACGGCCTGCGGGGTCGTGGTGGCTGTGGTGTAGGTCGGAACAGTGATGTCAGTTCTGAACACCGTGCGGATGCGGGTGCGGCACACGACGGTACTTCCGCCGCCATTGGCCGAGCCGTTGCACTGGTTGACCTTGACCGGGATGGCGGTGCTCGTGCTCGAGCCGACATCCATCGAGCAGTCCACCAGGGCGCCGCCACCATTGGCGGAGCCGTCGCACTGCACGACAGTGGCCGTGGCCAGCGGAGCGTTATTGGCTACCGGCGGGGCGATGGTTGGATCAACCCATGAGTCGCAGGTGAAACTGACCAGGGTGCCCCCTGCGGCCGAACCGATGCATTCATTCACCGTGGCCAGGTCTATGACACCTGAGCCACCGGTGACCTGGTTGAGAACATCGACCGTGCAGAACAGCGTCGAGCCCGACGTTGTCGAGCCATTGCACTGGTCGACGTTGAGCGTGAGAGTGGTGCTCAGCGGGATGACCGTGGTCGCGCACGAGCCGATCAGCGCGGCGTTGGCGTCGCCGATACAGGTCGTCGTGGTGACGGTGGAGAAGTTCTGGGTCGGATCGTTGAGGTCGATGTTGTTGACGACAGCGACGTGACAGTCGACTCCGGAGCCAGCGAGGCCGACGCCGTCGCATTGGCTTATGTCGTCAGCGAATGCCCCCGCTCCTGGATTCATTGCCACCAAGAGAAAAACAGCAAAAAGTAGGGCGCCCAAACTCCCTAACGCACGCACAAGACGTGGTGAGCGATGGTCCCCAGGCGTGATCGTATTGATTTGTAACATGATTCCCCGATTCCTTCTCCTCACCTTCTCCCTGGACCCGTTACACAGGCATCACCTGGACGTGACAGGTACAGACTGATCGGTCTACCGAATCCGAAAATGCGGCCAAGAGACGGCGGAGTCCAACGGAATGCTCACATCGGTCTGTTATCAGATCGTGACGTGCTTGATCTATTTGAATTAGAGTAATAGGATCTTCTTGTGTTCTTGTCGATCGATCCCGTCTCGCCTCTGCCGCTGTTTGAGCAGCTCGTGGCGGGCATCCGGGGCCAGGTGATGGGCGGCGAACTGGCCGTCGGGGAGCGGCTGCCCGCTGCGCGCGAGCTCGCGGCATCCCTCGATGTCAACGTGCACACCGTGCTGCGTGCGTACCAGGTGCTCCGCGACGAGGGCTTCATCGATCTGCGCCGTGGTCGTGGCGCTGTGGTGGCCGACCGCGCGCGAGACTACGCGCAACTCACCAAAGACATCGACCGGGTGGTCGCAGAGGCCAAGCGGCTCGAGCTCACCCCCAGCGCCCTCAGCGCATTGATCAGGAAGGCATTCGAATGACCAACCAGACCCGAATGATCGTCGTGGGAGTTCTCGCCCCGCTCATCATCGCCGCCGCGGGAATCATCGCGATTCTCGTCTCGATCCCGACGCTGCCATCTCCCATTGCCACCCATTGGGGATTTTCGGGCGTGCCAGACGGGTTCGGCAACGCGGCGGTCGGGCTGGTCATGATCGCCCTCGTGGTCGTCGCCTACAGCGCGTTTGCTTTCGTCGTCGCCCGATCCAGCCATGAAACGTCGACTGTCAACCAGCGAGTGATCCTGTCGATCGGGCCGTTCCTGGCAACCATCCTCACGGTGATCATGGCGGGCTCCACTGTGATGCAGGCAGGGCTGCGGGATGCCCGCCTCGCACCGAACATCGCCCCTGTTGTCGCGCTGGGCTTCGCCCTGGGCATCGCGCTCGCCGTGTTGGCCTGGTTCCTGCTGCCGAAATCCATCCCCGTACCTGCAGTTGACGCCGCAACGCTCCCGAAGATCGAACTCGGAGCCACCGAACGTGTCGCCTGGATGCAGCGTGTCGAGCCATCCCGCCAGGTCGGCGCCATCGTGGCCATCCTTCTGGCTCTCGTTCTCGGCGGCGGCGGAGTCGTGCTGGCCGTTGCCGCGCCCCTTCCCCTTTTTCTCATCTGGCTCGTCGGGATGCTGTTGATCGGCGCGCTGACCGTGAGCGCGCTCTTCTGGAGGGTCACGATCGACGGGAAGGGGCTGCGTGCGCGTTCGGTGATCGGATTCCCGCGGTTCGTGATCCCGCCCAGCGAGGTGGCCACGGCGGCCGCGATCACCGTGCACCCCACGCGGGACTTCGGCGGATGGGGCATCCGCTGGGGTGGCACCAGGCGCATCGGAGTCGTCACCCGGGCGGGCGAAGCGCTCGAAGTCACTCGCAAAGACGGTCGGTCGCTTGTGGTTACCGCTTCGCAAGCGCAGACCGGGGCAGCACTGCTGAATGCGCTGGCCGCGCGCGCCTAGAATAGGGGCGCAGGCAGTGATCCGCTATCAACGGGGAGCCTTCGGAAGAACAGCGCGCTGGAGCTTACGGCCAGCACCGACCACCATCGCGGCGGTCGGTCGACACGCCCAGTAGAACCGAGCGCAGTTTGAGTGGTCGCCGAAGGGTGGCAAGCGGGGTGGTACCGCGGCACTGTAGTTGTAAACACAGTGTCGTCCTCGTGCAGATTCCACAGCACAGGAGCCTCGATGCCGTACCCCCGCCACACCCCCGACGACTCGGTCAGCCCGTCGCCGCGCTTCCCGGCGATCGAGGAGCAGGTGCTCGCTTACTGGAAGCAGGATGGCACCTTCCAGGCGTCCATCGACCAGCGCGATGGCGCACCCGAATGGGTTTTCTACGACGGGCCACCCTTCGCCAACGGTCTGCCGCACTACGGCCACCTGCTCACCGGCTATGCGAAAGATCTCTTCCCCCGGTTCCAGACCATGCGCGGCAAGCAGGTGCAGCGCCGCTTCGGCTGGGATACCCACGGTCTGCCCGCCGAACTCGAGGCCGAGCGCCAGCTGGGCATCACCGACAAAGCCCAAATCGAGGAGATGGGGATCGCGGCCTTCAACGAGGCCGCACGTGCCGGGGTGCTCAAGTACACCAAGGAGTGGGAGGAGTACGTCACGAGGATGGCCCGCTGGGTCGACTTCGAGAACGACTACAAGACCCTCGACCCCACCTTTATGGAAAGCGTGATCTGGGCGTTCAAGCAGCTCTATGACAAGGGTCTCGCCTACGAGGGCTACCGAGTGCTGCCCTACTGCTGGCGCGACCAGACCCCGCTGTCGAACCATGAGTTGCGCATGGATGACGACGTCTACCGAATGCGCCAGGACCAGGCGGTGACGGTGACCTTTCCGCTCGACGGGGCCAAGGCCGAGAGCCTGGGGCTCACCGCCGTGAAGGCTCTCGCCTGGACGACCACGCCCTGGACCCTGCCCACCAACCTCGCCCTCGCGGTCGGCCCCGACGTCGAGTACGCCGTCGTGCCGTCCGGCCCGCTCGGCGCTGGGGACGGCTCGGCCGAGGGGGTCGCGGCCTTCCTGCTCGCGCAGGACACCATCCCCTCCTACTTCAAGGAACTCGGCTATGCCTCGGCGGCGGATGTCGTCGTCACGAAGACGCTGAAGGGTCGCGAGCTCGAGGGCGTGCGCTACGCCCGCCTCTGGGACTACTACGCGGACGCCGCCGAATGGGGCACCGAGAACGCCTGGCAGATCCTCGTCGCCGACTACGTTGCCACCGGGGAGGGCACCGGCATCGTGCACCAGGCCCCTGCCTACGGCGAGGACGACCAGGTGGTGTGCGCCGCGGCCGGCATCCCGGTCATCCTGTCGGTCGACGAGGGTGGCAGATTCCTGCCGCTGATTGCCGAGGTCGCGGGGCTGCAGGTCTTCGACGCGAACAAGACGCTCGTGCAGAAGCTGCGCACCGACGCACGCCTGCTCAAGGTCGCGAGCTACGAGCACAGCTACCCGCACTGCTGGCGCTGCCGCAACCCGCTCATCTACAAGGCGGTGTCCAGCTGGTTCGTGAAGGTGCCCGAGTTCCGCGACCGGATGGGCGAACTGAACCAAGAGATCAACTGGGTGCCCGAGAACGTTAAGGACGGCCAGTTCGGCAAGTGGCTCGCCAACGCGCGCGACTGGTCGATCAGCCGCAACCGCTACTGGGGCAGCCCCATCCCGGTGTGGAAGAGCGACAACCCCGAGTACCCGCGCGTCGACGTCTACGGCTCGCTCGACGAGCTCGAGGCCGACTTCGGGGTGCGCCCTAGCGACCTGCACCGGCCACACATCGACGAGCTAACGCGCCCCAACCCCGACGACCCGACCGGCAAGTCCACGATGCGACGCATCACCGACATCTTCGACGTCTGGTTCGACTCCGGCTCGATGCCCTATGCCCAGGTGCACTATCCCTTCGAGAACCAGGAGTGGTTCGCCACCCACAATCCTGCGGACTTCATCGTCGAGTACATCGGCCAGACGCGAGGCTGGTTCTACCTCATGCACGTGCTGTCGACGGCACTCTTCGACCGGCCGGCTTTCAAGAACGTCATCAGCCACGGCATAGTGCTCGGTAGCGACGGGCAGAAGATGTCGAAGAGCCTGCGCAATTACCCCGATGTCAACGAGGTCTTCGACCGGGACGGCGCGGATGCGATGCGCTGGTTCCTGATGTCGTCCTCGGTGATCCGCGGCGGCAACCTCGTCGTGACCGAGGAGGGGATCCGCGGCGGAGTGCGCGAACTGCTGCTGCCGCTATGGAGCACGTACTACTTCTTCACGTTGTATGCCAATGCGTCAAACCACACAGCAGCGGTGAGGGCTGACTCGACGAACCTGTTGGACAAGTACATCCTCGCCAAGACCCGCGAGCTCGTCGACGAGGTCACCACCGAGCTTGAGGACTTCGACAGCCCGTTCGCCGCCGCGCGCCTGCGCGACTTCGCCGACGTGCTCACCAACTGGTATGTGCGGCGCAGCCGGGACAGGTTCTGGCAGGGCGACCCCGACGCGTTCGACACCCTGTACACGGTGCTCGAGACTGTCACGCGGGTTGCCGCGCCACTCATTCCGCTTGTTGCGGAGGAGATGTGGCGCGGGCTGACCGGGGGCCGCAGCGTGCACCTCGAGGATTGGCCGGATGCCGCGGCATTCCCCGAGGACCATGCACTCGTCGCCGAGATGGACTACGCCCGCGAGATCGCCTCCGCCGGGCTCGCGTTGCGTAAGGTTCGCAACCTGCGCGTGCGTTTGCCGCTCGCGAAGCTCACGGTCGTGACAGCCCGCGACGACTGGTTCGAAGGGGTCGACGAGATCTTGCGCGATGAACTCAACGTGAAGGCGGTCGCGTTCGAGCCACTCGAAGAGCTCGAGTCCTTTGGCATCACCCGCAAGCTCACGATCAATGCCCGCGCCCTCGGGCCGCGGTTGGGCAAGCAGGTGCAGCAGGTGATCCAGGCGGCGAAGGCCGGCGACTGGGTGCAGTCCGGTGAGGTGGTCACAGTCGGCGGGGAGGCCCTGCAGCCCGGCGAGTACGACCTGGAGCTGGAGGCGGCCGACGCGTCATCCGCGATCGCCTTCCTCGGCGACGGCGGCTTCGTCATCCTCGACATCGAGACCACACCTGAGCTTGAGGCGGAGGGTCTCGCGCGTGACCTCGTGCGTGCCATCCAGGACACCCGCAAGGCGGCTGGCCTCGACGTCAGCGACCGGATCACCTTCGCCGTCACCGGGTCTTCCGCCGACGACATCGCGGCCCTGAAATCCTTCGCCGAAATGATCGCGGGGGAGACCCTGGCGCTCGAGACCGACTTCGCGGTTTCACCCGAGCCGGAAGCGGCAGCTGCCCTTGGCTCGGCGGCCGGGTCGCAGCGGGCGACGCTCGCTTCCGGCCAGTATGCAAACACTGGTGTACTTGTTATTGATGTCTGGAAGACGGGAGCCGTCAGTGTCTGAGCGCGAAGACGAGTTTGACGACGCTGAGCCGTCGGAGAACCCACTCGCCGACCTGAGCCCGTTCGCCGACGGCAACGAGGGCACCAATCTCGACGACGACTCCGACTACGAGCTCGAAGACGCCGAATACCAGGAGGATGCCGACCGGGTCTACGAAGAACTTCTCTCCCGTGTCGGAGAGTCCGCCCCCCAGCCGCGGCTCAGTGCCACCCGACGAGCGGTCGAGTTGCTCGGGGATCCGCAGCGCAGCTACCCGATCATCCACATCACCGGCACCAACGGCAAGACCTCGACGAGTCGCATCACCGAGAGCATCCTCAGGGCATACGGCCTGCGTACCGGGCTCATGACGAGCCCGCACCTGGTTCGATTCAACGAACGGATCGTGATCGACGGCCAGCCCATCTCGAACCGGGCGCTCGCGTCGAACTGGGACGACATCCGGCCGTTCATCGACCTTGTCGACGCCGAACTCGAGACAAAGAACGAGGAGCCGCTGACCTTCTTCGAGGCACTCACGGTGCTGGCCTTTGCGGCCTTCGCCGACGCACCGGTCGATGTCGCTGTCATCGAGGTCGGCATGGGTGGCGAGTGGGATTCCACCAACGTCGGTGACGGGCAGGTCGCGGTGTTCACCCCGATTGCCCTCGACCACACCCAGCGGCTCGGGTCGACCGTGGCTGAGATCGCGCGCACCAAGGCGGGCATCATCAAGCCGGTCGCCAACATCGTCTCCGCGCTGCAATCGCCGGATGCCCTGGCCGAACTCGAACGCGCGGCAGAGCTCACCGAGTCGACGTTCTCGGTAGAAGGCACCTCGTTCGCGCTCGAGAGCAGTGCGATCGCGGTCGGCGGACAGGTCATCACCGTCCGCGGCCTCGCCGGCACCTACCGTGACCTGTTCCTACCGCTGTTCGGCGAGCACCAGGGCCACAACGCGACGCTCGCGATCTCCGCAGTCGAGTCGTTCCTCGGCGGGGGGGACCGACCGCTCGTGGGCGAGGTGCTCGTGGAGGGGCTTGCGACCGCGACATCCCCCGGCCGGTTGCAGATCATCGGGACGGAGCCGACAGTGCTCGTGGATGCCGCGCACAACCCGCATGGCGCACAAGCCCTGGCCGCGGCCCTGGGCACGTACTTCGGCTTCGACGAGATCACCTTCGTGATCGGGATATTGCAAGACAAGGATGCCCGCGGCATTCTTGCGGCTCTGGCTCCCTTGGCCACGCGCATCCACGTCACCCAGTCGCAATCTGACCGGGCGATCCCCCACGGCGAGCTCGCCGAGCTCGTGGGCGAGTTCACCAGCGACGACGCGACTTACGAATTCGAGTCGTTCGAGGCAGCGATACGGGATGCCCGCAACTGGGCTGCGGAAGAGCCTCGCCGCGCGGTCGTCGTCACCGGCTCCATCACCCTCGTCGGCGAGGCGATCGCGCTCGGCGCCACCGAGGGGTGGAAGCGGTGACCGCGGCACCCAACGGTGACGCTGGCCGCTCCGCGGCACGCAAGCCGCGCCGCGCCCGCAGCGTGACCGAGAGCCTGCTCAGCATCGTGCTCAGCCTCGAGGCGATCCTGGTGTTCTTCGTCATGCTCACCGCGTTCGGGCTGAAGGCTTTGCCTCCTGCCGCTGCCTTCGGCGGGGGAGTGGGCCTCATCCTCGCGCTCGTGATCGTCGCGGGTCTGCTGCGCTACTCCTGGGGGGTATGGCTGGGTTGGGTGGCGCAGGCGACCCTCATCGCCACTGGCGTCTTCCTGCCGGTCATGTTTGTCGTCGCGGCGGCATTCGTCGCGATCTGGATTTTCTGCTTCGTCAAAGGACGAGCGCTCGACAAAGCCAAACTCGGCGCGGCGCCAACTACACCCACCAAGGAGAACTCATGACCGTCGAAGAAACCCTCGTCCTCGTCAAGCCCGACGGAGTTGCCCGCAACCTGACCGGCGAAATCCTGCGCCGCATCGAGGCGAAGGGTTACCAGCTGGTTGACGTGAAGTACCTGCTGGCAGACCTCGACCTCCTGGCCGCGCACTACGAAGAGCACCACGGCAAGCCGTTCTACGAACCGCTCGTCGAATTCATGCAGAGCGGCCCGATCGTCGCGCTTCGCATCGCCGGCAACCGAGTGATCGAGGGATTCCGCTCGCTGGCGGGCACGACCGACCCGACCACGGCGGCGCCCGGCACCATCCGAGGCGATCTCGCACGGGACTGGGGGCTCAAGGTGCAGCAGAACCTCGTGCACGGCAGTGACTCGCCCGAGAGCGCGGCGCGGGAACTAGCCCTCTGGTTTTAGTAGCGCGCCGCGCGTTACTTCGTGCTACCGGACGCGTCAATGACCTGCTTGCCGACGAAGCTGTAGAAAGCGTTTGCGTCGTCGAGCGCACCCGGATACTTCTTGCCATCGACGATCACGGTAGGGGTGCCCGCGACCGTCTTGGTGTCGGAGTTCGGCAGCGGGCCGGCCAGCGCACGCTTGGTCGCAGCACTCACCCAGCTGGCGAAGGTCTGGCTCGAGATGCACGACGCCACGTCGGCACCGCCCGCGCCCGCCGTCTTCACGAGGGCCTTCAGTTGATCGTCGGTGAGGCCGGGGGTCTGTTCGGCGGGCTGGTTCGCGAAGAGCGCAGTGTTCACGGCGAGATAGTTGTTCGGGTCGAAGTTGGCAACGCAGGCCGCGGCGTTGGCGGCGCGGGTCGAGTACTTCGTGCCCTGAGAAGAATTGTCCAGGATCGCGATGGGGTGGATCTCGACCGTCGCCATGCCGTCGGTCACCCATTTCGTGATCTGCTCGGCATTGGTGGCCTCAAACTGCTTGCAGAAGGGGCACTGGTAGTCCACATACATCACGATGTTTGCCGTGTTCTTGGACTTGCTCGGGTCTGTCGGAACCGGGGTTTTGTTGGGCTGCAGCGCTGTGGTAGTGACTGCGGTCGCCGTCGTGCCGTTTCCAGAGATGAGGATGCCGTCGCTGAGCATATTCAGCGGCCCCGGCGTCGGAGGGCGAGTGGCGTTGAACACCACGAGGCCGACAACGGCGACGACCGCGAGGAGCGCAACAATTACTCCGCCCTGGAGCACCCAGCGCTGGCGCCGTTGGTGCACCTTCTGGGCCTGCCTGGCCAGTCGAGCCGCTTCTCTCGCCTGTTCCTGCTTCTGCTTTTTGGTCAGTCGTTCTGGAGTCACTGTTGCTCTTTCGTGCTCAGGGGATGCTCGTCGGGATGTTACAGGTAAGAGAGCAGGTCGAGCCGCACCTGCGCCGCGACGAGGATGATGATGTAGCCCGCCACGGTGATGAGCGGAACCCAGCCATAGAGCAGTGCGCCGACCTTCTGCAGTCGGGAGCCGAATATCCCGGCCCTGGCGTTGTAGAGCGTCAGTGTCCAGAACATCGGGATGACGATCGACCAGACCAGCATGCACCACGGGCAGAGGGTGCCCAGGTTGAAGATGCTCTGGTAGGGCAGCCAGATGCAGAACAGGAAGGCGCCGAGCACGCCGACGTTGAAGGTGATCCAGAACCAGCGGGCGAAGCTCGCGCCGGCCAGAAGAGCAACCCCGACCGCGATGGGAGCGACGAAGCCGCCGAGACCCAGGATTGGGTTGGGGAACCCCAGGATTGCGCCCTGCCACGACGCGAGGTTCTTGCCGCACTGCACGATGACGCTGAAATTACAGTCAAGATCGGCGTTCTTGTCGGTCAGCACAGCGATCTTGTCCAGCATCAGGGAGAAGGCCGCATACCAGCCGATCGCACCCGTGACGATCAGGACAATAGCGAGGGCCAGGGGGCGGCGAGTGGCCTGAGCGTCGGTCATGCTCGGATTATTGCAGAGCCAAATCACGACTCACTGTCAATGCGTGCGATAATTTGCATTAGTCGTCCGGGCCGCGCTCGGAACGACGCCAAACAATGCTTACCGGGCATACCGGACCAGGCACGCAACACAGTTTCAGACAAGCAGTGTTGTGCGAGGCGGATAGCCAGTTCCGAGAGTGTGGTGACAGCGCACGTGCAGTGACAGTGCACAACCGATCGCGAGCCCAGGGCCCGATCGGAGACCATGAGTTTTAGTAGCGGCCCCGCAGGCAGTTTTACGCAAGGCTGCGGGGTAGCGCACGAGAGAGTACCCGGTGGGTGGCGCGGTTGCCCACCCGGGCAAGGAGTACACCAGCAATGGTGAACACAAGCGAAGACAACGTAGAGAACCCCAAGAGGAAGACGCGACTGTTCGGAGGCCGCAAAGCCGAAACGCCGGATGTTGCGGCTGAGGTGGAACCGCCAGCTGCGGTGGCCGCGGCTCCCGTGCGCAAGCGGTCGGCAGCCAAGAGCCCCGCGAAGAAGGCCAGCGACCATGTCGCCGCCAGCGTGGCATCCGTCAAGGCATCGCCTGGGGCATCCCCTGAAGAGGCTCCCGCCACCAAGGCCCCTGCCCGGCGCGGCACGAAGAAGACCGCAGAGGTTGAGCCTTCCGACAAGGCAGAGAAGCCTGCCGCCCGCCCGACCACCTCACTGTTGTTCCAGGCACCTGACCTGCCGCCGCTGCCCCCGCAGCGCGCGAGCCGCGCCAGCAACGGCCCCGTCGACAACGGGGAAGAGGGCGGTACGGTCCGTCGTCGTTCGCGTCGCCGACCAGGAGAGGAAGCGCGCCCCGGCGACGAAGCCCCCAACACCGTCGTTCGCGTGCGCCAGCCGCGCCCCGAGCCAGTGCTCAGCAACGAGCCGACCCGGGTCAAAGGTTCCACCCGACTCGAAGCCAAGAAGCAGCGTCGCCGCGATGGACGCGACGCCGGCCGTCGCCGACCCGTCGTCACCGAGAGCGAGTTCCTCGCCCGCCGCGAGAGTGTCGACCGCGTCATGGTGGTCCGCTCGAAGTTCGACCGCATCCAGATCGCCGTGCTCGAAGACGGCGTTCTCGTCGAGCACTACGTCGCCAAGTCGCAGGATGCCAGCCTCATCGGCAACGTCTACCTCGGCCGCGTGCAGAACGTGCTGCCCTCGATGGAGGCGGCTTTCGTCGACATCGGGCGCGGGCGCAACGCGGTGCTCTACTCCGGTGAAGTGGACTGGGATGCCGCGGCTCTCGACAGCGACGGCAAGACGCAGGCCCGCCGCATCGAGCTCGCGCTCAAGCCCGGCGACCGCGTGCTCGTGCAAGTCACGAAAGACCCGGTCGGACACAAGGGTGCGCGTCTGACCTCGCAGGTTTCCCTGCCCGGTCGCTACCTCGTCTACGTGCCCAACGGCTCGATGTCCGGCATCAGCCGCAAGCTGCCCGACACCGAGCGGGCTCGGCTCAAGAAGATCCTCAAGGAGGTGCTCCCGGAGAACGTCGGCGTGATCGTGCGTACCGCGGCCGAGGGCGCAACCGAGGAACAGCTGACCCTCGATGTGCAGCGGCTCACGAGCCAGTGGGCCGAGATCAGCCACCAGGTCGAGACCCAGCAGGCTCCGGCGCTGCTGCACTCCGAGCCCGACTTGCTCATCAAGATCGTGCGCGACGTCTTCAACGAGGACTTCCAGAAACTGGTGATCGACGGGGATGACGCGCGCCAGACCATCGAGAGTTACCTGCGAGGGGTGGCTCCCGACCTCCTCGACCGGCTGCAGAGGTACGAAGGCAAGGTCGACTCCTTCGACGAGTTCCGCGTCTCCGAGCAGATCGAGAAGGCGCTCGATCGCAAGGTTTGGTTGCCCTCGGGCGGCTCGCTCGTGATCGACCGCACCGAGGCGATGACCGTAGTCGATGTCAACACGGGCAAGTTCGTCGGTTCGGGCGGCAACCTCGAGGAGACAGTCACCAAGAACAACCTCGAAGCCGCCGAAGAGATCGTCCGCCAGCTGCGACTGCGCGATATCGGCGGGATCATCGTGGTCGACTTCATCGACATGGTGCTCGAGTCGAACCGTGACCTCGTGCTGCGCCGCCTAGTCGAGTGTCTCAGTCGCGACCGAACCAAGCACCAGGTGGCCGAAGTCACCTCTCTTGGGCTTGTGCAGATGACCCGCAAGAAGCTCGGCCTCGGGCTTCTCGAGACCTTCAGCGAGCCGTGTGAGACCTGTGCGGGCCGCGGCATCATCGTGCACCACGACCCCGTGACCAAGCATCGCCAGCAGGTGCAGACTGCCCAGCCTCCGCAGGAGGGTGGCGGGCGTCGCAACCGCAATCGCGGTGGCGGCGGTTCCAGTCCTTCGTCGAGTGCGGTCAAGAACGGCGTCGGCGGCACCGGAACTCACGCGATCACCGAAGACGTGCGTAACGCGCTGGCGCGCGTCGCCGCGAGCACTGTGCCGCACACCGAGACCACCGTCGTCGCGCCCGCGTCCGCCGAATCCACCCCGGCGGCAGTTGAGATTCTCGACATCCCTGTCGTGAAGGCACCACGCCAGCAACGCAGGATCAGCACGCACGACGCTGAGCAGATTCTCGACTCCGTACTCGAGGCACTGCCCGAACCGAAGCAGCCAGGCCAGGGTCGCTCGCGCGTCTCCCGACGCGCCGGCAGCTCGGGCCAGGTAGTGAGCGCCCCCAGCGAAGACTGACCTATCCGCGGGCTCGCTGCGCTGCGCTGCGCGCCAGCTGCGCGTCAGCCTGCCCGAACGGGCGTCAAGTGGGAGGCAGGGCGGACTCCGTCTTTCGTTCGCGAAATGAAGGACACCGGCGCTGACCCCGTCATGGGGGAAGGATTTGTCCTTCACTGCGCGAACGAATCGAGAGTGGCCGCGGCCTCGTGGCGGTGTGCCAGTACGAACCGGTGTGCCCACGGCGCGGCTTTGGGCAAAGCCGGTTAGGCTGCCCGGGTGGGAATGACGACGCTCGATAAGCACCCGCTCGAGCGCGACCGCCCTCACGAGCACGACCACCGCCGCGACCACAACCTGCCGCGTGGCCCGATTCCGCGGTCACGGTTGGTCTGGCTTATCGTGGGCGTGCTCGGGCTTGCCGGCCTGCTCGCCGTTCGTGGCATTGCTGACGGCGCGGGGTTCTCGCTGCCCAATCGCCTCCAAGATCTGCTGACCCTCAGCATCAGCGTCATCATCGAGTCGCTGCCGTTCGTCATCCTGGGCATCCTGTTGTCGATCCTCGTGCAGGTGTGGCTGCCCGAGGACCTCCTCGTGCGATGGCTGCCGCACAACGGGGTCGCCCGACGGCTCGTGATCTCCTGCTTCGGAATCCTGCTGCCGGTCTGCGAGTGCGGTAACGTGCCGCTCGCCCGCGGGCTCATCGTCAAGGGGTTCAGCGTCTCGGAGTCGATGACCTTCCTCCTTGCGGCACCCATCATCAACCCGATCACGATCGTGACGACCTACCAGGCGTTCGGGTTCGACAACGGCATCCTGTTCGGTCGGATCATCGGGGGGCTGGCCATCGCCAATATCGTTGGCTGGCTGTTCAGCCTGCACCCGCAGCAGTGGAGCCTGCTCACGCCGAGCTTCGCCGCCGAGTGCGCCCGCTCCGACAACGATGACCATGTGCACTCGCGCTGGGGCAAGAGCGTCGACTTGTTCGTGCGCGAGTCGAGCGTCATCACGCCAGCCCTGTTCATCGGTGCGCTTGTCGCGGGCGGCATCCAGGTCGTGATCCCGCGCGGAGTACTCGTCAGTCTCGGCAGCAACCCGCTCTGGTCGATCCTCGCGATGATGGTGCTCGCCTTCATCATCGCCGTGTGCTCCAACGTCGACGCCTTCTTCATCCTGCCATTCGCTTCGACCTTCATGCCGGGGTCGATCGTGACTTTCCTGGTGTTCGGTCCCATCATCGACGTGAAGATGCTCGCCATGTTGCGCACCACTTTCACCACGCGGGTGCTCCTCCAGCTCGTCGTCATCGTTGCACTTCTCAGCGCGCTTCTTGGGGCGGTGATCAACTATGTCGGCTAGTGGTGGAGAAGGGCGCACATTCTGGCGCGCGCTGCAGCGCTGGCGAGGGCTCGCGTTGATCGCGGCGGCCCTCGTCGCGACTGTGTGGCTGGCAGTGGCCAACCAGCTGGTGCTCTACATCCACCCGCGCTACATCGTTTTCACCGTGATCATGGCGGGGCTGGCCATCATCTTCGTCGCTGCCGGGCTCTTTACCCGGCGGAGCAGCGACGACGGGGATGACGCGCCCACTGGCCGACTGCCGCGCGCGCTGTCCCTCGTCGGCGTGCTGGTCGCCGCTGGGCTCGCCGTCGCGATGCTGGCACTCCCGCCCGCGACCCTCAGCAGCGCGACGGCCGATCAGCGCGACATCAACAGCTCAACGGTGGGGGCGCCCGCGCAGGATGCGAGCGCCGTGGCATCCGCGCCCGTCGCCGCTTTTGCGAAGTTCACCGTCGTCGACTGGGCCTCGTTGCTGCGCCAGACGAGCGACCTGTCGTTCTACAAGGGCAAGCCGGTGGACGTCACGGGCTTCATCACAGTGGACCAGGATGACCCGCAAAACGTCTTCTACGTCTCTCGTTTCGTGATCACCTGCTGCGCCGTCGACGCACAACCAGCTGGCGTGCCGGTGTACTACCCGAACTGGCAGGCCACGTTCAAGACAGACGCGTGGGTCGAGGCCAAGGGCCAGTTCACGTCCAACGGCAGCTCGACGAGCAAGCAGCCCATCGCGCTCGACCCCAGCGCTGTCACACCGATCGAGACGCCGAGTGACCCATACCTCTACTGAGGTCGCGCCAGACGGCACTCGATTCCGTCGCGCCCTTATTGCTCTCGTGGTCGTGCTCGCCGTGCTCTGCGTGTTGTTCCTGACTCTCGGCTACCTGCAAGGCCCGAAACTCTCCAGCGCGCAAGTCGACCCGAAGGCGGTCATCGACCAGTCCGGCCAGCAGGTCCGCCTGTTCGCGAACCAGCAGCTGGCGCAGGTGAAGAATGCGCAGGTGACCGTGACGCCGGATGTCGCGCACTCGGTCACGACGCAAGGCTCCGTGGTTGCCGTGCAGTTCGACGCCCGACTCGACTACGGCACGAAATACACCGTGTCGGTGCGCAACGTCACGAGCCTCTACCAGGCGCAGCCGGCCACCCTTGAGTACTCCTTCACGACGGCCACTCCGACCCTGTACTACCTCGACCGCGCCCAACCAAATGACGCGATCGTGCGCACCACCCTCGGCGGTACGGAACGCACCGTCGTGTATTCGGCTCCCGCCATCCAAGACTTCGTGGTCTCCGATGGCGCTCTCGCGGTCGCGACGCTCAATGCTGACCACACGAGCTCTCTCGCCCTTGTAAGCCTGTCTGATGGCGCGGTCGAGCAGGTCGCGCTGCCCGAACCCGGGGTGGTGCAGAAACTCGGATCAGCAGCATCCGGCACTCTCATCGGTTTCGTGTTCACGAGCGCGGGCGACAAGATCGATCCCACCTACTCGTCGACCCTGCTCACGCTCGACCTCGAGGGAGCACGTTCCGTGCAACCGGTCAAGGGTCTCGACGGCACGCCCATTCGCGTGCTCGGCTGGGAGTTCATGCCGCAGGGTTCGAGCCTTCTCGCACTGACTCGGGATCGGACACTTTTTCTGCTCGATCCGCTCACCAAGGGAGCTGTCGTCCCCCTAGGCCAGTTCAACGAGCTCGGCCCCGTTTCCCGCGATGGCACAGTCGTGACGATGAACGACGCGTTCGGCACGGCCGCCCTCACGATCGCGGACGGCAGCCAGGTGCGCGTCAACCCGTCACCGCTCGCCCACGACAGCAGCCTGGTGTACCTCGGCCCCGTCGAGGTATTGGGCAAGGACAGCCGCGTCGAGAAGCTGGTGATCGCGGCGGCGGGCGGCAAGAGGTTCGCGAGCGCCATCGCGGTGGATGACGGCGCGACATCCACGGTCATCTACCGCACCCCGAATGACGCGGGCAGCATCGAGAGCTTCTCGATCTCGCCCAACGGGCAATACGTCGCGATCGAGGTCGTCCCCGACAACTCGGCGTCGGTGTCGGATGGCTACTTCTACGACGCGCGTTCGACAAGCACAGAGACGGTCTTCGTCGACATTGCGACAGGTGCCGTCGTCAAGAGCGTCGAGGGCTTCTCACTCGCCTGGTAGTGGCCCGTGCCGGTTGGTGGCCAGCGCCCGTTGGTGATTTGGTGCCGGTGGTCAGGGCCGGTCGCGCTGCGGCACGCGTAGCCCACTCGCCTCGAGGCGACGCACGAACTCGCGCACCCCGACCGGCACGGCGCCGAGGTCGACAAGCTCCTGCCATTTGCGCGCGGGAACGTCGTAGTGGTCGAGGTCGAACCCGCGGCGCGGAATGCCAGCGGATGCCGCGAACTCGTGCAACTCCTCCAGCGAGGTATCGCTGACGATGTGGGCCCACACGGTGTCGTGCGCCGGCCAGATCGGCTGGTCGATCAGGATCACAGGACACCCCTCTGCCTTTGGCCTCACCATCATGCTATTGACTGGCGCGGCCGGCCCGAAAAGCATCCTCTGGTCGAAAAATGATCCTCTAGTCGACTCGAGTCGGGTCAAATGGCGGCAAGACCCGCAATCTGCCAACCATTCACCCCGACTCGGCGGTGCAGCGCAAGAAATGGGATCGGCGGAGCCTTTTCTCATGCGCTGGCGGCCCTCGTGTCATGGCCTCCCTTGGAGTGCTCGCCGACGTGCTGCGCGTGGGAACATCCGCCAAAACCTCCAATGTCGTGACTCATGGACGAGGTTTGACCGAACCGCAAGAAGTCGGGTATTGTTGACCCTTGGTGTCTGCTGGGCCGAGCCCGCAATGAACACCGATAGCTTCCAACGTTAGGGTCAAAGTGGTTTACGCAATCGTGCGCGCCGGTGGTCGGCAGGAAAAGGTCGAGGTCGGCACAGTCGTCGTTCTCGACCGCATCAAGGGCGACAAAGACGGCAACGTCGAGCTCGTTCCCGTGCTGTACGTCGACGGTGACAAGATCACCCACGACGCCAAGGCCCTGACGAAGATCAAGGTTGTCGCCGAGGTTCTCGGCGACGAGCGCGGTCCGAAGATCGTCATCCAGAAGTTCAAGAACAAGACCGGATACAAGAAGCGCCAGGGCCACCGCCAGGAGCAGACCCGTATCAAGATCACCAGCATTGCGTAGGGGCTGACAATATGGCACACAAAAAGGGCGCAAGCTCCACTCGTAACGGTCGCGACTCCAACGCCCAGCGCCTCGGCGTGAAGCGCTTCGGCGGTCAGGTAGTGCTCGCCGGCGAGATCATCGTCCGCCAGCGCGGCACCCACTTCCACCCCGGCGCCAACGTCGGTCGCGGCGGAGACGACACGCTGTTCGCTCTCGCGGCCGGTGCCGTCGAGTTCGGCGCGAAGGGCGGCCGCAAGGTCGTCAACATCGTTCCCTCTTAGTTTTTCTGCAGTACCGCGACGGCGAGCCTTGGGCTCGCCGTCGGCGTTTAACACGGTAAGGAGAGTGCCATGGCGTCATTCGTCGACCAAGTCACCCTCCACCTGCTCGCGGGGCACGGCGGCAACGGCTGCGTCTCGGTCAAGCGGGAGAAGTTCAAGCCCCTCGCTGGCCCCGACGGCGGCAACGGCGGTGACGGCGGCGACATCGTTCTCGTGAGCGACGCCCAGGTCACCACCCTGCTCGGCTTCCACCGTGCGCCACACCGCAAGTCGGAGCACGGCCAACCCGGCCAGGGCGACCACAAGAGCGGCACCTCCGGCGAAGAGATGGTGCTCTCCGTGCCCGTCGGCACCGTCGTCAAGGACGCCGCAGGCGTCACCCTTCTGGACATGGATGCCCCGGGCCTGCGCATCATCGTCGGCCCCGGTGGCCAGGGCGGGCTCGGCAACGCCGCGCTCGCGACCACGAAGCGCAAAGCGCCTGGATTCGCCCTGCTCGGCACTCCCGGCTTCGAGGGCGACATCCTGCTCGAGCTGAAAGTAGTAGCCGACATCGCCCTCGTTGGCTACCCCTCCGCGGGCAAGTCGAGCCTCGTCGCCGCCATGAGCGCGGCCAAGCCCAAGATCGCCGACTACCCGTTCACAACCCTGCACCCCAACCTGGGCGTCGTCGAGTCGGGGGAGACCCGCTACACGATCGCCGACGTCCCCGGCCTCATCGAGGGCGCGAGCGAGGGCAAGGGGCTCGGGCTTGAGTTCCTGCGCCATGTCGAGCGTTGCACGGCTCTGCTGCACGTGCTCGACTGCGCCACCCTCGAACCCGGTCGCGACCCGATCAGCGACCTCGACATCATCCTGGGCGAACTCGCCGCGTATCCCGTCCCCGAAGGACAGAAGCCGCTGCTCGAGCGCGAGCAGCTCATCGCCCTCAACAAGACCGACGTACCTGAAGGCCGCGAGTTGGCCGACCTCGTGCGCCCAGATCTCGAGGCGCGGGGTTACCGGGTGTTCGAGGTGTCCGCCGTGTCGCGCCATGGGCTGAGGGAACTGTCGTTCGCGCTCGCCGAGCTGGTGCAGGCCGACCGCACGCTCAAGCGGAGCGAGGCGGTCAAGCCGCGCATCGTCATCCGCCCGCGTGCGGTGAACGAGAAGGACTTCGAGGTCAAGGTCGAGGGCGGCACCTACGGCAACGTGTACCACGTGGTCGGGGCCAAGCCCGAGCGTTGGGTCGCCCAGACCGACTTCAACAACGAGGAGGCCGTCGGCTTCCTTGCCGATCGGCTCGCCAAGCTCGGTGTCGAAGACGACCTCTTCAAGGCCGGCGCCGTGCCGGGGGCGAGTGTCTCGATCGCCGGTCGCGAGTTCGACTGGGAGCCGACGCTGTCATCCACTGCTGAACTCATCACGAGCCCACGCGGCACCGACTCACGCCTCGACGACAACCAGCGCGACACCAACCGCAAGCGCCGCCAGACCTACCTCGAGCGCATGGATGCCAAGGCGGAGGCCCGCGCCGAGCTAGAGGCTGAGCGCCTCGCCGGGATCTGGAACCAGGATGAGGGGTTCGCAGTAGAGCAACCCGAAGACCTCGGGGCAATCGAAACCCGAGGGGACGACCGTGACTAGTGTTTCCTCCCGCGCCGACCTGCCGCACGCGCGTCGCATCGTGGTGAAGGTTGGCTCGTCGTCGGTCAGCGGCCCGAACGTCGGCCAGATCGGTCCACTCGTGGATGCGCTGGCAGCCGCTCACGGGCGAGGCAGCGAGGTGATACTCGTGTCGTCGGGGGCGATTGCCACCGGCATCCCGTATTTGAAGTTGGATGCCCGCCCGACCGACCTGGCCACCCAGCAGGCCGCGGCCGCCGTCGGCCAGAACGTGCTCATCTTCCGCTACCAGGAGAGCCTCGACCGCTACCAGATCGTCGCGGGGCAGATCTTGCTGACCGCGGGCGACATGGAGAACCTCACCCACCGCAGCAATGCCCAGCGCGCGATGGAGCGGCTGCTCGGCCTGCGCATCCTGCCGATCGTCAACGAGAACGACACGGTGGCGACGCAAGAGATTAGGTTCGGCGACAACGACCACCTTGCCGCCCTCGTCTCGGTGCTCGTGAAGGCAGACGTGCTGGTGCTGCTCTCCGACATTGACGCGCTCTACACGCGACCGCCGGGTGAGCCTGGCGCAGTGAAGATCGAGAACGTTCCGTTCGCGGATGACCTAGCCGGCGTCGAGTTCGGCGACATCGGGGCAGCAGGAGTGGGCAGCGGGGGAGCGGGAACGAAGGTGGCCGCGGCCAAGCTCGCCGCGGCATCCGGAATCCCGGTGCTGCTTGCCGCGACCGGAAGTGTTGCGGATGCCCTGGCCGGCGCCGAACTCGGCACCTGGTTCGAGGCCGCGCAGTAAACTTCTCGCATGGCTGACACCCTGCTTGATGCACCCTCGCTCGCCGCGAAGCTCAACGCCTCCCGCAGCGCCGCCCGGGTGCTCGCCCAAGCCACGGCCGCGCAGAAGAACGCAGCCCTGCGGGTGATCGCGGATGCCGTGCTGCAGAACCAGAGTCGCATCCTGCCCGCCAATCAGCTCGACCTCGCCAACGGCAGGGAGCACGGGCTCTCCGAAGGCCTGCTCGATCGCTTGCGCCTCGACGAGAAGCGCCTCGCTGCCCTGTCGAGGGCCGTGCTCGAGATTGTCGCCCTTCCCGACCCGATCGGTGACGTCGTGCGGGGTTCGACCCTGCCCAACGGCCTGAGTCTCACCCAGGTGCGAGTGCCGTTCGGGGTGGTTGGCGCGATCTACGAAGCCCGCCCCAACGTCACGATCGACATCGCCGCGCTCGCACTCAAGAGCGGCAACGCGGCGGTGCTGCGCGGCGGGTCTGCGGCAGAGAACACCAATCGCGTGCTCGTCGACGTCATCCAGTCCGCGCTGTACGAGACCGGCCTGCCGATTGAGGCCGTGCAGACCATCGACGAGTTCGGTCGGGATGGCGCGAAACAGCTGATGCGCGCGCGGGGACTCGTCGACGTGCTCATCCCGCGGGGCTCGGCCGACCTCATCAACTCGGTGGTCGCCGAATCCATTGTCCCCGTGATCGAGACGGGCGCAGGCGTTGTCCACGTATACCTCGATGAAAGCGCCGATCTCGACCAGGCGGTCGAGATCGTGCACAACGCGAAGGTGCAACGACCGAGCGTGTGCAACGCGCTCGAGACCCTGCTCGTGCACGCGGCATCCGCCGATCGACTGCTGCCGCCCGTGCTGTCCCGCCTGCGTGAGGCGGGCGTCACGATTCACGCCGACGAACGCGCCAGGGCGATCTTCGCGGATGCCGTGGCGGCCACCCAAGACGATTGGTCGACCGAGTACATGTCGCTCGACATCTCCGTCGCCGTCGTCGACGACCTCGACGACGCGCTGGAGCACATCCACCGCTTCTCGACGCACCACACCGAGTCCATCATCACCAACGATCACGCCAGGGCCGAGCGCTTCCTCGCCGAGGTCGATTCCGCTGTGGTGATGGTCAACGCGTCAACCCGGTTCACGGATGGCGGCGAATTCGGCTTCGGTGCGGAGGTCGGGATCTCCACCCAGAAGCTGCATGCGCGTGGGCCGATGGGCCTGCCCGAATTGACCAGCACCAAGTGGGTCGTGCGGGGCAGCGGCCAGGTGCGCGGCTAGGCCGAGTACCGCCGATAAGATCGTCCTGTACACCGAACGGAGAACCCTGAATGTCGCTGCTCGCCACAGTCCTGGCCGCAACCGAAGTGCCGGCACCGCTATTCCTGCCGAACTGGGCTTTTGCCGCTATCGCCTTTGCGGTGTTCCTGACCCTCGCGTTCGTCTCGTGGAGCTTCCGCGACGTGGCCAATCGGCACAGTGACAAGACGAGCCGGTCCAAGGCCGAGGGCGACTCACACGGCGCAGGTCACTAGGCGTTCCCGGTATGGCCGACGAAGCACAGCGACGTGCGCGCATCGGCGTCATGGGAGGCACCTTCGACCCGATCCACAACGGCCACCTGGTGGCCGCGAGCGAGGTGCAGCAGAAGTTCGACCTCGATGAGGTGATCTTCGTGCCCACCGGCCAACCCTGGATGAAGAGCAAGGTCACCGAGGGCGAGCACCGCTACCTCATGTCGGTCATCGCGACCGCAGCTAACCCGCGCTTCACCGTGAGCCGCGTGGATATCGATCGTGCCGGCCCCACCTACACGATCGACACCCTTCGCGACATTCGCAAGGCACGCCCAGAAGCTGACCTCTTCTTCATCACGGGGGCCGACGCGGTGGCTCAGATCCTCGAGTGGAAAGACGTCGAGGAGGTCTGGAATCTCGCGCATTTCGTGGCAGTTTCACGGCCGGGGCACACCCTGGCTATTAGCGGTTTACCAGAGCAGGGCGTAAGCTCGCTTGAAGTGCCGGCGCTGGCGATATCGTCCACAGACTGTCGAAGCAGAGTCAGCCGGGGGTTCCCGGTCTGGTATTTGGTTCCTGATGGCGTGGTCCAATACATCGCCAAGCACCACCTGTATCGGAGTAGTTCATGACCACATTCCAAGAACCACAGCCGCAATCGCGGCGTGCGGTTCGGCAGAGTGAGCGCGACGACAGCGCTGAACCTCCGGTCGGATTCACCCAGTTCCCCCCTCCCGCAGCGGTCCCCCCGGCTCCGCAGTACTACGCGAACCCCGAGGGCCAGGGTGACATGTGGGACACGAACGCTCGCCGGGCCGCCCAGATTCCCCAGGCGCCACCGCCGCCGGATGCCGCAGCCTCCGGTCGGCGCGCCGCGGCGGCGGCCACCTCGCCTACCCCCGCGGCCGAACCGCTGAACTACTCCACGGCATCCCGCCAGCCGTCGGCTCCGAGTTACGACTCCCAGTCTTTCCGCAGCAGGCTTGATGCGCGCCAGCCCGACCTCGGGTCGCCGGTGCCGCAGGGCGAGCGCTCAAGCTATCGTGTACGTGACTTCAGCCCCGAAGGCCGACGCGCGGCGCAGGCCGCCGAGCGGGCCGCAGCCGCACAGCCGGGGGTTGCCCCCGCATCCCCCAGCGAGCTCGAGTACCAGACCGAGGTGCGCGAAGGCTTTGGAACCCCGATGCCTCCGGCGCCAGCTCCCATCTCGCAGGTCCCCCCCCAGTTCGCGACCCAGCCTCCGGTCGCGCAGGGGTACCCCCGACCTTTCGCTCCGGGATACCCGACTCCTCAGCCAGGTGCGCCCTTCCAGGCCTCGGCACCCATGGCGGATGCGACCGGCGAGCAAACACTCTCCCGTCGCGAGATGCGGGCCCTGATTGCACAGGAGGAAGCTGCGCGCGGCGGCCAGGATCCGTTCGCACAACCCAGCCCGCTTGCACAGCCCCCGTATTCGCAGGCCACCCAAAACGCCCCCGTCGCCTGGCAGACGCCAGAGCCCGTCGCCCCGCCGGCGCAGGGCTTTCCGCAGGCCGCGCCAGTGCAGCGGCAGGAGCCCTTGGCGCAGCAACAGGCGTGGGAGGCGACGCGGTTGCCCGCCCCTCCGGCCCCGTCAACCAATACCGGAATGACGAATGCGCTGGCCGAGTTTGACACGCTGTCACACGCCCAGGAAGCCGCAGCACCCTCGACCCCTTCCGGGTGGACCCCACCAGTAGGGCACTGGTCGACCCAGGTCGATCTCGATGACGAGATCGAGACCACGATCAGCCGCCGAGTCGGCAGCGGCTCTTCGACCACCAATGCTCTCGTGCTCCCCGACATCCCCCAGGGCACCGACATCCGCGGCCCGCTCACGAGCACCGGCGAGGTCATGCTGACCGGGTCGATCGACCTGCCACACAGCCTCGGCTCGACCGGAACATCCGACCGCATCGACCACGACGGCATCGACGGGCTATTCGACCTGCACGATCACGAGGTCATCTCGACCGACTCCCAGCCGGTGCGCGCGATCAAGGCCGTGAGCACCCACCAGACCGGCCACGGTGTCACCCACACCCAGAAGCCCAAGGGCACCCGTGCCCTCACGGCGCTGCTCATCTCGGCCTCGTCACTGGCCGTCGTCGTCGCCGGCCTGCTTGTCGCGGCCTTCGCGTTCAATCTCTTCTGATTCGTGACTTTCTCCCCCTCTCTCTCCCAAAGGATCATGTGACTGCATCGGCGCGCGCCCGCGAGCTTCTGACCGTGGTGGCTCTCGCTGCCGACTCCAAGCAGGGCGAAGATCTCGTCGCCCTCGACGTGTCTGGCCCCCTTCCGCTGACCGACATCTTCTTCCTGGCCACGGGTCGCAACGAGCGCAACGTGCAGGCGATCGCCGGTGAGATCGAAGACAAGATGATCGAGGCAGGGGCAAAGCCGCTGCGTCGCGAGGGGCGGGCAGAGGGCCGCTGGATACTGCTCGATTTCGGGGATGTCGTCGCGCACATCTTCCACGAGGAAGACCGCATGTATTACTCTCTCGAGCGGCTCTGGAAAGACTGCCCGGCCATCCCGCTGCAGCTGCCGGTCGCCAAGGCCGCCGAGTAATCCCCGCTGTGGCCGCTGATCTGCGTCCGCGCGCGGGTAAGGCCGTGCACCAGTTCTCGTTCGTCGACGCGCTGGTTGCGGGGTTGTACGAGGGGGCCTTCGCGGCATCCGAAGTCCTGTCGCAGGGCGACCTGGGGGTCGGCTGCGGCGACTCGCTCGACGGCGAGCTCGTGCTGCTCGACGGTGAGATGT
>JAYUVE010000041.1:0-22519 GCA_043754275.1 Microbacteriaceae bacterium | reverse complement strand
GCAGCCAGCGGATCCGACTGCGTCTGGCTACGTGTTCAACGGCTGGTATTCGGACGCCGCGCTCACCACTCCGGCAGACTTCTCGGTGCCGCTGACGGGGCCGACGACCTACTACGCATCCTGGGTACCGGCGACCGCCACCCTGACCTTCGCGATGAAGGGACATGGTACGGCGACGCCCCAGACCGTCATCGTCGGCACTGCTCCCGTAAAGCCGACGGATCCGACCGCGACTGGCTACGTGTTCAAGGGCTGGTATTCGGACGCCGCGCTCACCACTCCGGCAGACTTCTCGGTGCCGCTGACGGGACCGACGACCTACTATGCCTCGTGGGCCCTGGCGCTTGCCGCCACCGGTGGCGCGCCGAGCCCGGCAGAGCTTCCGATCGGACTCGCAGCAGTGATCGTGGGCACCGGACTCTTCGCCGCGGCCAACAACCGCAAGCGCAAGGCGAACTGAGCCTCAGCTCTCCTTGAACTTTTCGGCCAGCGTCCGACGCATCGGCTTACCCATCGCATTGCGGGGAATCGAGTCGACGCGCGCGACGAGGGTCGGTGCGGCTGTGCCGAACTCGGCCTTGAAGTCGGCGATGAGAGCGTGAACCTCGATCTCGTCGCCCGTCACGAGGGCGATTCCGATTTGCTTGAGACCTGAGCTGGCCTGGTACTCGAAACTGCAGGCATCCATGACGTCCGCGTTCCCCATCGCGAAGTGATCGAGCCTTGTGGGATCGACCTTCACGCCTCCGGCATTCAACACCTCGGACTCGCGGCCCGTGAGGCTAAGGCCCCCGTCCGGCCGAATGAAACCCAGATCCCCGGAGTAGAACCAGCCGTCCCTGAAGGCTCGGGCGGTTGCCTCCGCGTTGCCCAGGTATTCGTGAACCATGCCGGGACTGCGATGGCGGATGCGCCCCGCGGTACCATCGGGCAACACCCGGTCGTCTTCATCCACGATTTCCACCAGCGAGCCGGGGAGGATCTGGCCGGCGTTCGACGGATCATCCGATTCGTAGAGCCGACTGGTTGCGATGGTGGCCTCGGTCGAGCCGTACATGCTGAAGATGTCGCAGCCATCGGTGGCGCGCCGCACTCGCTCCGCCAGCCCGGGAGGCATCACGGTGCCACCGAACCAGACTGTTTCTATGCTGGGCAGCGTGCGCCCCTGCGCCTCGAGTTCATCGACGAAACCCGCGATCTGTGCGGGCGAGCCCTTGAGCGAGGTCACCGAGTGCTCCTCAGCTATGCGCACGATCGCGTCGGGCGCCGCGCCCCCCACGCTGAGGAAGGGTCGCCCGCCCTTCACGCTGAGGTAGAAACCGCCGAAGCCCCAAGGCGTGCCCATGTCCATCAACACCAGGAACGGGTCACCCTCGAACCAGGTGTCCAGAGCGTCGTCGAAGGAGAGCAGCGCCTTGCGAGTCAGCGGAATGGCGTTGGGCGTGCCCGTCGTGCCGCTGGAAAAAGCGATCCGGAGAATATCGATCGGCTCGTCGCGAGGGGTGATCCCGTAGGGATTCTCCCCGACCCGCTGCAGGAATCGCGAGTCGACGTTAACAACACGGGCCCCACGCTGTGGAGCTGGGGTGCGGCTCGAGAAGACCCAATTGACCCGGAAGACATCGTCTGTGATGTAGCCGTCGGGCAGGACCGTGCTGATCGCGGCCTCGTGGTAAACGGCTTCCGTGAACAGGATGCTGAGGTGGTCCGGAAGATCGAGTACGACCACATCGCCCGGCTTCACACCCAGGCGCCGGAACTCGTATGCGAGCTTCTTCGCCGAGACCACGGCCTCCGCGTTGGTCACGGCCTGGTCGGCTGATCGCGAGAAGACCCCGCGCGGATCGTTGTCGGCATTGCTCTGCAGGTAAAGGAACGGGTTCATTATCGATGGGGAAGTCACTCTCGACAGGGTACCTCGGAGCGCTCGTTCGGGTTGTTGCAGGAACCGCTGCGGAGATGCCACGCAATCAAAGCCTTGCGCAGCAAGGATGGATGAGGGGCGTGAGATCAACGGTTCCTTGTTCCTAGCAAGATTCGCGGCGAACCAACGTAGCCCGCGTGGTCGGCGCAGCTATTGGTGCCGGTCGACCCTCGATCGCGTGCAGAGCCAGCTCGGCGAAGTAGCGTCCCAGGCCAGCTGCATCCAGATGAATTGTTGAAATAGACGGGACGAAACGCTGGGCAAGGGGGGTGTCGTCGTGACCGATGACGGCGAGTTGGTCGGGAATATTGACGCCTTGTCGAAGTGCGGCGCCGAGCACTAGCGCAGCGATGTCGTCGTTGTAGGCGGCTACCCCAGTGATTCCATGAGAAAGCCATTCGTTGACGAGTGCAGGGGCGGTGGACTCGTGGAGGATGTCGACTTGAAGATGCAGTCCGAACTGCGCGGCAGTCGCGGCTGCGAGAGCGATTCGATCTGTCGCGAGAGATTGCAATCTTGGGTCGTCTGTCGTGGCGAAAACGATACGGGCGTGTCCCCGATCGACGAGGTGCTGGATCTGAAGCTGCGGTCCCCGGCTGTATTCGAGGTCTGCGCCCAGCTCGCTTGGTGCGAGTTCTGGGGAAATCACGGGGGTTCCCGAAGCGCTGATCGCCGCAGCTTGCTCGGCGGTGAAGGGCACCATTCCCAGGACGAGGTCGGGTTGCAGCGTCTCCCACAGAGGCCGTGCTTGCCCGCCTGCGTGTGGTGTCATGGTGACGAGTGAGTAACCGGCTTGGTCGAGCGCGAGTGACGCCTCGTCGATATGCGCTCTCATCGCGTAGTCGATGGGCCAGTCGGGCAGCACAAGCAGGACGATCTTGCTCTGTCCACTCGCGAGCGTGCGAGCTGCGAGGTGCGGACGGTACCCCAGCCGGGCGGCCTCGGCCAGAACACGCTCTCGTGTTCCGGCAGAGATTGTCTGCCCCTGGGTGTCATTGAGAACGAAGCCGACCGTGGCGCGAGAGATCCCCAGAGATCGGGCGATGTCGGCGGCCGTGACCCGACGCTTGTCCCTTAGATCCGACATTGGAACCTCCACTTGCGCGCGCTAGTTCCGTCAGGCTAACATTCCTTTCAATCACTAGCACGCGCTAGTCATTTGCCTTTCGACAATGGAGTCAGCATGACCTCGTCCGACGCACTGCCCACTGAGCCCGAGATCTCGCCCGCCCCAATGCCTTCGGCCACCGCATCGACGGTAGTGCTCGAGGCGCGCGCAGAGTCGTCCACTGATCTACCGAGGGTCAGCACCCGCTACATCTGGTTTATGGTTTTGGCTCAGTTCGGCGTCTTCGTAGCCTTCATCACACCCATCGCCATCTCGCTCGCCGTGCGGGTCGGCCAACTCGCACCGGGCCACGAGGAATACCTCGGCTACATCACCGGTGCCGGAGCCCTCGTGGTCATGTTGACCGGGCCCCTGCTCGGCACCCTGAGCGATCGCACCCGCACCCGCATCGGTCGGCGACGACCCTGGATGGTCGGCGGCATGATCCTCGGCGTCTGCTCACTACTCGTGATGGCACTTGCCCCGAATATTTTCGTCCTCGGTTTGGGTTGGATACTGGCGCAGCTGGGTTGGGGACAGGTCCTGAGTAATCTCCAGACCTCGACCGCCGACCGCCTCCCCGAATCGCAGCGCGGGAAGGTCGCGGGTCTCACCGGCTTCTCTACCCAGGTGGCTCCCGTGTTCGGCGTCATCATCGCCAGTTCTTTCACGCGCGACAACCTCCTGCTTTTCATTGTCCCCGGCGTGGTCGGAGTCATCTTCGTGACACTGTTCGTCACCCTCGTGAAGGAGGCGGACAGTCGCGCTCGGGCGTTTGAGGTACCCCTCTCGGTCGGAACCCTGTTCAAGAAGTACGTTTACAACCCCACACAGTTCCCGAACTTCTCCTGGAACTGGCTCGGTCGCTTCCTCTTCTATTTCGGGTTGACCCTCAACACGACGTTCACGGCCTTCTTCTTTGCTTCCCGACTCGGCGTCAACATCGCAGATGTCGGAGGCATCATCGCCGCGCTCGGCGGGGCCGGGGTTCTCGCGACGACCGCCGGGGCCCTCGGCGGAGGGTTCCTCTCCGACCGGTTCCATCGCCGACGCATCTTCGTCTTGGTCGGCGCGGTCTTCTTCGCTGCCGGAGCGATCACCATGGCCTTTGCACCCTCACTGCCGCTCATTGTGGTCGGGTCGCTGCTCGTCTCGGTCGGCATCGGAACATTTGCCGCAGTCGACCAGGCTTTGCTGCTCGACGTGCTCCCCGAGAAGGAGACGGATGCCGGACGGTTCATGGGCATCACCGGCTTTGCCACCTCGATCCCTCAGGCGTTCGCTCCGCTGATCGCCCCGGTCTTCCTGGCAGTCGGCGTTCTCGCCGATGGTGCGAAGAACTACACACTGCTCTACATCGTTGCTGCGGCATGCACCCTTGCCGGTGGTTTTGTCGTCCTGCGCATCGAGTCGGTTCGCTAGGGATTATGACGAAAGGACCCGCCCCCGCGATCACTGCTACCGAGCTCACAGCCGAACAGAAGGCGCTGCTTCTTGAGGGCGTGAACGCCTGGGAGACCAACGCGCTACCGGAGCTGGGCATCCGATCACTCTTCATCACGGATGGCCCTCATGGGTTGAGAAAGGTGCGCAACGCGGCGGGCGGGTTCGCCATTGGTGAGAACGAGGAATCCACCGCGTTCCCGCCAGCGGTCACGGTGGCCAGCAGCTGGAACCCGGACAACGCATTCCTGATGGGACGCGCCATCGGTCGCGAGGCCCGCGCTGCCAGCGTCGACGTCGTACTTGGCCCAGGGGTCAACATCAAGCGAAGTCCACTCTGCGGACGCAACTTCGAGTACTTCTCCGAGGATCCACTCGTCTCGGGCGTGTTCGGCAGCGCGTTCGTGCGCGGTCTGCAGGGCGAAGGTGTCGGGGCATCTGTTAAACATTTCGCGGCGAACTCGAACGAAAACTTCCGATTCGTGGGAGATAGCATCGTCGACGAGCGAGCCCTACGCGAGATCTATCTGCGCGCTTTCGAACGCATCGTCAAAGAGGCGCATCCCGAGACTGTCATGTGCTCGTACAACCGGCTGAACGGTACTTTCGCCTCGGAGAACCGTGAACTCCTGAGCGAAATTCTTCGGGATGAATGGGGATTCGATGGCTTGGTGATGACCGACTGGGGTGCCACCGACGACCGACCCGCGGGGATCATCGCGGGCACCGACCTCGACATGCCGGGCCAGGTGCCCCACAACCGGGCCGCGATCCTCAAGGCGCTCGAGAATGGGACTCTGCCCCAGAGCACACTTGACACCGCAGTCGACCGGGTCTTGGAACTGGTGAGTCGCCATCCCGCAAGAGAGTCGAGCGGCCAGTCTTACGATCCGGGAGAACATGCCGAATTGTCGGGGGAGATCGCGCGGCAAGGGGCAGTCCTGCTCGCAAACGACGGCACGCTGCCCTTGTCTCCCGACTCCGATGAACTTCTCGTCGTCGGCGAGATGTTCGAGGTTATGCGCTACCAGGGTGCCGGTTCGTCCCTCATCACCCCGCCCGAAGTCGTCTCGCCCCGGATCGCGTTCGACCGCCGCGGAATCTGCTACGACTACCTGCCCGGCTACCGCTCGCTTGACGGATCCACGACTCCGGAAGCGCTCAGCGAAGCGGTCAGGGCCGCCCGCGGCGCGAAGACCGTCCTGTTCTTCGGCGGACTGACCGACTTCGAGGAAAGCGAAGGCTTTGACCGCACACACATGCGCCTGGGCGACGGGCAGCTTGAGCTATTGAACGCTCTCGTCACCACTGGCATCCCGGTTGCACTCGTCCTGTTCGGCGGTGCCCCCGTTGAACTCCCGATGATCGATCGCCTTGCGGCAGTTCTGAACATGAACCTACCGGGGATGTTGGGAGGCGACGCAGCTGCCGCACTCCTGTTCGGTGAAGCTAACCCGTCTGGCAAACTCGCCGAAACTTGGGTAGCGAGTGCAGAAGACTCCAGCGCCTTCGCCGACTACAACCACGGCGCCCTCGCCGAGTACTACGAATCCATCTACGTGGGATACCGCTACTACGACGCCGCGGCGACGTCGGTCGCCTTTCCGTTCGGCTTCGGTCTCTCTTACACGACTTTCTCCTACAGCGACCTCGAGGTTCACGTGCACAACGGTCAGGTGTCAGCGCGGCTCTCGGTCTCGAACACCGGTCGGCGAGAGGGCGCGGAGGTCGTTCAGCTCTACGTGCGAAACAATGCGAGCGCAGTTTTCAAGCCGGAGAAAGAGCTGAGGGCCTTTTCCCGCATCGAGGTGCCTGCCGGCGAGTCACGCATAGTCGATTTGGCTTTCGAACTCGCGGACCTCTCCTACTGGGATGTCGACCTGTGTGACTGGGTGTTGGAGAACGGTGACTACGAGGTGCAGGTTGCCGCATCCACGGCGGATGTTCGGCTTAGCGCGCCCCTGCGCGTCACGGGGCATGCCGACTCGAGGTCGCCCTACACCGCTGCGGTGGACAACGACTATGCAACGCCGCCCCGAACCGTGCCCTCAACCTTCCCCAGCCTGGTCGGTCGTCCGATCATCGACAAATACGACTCGAAGCGCCTGACGATGAACACTAGGTTGATCGATGCCCGCCGGACAGTGATCGGTCGCGTTGTAGGCGATGCGATCATCAAGTCCGTCACGAGGGGCTATCGGGAGGCGCAGCAACTTCCCGAGTCGGTTGATCGCGCCTCTCGGGTGAAGAACAGTTACTTCGTGCTCAGGATGATGCCCAACTCGTCGCTGCGATCCCTCGCCATGTCCTCAGGCGGGACTTTCCCGTACGACGTGGCGGCCGCGCTGGACCTTCTCGCGACAGGTCATCCCATCCGGGGGTTCAAGGCTCTCGTCGCATGGCGGAGGGCAAACCAATGAAGATCTCCTCGTTGCGCCTCAACGGACTCCAGAAGGGGCTGGTCACGGACGCCGCACCGCGTATCGCATTCGCACTGTCGTCGAGCACGCCAGGGGAGAACCTCGAGTCGGCACGCATCACGGTCGGCGACTGGTCGATCGAAACCACCGACCAGGTTGCCACCGTCTATGACGGGCCGTTGGAGCCGTGGACGGAGTACCCGGTGAGCGTGACTGCACGGGGAACCAGCGGCGCTATCGCCGAGGCGACGACGAGCTTCCGCACCGGACGTCTCGACGAACCATGGTCCGCACGCTGGATCACCGACTCCTCGTACACCTTCCCCGACAAGCAGTCTCCCGAGCCGATCGTGTTCCGGCACGCCTTGACGGTGCGACCCGGCATCCGTCGCGCCTGGATCGAAGCCACCGCCTTGGGGATCTACGAACTCACGCTCAACGGCGCGAAGGTCGGCGACCAGTACTTCGCGCCGGGGCTGACCTCGTACGCCCACCAGATCCAGTACCAGACCTACGACGTCACTGGGCTCATCACAAAGGCCAACGACCTCAGGGCTACCGTCGGCGGCGGTTGGGCGGTCGGTACCTTCAACTACAAGCGCAAGAGCAAGATCGACGCAGACCGACAGGCATTCCTCTGTGAACTGCACATCGAGTTCGAAGACGGATCACAGGAGACGATCGCCTCGGGAACCGACTGGTCGGTGGCGCGCGGTGGCAAATACCGGATGGCCGAGTGGTACGACGGGGAAACCTTCGACTCGACGATCGACGAAAATGGGCTGGCCTGGAAGCCCGCCGACATCACTCGCCCGCGCAAAGACCCCGCCTTGATTGCGGAGTACGGAGCTCCCGTGCGCGAGCAGCAGGTGCTCCGGCCGGTCAGTCGCACCACGAGCCCCAGTGGCGAGACCATCTACGACTTCGGGCAGAACTTCGCCGGGGTCATCCGGGCAAGCATCGTCGCCGGGCACGGCGACATCGTGGTCTTCCGTCATGCCGAGGTTCTCGTCGACGAGGAACTCTTCGTCAAGTCGCTGCGAACGGCGAAAGCCACGGCGACCTACGTGTGCTCCGACGGCGAACAGGAGTACTCGCCGCGCCTCACGTACATGGGCTTCCGCTACGTCGGGGTCAGTGGCATCGACCCTGAGAACCTTGAGCTCGAAGGGCTTGTACTCCACTCCGACCTGGAGGAGACGGGAGAGTTTTCCTGCTCCGAGCCCTTGCTCAACAAGCTGAATGAGGCGATTCGGTGGGGCGCGAGATCCAACTTCGTCGACATCCCGACCGACTGCCCGCAGCGCGACGAACGGCAAGGATGGACCGGCGACCTCGCCGTATTCGCTTCGACCGCGTCCTACAACTTCGATACCAGCCGGTTCTATGACAAGTGGCTGCGCGACATGAGCTCGGAGCAGAGCCGCGGCGGGGGCATCCCCATGGTGGTGCCTCGCGCCGGGGACAGCTGGCCGGTTCTCGCGACCGCCTGCTGGGGTGACTCTGCGATTCTCGTGCCGTGGGCCGAGTACCTCGCCCGGGGTGACCTCAACCTGCTGCGCCGCCAGTACGCGACGATGAAGAGGTTTCTGCGTGCGGCAAAATGGTGGGCTGGCCTGTTCTCCATCAGGCCGAGCCGTCGACTCATCTGGCGCTTCCCGTTCCAGTTCGGCGACTGGACAGCCCCGGGGCTCGGCGTTAAGGAGTGGATCGGTCGAGGCAAGTGGATCGCGACCGCCTACTTCGCGAACTCCAGTGGGATCATGGGCAGGATCGCCGCGCTCCTCGGCGAGACCCGGGATGCGGAGTACTACAGCTCGCTGCGCGAGCGGATTATCAATGCACACCGCAAGGTTCTGACCGACGGCGCGGGAACCCTCAAGAAAGAGTTCCAGACCGCATACGTGCTGCCGCTGCACTTCGGGATGACGGCTGGGTCCGAGACCGAGGCGATGGCCGAGAACCTCCTGCGCCTGATCGCAGAGGCGGGCGGGCACCTGGCCACCGGGTTCCCGGGGACCCCGTACATCCTCTTCGCCCTGTCGGACAACGGGCACATCGACGACGCCTACAAGCTGTTGATGCGTACGGACGCCCCGTCGTGGCTGTACATGATCGTCGCCGGCGGCACGACGATCTGGGAACGCTGGGATGCCCTGCGCCCGGATGGAACTGTGAACACCGACGACCTCTCGGGCAACAAATCCGAGGAATCGAATGGCGGGATGGTGTCGTTCAACCACTATGCCGCTGGCGCCGTGGGGGACTGGCTCTACCGTCGAGTCGCCGGTATCGAGGCGGTCGAGGGAGGCTACCGGAGGTTCCGGATCGCGCCGCTGCTGGGCGGCGGACTGTCTCACGCGGAAGGCGGCATCACGACGCCGTACGGGTTGGTGAGCTCGGCCTGGCACCTCAAGGGCGACGAATTCAGGCTCACCGTGCAGGTGCCGGTCTCCACCTCCTGCGAGATTCTTCTGCCAGACGGAACGTCGGAAACTCGGGGTAGTGGCACGCATGAGTTCGTGGCCAAGATGAGCAGCCGAACGCTCCAAGGGGCTTCATGAGCCGTCAGTTCGAGGTTGCCGCCTCGGTGAGAGTCTCCGACGGCATTGTCAAGGGGCGCGAGACGAGCATCCCGGTGCGAAAGTATGTTCCCGCCCGGCCGACCACGAGCGCAACCCTGGTCTGGACCCACGGCGGCGGGTTCTCCCACGGCGGCCTGGACCAGCTCGAATCTCATGCGGTCGCCGCCTCGATCGCCGCGAAAGGGTGGACCGTCATTGCTGTGGACTACCGGCTGGTCCCGCCCTGGAGCTGGTGGCGGCCACCGCGCTCGGGAAGGTTGGAAGGCACGCGTTTTCCGCTTCCCCTGAACGACGTCGAGGATGTCGTGCGAGCGACGATGAAGGGTGCGGGCGGTGACGTCTACCTGGGGGGTGCCAGCGCCGGTGCGTGCCTGTCAGCCGCGGCAGCCCTGCGACTTGCCAGGGCGGGAGCCGCGCCGCGCGGACTTGTGCTTGCCTATGGCTCTTTTCACGCGAAGTTGCCGCCGGGCAGTCGCGAACTCGCTGCCCGATTGAGGGGCCTTCACGGCATCGTCCAGTTCCGTCCGGGGACGGTCGAGAAAATGAACCGAAACTACGCAGGTTCTCCGCAGGCGATGAGCGACCCCTTCGCCTTTCCGGGTGGGCACGACCTTCGAGGGCTCCCTCCGGCGCTCGTGATGGACGCGGACCGCGACTCGCTTCGCGCCTCGGGCGAACTTTTCGGCCGCGAATTGATCGCCGCCGGAGTGGACACCGACTACCTAGTGATCCCCGGTACGCACCACGGGTTCCTCGACCGACCGCAGGATCGCACCTTCGCACCCGGGATCGACGCGATTCTCGAGTGGCTTGAGCATTGAGCAGGAGACTACTTAGCGATCAATACTTCCTCTTTGGGCGCCCACTTCGCCCCCTAGAACTGCCAGGGGTACGGCGACCAATCGGGCTTGCGCTTCTCCAGGAACGCGTCGCGCCCTTCGACAGCTTCATCGGTGCCGTAGGCGAGGCGGGTGGCTTCGCCCGCGAGCACCTGCTGGCCGGCGAGGCCGTCGTCGATCGCGTTGAAGGAGAACTTGAGCATTCGGATCGAGGTGGGTGACTTGCCGAGGATCGTGTTGGCCCACTCGATCGCGGTCTTCTCGAGCTCGGCATGCGGAACCACGGCGTTGATGGCTCCGATCTCGTAGGCCCGCTGCGCGTCGTACTCCTGGCCGAGGAAGAAGATCTCTCGCGCAAACTTCTGGCCGACTTGCCGGGCCAGGTAGGCGCTTCCGTAACCGCCGTCGAAGGAGCCGACATCGGCATCCGTCTGCTTGAAGCGTCCGTGTTCGGCGCTCGCGATCGTGAGGTCGCAGACCACGTGCAGCGAGTGTCCGCCGCCTGCCGCCCAGCCGGGCACAACCGCGATGACGACTTTGGGCATGATGCGGATCAGGCGCTGCACCTCGAGGATGTGGAGGCGACCGGTGGCGGCTGCCCCCTCTGCGCCCGGCTCGTACTTATACCCATCCCGCCCGCGGATGCGCTGGTCGCCGCCAGAGCAGAAGGCCCAGCCGCCGTCTTTCGGGCTCGGACCGTTGCCGGTGAGCAGCACGACACCGATGTGGATGTCTTGGCGGGCATGGTCGAGCACCCGGTATAGCTCGTCGACCGTCTGAGGCCGGAAGGCGTTGCGCACCTCAGGTCGGTTGAAGGCCACCCGCGCGATGCGTCCAGTCGTGTCGTGGTGGTAGGTGAGGTCGGTGAGATCACCGAAGCCATACACATCGCGCCACGCGCTCGGGTCGAAAACCTCGGAGACCATCGTCTAGCTCCTAACCCCGCCGAACGGAGCCGGTGAACCCGGCTATCGAGGCGAGGATCGAGGGCCGGAGGGCGATCCAGCCAGCAATCATCACCACGATCGAGAGCGCGAAAATGCCGAACCCCCACCACGTGACGTCATCCCGCCCCGCGTACATGTGGTTGAGGTTGCGCAGGGCACCGGTTGCCAGCACGAGGGTGACGTGCACGACGACGAACGCGACGAAGAACAGCATGACGGGGAAGTGGATGGCGCGAGCCACCTTGATCGGGTAGATCTTGTCGATGCGCCTGAACTGCCCGGCAAGCCCCGGAGCCATGCGGATGCCGGTGAGCAGGGCCAGCGGTGCCGCGATGAACACGACCACGAAGTAGGAGAGGGTCTGCAGGGCGTTGTAGTTGACCCAGCCGTCTTCGGTCGGCCAGTTAAGCGACGCGTACTGGATCGCGGCAGACACCGCGTTGGGGATGATGTCCCAGCTCACCGGCACGATGCGCACCCACTGCCCGGTGACGAAAACGAGCACGTAGAAGACGAGCCCATTCAGCACCCATAGCGCGTCGAGGCTCAGGTGCAGCCACACGTGTAGGCCGATGCGCACCGGTGGATTCTTAGTTCTGATGAGCCCGGTGTTGTTGCGGGTCCAAAATGCGGCAGGCCTTTTGGTCGTGCGGATCTGCCAACCCGTGCGCACGATGAACAGGATGAAGAACGCATTGAGGAAGTGCTGCCACTGTACCCACGCCGGGAACCCGACCGGGGCGCCATTTGGGAGCGCAGACTGGCCGGGGTAGTCGGTCATGAGTGACTTCACGGCGGGCAGGTCGCGGATGCCCTTGGCTGCGAGCACCACGATCACCCCGAGCACGAGCACGCTGGGCATGATCCATACGAGCTTGAACCACTGGCTCTGCCGGAAGTCAGCCCAGCGGGTCGATGATGCCATTCTCAGCGGTGCCTCTCGTTGCGTCGGCTCGTGATTCGGGGCCGACTCGATGCTACCGATCAACTCTTCCTCGCGTTGACAGCCTCGATCAGCTGCGGCACGACGGTGAAGAGGTCGCCCACGACACCGAAGTCGGCGACGTCAAAGATCGGCGAGTCGGCATCCTTGTTGATGGCGACGATCGTCTTGGCGCTCTGCATGCCGGCAAGGTGCTGGATGGCTCCCGAGATTCCGACCGCGATGTACAGGTTGGGGGACACCGTCGCCCCGGTCTGGCCGACCTGGAGGTTGTGGTCGACGTAGCCGGCATCCACTGCCGCGCGGGATGCCCCGACCGCAGCCCCCAGCGCATCGGCCAGCTGCTCGATGAGCACGAACTTCTCCTTGGAACCCAGCCCCCGCCCGCCGGAAACAACGATGTCTGCCGTTTGCAAACCAGGACGCTCGGATGCCGCGGCCTGCTCGTGTCGCGCGGTGATCGAGGTCGCGGGGGCCGCGTCGCCCGACACATCCAACTCGACGACAGTGCCGGCCGCGGCCGGGGCGCTGCCCTCGATGGAGTGTGGTCGCAGCGAAATGACCGGGATGCCCTTGGCCGCGACCGCGGTGACCGTGTACGCCCCGCCGAACGCCTGCTGCGTGACAGCGATGCCGGGCTCCACGCCGATGGCGTCGGCCTGGTAGGCACCGCCGATGCGGATCGCGAGCCGGGCACCGGCCTCACGGTCATCGATAGTGTTGCCGACGAGCACAGCCGCGACATCCCCTGCGGCCGCGACCGCGGCCTGAAGCGCCGCGACCTGCGGGGTCACGAGCACCGAGCTTGCGTTTGCGATCGTGGCGACGTAGACCTTGGTGGCGCCGAGGGCGCCGAGCGCGGGTGCGATGGTGGCGGCGCCTACGACAACCGCGGCGGGCTCGCCGAGCTTGTCGGCTGCGGCAAGAAGCTCCCCAGCGCTGGCTGAAGGGGCGCCATCGACGAGGTCGATGAGAACGAGTACCTGTGACATGTCCGTCGTTTCCTAGATGAGTTTCGCGCTGGCGAGGTAGTCGGCGAGCTGGGTGCCGGCGGTGCCGTCATCTTTGATGATGGTGCCTCCGGAGCGGGGTGGGCGGGCCGTGACGGTCTCGACCACCGACCAGGAGTTGGCGCCACCGGCCTCACCGGCGGCGACGCCGAGGTCGCTCACCGTGAGGCTCTCGACCGGCTTCTTTTTCGCGGCCATGATCCCCTTGAAGTTCGGGTACCGGGCCTCGGCGATCTGCTCGGTCACCGACACCAGCGCGGGCAGGGTCGCCGTGACATCCACGTGGCCGTCATCGGTCGCTCGCTCACCGGATGCCGAGTCGCCGGTCACCTCGAGGGTGCGCAGGAAGGTCAGCTGGGCGATCCCGAGCCGCTCGGCAAGCATCGCCGGGACGGCGGCGGTGCGACCATCCGTCGACTCGTTACCTGCGATCACGAGGTCGAAAGCGCGCGGCGCGAGCGCGGCGGCGAGAGCTGCGGAGGTCTGCACCGCGTCGGAGCCGGCGAGCGTGTCATCCACGATGTGGATGCCGGCGTCGGCTCCCATCGCGAGAGCCTTGCGGATCGCGTCGAGGGAACTCCCCGGGCCCATCGTGACTGCCGTGACCTGACTGCCGGGGTTCGCCTCTTTGGCCAGGAGCGCCGCCTCGACCGCCTTCTCGTTGATCTCGTCAATCACCAGCTCACCCGAGCGGTCGACGCGCTTGGTGACCGGATCGATCTTCCGATCCCCCCAGGTATCGGGAACCTCTTTCACGAGCACTGCGATCTTCATCACGCTCTCCGTTTCATCCTCGAAGTGGCTCCCCCCACTCTAAGCCGGGCGATGCACCTCGCAACTCGCTGGGGCGCAGGGGCCGTATGCCTGGATCTCCTAGTATTTAGTAGGAAGTCCTAGTAAACTGGCGCTCGCAAGGAAGCGAGGCCAGGAAGTGTATGCGGTGACCGAAGACCAGCGCTCCCTGCTTCACCTGGTCAAGCAGTTCGCGACCGAATCCCTGGCGCCGCACGCCGCCGAATGGGATGAGACCCACTACTTTCCGGTGGAGGTACTCCGTCAGGCCGGCGAGCTCGGTATGGGCGGTATCTACTGCCGCGAGGAGTTCGGTGGCTCGGGCCTGTCGCGGGCCGATTCGGTGCTGGTCTTCGAGCAGCTCGCCCAGGGCGACACGACGATCGCCGCCTACATCTCGATCCACAACATGGTGGCCTGGATGGTCGACAGCTTCGGCGAAGACCAGCAGCGTGCAGAGTGGGTGCCGCAGCTGGCGTCGATGGAGACTCTCGGCAGCTACTGCCTCACTGAGCCCGGAGCCGGGTCGGATGCCGCGGCACTCATCACCCACGCCGCGCGCGACGGCAGCGACTTTCTCATCAACGGCGTGAAGCAGTTCATCTCCGGCGCCGGATCGTCGGGCCTTTACATCGTCATGGCGCGCACCCAAGACACCGGCAGCCAGGGCATCAGCGCGATCCTGGTCCCGGATGGAACGCCGGGCCTCAGCTTCGGGCCGCTCGAGAAGAAGATGGGCTGGCACGCGCAGCCGACTCGGCAGGTGATCTTCGATGACGTCAGGGTGCCGGCATCCCATCTCCTCTCGCAGGAGGGCGACGGGTTCGGCATCGCCATGAGCGGGCTCAACGGCGGGCGCCTCAACATCGGGGCCTGCTCACTCGGCGGCGGGCAGGCAGCGCTCGACAAGGCCGTGGCCTACCTCAAGCAGCGCACGGCGTTCGGCGGCCCGCTGATCGAAAAGGAAGCCTTGCTGTTCCGGCTCGCCGACATGGACACCGAGCTGGAGGCGGCCCGCACGCTCATCGCGCGCGCGGCAGAGGCGCTCGATCGTGGGGACGCCGACCTCGTGCGGTTGTGCGCGATGGCCAAGCTGGTGGCAACGGATGCGGGGTTCTCGGTCGCCAACCAAGCCCTCCAATTGCACGGCGGGTATGGGTATCTTTCGGAGTATGGACTCGAGCGCATCGTCCGCGACCTGCGGGTTCACCAGATTCTCGAGGGCACGAACGAGATCATGCGCCTGATCGTCGGTCGCAGCCTCGCGGAAGCCTGATGGCTGAGGTACTGGCCCACCGCACCGGTCGGCTCGGCCACATCGAACTCAACCGTCCCGAAGCGCTCAACGCGCTCACCCGCTCGATGATCACCGAGATCTCCGCGGCCCTCGTGGCCTGGGCAGACGACGACTCTGTAGCCACGGTGCTCGTCACCGGCACGGGCGAGCGCGGGCTGTGCGCGGGGGGCGACGTCGTCGGCATCTACCGATCGGCGCGGGGCGGTGGCGACGAGGCTGCCGCATTCTGGGCCGACGAATATGCGCTGAACGCCGTGATCGCCCACTACCCGAAGCCCTACGTGGCGTTCATGGACGGAGTCGTGCTCGGCGGTGGCGTCGGCATCTCCGCGCACGGCTCGGTGCGCGTGGTCACCGAACGCACCAGGCTCGGGATGCCCGAAGTCGGCATCGGCTTCACCCCCGATGTCGGTGGCACCTGGCTGCTCTCCCGCGCCCCGGGGGAGCTGGGAACGCACGCCGCACTGACCGGCGCGACCTTCACCGGCGCAGATGCCATCGCCCTTGGCCTCGCCGACCACTTCGTGCCGAGCGCCCGGTTGGCCGAACTGGCGGCCGCACTCGAAACTGAGCTGGCGGATGCCGTGATCGCCCGGTACGCCGAAACCGCGCCGCCCTCGGCGCTTGTCGCCCAGCGCGAGTGGATTGATTCCGGGTACGCGGGGGATGACGCGAGCGCGATCGTGGAGCGCCTCGCGGGCTCCCCGATGGAGGCGGCTCGGGACGCGGCATCCACGATTCTCACGAAATCGCCGACAAGCGTCGCTGTGACCCTCGAAGCGCTCAGGAGGTCGAGACGGGCGACCTCGCTCGAGGAGGTGCTCGACCAGGACTACCGGGAGGGCCTGCGCTTCTTGGAGGGCACCGACATCGTCGAGGGGATCAGGGCGCAGGTGATCGACAAGGATCGGGCGCCGCACTGGAATCCGCCGACACTGGCCGCGGTGTCGCGCGGCGACGTGGAGCACTACTTCGCAAGTCTCGACGCACGCGAGCTCGGGCTCGCAGACAGGAGGGTCTCATGACCACGATCGCATTCATCGGGCTCGGCAACATGGGCGGGCCGATGGCGGCCAATCTCGTTGCTGCCGGGCACGCCGTGCAGGGTTTCGACATCGTGCCCGCGGCCCTCGATCGAGCCCGAGGCAGCGGGGTCACGGTGGCGCCCGACGCGGCGTCTGCCGCCAAGGGTGCTGAGGTCGTCATCACCATGTTGCAAAGCGGTGCGCAGGTGCTCGACGTCTACCGCGACGCGCTCATCGCGGCTGCCGAACCGGGAACCCTCTTCATCGATTCCTCCACGATCGACGTGGAAGCCGCGCGCGCCGCCCGCGCGCTGGCGGTCGCCGTCGGCCACCGAGGCATCGACGCCCCCGTCTCCGGCGGGGTGGTCGGAGCAGAGGCGGGCACCCTCACCTTCATGGTCGGAGGGGAGGACGCCGACTTCGCCGCCGCCGAGCCGATCCTCGACATCATGGGCGGGCGAATCGTGCACTGCGGCGCATCCGGGGCGGGGCAGGCGGCGAAGGTCTGCAACAACATGATTCTCGGCGTCTCGATGATCGCCGTGAGTGAGGCCTTCGTGCTGGGCGAAAAGCTGGGGCTCAGCCACCAGGCGCTGTTCGATGTCGCGAGTGCAGCATCCGGCCAGTGCTGGGCGCTCACGACGAACTGTCCGGTTCCGGGGCCGGTGCCGACGAGCCCGGCCAACCGGGATTACCAGCCCGGATTCGCGGGCGCGCTTATGGCGAAAGACCTCGGGCTCGCGGCCGACGCACTGACCGCGACGGGGACGGTCGGCGAGCTGGGCGCGCTCGCGGCATCCATCTACCAACGATTTGTCGACGAAGGTGGCGCTGGCAAGGACTTCTCCGCGATCGTGAACAGCATCCGTGACAACTCGGGAGGCAAGGCCGCATGACCGACGTCGAGAACATCCTGCTCGAACGCCGCGACCGGGTGGGACTCATCACCCTCAATCGCCCAGAGGCACTCAACGCGTTAAGTCTCGGAATGATGCGGGATGTCACGGCGGCCGCCGCCGAGCTCGACCTGGATGAGGGAATTGGGGCCATCGTGATCGCCGGCTCGCCACGGGTATTCGCGGCCGGCGCCGACATCAAGGAGATGTCCACGCAGTCGTTCCAGGATGTGTACCTGGCCGACTGGCTCAGTGGCTGGGATGCGCTCACGAGGGTGCGCACGCCGCTCATCGCCGCCGTATCGGGCCACGCCCTCGGGGGCGGGTGCGAGCTGGCCATGATGTGCGACCTCATCATCGCCTCCGACACCGCGAAGTTCGGCCAACCCGAGATCACGCTCGGAGTCATCCCCGGCATGGGTGGATCGCAGCGATTGACCAGGGCGGTGGGCAAAGCCAAGGCGATGGAGCTCATCCTCACCGGCCGCACCATGGATGCCGTCGAGGCGGAACGGGCCGGGCTGGTCGCTAGGGTTGTTCCTGCGGCCGAACTGCTCGATGACGCGCTCGCCACCGCGGCCACCATCGCGGCCATGTCCCTTCCCATCGCGATGATGGCCAAGGAGGTCGTGAACGCGGCGTATGAGACGCTGCTTGAGGGCGGCATCCGATTCGAACGCCGGGTGTTCCACTCCGCGTTCGCCACAGCAGACCAGAAAGAGGGGATGCTCGCTTTCATCCAGAAGCGGCCTCCCGAGTTTCATAACCGATAGGAACAGCACGTGACCGATCTCGCACCACTGAAGGATTCCGTCGACACCCGCACGACGATGTCGGGGCCCGACCAACTCATGTGGATCGGCGGCGAGCGGGTCGCCTCCTCGACCGGTGAATGGCGGGATGTCTTCAACCCCGCCCACCGCGGCACCGTCGTCACCCGCGTCCCCGCCGCAGGAGTGGACGACGTCAATCGTGCTGTCGCTGCCGCCAAGGCAGCCTTCCCGGCCTGGCGGGCACGCCACTTCACCGAACGCGCGCGGGCGCTGTCACTCATCGCCGACGAGATCGAGGCTCGCGCCGAAGACTTCGCCCGCCTGACCGCGCTCGACACCGGCAATGCGCTTCGCACCCAGGCCCGCCCCGAGGTGACTGTGCTCGTCTCGCTGTTCCGCTATTTCGCCGGCATCGCGGGCGAAGTGAAGGGCACGACGCTGCCAGCCGGTGACAACCAGCTGCAGTACACCCGTCTCGAGCCGCTCGGCGTCGTCGCCTGCATCCTGCCCTGGAACTCACCGCTCATGATCGCCGGCTTCAAGGTGCCCGCAGCGCTCGCCGCGGGCAACACCGTCATCATGAAGGCGGCGGATGACGCGCCGCTGACGATCCTGCTCCTCGCCGAGGTCTGCAACCGGCACCTGCCCGGCGGCGTGGTCAACGCCATCACCGGGCGGGGCAGCCTGATCGGCTCGGCCCTCGCGGAGCATCCCGGGGTCGACAAGGTCTCGTTCACCGGATCGACGGAGGTCGGTCGGGGCGTCGCCCGCCAGGCCGGCGAGCGCCTCGCCCACGTCTCACTGGAGCTGGGCGGCAAGAACCCGTCGATCGTGTTCCCGGATGCCGTGGACGACGATCTCATCGACGGACTGCTCTTCGCCTCACGCTTCACCCGCCAGGGCCAGAGTTGCACGGCCGGTTCCCGCCTGTTTCTGCACGAGGACGTCTACGACGAGGTGCTCGAGCGACTCGTGGTGCGACTCGGCGCGCTCAAGGTGGGCGACCCGCTCGCCGAAGACACCGACATGGGCGCCATCATCAACGCCAAGCAGTTCGACTCGATCGACGAGTACCTCGTCGAGGGCCGCACCAGCGGCGAGATGTCGGTCGCTTTGGGCGGCGCGGCACCCACCGAAGGCCCGCTCACCGAGGGGTTCTACCACCTGCCCACGATCTTCGCTGGGGGCAGCAACGACTTCAGGCTCGCGCGCGAAGAGATCTTCGGACCGGTGCTGGTCGCCATCCCGTGGAAGAACGTGGATGACGTCGTGCAGATGGCCAACGACTCGCACTACGGTCTCGCCGCATACGTCTGGAGCCACGACTTGGACAATGCGCTGAACACCGCACACCGGGTGGAAGCCGGCTGGGTGCAGGTCAACCAGGGCGGCGGCCAGGTGGTCGGCCAGTCTTACGGCGGGTACAAGCAGAGCGGCATCGGCCGCGAGGTATCGCTCGAAGGCATGCTGGCCGGATTCACCCAGACCAAGCAGGTCAACGTGCGGCTGCGCGGATGACTCTTCCGCTGGCGGGTATCGTCGTCCTCGACCTCTCGCGGGCTCTCGCCGGGCCGTATGCCACGGCGCTGCTCTCCGATCTTGGTGCAACAGTCACCAAGGTCGAGAGCATCAAGGGCGGCGACTCAACGCGCGGTTGGCCGCCCTTCGAGGGCGAACACAGCCTGTACTTCGACTCGGTGAATCGCGGCAAGTCGTCGATCGCCATCGACTTCTACAGCGTCGAAGGTCGAGCACTTTTGCGCCAACTGGCCCTGTCTGCGGATGTCGTGATCGAGAACTTCAAGCCCGGCACGATGGCCGAGATGGGCCTCGACCCCGCCGAGCTGCGCACCGAGAAGCCCGCACTGGTGATCGCCTCGGTGAGCGGGTTCGGGGCAACCGGACCACTTAGCCAGACCGCGGGCCTCGACCAGGTGGCGCAGGGCATGTCAGGCCTGATGTCGGTCACGGGGGCTGGGCCCGACGAGGTGTATCGGGTGGGCATCCCGGTGATCGACATCTTCGCTGGCATCTTCACCGCCCTCGGCATCGTCGCGGCTCTCGTGGGGCGCGAGCGCACGGGTGCTGGGCTCGAGGTGTCCACTTCGCTGCTAGAGGCGGCGCTTGCCATCTCGGTGTTTCAGGGCCAGCGGTATCTCAGCATGGGCGAGGTGCCGGTGCCGGTGGGCAACAGCCACCCCGTGCTGAGCCCGTATGGGGTGTTCGCGACCGCTGACGTCCCGATCATCATCGCCGTCGGCAACGAGACCCACTGGCGTGACCTGTGCGCGCTGCTTGGCGAGCCGACCCTGGCGGACGAGCCCGACTACGCCATCGGCAAGTCGCGCAGTCAACACCGGGATGCCCTGGCCGGGCGCCTCGAGACGTTGCTTGCCGCGCGCCCTGGGCTCGCCTGGGTCGACCTCATGCGCACGGCCGGGATCCCCGCGGGGCCGATCTACAACTACGCCCAGGTCTTCGACGACCCGCAGGTGAAGCACCTCGAGATGGTGCAGCATGTCACGCGCACTGACGGCAGCGACCTGCCGCTGCTGCGTGGGCCGATCTCGCTCGATGGCAAGGCCCCCACAATCCGCAAGGCACCACCCGCGCTCGGAGAAGACACCGTCGCGGTGCTGGATGCCCTCGGCCTCAGCGACGACCAGGTGCAAGGGCTGATCGCCGCAGGCATCGTCATGGCAGTGAAGCCGTGAGCGGGCTTCGAGTCGAACGCTCGGGAGCGATCGCGACAATCCACATCGAGAACGAGGGCAAGCGCAACGCCGTCACCTCAGAGATGTGGCTCGGGTTCGGGCCGATCCTCGACGATCTCGCGAGCGACGACGCCGTGAAGGTCGTGGTCTTCCGGGGGCTAGGTGACGACTTCTCTGCGGGCGCCGACATCGGCGACCTGCAGCAGATCCTGGTTCCCGCCGAACCCGAAGGTGGGCATGTCTCGGCCGGCGAGCAGGCGATTGCTTCGTTCCCGAAGCCCACCGTCGCCGCGATCGACGGCTATTGCGTGGGCGGCGGGCTCGAGATCGCCCTGGCCTGCGACATCCGAATCTCCTCGGATCGCGCGACGTTCGGTATCACTCCGGCGCGCCTGGGCATCATCTACCCGCTCTCGGGGATGCGCCGACTGGTGGCTATCGCGGGCCCGGCGGTCGCCAAGTTCCTGCTGTTCAGCGGCGAGCTCGTGTCGGCGGCAGATGCCTCGCGGTTCGGCCTGGTCAGCCGGGTGGTTCCCGCGGAGCACCTATGGAACGAGGTCGACCGCTTCGCTTCGCAACTGGCGACGCGATCGCAACTGACCATCCGGGCGAGCAAGCAGATCGTCGACGCGATCGCTGCGGGAGATGACGGTTCGGACGCGAACGAGCTGTGGCACCGCGAACTGGCCGGAAGCGACGAGGCCCAGCGGGGAATCGAGGCGTTCCTGGCCAAGCGGGAGCCGGGGTTCGGCTGGACGGGTCCGACTGCGGACTGAGCCCTCTGCCGGTCCAGCCCCTAGTCGACGTGCCCGAGGTCGGTGAAGTCGCCGGCGTTGCGGCGGAAGCGACCGAGCATCTCGTTCAATTCCTCGAGCTCGGTCGCGGTGAAACCCGACTCGGCGAAGACCGCTGAGTTGAGCTGTGTCGTCGCCTTGAGTACCGTCGCCCTGCCCTCTTCGGTGATTTCGACGAGCGTGGTGCGACCGTCAGTCGGATGGCCGAGCCTGCGAACGAGGCCCGCCGACTCAAGGCGGTCCACCGCATTGGTCACGCTGGTGGGATGCACCTGCAATCGGGCACTCGCCTTGGCCATCGGCAGGGCACCGTTGCGCGCAAAGCTGAGCAGGGCCAGCAGTTCATACCGCGCGAAGGTGAGACCGAAGTGCTTGAGAACCCTTTCGATGCGCGAGAGCAGGATCTGCTGGGTGCGCATGATCGCGGTCACAGCGGCCATGCCATCGGCCGCCTCAGGCCAACCGTGGTCTTGCCACTGGCGTCGGGCCTCCGCGATGGGATCGATGGGCAGTGGCTCTGGCACGAGTTCATACTGCCATGCGGGCCAGTGTCGAGCTCTGGCACCGCGGCTACAGTTGAAGAGAGGCCGGTCTGGAAGACGGGCCCGAATTGAAGTGGAGTCACCATGGCTGGATCGGTCATCATCGCCGGGGCCCGCACGCCCATCGGCCGACTGCTCGGCGGCCTCTCGGAATTCACCGCCCCTGAACTCGGCGGCATCGCGATCGCGGCAGCGCTGAAGAAGGCCGGGATCACCGCCGACAAGGTGGGTGCCGTCATCATGGGCAACGTCGTGCAGGCGGGCGTCGGCCCCGGGCCCGCGCGCCAGGCCGCGGTCGCCGGCGGTATCTCGCTCGATGTTCCCGCCACGACCATCAACAAGCTGTGCCTCTCCGGCCTGACCGCGATCGCGCTGGCCGACCAGGCCATCGCCAGCGGGCAGTACGACGTGGTGGTCGCCGGCGGCATGGAATCCATGACCAACGCCCCTCATCTCGTGCGTGGCGC
>JAYUVE010000040.1:0-19397 GCA_043754275.1 Microbacteriaceae bacterium | reverse complement strand
GCGATCAGGATGTCTTTCTTGCCCGCCTTGAAGGCGGCCATGGCGCGCTCGCGCTGCTCTTGGTTGAGGTCGCCGTGCACTGCGGCGGCGTTGAATCCACGGTCGTTGAGCTCTTCGACCAGCTTCGCGGCGGCACGCTTGGTGCGGGTGAAGACGACGGTCTTGCCGCGGCCCTCCGCCTGCAAGATGCGGGCGATGACCTCGTCTTTGTCGAGGTTGTGGGCGCGGTAGACGACGTGCTTGATGTTGGCCTGGGTGAGCCCCTCGTCGGGATCGGTCGCGCGGATGTGGATCGGGCGGTTCATGAAGCGACGCGCGAGGGCGACGATCGGCCCGGGCATGGTCGCGGAGAACAGCATCGTGTGGCGGGTGGGGCTGGTCTGCGCGAACAGCTTCTCGATGTCGCTCAAGAAGCCGAGGTCGAGCATCTTGTCTGCCTCGTCGAGCACCATGACCTTGACGTCTTTGAGCGACAGCAGCCGCTGCGAGGCGAGGTCGAGCAGGCGACCGGGCGTGCCGACGACAACCTGCGCGCCGGCCTTGAGCTCGTCGACCTGGCCCTCATAGGCCTTGCCGCCGTAGATCGCGGCGATCTTGGTGGAGCGATTGGATGCCGCGAGCACAAGGTCTTCGGCAACCTGCACGCACAACTCGCGCGTGGGCACCACCACGAGTGCCTTGACGCCGGGCTCGGGGTCGGTGCCCAGCGACTGGAGCAGCGGCAGCCCGAACCCGAGCGTCTTGCCGGTTCCGGTCTTTGCCTGGCCGATGATGTCTTGGCCGGCCAATCCCATCGGGATGGTCTGGGTCTGGATCGGGAAAGGCTCGATGATGCCCTTGGTGGCGAGCGCGTCGACCATGTCCTGGTCGATATTGAGTTCAGCGAATGTCAAAAGTCTGTGTCCATCTAAAACGGGGCCCTATCAGGCAACGAGGTACGCCCGTTCTGTCCTGGGGCGCAGGGCCTCCGCCAGAATGGGAGGCATAAGGCCAGTTTAGCCCGACATGTGACGACAAACCCGCAGGGCGCACCCGTCGCCTAAGCTGGCCGGGTGGCTATCTGGTTCTCGCGCCCGCCTCGCCGCGTCGAGACGCCGAAGCTACTTTCGCGAAATGACGCTTTGGTCGCGACCAAGGTCGATCTCATGGAGCTCACCCCACCGCTGCTGGAATACCTCGGCCGAGCCGCCTATGTGCAGCTGACCCTGTTCGAGAACCTATCCAGGGCAGTCACCACCGCACCGACGGTCGCGGCCAAGACGGCAATCGGGCGTGCCGCCGAGCTGTCGATCACGAAGCATCGTGCGCTCGCCGACGAGATCGTCACGGCAGGCAGCACCGCGGCGGAAGCGATGGACCACTACGCGGTGGCGGTGGACGAATTCCAGCGAGTGACAAACGGGAGCGACTGGTACGAGAACGTCGTGACCTGTTACCTGACATCGGGATTTCTTGATGACTTCTTCATCCGGCTTGCGGCCGGTCTGCCCGCCGACCCGGCGAGGCGAATCGCGGCCATCTACGGCTCGGGTTCGGGTGAGGACGTCCTCATCGAGCAACTGTCGAGCGCGATCACGGCCAGCCCCAGGCTTGCGTCGCGGCTGGCGATGTGGGGGCGAAGGCTTGTGGGCGACACGATGCTTGTGGCCAGGGCATCCCTGCACTACACCGACAACCACAAGTCAGACGAGGCGCGCATCGAACCGGTGTTCACCGAACTCATTGCGGCTCACACCCGGCGGATGGACTCGCTGGGGTTGACGGCCTAATCTCTAGCGGTTTGGGCTTTAGGCCTTGCCGCGCGACAGCTGCGCGAGGCGTTGGGCGTCTTCTGCAACCCGCCTGCCGGGCAGCACGAGCGCGAGCACGAGGGCAACGGCACCGCCGGCGAACAGGCTGACAACCCAGATCCAGGTGCCGTCGAACTTCCAGCCGAGCCAGACCAGCCCGACCCAGACCGCCGCGGTCACCGTGGCGGAAGCCGCCGGCAACAGGAGCGAGCCGTAGGTTCCGCGCTGGGGGAGCAGGTAGCGCACGAGCGCACCGAAACCTGCGCCGATCACCGTGACGAAGAGCAGTTCCATGGCTTAGGCGACGAAGCCGACGCGACGTGATTCTTCTGAACCGATCTCGAGGTAGGCCAGTGCCGCGGTCGGAACGACGTAGACGTTCTTCTTGTTGTCCACGAGCTTCACGAACTTCGCATCTGAACCGAGGGCGTCTGCGACGACCTTCTCGACCTCTGCCGAGGTCTGCGCTGACTCGAAGCTGATCTCGCGGGGGGTGTTGGCAATGCCGATTCGAATGTCCACGTGTCACAGGTTACGACACTCGGGCGCGCTGGTTTCGCGCCGTTCTCTGTCAGCGCAGCGCACTACCGTTGTGCGGGTGACGATGTTCGAGCGCGCACGACCCGCCGCCGCGGTCGCCGTCGAACTCGACCCCTCCCAGCGCGCGGTGGTGGAGCTTGCCGATGCCGCATCCGCCGCCGTCATCGGGGCTCCGGGCACGGGCAAGACGACGACCCTGGTGGAGCTCGTCGCCGACCGCGTGCTGCGCCGGGGCTGGAGCACCGATGAGGTGCTCGTGCTCACGGCATCCCGGGTCACCGCCACTCGCCTGCGCGATGCGATCGCCCTGCGGCTGGCGGTGCCGACCACTGGCCCGATGGCCAGGACGGTCAATTCGTTGGCCTTCGAGATCGTGCGTGACGCGGCGCGGGCGGCGGGTGCCCAGCCGCCCAGGCTCGTGACGGGTGCCGAGCAAGACGCAGACCTCGCCGGACTGCTCGCCGGTCACCTCGAAGAGGGCACTGGGCCGCAGTGGCCAGAGTTTCTAGGGCCGGAGGTGCGGGGGCTTCGGCGGTTCAGAACCGAACTGCGTGAGCTCATGATGCGGGCGACGGAGTACGACGTCTCCCCGGCTCGGCTGCGAGAGCTCGGGGCGCAGCACGGGCACCCCGAGTGGGCGGCCGCCGCCGACTTCATCGACGAGTACCTCGATGTCGTGAGTACCACGCGCGAAGCCCAGTTCGACCCCGCCGAGCTCGCCCGGTTCGCTGTCGCCGCGATCGGCTCAGGTGAGCCGGGGGATCGCATCGCCTCGCTGCGACTAGTGATCGTCGACGACCTGCAGGAGGCGACCGAGTCGACCCTGGCTCTGCTGCGGGCGTTGGTCGCGCGCGGCATCGCCGTGATCGCTTTCGGTGACCCGGATGTCGCGGCGAACGCCTTCCGCGGGGGAGAGCCCGACGCCCTCGGTCGCCTGTCTGCGGTTTTGGGGCGCCCGGCCGAGACACTCGTGCTCTCGACCGCACACCGCCAGGGCCCGGCGTTGCGGGCATTCACCTCAGCGGTCACTGCGCGCATCGGGGCAGCGGCCGCCGGCACCCAGCGCGCCGCTGCGGCGGGCGGGATGGATGCCGCGACACCCATCGCCCGCGTCGAAGCCTCCAGCCCCGCGCGCGAGTGGGCGGCAATAGCCCGCACCCTGCGCGAGGAGCACCTCGAGCGCGAGATCCCGTGGGCGGACATGGTCGTCGTAGTGCGCAGCGGCGCGCAGATCCCGGTGATCGCCCGGTCGCTCTCGCTCGCCGAGGTGCCCACCCGCACCTCGATCGGCGGCACGGCGCTGCGGGATGATCTCGCGGCGCGCAGCCTCCTGACTCTCGTGGATGTCGGTATCGGCCGCACCGCGCTGACATCGGACCTCGCCACCGAGCTGCTGCTCGGCCCCTTCGGCGGGCTCGACCGGCTGTCACTACGACGACTGCGACTCGCCCTGCGCGCAGAGGAGGTCGCCGGCGGCGGCAACCGGGCGGCCGACGAGCTGCTCGTCGAAGCGCTCGCCGCGCCGGCTCGCCTCGTGACGATCGACCATCGCGTGGGACGGGCGGCCGAACGGCTCGGGGAGACCCTCGCCATGCTCGCCGCGAGCGACGGCTCGATCGAAGAGCTGCTCTGGCTCGGCTGGGAACGTAGCGGTCTCGCACGCAGCTGGCACGACCAGGCGCTGGGCGCGGGAATTCCCCACTCGCACGGCCGCCAAACCGCTGCGCGCTTCGCCGGAACCGGCGAGCGTGGGCCCACCGCAGCCCAAGCGAATCGCAACCTCGATGGCATAGTCGCCCTGTTCACCGCCGCCAAGCGATTCGTCGAACGCCAACCGGGGACCGCGGCGACCACCTTCCTCGACAACGTGCTCGACGCCGAGGTGCCGGAAGACACTCTCTCGCCGCAGCCGAGCGACGACGCTGTCCTCGTCACGACGGCGTCGGGCACGGTCGGCCTTGAGTTCGACACTGTCATCGTTGCCGCCCTCCAAGACGGGGTGTGGCCCAACCTGCGACTGCGCGGCTCGCTTCTGGCGCCGCACGAACTCGTGCGGGTGGTGACCGGGGTGGCGTCGGCGGCGGTGGACGAGCGCCGCCAGGTGCTCGGTGATGAGTTGAGGATGTTCGCACTCGCGATCTCGCGGGCTAAGCGGCGGCTCGTGGTCGCGGCCGTCGCCAACGACGACGAGGCCGCGAGCGTGTTCCTCGGGCTAGTGCCGCCGGGCAGTCCACGACTCGATGCCTCGGTGGTGACTCCGCTGTCGCTGCGGGGGCTCGTGGGTGAGCTGCGCAAACAGCTCGTGACGGGGCGGTCGGCGGCCGGAGTTGGGGTTGCGCGGCTGTCGCCTGGGGCGACGCGGGCTAGCGCCGCGGCATCCCTCGCAGCCCTCGCTGCCGAGCAGGTGCCAGGGGCCGACCCGGCCGACTGGCATGGCCTCGTCGAGATTTCGAGCACGGGGCCTTTATATGAGGGGATGCCCGTGCCGGTGTCACCCTCGAGCCTCGAGAAACTCGTCGACAGCCCGCTCGACTGGTTTCTCGAGAAGATGGCCGGATCCGACTCAGGCGTGCTCGCGAACGTCGGCACGATCGTGCACGCCGCAATGGAGACCGCGGAGGACTCCAGCGTCGAGGCGCTGTGGCGGGTCATCGAGTCCCGCTGGAACGAGTTGCTCTTCGACGCTCCCTGGCTCGCCGAACGCCAGCGACGGATCGCGAAGAAGTTCACCGAGGCGCTGGCTGAGTACCTGGGCGATTTCGAACGGGACGGCAAGCAACTCGTGGGCGCGGAGAGCCGGTTCCACCTCGCCGTGGACAACGCGGTGGTCAGCGGCTCCATCGACCGCGTCGAACGCTCCGCCGACGGGGCCGTCGTGATCGTCGACCTCAAGACCGGCACGCCGGTGACGAGCCAGTCGAAGATCGACGAGCACCCGCAACTGGCTGCCTACCAGTTGGCCTATGCGGAGGGCATCCTCGATGCGGCGCTCGAAGGCCACGGCCAGCACAGTGGTGGCGGTGCCAAGCTCCTGTTCGTGAAAGAGGGGGTCGGGGGGCGCAAATACCGCGAGGGCGTGCAGGCCCAGCTTGACCCCGAGCAGCTTGAGGCCTTTCGGGAGCGGGTTCGTGAGGCATCCATCCTCATCGCGGCGGCCGAGTTCGAGGGCAAACTCGAGCTGCCGATCTATGGTTTCGGCGACCCGTCCCGCCTGCGGGCACACCGGGTGCGGGCGGTGTCGAGTGACTGACCAGCCCATGGTAAGCGCCTTTGCTATCGCCGACGCGTTGGGGCGCCCTCGGCCGACCGAGCAGCAGCGCGCCGTGATCGAAGCACCGCTCGCGCCCGCCCTGGTGGTGGCGGGGGCCGGCAGCGGCAAGACCGAGACCATGGCCAACCGCGTGCTGTGGCTGCTCGCCAACGAACTCGTGCGGCCGGCGGAGATTCTGGGGCTGACTTTCACGCGCAAGGCGGCGGGGGAGTTGGCCACCCGCATCCGCGAGCGGATCGCCGAGTTGGCTGCTGTCGGGATGCTCGGGCTCGACTACGACCCCTTCGAGACGCCCACCGTGGCCACCTACAACTCCTATGCGAACTCGATTTTCCGCGACAACGCGACGGTGCTGGGCCGGGAGAGCGATGGTGCCGTGTTGGGCGAGGCCGCTTCGTGGCAGCTCGCGCGCTCGACCGTCACGCGCAGCACCGATGACCGACTGCCCGACCTGTCGAAGAACCTCGACCCCCTGACCAAGGCGGTGCTGGGCATCTCGCGCGGGCTCGCCGAGAACGTGGCCGACCCCGAGGCGGTGCGCCAGTTCGCCACGAGGTTCGCCGGGGTCGCGGGCCTGCCACCCGGCGGAGCTGGCAAGTATCCGGCCGTCGACGGCTGGGCCGAGAACGTCGGTGCGCTCGACACCCTGCTCGACCTGGCGGCCGAGTATGACGCGGCCAAGGTCAAGCGCGGGTTCGTCGAGTACTCCGACCAGGTCGCCCTCGCCCTTCAGGTGGTGCGTCGTGATCCGCGGGTCGCGCTCGAGCAGCGCGACAGCTATCGCGTGGTGCTGCTCGACGAGTACCAAGACACCTCGGTCGTGCAGACCTGGCTGCTCGCGGGGCTGTTCGCCGGGCATCCGGTCATGGCGGTCGGGGATCCGAACCAATCGATTTACGGATGGCGGGGGGCGAGCGCGTCGAACCTCGACGACTTCGCGTCGGCCTTTGGTGCGGGGCAGGTGCGGCGGTTCGCGCTCTCGATGAGCTGGCGCAACGGCACGGGCATCCTCGATGCTGCGAACGCCATCGTCACGCCTCTCCCGGCGACGGTCGATCGCCTCGAACCGAGCCCGACCGCATCGGACCTCCCGGTCGAGGTCGCATTCCCCGAGGATGTCGATACCGAAGCGGACCTGGCGGCCGCGTGGCTCAAGCCGCGCCTCATCGGTGACACCTCGGCGGCCATGCTCTTCAGGACCCGGAAAATGCAGGGCCGTTTCCTTGAGGCACTGCGCAGGCACGACATCCCGTTCCACGTCTTGGGCATCGGCGGCCTCATGGCAGAGCCGGAGATCGCCGACCTGGTGAGCGCCCTGACGGTCGTGCACAATCCGTCTGCCGGTCTCGAGCTCATCAGGCTGCTGGCCGGCTCGCGCTGGCGGATCGGCGTGCAAGACCTGCATGCTCTCAACCGGCTTGCCTCGTGGTTGCGCGACCGCGACTACGCACAGCACAAGTTCGATGATGAACTCGCGAAGAAGCTGCGCACGTCTGTGGCCGAGGGCGAGGGCGGGTCGATCGTTGACGCGCTCGACTTCCTCGGAACGGCCAAGCCCGGGCACACCGCCCTCTCCGATTTCACCGCGGTGGGGCTGGAGCGGCTACACGATGCCGCCCGCACGCTCGCGAAGCTCCGCTCGCGCACGGGCCTCGCGCTTCCCGACTTCGTGGCGTTTGTTCTCCAAGAGCTGCAGCTCGACATCGAGGTCATTGCGAATGACTACCGGGCTCTCGGCACGGCGACGATCGAGGCGTTCTACGACGCGCTTGACGGCTACCTGGCCATCGATGACGTGGCGACCCTCGGCGGCTTCCTGTCTTGGCTGCGGGAGGCCGAACTGCGCGAAGACCTGTCCCCGCGCCCGGAAGACCCAGAGCCCGGCACCGTGCAGGTGCTCACCATCCACGGCGCGAAGGGCCTCGAGTGGGATCTGGTGGTCGTGCCGCGTTTCGTCGATGACGAACTGCCCGGCAAGCCCGTCGAGGGTGGCTACCAAGGTTGGCTTTCGTTCGGGCAACTGCCCTGGCCGTTTCGAGGGGATGCCGCCGAGCTCCCGGTCTTCGACTGGCAGCAGGCCACCACGCGCAAGGAGCTCGTCGAAGAGCAGAAGCTCTTCACCGACCGAGTGCGGCTGCACCTGCTCGCCGAGGAACGCCGACTCGCCTACGTCGCAGTCACCCGCGCCCGGCACGGCCTGCTGCTGACTGGGTCGTTCTGGGCCACCCAGTCGAAGGCGCGGATGCCGAGCCCGTTCCTGCTCGAGCTCGAAGCCGCCGGGGTGATCCCCCCGCTCCCGACCGCAAGTGCATTCGACGAGAACCCGCTCGGCGACAATCTGGAGCGCATCCTCTGGCCGCTCGATCCGCTCGGCAAGCGCCGACCCGCGGTCGAGGCAGCCGCCGCGGCGGTTCGGGCGGCCGAACCCGTCATCGCGGGGCCGTGGCGACGAGATCTCGAGCTCCTGCTCGAAGAGCGTCGTCGCCGACTCACCGCGGGCGACCTAGTGCGCATGCCGGTGCGCGTGCCAGCCTCGCGCTTCAAGGAGTACGTGAGCGAGCCGGAGGTCGTGGCGTCGTCCCTGCGCAGGCCCATGCCCGAGAAGCCATACCGTGCGACCCAGCTCGGCACCCTGTTCCACTCCTGGGTGGAAAACCGCTACGGCGTCGGTGGCGACAGCGAGGAACTCGACGCCCTGCCCACCGAGACCGACGCGGAGGACTACATCGACCTCGAGCAACTCGACCGGCTCAAGGCCATCTTTGAGGCGAGCCCGTGGGCCGGTCGCAAGCCGGAGGATGTCGAACGCGAGATCCATCTGCCCTTCGACGGTCGCATCATCGTCTGCAAGATCGACGCCGTCTACGAAACCGGCGGCCGGTACGAGATCGTGGACTGGAAGACCGGCAAGACCCCGAAGGATGCCCAGGACCTTGACGAGAAGCAGTTGCAGCTCGCGCTCTACCGTCTCGCCTACGCGAAGTGGAAGGGCGTCGACCCGAGCCTCATCGACGCGGTTTTCTACTACGTCAGTGACGACAGCATCATCAGGCCGGAGCACGTCTACGACGAGGCGGAGCTGCTCGCGCGCTGGCGCGCTGCGCTGGCCTAGAGCTAAGCCAGAACTACACGGCGCGTTGGCTGCGCGCCAGGAACGCTTCCACTTCGTCGACCGCCATGGTCGGCATCGTCTGCGCGCCGATCGGGTTCATGACATCGTTGCGCACGTTATCGAGCAGGCCGCCGAGCATGGCGACCGCGTCATCCACGATTTCGGTGTTGCGGGTCTCGGTGCCGTGCAGCAGCCACTTGGCGACCTCGAGTTCGGCGTAGAGCATGGCGCGCTGCTTGATCTGTCGATCGCCCGAACCGCGCACCTTGGCGTAGGCGTCGAACGCACTCTCGATCACCCCATCGGCATGCGAGCCGAGGATCCACTGCAGGTCGCGTGCGGGGTCGGCGACGCGAAGGTCCTGCCAGCCGAGCAGGCCCGTGACCGCACCATCGACGCTGAGGAAGGAGTCGGCGCTGAGCGCCCCGTTGATGACGGTGGGCTGGAACTGCCAGAGCTTGGCATCTTCCGTGGCCCGCTCCCAGCGACCCAGGAGGGGGGCGGGCATGAGGCCGGTCGCCGCCGCGCGATCCATGATCGTTACGCAAGACCGCAGGCACTCGCCCGCAGTGAGCGTCGGGAGCCCGGCATCCGTCACGAAGCTCGTTGGCAGCAGGTGAATTGCGGCGATGGCGGCGCCGATGGATGCCGCGATCGAATCCGGCCCCGCATCGTAGGAGGCCAACGGCACCTTGCCGCCGTAGACGAACTCATACACGATCGCCCGGGTGGAGTCGATCGGAACCTGTCCGGCGAAAGCGGAGACCGAGAACGGCAGGCGGGTGCGCACGCCCGCGCTCAGCGCGCGGAGCGCGACGAGGTCGGCAGACTGCTCAGACTCGGCTTTGGCGTTGCGCGGGGCGCGGATGATCCAGTGCTTTCCGTCGCGGCCGGTGAGTATCGCAGAGTCGAAATCACTGCCCTGGCCGGCGCCAAAACTCGTTGAGGCGACCACGTCGAGGCTCGGGACAGCTGACGTCGCGAGCGCGGCTAGAGTGAGATGGGATCTGGCCATACCCAAGGGTAGGTCGCGCACCCCACGCTATCGCCGCACGCCACGCACTTTACCGGGGTACCCCATGCAGCAGTCGTTTCGCACCCGACTGCCCCTGTCGCGCTTCGAGATGGACCGTGACTACCTCACCCGCGAGCGCGAGAACCTGTTCGATGAGCTGTGGGCAGACCCTGCCACGCGCATCCTTCCGATCTTCGAGGGGGCAGCGCTGCTGTCTGGGCCGACGACGCTCGCGCTCGTGCCGCCAGAAGCCGTCGCCAACGAAGGCCTGCGAATCTACCTCGGCAGGTCGACGTCGACGGCGAGCCCTGAACCGGTCGGCACCCCGATCGTGGCCGTGCTCCTCGAAGACGCGGGCCACTTCGGCGAGTGGGAGTGGGGCAACCTCCGCCAGGTCGGTGGCCAGTTGAGCGACAGGGATGCGGGCCTGCTCACCGAGGCCCTCGCGATCGTGAACTGGCACGCCTCGCACCTCTTCTCGCCGCGCACTGGCGAGGCGACCATCCCGGAGAAGGGCGGCTGGGTGCGCCGCGACCCGGTGTCGGGCACCGAAGTCTTCCCGCGCACCGACCCCGCCATCATCGTCGGGGTGACGGATGCCGAAGACCGCCTGCTGCTCGGCTCCAATGCCCTGTGGGAGAGCAACAGGTACTCCCTGCTCGCGGGCTTCGTCGAACCGGGGGAGTCGCTCGAGCATGCCGTCGCCCGCGAGATCTTTGAGGAGTCGGGCATCCGCGTGGTTGACCCGGTGTATCTCGGCAGCCAGCCCTGGCCTTTTCCCGCGTCGCTCATGCTCGGCTTCACCGCGAAGGTCGCCTCCGATTTCGTGGGTGAGCACCAGGCGGATGGCGTGGAGATCCTCGACCTGCGCTGGTTCAGCCGCGAAGAACTCGCGGCCTCCCTCGGCGAGATCAGGTTGCCCGGCCGCACCTCGATCGCCCGCGCGATCGTGGAGGAATGGTACGGCGGCCCGATAGACGACGGCCAGGACTGGTGAGCCAGTCCGTCCTCGTGGGCCAGCGATGACCACCCCCGAGTCCCTCCTCGCGGGCCTCGACGACCAGCAGCGGGTCGCCGCCGAGACCCTGCTCGGGCCGGTGTGCCTGCTCGCGGGCGCGGGCACCGGCAAGACCCGCGCGATCACCCACCGCATCGCCTACGGCGTCGCGACCGGGGTCTACCCTCCTGGTCGGGTGATGGCCCTCACCTTCACGGCGCGGTCGGCCGGCGAATTGCGTGGTCGACTGCGCGGCCTGGGTGCCGACGGGGTGGCGGCGCGCACCTTTCACGCTTCGGCCCTGGCGCAACTGAACTTCTTCTGGCCGCAGGTGGTCGGCGGCACCATGCCTCGGCTGCTCGACAGCAAGGCCAAGCTGCTGGCCCACGCCGCCGATGCCATCAAGCTCAAACTCGACACCGCCACCCTGCGCGACACGGCGGGCGAGATCGAGTGGCGCAAGACCTCCCGACTATCTCTTGCCGAATACGCGACGAAGGCGCGCGTGCTGCCGCCCGCGCTCACCATGGAGCGCATGCTCGCCCTGCAGGGTGCGTACGAGAGCCTCAAAGACGAACGAAGGCAGATCGACTTCGAGGATGTTCTTCTCGCGGCCGCCGGGATGGTCGAAGCAGAGCCGCGGGTCGCCCAGCAGGTGCGCGAACAGTATCGCTTCTTCGTGGTCGACGAGTACCAGGACGTATCGCCGCTGCAGCATGACCTGCTGCGCCTGTGGCTGGGCGACCGAACCGATGTCTGCGTCGTGGGCGACGCCAGCCAGACGATCTTCTCCTTCGCGGGGGCCAGCCCCGACTACCTGCTCGGCTTCGGCTCCCAATACCAGGATGCCGTGGTGGTGCGCCTCGAAGAGAACTATCGCTCGACCCCGGCCATCATCGACACCGCCAACCGGCTCATGCGCGGCCGCCCCGGGGCCCTGACCCTTCATCCCGCTGTCGAGCACAGGGGCCCGGCACCGACGATCACTGGGTTCGACGGCGACGGAGCCGAGGCGAGATCGGTGGCCAACTCCGTGGCCGCAGAACTGGCCTCCGGAGTGCGTCCAGAGGCGATTGCGATCCTGTTCAGGATCAACGTGCAGTCGCAGGTCATGGAGACCGCCCTCGGAGACGCCGGCGTGCCCTTCGTCGTGCGCGGTGCCCGCCGATTCTTCGACCAGAAGGAAGTCAAAGAGGCACTCATGCTGTTGCGCGGTGCCTCGATTAACACCGCCGTGGAACCGCTGTTCAAGACCGTGAGTGACGTGCTGCGCTCCATCGGCTGGTCGCAGGAGCCGCCAGAGGTGCGCGGCGCCGTGCGCGATCGCTGGGAGTCACTCAACGCCCTGATGCGCCTCGCCGAAGAGGCGCCGACGAGCACGACCCTGCGGCAGTTTGTCGACGACCTCTTCGAGCGACAGGCCGGGCAGCACGAGCCGACGATGAGCGCGGTGACGCTTGCCACGCTGCACTCGGCGAAAGGCCTCGAGTGGGATTCGGTTTATATCGTCGGCTTGGCCGAAGGTTTGGTCCCGATCAGTTATGCGCGGGATGCCGGGGCCATCGACGAGGAGCGTCGCCTGCTCTATGTGGGCATCACGCGCGCGCGGCGCAAACTCGCGCTGAGCTGGTCCGCTAGCGCCGCCCAGGGTCGTGGCCAGCGCCAGGCCAGCCGGTTTCTCGCCGACCTGCGCTAGGCGAGGGGGGAGGCGTGCCGCGACCTGCGCTAGCGAGATGTGCGGTTTCCAGCACTAGCTCGACGCCGCGGCATCCGCATTCTGGGTGCGGTCGCCACTCGGTCTGCTCGCGCCGACCGGTCGCCGCGTCGATGCGGACGGAAACGGCGGGGCCGGGCTCACCGGCGAGCCGATCCAGTGCGAGCCGATCCAGCACGAGGCGGCAGGCGAGCGCGGCCGCCTCGAGCACGAGGGTCGGCGTTTCGGCGGCGGCTCGGCGCCCGAGCAGCTGGGTCGCGATCGCGGGCCAGGAGTCGTCGGCATCCCTGCGGTGCAGTTCGAGGCAGAGCAGGCATGGGCCGGAACCCGGCTCGACGAGGGGGCCGATGCTCACGCCGCCGTCGCTGAACACGATGGGCAGGTGTGTCACGTCGCGTCGCAGCCACAAGCCGTGTAGGTCTGGCGGCACCACGAAGTGGTGCACGAGGATCGCGAGATCCGGTCGGGGGTCACCGAGGTCGGCGGCTGCGGTGGCGAGCTCGAGGTGCACGCCGCTGCGGGCGAGGGCGGCGGCAAGGGCATCCACGAGGGGGCCGGTTCCGGTGAGCGCCACCGTGCGGGGCAGCGCTGTGGAGTCGGGGTCGGCCAGTGCCGGCGCTGCGGCGAGGAGAAGAGCATCCAATTCGGTGCGATCACCCCGGGCGATCATGGTGAGCCCCGGCGCGCTCACGCCCAGGGTCAGCGCGGCGAGCAGGCGTTCTTGCAACTCGGTGAGGTCGTCGAGGCGCACCACGGCCGGATCGACGCCCAATTGCAGGCTCACCGGCGTGCGCCAGACCAGCGGGAATCTCGGGTCGAGCTTGAGGATCATCCCTACAGGGTGACGCGAGCCGACGCAGGGCGCCTCGGACGTTCCACAACCTACTGCTCGTGCGGCCGCTCGGTGGTGTCGTCGTTGAGCAGGTCTTCGATGGCCTGGTCGACATCATCCGGTTCGGGTTCCGTGGCGGTGATGCGGGCGACGAAGGCGGCCGGGTCGTCGATGTCTTCACCCGAGGGCACCAGGTCGGGGTGTGACCACAGCTCGTCGCGCTTCTCATCGCCGACAGCATCGGTGACCGCCTGCCACATCGCGGCCGCCTCGCGCAGTCGACGTGGTCGCAGTTCGAGCCCGACGAGGGTGGCGAAGGCCGACTCGGCAGGGCCACCGGATGCCCGCCTGCGGCGCACGGTCTCGGCGATCGCCACGCTGGAGGGCAGTCGCTTGGTGGCCTCGGCGGTCACGACATCCACCCAGCCCTCGATGAGGGCCAGCGTCGTCTCGAGCCGACCGAGCGCGGCGAGCTGGTCATCGGTCTTCGGCGGGATGAGCGCGCCGCTGGTCATCGCCTCGCGCAGTTCCTCGGGGTTGTCCGGGTCGAAGTCCGCGGCAAGTTCCTGCAGGCGGGTGGTGTCGATCCTGATGCCCTTGGCGAACTCGGTGATCGACGTGAGGAGTTGGAGGCGCAGCCACTTCGCGTGGCGAAACAGCCGGGCATGGGCGAGTTCGCGCACGGCGAGATAGAGCTGCACCTGGTCGACCGGGATATCCAGCCCCGAGCTGAAACCGAGCACGTTCTGCGGCAGGATGGCGGCGTGCTGCCCCGACCCGTCAGAAGCGTCAAGCAGCGGGATGCCGATGTCACCACCCGAAACGACCTCGCTCGAAAGCTGGCCGACCACCTGCCCGAGCTGCATGGCGAAGAGCGTGCCGCCGACATTGCGCATGAGTCTTGACGCGCCCGCGATCATCTCGCCGAGTTCCTCGGATTCTGGTTCGCCCTCGGCGCTTTCGCTCAGCACCGCGGTGAGCGAGTTGGCGATCGAGGTTGCCACCGGCTCGGCGAGCTGGGTCCACACCGGCATGGTCGCGGTCACCCATTCCTGGCGGCTCATGAGCCTGGGCATCTCGGTGAGCTCAGAGATCGAGGTGACCTCGTCGAGCCAGAGGGATGCCACGTGAAAAGCCTCCTCAAGCTGCGAGCGCTCGGCGGGCAGCGACACCACAGTCCCGCGCCCCGCGATGCCCTTAGCCTGCTCGAGCGCGAGCCCCCAGTTGATCCCGTCGCCGCTGTTCTGCAGGGCGTTCTGCAATTGGGAGATGAGTTGGGCGACCAGCTCGGGGTCGTTGGGCAACCCGGCGGCACCGGCAAGCTTGGCCGGGTCGATGTTGGTGTTGCCCGCGAGGAAGTCGCGGAGCATGTCACGGAACTCGTCTTCGGGGTTGCCCCCGTCATCGTCCCGGGAATCTTCAGGCATGCAAACTACGCTAGCCGTTGCACGGTCGGCTAGGCCGTGTTTTCACCGCAGGTGGATGCCCCGGCTGTGCGCCCGTGGCGAACACCCTTCGCGAACACCCTTCGCTCGCACACCTGAGGACTTCCGCTGGCACTCTTCACCGACACCGACACCGACAGCAACACCAACACCGACACCGAGCCCAACCCGCAGCAACACCGGCGTCGTCGGATCGGCTGGGCGATCCTCGGTGCTGCGCTCTTGGGCGTGATTGTCGCCGCCGTGGTTCCCGCACCGTACGTGATCGAGGAGCCGGGCCCGGTGTTCAACGTACTCGGGGACGTCGAGGTCAAGGGTGCGCAGGTTCCGCTCATCGACATCCCGTCTGAGAAGACCTACCCCACCGATGGCACCCTCGACATGCTCACCGTGACGATCGCGGGCAGCCGCGACGAACCGCCGACCTGGCTCGATGTTGCCGCCGCCTCCTTCGACCCGAGCCGGGCCGTCGTGCCTCTGGACGAGATCTACCCCGCTGGGGTCACGCTCGAGCAGTCCAATCAGCAGGGCCAGGTCGATATGCAGAATTCACAGAAAGAGGCCATCGCGGCCGCCCTCACCGAACTCGGCTACACCTTCCCGAGCACACTGACCATTGTCGACACCCAGAAGGGCGGGCCCTCCGACGGCACCCTGAAGGCGGGCGACACGATCGTGAGCCTCGATGGCGAGAGTTTCGCCGATGTGTCTGCGCTGCGCGCCGCGATCGCGGCGAACGGCACCGATAAGCCCGCCGAGATCGTCGTCAAACGCGCCGGCGCCGAACTGACCCTCAAGGTCACGCCCACGCTCAGCATCGGCGACAACCCGGTGCCGATCATCGGCATCGTCGTGGGTAGCGACTACACCTTTCCGATCGATGTGACAATCCAGCTCGAGAACGTCGGGGGGCCCAGTGCCGGGCAGATGTTTGCCCTCGGCATCATCGACAAACTGACACCGGGTGAACTCAACGGGGGCAAAAAGGTGGCCGGCACTGGCACGATCAGCGGCGACGGTGCGGTGGGTGCCATCGGCGGCATCCGGCAGAAGCTCTTCGGCGCTCGCAACGCTGGGGCCAAGTATTTCCTCGCACCTGCCGCGAATTGCAACGAAGTGACCGGGCACATCCCGTCTGGCCTGACGGTATTCGCGGTCAAGACCCTCGACGATTCGCTCGCGGCGCTCAAGGCCATCGCGGCCGGGAAAGACACCTCGGCACTGCCGACCTGCCCCGCGAGTTGACCGGAGGTCCGTTCCCGGGCCGACTTCCCAACTTCTCGCCTTAAGATGGTGGCGCAGTCCACAGCCGCACTTTTCCACTGCACGTCCACCGAGCACAGGAGCAGCACCAGTGTCGACACCTCAAGCGTCCCCGGCGAACCGCACGAGGGCCACACTCACGATCACAGCCGTGGTCATCGCCGTGCTCGTCATCGCCTTCTTCGTCGTGGCGAACCTGTACACCGACGTGCTGTGGTTCCAGCAACTCGGGTATCTCAACGTGCTCACCACCCAGTGGGTCGCTGGGGGAGTGATGTTCCTCGTCGGCTTCGTTGCCATGGCCCTGCCGGTCTGGATCAGCATCGAGGTCGCGTTCCGTTCGCGCCCGGTCTACGCGAAGCTCAACTCGCAACTGGATCGCTACCAGCAGGTGATCGAGCCGCTGCGGCGACTGGCGATGATCGGCATCCCGGTGGTCCTCGGGGTTTTTGCCGGGGTCTCGACGTCCACCCACTGGCCGCTCGTGCTGCAGTGGCTCAACAAGACGCAGTTCGGCCAGAAAGACGCGCAGTTCGGTCTCGACATCTCGTTCTACTTCTACGACCTGCCGATGTACCACGCCGCCCTCGGGCTGGCCTCTGCCGTCGTTCTCATCGCCGGCCTTGCCGCGCTCGCTACGAGCTACCTCTACGGCGCCTTGCGGTTCAGCGGTCGCGAGGTGCGGATCTCCCGCTCAGCCCGGGTGCAGCTGGCCATCACCGGCGCGCTCTTTCTCGCCCTGCAAGCTGTCAGCATCTGGTTCGACCAGTACACGACCCTCTACTCGAAGAGCGCGGGATTCCTCGACACCGGTGCCGGCTACACCGAGGCAAACGCGACTATCCCCGGCCGCGCCATCCTCGCGGGAATCGCCGGACTCGTCGCGGTGCTCTTCATCGTCACGGCGATCATCGGCCGCTGGCGCCTGCCGATCATCGGCACCGCGCTGCTGCTGGTCAGTGGGCTCGTGGTCGGCAGCATCTACCCCTGGGTGGTGCAGAACCTTCAGGTCGAGCCGAGTGCCAAGACCTATGAGGCCACCTACATTCAGCGCAGCATCGATGCGACGCGGCAGGCGTACGGCGTCGCAGACGTCAAGGAGGTGCCATACAGCGCCACCACGGATGCCGAACCCGGCGCCCTGCGCTCCGATGCCGAAACGACGGCCAACATCCGCATCCTCGACCCCTCGATCGTGCCCAAGGCGTTCGCCCAGTTGCAGCAGTTCAAGCAGTACTACACCTTCGCGACCCACCTCGATGTGGACCGCTACGAGGTAGACGGCAAGACGCAAGACACCGTCATCGCGGTGCGTGAGCTGAACCAGGCGGGCCTCGGGGATTCCCAGACCTGGTACAACAACACGGTGGTCTACACCCACGGGTATGGGATTGTCGCCGCCTACGGCAACCAGCGCGCTAACGATGGCAATCCGGTGTTCTTGGAGTCGGGCATCCCGAGCGTAGGAAACCTGGGCAAGTTCGAGCCGCGCGTGTATTTCGGGGAGGAATCCCCTGAGTACTCGATCGTCGGCGCCCCCAAGGGAGCGAAGGATGTCGAACTCGACTACCCGTCAGGCGGCGGCACGAGCGACCAGAACGCGACGACCACGTTCAGCGGAAACGGCGGGCCGAAGCTCGACAACGTCTTCAAGAAACTGATCTACGCGATCAAGTTCCAGTCGGAGCAGATTTTCCTCTCCAACGCCGTGACCGATGACTCGCAGATTCTCTACAACCGCAACCCCAAGGATCGCGTGCAGGAGGTCGCCCCCTACCTGACCCTCGATAGCGACACCTACCCCGCGATCGTCGACGGCCGCATCGTGTGGATCGTGGACGGCTACACCACGGGAACGAACTACCCGTACTCCAAGACCGAGCAGCTCTCGAGCGCGATCGCAGACACCTACACCCCGACCCCGGCGTATGCGATCGACGATGTCAACTACATCCGCAATTCGGTCAAGGCCACCGTGGACGCCTATGACGGCAGCGTCAAGCTGTACGCGTGGGACGACAAGGATCCCGTGTTGAAGACCTGGGAGAAGATCTTCCCGTCTACCGTGCTGCCGATGAGCGACATGAGTGCCGAGCTCATGAAGCACGTGCGCTACCCCTCCGACCTGTTCAAGGTGCAGCGCGCGATTCTTGGTTCTTACCACGTGACGGATGCTGGCTCGTTCTACTCGAGCGACGACCAGTGGGTCACGCCGAACGACCCGGTGCTCACGACGGCAGAAACTCCGCAGGCGCCCTACTACCTGACGATGCAGGTGCCCGGCACAAAGAATCCGGCGTTCACCCTGTATTCCACCTACATCCCGAAGGGCAATGCCGACTCGACCCGTAACGTGCTCACCGGATACTTGGCGGTGGACTCAGACGCGGGGCCGAACTACGGCAAGCTCACATTGCTCACCCTGCCCAAGCAGACGACCGTGCCCGGGCCCGGACAGGTGGAGAACAACTTCAAGACCGACACGGCGGTGGCCAGCCAGCTCGCCCTGCTGCAGAAGGGCGACACCGACGTCAAACTCGGCAACCTGCTGACCCTTCCGGTCGGGGGCGGGCTGCTCTACGTGCAGCCGGTCTACGTGCAGTCAAACAGCGGCACGATCTATCCGCTGCTGCGCAAGGTGCTCGTCTCCTTCGGCAACCAGATCGCCTTCGAAGACACCCTCGACCAAGCGCTCGACAAGCTGTTCGGCGGAGACTCCGGCGCGACCGCGGGCGACACGAGTGTGCCGACCACGCCGACGACTCCGACGACGCCAGGCACACCCACGACGCCGACCACCGACAACGCCGCCCTCAAGCAGGCGCTGGCCGACTACCAGTCGGCGCTGCAGGATCGCATCGCTGCCTACGCTGCCAACGACCTCGTTGCGGCAGCGACTGCGGATGCGGCGATGCAGGCGGCCGTGCAGCGGGCGATCGCGGCACTCGGCAACTAGATCTGCCTAGAGCGAACCCGGCCCCGGGCTGCAGGTCGCGGGGCTGGCGGAGGACTCGCCGGCCGCGGCATCCGGGCTCCATCGCGGTGACATCGTCGTCGAGCTCGACCACAACCGCATCGTCAACACGACGGCCGTGCAGAAACTCATGGTCGAAGATGCGATCGACCGCCCGATCGAGAGCACGGTCTGGCGCAATGGTGCCCTCGTGGATGTCGTGGTCGTGCCCCGCGAGCTGGCCGTCCGCTGACCCCGCCTCGGCCCTGTGTTACCCTAGACACACGCCGCGGGGTGGAGCAGTTCGGTAGCTCGCTGGGCTCATAACCCAGAGGTCGCAGGTTCAAATCCTGTCCCCGCAACGAATGTGATGTCTCGGGTCATCGTTCATAGATGACTCGGGACATCGTTCACATTTGGCTCTCCTTCGGGAGGGCGTTTTGTGGTTTCTGGGGTTGGTAGTCG
>JAYUVE010000039.1:0-69303 GCA_043754275.1 Microbacteriaceae bacterium | reverse complement strand
CCACAACGGCAACCTGACCAACACGCGCGAGCTCACCGAAGAGCTCTTTCACATCGACCGCAGGCACCTCAACACCTCCAGCGACACCGAGCTGCTCGTCAACGTGCTCGCCAACGAGCTGCAGGCCCAGATCTCCGGCACCGACCTCGACCCCGACCAGGTGTTCGGAGCAATCACCCGCCTGCACGAGCGTGTGGAGGGCTCGTACGCCGCGATCGCGGTCATCGCCGGTCACGGACTGCTCGCGTTCCGTGACCCCTTCGGGATCAGGCCGCTCGTGCTCGGCAAGCGGTCGGCGGGTTTCACGGGCGAGGAATGGATCGTGGCATCCGAGTCCCTCGTGCTCGAGAGCGCTGGCTACGAATTCGTTCGGGATGTCGCGCCGGGCGAAGCCGTCTACATCACGCCCGACGGCGAGATGACCAGCCAGCAGTGCGCGGCCAATCCGCGTCTCATCCCCTGCTCCTTCGAGTACGTATACCTCGCCCGGCCCGACTCTGTGATGAACGGCATCTCGGTATACGAGGCCAGGCTGCGCCTCGGCAACCGCCTCGCGGACACGATCGCCAAGTACACGCCCATGGGCGACATCGACGTCGTCATGCCGATCCCCGACTCATCCCGGCCGGCCGCCATGCAGGTCGCCCAGAAGCTCGGGGTCGAGTACCGCGAGGGCTTCTACAAGAACCGCTACGTGGGCCGCACCTTCATCATGCCGGGCCAGGCCGAGCGCAAGAAGTCGGTCAAGCAGAAGCTCAACGCGATGTCGAGCGAGTTCAAGGGCAAAAACATCCTGATCGTCGACGACTCGATTGTGCGTGGCACGACCTCGAAGGAGATTGTGCAAATGGCCCGCGAGGCCGGCGCTAACAAGGTGACGTTCACCTCGGCCGCGCCGCCCGTGCGCTACCCGCACGTCTACGGCATCAACATGCCCTCCCGCCACGAACTCGTCGCCCACGGCCGAAAGATCCCCGAGATCGCCGTGGAACTCGGCACCGACTACCTCATCTACCAGGAGGTCGCCGACATGCAGGCCGCCATCCTTGAGGGCTCGGATGTCACGGCTCTCGAAATGAGCTGCTTCACGGGCGACTACGTGACCGGCACTGTCACGCCGGAGTACCTCGCCTGGGTGGAGCGCAACCAGCTCAGCTGATCACTCGGCTGGTGGCACTACTTCCCGCTGCGCCGACACGGTCTTCGCCCGTCGCGCGGACACCCGGTCGAGGATAATCGCCAGCACCGCCCCGAGCAACACCCCGCCCGTGACGCCAAACAGCGCGAAGTAGGCGAACAGAGGCCCAAACCCGACGCTCGGGTCTGCCGGGAATATCGAGGTGAGAATCAGGGTGACGATGAGACCTACTCCGCCGCCGACCACGAGGAAAGCAGGGATCTTCGGTGCCCTGCGGATTGTCACTTCGTCGGTGGTCGGCTTGCTCACAGTTCTATTGTCCCCTACGGCGCAGGCAGCGTCACCGGCAGGTAGTCGGTGAGGTCGGCGCGGGTTCCGGATGCCGCGATCAGCCCCTGCGCGACGGCATCGGCCCAGGCCAGCGTTCCGGTCGCGAGGGCGAGCCAGGTAGCGGCATCCGTCTCGATCACGTTGGGTGGAGTGCCGCGCGTGTGCCGCGGACCCTGGATGGCCTGCACCGCCCCGAACGGCGGCACGCGGATCTCGACGGTGTTGCCCTCCGCCGCGTCGGCCAGGAGTTGGAGTAGGTAGCGCACCGCGGTGGCGGTGGCGTCCCGGGAGGGTGCGGGGGCGAGAGCCTGTGCGAGGGCGGCCCTGCCGGCGGCATCCGCGATCCGCTTAGGGGGCATCGGCACCTTCATTCGGCAACGAGCGCAGGGCTTCGCGGTACTCGCTGAATCCGGGGCCGACGACGGCGAGAAGCGCGACAGCACCGATCGCCCCGAAAACACCGCTGCCCGAATTGGTGAGATCGAGTTCGATCCCGAACAAGACGGCGGGGATAGCCAGCAAATAGGCAAGCCCGATCAGCAGCCAGCCGAACGCGATGACCCGCACCGTTGTCGTGCCCTTGATGAACCAGAAGTCGCTCACTCCGCGCCGGGCAAGACGGGTTGCGATCACGAGCGCGAGCACGACCGCGGTCGTCGCCAGCACGAGGAAAGCGAATAGGGTCGGCGTGACCCAACCGGCGATCAGGCCGATCGTGCCGTAGATGGCAATCCCGCCGTTGATGATGGCGGCGCCGCGGAAACCTCGCAACCACCAGCGCACCAGACGCGTCCTCTTGGCCTTCTCGCTCATGAGCGTCTCCTCTCTCCGATCGAGAGTAGGGCCTCTGACCGTCGTGGCCCAGCCCCGGTTCGACGACGCTCGCTAGTCTTGACCCGTGCGAATCCTCGTCCTCGGCTCCGGTGCCCGCGAGCACACCATAGTCACGTCGCTGCTGGGCGAGGCCGAACGGCACGAGGTGATCGCCGCCCCCGGCAATGCCGGGATCGCCGCGGTCGTCCCGGTTGTCGCCCTCGACCCGACGCGCGCCGACGTCGTGACGCAATACGCCCTCGACAACGACATCGAACTCGTCGTGATCGGACCTGAGGCGCCGCTCGTCGCCGGAGTCGCCGACGCGCTGCGCCAGCGTGGCATTGCGGTCTTCGGGCCGGGCAAGGCCGCCGCGGCCCTGGAGGGCAGCAAGACCTTCGCGAAGCGAATCATGGATGACGCCGGTGTACCCACCGGCCGGGCAACCCGCGCCGGGAACATCCAGGACGCCGTCGCTGCCCTCGATGAATACGGCGCGCCCTACGTCGTCAAGGCCGACGGTCTCGCCGCGGGCAAGGGCGTGCTCGTCACCGAGGATCGGGACGCTGCGCTCGCCCATGCCAGCTTCTGGCTGGGCCACGGTGCTGTGCTCATCGAGGAGTTTCTCGCCGGGCAGGAGGTGTCGCTCTTCCTGCTCAGCGACGGCCACAGCGTGCTGCCGCTGTCTCCCGCACAGGACTACAAGCGCGCCCTCGACAACGACGAAGGCCCCAACACCGGCGGGATGGGCGCATACTCGCCGCTGCCCTGGCTGCCCGACGGCTTCGTCGACGAGGTGATCGACACCATTGCGCTGCCCACGATCCGCCAGCTCGCGAGCGAGCAGACCCCGTTCATCGGTCTGCTCTACTGCGGCCTCATCGTCACGGCCAACGGCATCAGGGTGATCGAGTTCAACGCGCGCTTCGGCGACCCTGAGACGCAGGTCGTGCTGCCGCGGCTGGTAACCCCCTTGAGTGGTTTGCTGTTCGCCGCGGCCTCGGGCGAACTCACCGGCCTGCCCCGACCCGAATTCTCGAAGGATGTCGCGGTCACCGTGGTGCTCGCGAGCGAGGGCTACCCCGACGAGCCCATCACTGGCCGCCCCATCACCGGGCTCGCGGATGTCGAAGGCGTCACGATCGCCCACGCCGCCACGGCCCTCGTGAAAGGCGAGTTCGTGGCGACAGGCGGCCGAGTGCTCAGCGTCGTCGCGACGGGAGCCAACTTCACCGAGGCGAGGGCCAAGGCCTACGCGGCGCTCGACGTGATCCATCTCGAGGGCGGGCACTTTCGCACTGACATCGCGAAGCGGGTCGCAGAATGAAACGCATCGCGCTGCGAGTCGCCCAGTGATCGGCTGGGAGCACGTCTATTCGGGCAAGGTGCGGGACCTGTATTCCAACCCGGCGCGGCCGGGGGTTGTGCTCATGGTGGCCAGCGATCGGGTGTCGGCGTTCGACCATGTGCTTGAGCCGGGCATCCCGGGCAAGGGCGAGCTGCTGACGCGACTGAGCCTGTGGTGGTTCGGGCAGCTGGGCGACATCCCGAATCATCTCGTCGAGGGCGAGATTCCGCCCGAGGTGAAGGGCCGCGCAATGCTCGCCAAGACGCTGGAGATGTACCCGATCGAGTGCGTGGTGCGCGGCTACCTGAGCGGCAGCGGGTGGGTGGAGTACCGGGAGACCCAGGAGATCTGCGGGGTGCAGTTGCCGGCCGGGCTGAAGGACGGCGATCGACTGCCAGAGCCGATCTACACCCCGGCCTGGAAGGCACCGATGGGCGAGCACGACGAGAACATCACCTTCGAGCGCTCCGTTGAGCTCGTGGGTCTCGAGGCCGCGACGGCGCTGCGGGATGCCTCGCTGCGGGTCTTCACGAAGGCGTCCGCTATCGCGGAGTCACGCGGGGTGATCCTCGCCGACACCAAGTTCGAGTTCGGAGCGGACCCGGTCACGGGCGAGCTGACCCTCGCCGACGAGGTGCTCACCTCCGACAGCAGCCGCTACTGGGATGCCGCGGAATACGCCGCCGGCCGCCGCGGCCTGAGCTTCGACAAGCAGATCGTGCGCGACTGGCTTGCGGCGCACTGGGACAAGACCGGCACCCCGCCCGAGTTGCCGGCGGAGATCGTCGAGCAGACTGCCGGCCGCTATCGGGAGTTGATCGAGCGGCTGACCGGGGCATGATCGTGCTCGAGGTCGAGTGGGGGCATCCCGACTCCGTCGCTCTGCGCAAGGCGCAGCGGGTCGACCTCGACGCGCGTTACGGCGGCCCCGAATCGGAGCCGGGGCCACACCCAACTGCAGCCGACATCACGGTGTTCTTCGTCGCCTACACCGACGAGGGTGAGCCGGTGGGCTGCGGCGCTCTTCGTGGCCTCGATGACGACCATGCCGAGATCAAGCGGATGTTCGTGCAGCCCGAAGCACGAGGCTCAGGGGCCGCGACCGCGATCCTTGCGCGACTCGAGGAGTTCGCCCGCGGGGAGCACTGGTCGCGCCTCGTTCTCGAGACGGGCAACCGCCAGCCGGATGCGATCCGCTTCTACGAGCGGGAGGGTTACACGCCAATCCCCAAATTTGGCTACTACGTCGACAGCGAGTTTTCGCTCTGCTACGAGAAGAAGCTCTGAACCCTTGTGGAATTGCGCCGCGCCCGAGAGCGTTGACTGAGGCATGAGCGATCTCCTTGCCGCAGACACCGCGATGGGGCCCGTCACCCTGCGGGTCGGCAACCTCGATGCGATGACGGCGTACTACCGGGATGCCGTGGCACTCCAGGTGCTCGACCAGAGCGCCGACACGGTTACGCTCGGCCGCGGCACGCAGCGGGTCATCGTGCTCGAGCACGCGCCGGAGCTGGGGCACGCGAGCCCTTCAGCCGCAGGCCTGTTCCACACGGCCATCCTGTTCGACACCGAAGAGGCACTCGCGGCCGCCGTCTACTCGGTCGCGCAGAAGTACCCCGGCACGTTCACCGGCAGCTCAGACCACCTCGTGAGCAAGGCCTTCTACTTCAACGACCCGGAGGGCAACGGCGTCGAGCTCTATTGGGACCGCGACCGCAGCGCCTGGAGCTGGGTGCACGGCTCCCTCGAGATGGGCACCCTCTACCTCGACCCGAATGCGTTTCTGCGGGAGAATCTCACCGAGCAGGCGGTGGATGCCCCGCTCATCGGCGGCGCGAAAGTGGGCCATGTGCACCTGCAGGTCGGTGACATCGAAAGCGCGCGCCAGTTCTACGTCAACACTCTCGGCTTCGAGACGACCGTGGAAATGCCGGGATCTGCCCTCTTCGTGAGCGCAGGCGGGTACCACCACCACATGGCCATGAACGTGTGGAACTCGCGTGGTGCCGGCCCGCGGTTGCCCGCACTCGGGCTCGGCCGGATCGACATTGCGGTGCCGGGGGCCGACGACATCGGGGCGCTCGTTGAGCGGGCGAAGCACCACGGCATCCAGACCCGGGATGACGGCAGGTCGGTCAGCTTCGACGACCCGTGGGGAAGCCTGATCAAGGTGAGCGCACCGCTAGTCTGACGGCATGACTACACCGCTTCCGGAATTGCTCGCGCAGGTCGCGACCCTCAACGACCCCGCCCAGCCCTTCACCTATACGGTCAAGGGCAACACGATCGTTGGCGCGTGGGACATCGTGCGCGCCGAGTCGCTCTACCCGACCGAGTTCACCACGATCGACAAGAAGTACTCGGTCACCGTCGAGTTCGACGAGAAGAAGAGCACCTACAAGTACAAGGACCGCGACAGCTCCAGCGGCTTCTCCGCTGGCACTGGCGGATTCAGCTTCGGCTCGAGCGGATTTTCCGGCAAGGAGACCAAGAAGGAGTTCAGTTTCGAGTTTGGTGGCGTCAACAAGACCGACGAGGGCATCTCGCCCGTGCTCGCCTGGTCGTTCGACACCACCAAGATCAAGACGCCGCTGTTCGCATTCCTCGAGAAGAACGGCTGGACGCGCAAGAAGGGGCTGTTCGGCTGAATCTCCCAACGGCAGAGAAGCCCCGACCGCTTTCTGCGGCCGGGGCTTCTGGGTTGTGACGCCTAGTGGGTGATGAGGGCCAGACGCGGGTTGAGCAGGAAGAACTCCTCGACGGCATCCTTCACCGTGATCCACCAGCCGTTGGGCGAGATCGTGGCGGATTCGTGCGTATTCACGCCGATGGAGTACTGGGTGTCGGTGGTGCCACCGGGGATGGTCCTGCCGGGGCGGACCGCTACCTCCACATCTAGCTAGTCAACGATCCACTGCTGGTTCGCACCGCCGTTGCAGGGCCATTGGTTCATGTAGTGGCCGTTATCATTGGCGTTGCCATAGACCTCGAGGCACTGCCCACTTGCGACATTCTTGAACTCGGAGAACCCGCCGAACAAAGGAACCCGCTGCCACTTTTGGGCAGAGCTCGAGTTGCATGGCCACTGTGTCACATGGGTCCCGGCGACAGTGGATGCTCCATAGATCTCCATGCACTGCCCCGAACTCGCAGACTTGAATTCATACGAGCCCCCGGTGAGCGTGGCTGTCCACTTCTGGTTCGTCACGCCTGAACAACTCCCCTGGTTGATGGGTGCCTGGTTGGCGTTGCTTGCTCCCCACAGGTCCGCGCACATGTTCGAGTTGGCGTTCTTGATGGTCACTGACGACTCTCCGAGCGGTGACTCGGCGATCGGCCATCCGTTCAGGAAGCCCACGTTGCGGATGGCAAGTCGTTCCGTCTGCGCGGCGTTCGCCTCGTAGTAGTGGTAGGCGTGCCGAAGGGTAGTGCCGTCCCAGTAGAACTCGCCACCGCCCGCGGCGATTCGTGGCCAGGTTCCCGTGAGCCAGGTGGTGCCACCGCCGTTGTTCATGTTCACACCGCCGAGGTCGACGTACGGCCCGCTGAGACTCGTTGAACGGCCGATCACGGTTTGGTAGGTGCTGTTGTTGGCGGCACAGCAGAGACCCTTGGATCCGGTGAGGTAGTAGAAACCGCCGTTGTAGACGATGCTCGGGTTCTCGATGCCGGTGGCGATCTTGGTCGGCGACCCGGTTATCTTTCCGGTCGACTGGTCGATCGAGTAGAGATTGGTGCCCTGGAATCCGCCCTCAAGGAGGAAGCGCGTTCCCGAAGTATTGGTCACGATCTCGGGGTCGATGGGGTCCAGGTCGCGAGTCACCATGCCCTGGTCGGTCCAGGGGCCCTCGATGTTGGTCGACGTGAGCAGGCCGGTCCCGACCTTTCCTACCTGGATCGCCGCGACGTAGTACAGGTAGTACACCCCGTTGCGAACGCTGATGTCCGGTGCCCAATAGTTGCGGGGATAGGCCCCGAACTGAGCAAGCGGCCAGGTCGGGCTCGTCGACCAGACCGGGCCTAGAAGCTGCCAGTTAGAGCTCCCGTCGTTCCCGCAGCTTTTGTAGGACAGCGGCGCGCCGAGGGGGTTGGCGGGATCGTTTTCGAATCCAGTGGAGAAGGCGTACGTACAGCTGCCGACCTTGATCAGCGAGGGGTCATGCGCCCTCACGGTCACGCCGGTGAGCGCCTGCGCGGGCGCCGGAAGCGCCAGGGCCAGCAGTACGAGGGCGGAAATGAGCCCGAAGAGCATCCGTGCGGAGCTGCGACGTTCGGGTTTTGTGGCTTGTTTCATGGGCGACTCCTTTGTCGATTTGGACCGATTCAAGCACCAATTGAAACGTTTAAGCAACCAAGAGAGGGCTTAGCGAGCAGGATCGGAGAAGCCGCTCTGTGAGGCGCCGCGCTAATCTCGTGGGCATGTCCTACGTTGTTGACTTCGTCGAGGTATCCCCCGTCGGGCTGGAGTCCTCGCCCGTCGTTGCGGCACTCGCTGGCCTGCGGGCCAATGAGGCTCGCTACTTCAAGAACAAGTACGACCACGTCTTCACCGTCGAGAAGGCGGAGGATGCGGCATCCATCATCGATTGGGTGCACGGCATTCTGAAGAGCGAGCGCGACATCGTGATCGCCTCGAAGCCGCTCGAGGCGACCGAGTTCGAGGTCGAGGGCACGCGCTGGGCCTACGTCTTCTACGAGAGCGGGCTCTCGATCAACGTGCTGTATGAACTCGCCGACGCCGGGAAGCGGGCGGTGGGTTTCAAGCTCTCCGACGGGATGGAGATCCCCGAAGAGCTCGCCTCAAAGTTCAAGTTCGCGCGCCAGAAGTCGAAGCTCGCCGGCACGATCCGCGGCTCGTACTTCACCATCAAGAGCGAGCACTAGGGGCGCTAGCCGCCCAGGCGCAGCCGCCCGCCGATCAGCGAGGCGTGCGGACGCCACATGTGTCAAACCACGGGTCGTCACCGAAGTAGCGTGTCCACTCCGTTTGGGTGAACGAGCGCCCAGTGAGGCGGCAAGCGGTGGCGGCGGCGTTGTCGGTGTCGAGGTTCCACACGAGCACCCCGTCGGTGGCGTTTGTGACGAGTGTGTTGCCGTCTTCCGAGAGATGACCCGAGTAGTAATAGGGCGAGTCGACCGGGATGTCGATGCCGATTTTCGAATTGGTCTTCATGTCGTAGAGCACGGTCGGCTCGGTGCCGCCGCTGATCAGCAGCGTGTTGCCATCTCCGCTGGTCTCGAAGACGTTCGCCCCCGAGACCGGCTTCGGTAGCGAGAGCAGCGGCGTCAGGTCGCTGCCGCTGCGTCGCAGCTCCGACGAGCTCGTGCTGACGATGTCGCCATCGGGCAGCATGATCGAGCCCGTGTCACCGCGCAAGCCGCGGTTCAATTCCTTGCCGGTCCGGATGTCGTAGGTCGCGGTGATCTGGTCGACGACGTCCCACCGCCACCACGACACCACCGCCAGATTGGATCCGGTCGTGCCATGCGCCATCACCCAGGTGGAGTCGAGATTTTGACCGGTGAAGTCCATGGGCTCGCCGACCGCCTTGCCCGTGGTGGGGTCGAATGCCACGATCCAGTCGTCGGCGATCGCAAACGCTAGGCCGTGCCGGCTACCCAGCATGGTACGGACGTTCGGGTCTGCATTCAGTGGTCCGCCAGAAAGGGTCCATGTTCGCGAGCCGTCGACTGTCTCGAGCGTCTGCTTCGCTGTGGCGTCGTCCCATCGTGCGACGACCCCCTGACCGAGCACCTCGATCGCGTCGGACGGCGCGCCAACCGCCCTGTCGTCCACGATGTCCCACAGCGCCTGGGGGTCGTAGTCGTTCCACGGGTCGACGGTGCGCGGGGTGGTGACGATGGTGCGGTCGTCGGCGAATCCGCCCGCAGTCATCTGCCCTGCCGCAATCAGCGTCGAGATCGGGCCGGTGCCGTCGATCGCGAAGCGCTGCAGGAAGGGGGTGTCCCGCAAGTTTGTGACCACCATCGATCCGTCTGCGAGGCGGTCTGACTGGTAGATCCATTCCGCCTGCGCGGGAAAGCTCCGTCCCGTGAGCGCGCCATCAGCGAGCAGACGCTCGACGTGGTCCCCGCCAATGCAGACGAAGGTGCCGCGCTCCAGCAGCACCTCGAACTGCCAGCATCCCGCTCGGTGGTCAAACTGCCAGCGCGCGGAGCCGTCTCTCGTATCGATCAGGGCCACCCCATCCGTGCCGGACGCGAGCAACATGCTGTCGTTCACCGGCTGCAGTTGACGGGTATCGAGGTCGCCGGAGACCGGAACAGACCGAACTGGTTTGCGCGTCACGGAGTCGTAGATGTGCAACCATCCAGGCTCTCCCACGGCGACTGTGCCGTCGCCCAGCAGGGTCGTCGCCGACCATGGGTACAACTGTCCCGTGACCTTGCTCACCCCCTCGCGGTGGTATTCGAGAGTGTTGACGTCGATCCACACCGGCGCCGCTGACTCCCACGGCCGCAGCACCAGGGTCTGTCCGTCGTCGATGAACACCCCGTCGGGACCCAGGCCGTATGGCACCTCGACAGGCCCGGCGACGAGTTCGCCGGTCGTCAGGTTCACGGTGACGAGCACGCTCGTGAACTGCGCTCGGTCGGTCGCGATCACGACCGGATACTCGACGACTGCGAGCGTGCCCGACTCTTGAACGTGGATACCGCCCGGATACGGTGCCGCGAAATCCGGCAACGCGATGGGTAGTTCTTCGATCTTCGTGGAGTCGGACATGTTCCACAGAGTCAGCCGCGTGCCGAGCCCGTCGTCGGATGCCGCCACGACGTCAGACGCCACAAGCACCTTGTTCGTTCCCGGAACGATACCCGAGAATATTCGCTGGTCAGCCGGGTACATGATCTTCGACTCGGGAAGGCCGGGCGCTTCGAGCAGACCGAGCAGGGCGGATTTCGCGCGCACGTCGTCGGGATACCGGCGGTGCAACTCGACGGCAATGAGCAGGGCCGCGTCGAGATCGGAGTCAGCCAGCGCGTGAGCGGTCGCTGCGAGTGCCTCGATGCGGGCGTCTTCGCTGGCCACGACGGCTTCGCGCTGGCTGGCAATCGCGATCGAACCGGCGCCGAGGGCGATCACAAGCAGCCCGCTGGCGCCTCCGAACGCGATGCGCAGCCAGCGGTTCTGTCGTCGCTGACGGGCGGCGCGCGCCGTCACTTCGGCCAGCTCGTCGCGTTGTGCGGCATCCGCGGTCCGCAGATATTCGCGCTCGATGTCCGTCAGGTCGGGGTCGGAGGCGTCGCGCCACTCCAGCAGTCCCGCGAGCCGGGTTCCCCGTGGCAGGTCCTCACTCGCGCGGTCTGACGCAGCCCATGCCGCGGCACCCGACTCGAGGCGACGCAGCAGCGCGGCAGACTCGGCGTCATCTGCTAGCCAGCCGTCGAGGCGGGGCCACGCCCGCGCGACAGCTTCATGTGCGATCGTCAGCCACTCGCCGTCGATCGCGAGCAACCGGGCGCCGACGAGTTGCTCGATCACGCGACGGCGACGCGGGTCACCAAGAATTGGCGCAAGCAACACGCGCCGACGTACGATGCCACCGGCCTCATCACGCTCCACCAGCCGCAGCATGAGGGAGTGGCACGACTCCTGCTCGGCGCCATCGAGCTGGCGGAATCTCTCTTCTGCCGAAATGGCGATCGCCCCTGCGATGCCGCCAGCATCGGTGTATCCCTCGACTGTCAACGTCGTACCTTCACGGCGTGCCCATGTCTCCACGAGCGCATGGGAGAGGTGGGGCAGCGCGGCGAGCCGCTCGCCCGCCTCCTGCAGCACGACCTCCACCAGACCAGGCTCAAGGCGAAGCCCGGCCAGTCGGGCCGGACGCTCGATCGTCTCCCGGATTCCCGCCGGCGCCAACGGCCCGAGCGCGAATACTCCCGCGCCGATCGCAGCGCCGATCCCGTCCAATCCCGTCGCCCGGTCGAGGTAATCCGAGCGAAGCGACAGGGCGAGCGTCGTCCCGTCGGAGAGCATGTTCGCGAGTTGAGCGACGAGACGGTCACGTTCGGAGTCTTCGAGCTGGAACAGGTCCTCGAACTGGTCGACCACCACCACATCCACCACGGGCCTGCTGGACGCCAGGCGCTCAGCCAGAGCCGCGACCCCGGGCTGAAGAACCAGTTGCTCGGTCGACGACCCGATGTCGCGCAACGCGGGCACAACACCCGCAAGAAGAAGAGACGACTTGCCCGAACCAGATGGCCCCACGACGGCCAGCACCTCACCGCCACGCGCGCGCGATAACAGGGTCGCGATCTCGTCTTCTCGGCCGAAGAACCGGTCGGCCGACTCTGCGTCGAAGGTGCGGAGGCCGAGATAGGGGCACTGGTCGCTCCCGGGTGCGGCGTCGGTGGTCCTGATGATCGATGGATCCTGCCGAAGGACGGCCGATTCGAGTTGCGTCAGACGCTCGCCGGGCTCGATGCCGAGAGCGTCGGCGAGCCTCGCACGTGCCTCACGGAGCACAGACAGCGCCTCGCCCTGGCGCTGGCCGCGATAGTTAGCGAGCGCGAGGATCGCCCACCGCGACTCCCGCAACGGCTCCTCTCGAACCAGTCGCTGGGCTTCGGCGATGACGGATGCGCTCTCGCCGAGCTCGAGCCGCGCCTCGAGCAGCTCCTCCTCCGCACTCGTTTTGATTTCGGCGAGTCGACTCGCCTCGATGCGAGCGGGCGTCCACTCTGCGACTTCGGGGAACGCGGTGCCGCGCCACAGTGTGAGCGAGCGGCGAAGTGCGTCGGCGGCCCGGTCGTGGTCGCCGCGGATCGCATGCTCGCGCCCGGCCGCGACCATCCGCTCGAACTGTTCCGAGTCGAGCACACCGACATCGAGCCCGAAGGCGTATCCCTGCCCTTCGGTGCGAATCGAGTCCTGGCCAAGCACCGAACGGACACGGGCAACCGTGGTCTTCACCTGTTGCCACCATGTGCCCGGCGGTTCGTCGCCCCAGCAGGCCTCGGCCAATTCGTCCGCCGAGACGATCGCTCCCCGCCGCGCTGCGAGAGCGGCGAGGATCACTCGATCGCGCGGCCGGATGTGGCCGACGTCAACGGTGAGGGGGCCGAGCACCGATATTCGCATGCGTGCAGTGTGATCCTTGCTCAACTACCGCGCAAGCGGACGAATATCGAACGGGTATTGGCGACGCTCGAACGGATATCGGCACGCGGGACTCTTCGATCACCACATCCACCTCAACGAATTGGAGATCCCATGTACTCATGGCAACGAAAGGCCGGCGTGTTGGCGACGCTCATCGCTCTCTTGTCGGTGACGGCGTGCGCCGCCGACCCTGTGGGCGCGTCATCCACACCGCAGTCCGCGGCCTCCGCAATTGCAGGTCAGTCGGACGCCGCGTGCGCGGCCGCACTCATGGACGTTCGCCGCGCCGCATATTGGTACTCGCGCGTATCGACTGACCTCGAGGGTGTCGCCCTGCCCCAGCCCGACTGCATCCGAGATGGGCGGCACGGCGACGTCACGCTGATTTGGTTGGAGTCGAACCCGGGCCTTCTGCTCACGATCCTGAGTGCATTTAAGTTGGCCGGTTGGTATGAGACCGGCACCTCGAGCGACCTGGTCAGCTTCATCAGCCCTCTTGGCACCTCCGTCTCCGCGTCGTACGTCCGATCGGGCTACGATGACTCGGAGGCACCGTACGTCGCCCTTGTTTACGTGCGCAGCGACATCTCGGCTGCACCGGGCACTCCGGGATGGGAGAACTGAGATGGCGCGCACACAGGAACTGGCCGCGATCGTCGTTCTCGGCCTGATGGTCACCGGCTGCGCTGGTGCTCCGGAAATCACGGAGTTTCCGGCCAGTGTTCCCAGTACTGTGGCGTTCGGCACACTGCCTACCGGAGGTCTCGATGCGACGGTCGGAGTAAGGCTGCAGGCCGTGCTCGACGAGATCGTTTCCCAAGGCACTCCCGACGTCATGGCGGCGGTGGTCACCGCCGATGGCAGCTGGTCCGGTGCGGCAGGGGTCGACGGCCCGGACGGCAAGCTCGCTGCAGTGAACGACGAGTTCTCGATTGCGAGCATTACCAAGGTGTTCACGGCCGCCTTGATCATGCATCTGGTCGACCAGGGCAAGATCGACCTCAACAAACCGCTGTCGACCTACCTCGGTGACGTCGATGTAGACACCAACGGCGCAACGGTTCGCCAAGCCCTCCAGATGAAATCGGGGATCCCGGACACCGCTGATCCGAGCTTCGCAAAAGTCGCCGCCGATCTATCCCATGGGTGGACGGACACCGAAATCGCGGGGGAGTTCCCGGCCCCGACCACTGCGCCGGGTGGCGAGTACATCTATTCGAACCCGACCTACAAACTGCTCGGGTTCGCTGCCGAAAATGTGACCGGCGCATCCCTGGCCGACGCCATGAGAACGCTCGTCCTCGACCCCGCCGGTGCGCCGAGCACCCTTCGGGTTCAGACGCCCGACGCACCGTTGCCGCAGCCCTGGGCTCTCCCGGTGATGGGAACGGTCGCCAAGGTCGCAACGTTCGGCGTGGGAGACGCCCTACCGAGCATCTCCGACGCCACGTTCTCCTCCGGCGCCGCCGGAATGGCGGGAACCGTCACCGACGTCGCGGACTGGGCCTGGCAGTTGTTCGCGGGACAGGTGGTCTCGCTCGAGTCGTTGCACGCCATGATGGAGACCGCGGACACGGCCGGCCACGGAGCGGGCTTGGACGAACTGGTAGGAGGCCCTCAGGGTGCCCATGGACACACGGGCAGCAAAGACGGATACCAGTCGCTGCTCGCGGTGTTCCCCGAGTCTCAAACAGTGATCGTCGTCTTTGTCAACCAGCGGGATGCGACCGTGGAGCATATGACCGCGTCGTTGAAGGAGGCGCTCGCCGGTTAGGCGGCGAGGTGGAACGTCGCCGCGAAGCGCCCGAGCAGGTCTCGGCTGCCGCGCAGCACTTCGACAACTCCGGTCGCGATTGCCTCGGCCGGGGCGAGCTCTCCCGAAATTAGGCGGTGGATGCCCGGGCTCGCCGCAAAGGCGAGGTCCGCGGGCCCATCGCCGCGCACGACATCCAGCGAGGAGCCGTCAACCCGGACGAGCAACTCGGCCGACGCCACCCGCGCGGAGTAGGAGGTCGCGGGCAGCTCCGCCGCGACGTTCGCGCGGAAGGCGGTGCGCAGATCCATCGTCATTGAATCGGGAGTGATGACTTGCTCGTCGCGCGGTTCGTCGAGGGCCTTGAAGCCCCAGGCGCCGAGCGCGAGCACGACCGGCTCGAGCTCGCGACCGTACTTGGTGAGCTCGTAGACGATGACGCGCAGGTGGGGCACCCGGCGGATGACTCCCGCCGCCTGCAGCTCTTTCAGCCGAGTCGCCAGGATGTTGGTCGGGATGCGCGGCAGCCCCGCGGCGAGCTCCCCATAACGGCGCGGCCCGACGAGCAGGTCGCGGACGATGAGCAACGCCCACCGCTCACCGACCAGCTCGAGGGCCCGTGTGATGCCGCCGAACTGCCCGTAATCGCGGGCAGCCACGGCTAGCCCTGCTGGGCTGCGTAGGCTGCTGGACCTTCCGCCGCCGCGACCGGGTCCATCCATCCGAAGTCGAGGAGGTTGCCGTCGGGGTCGGTGAGTCCGCGCTGGTACATGAAGCCGTAGTCGGTCGGCTCGCCGACCGGGGCGCCTCCCGCGGCGACACCGTCGGCGACGGTCTTGTCGACGGCCTCCTTGCTGTCGAGGAAGATCGCGGTGGATACCGACGGGTTCTTCGCCGGGTCGCCGATCGGAAGTTCCGTGAAGGTCTGGAAGAACTCGCGAGTGAGGATCATGAAGTAGCTGTGGCCGTCCTCAACTACGACGCAGGCCGCGTTGTGGTCGGTGAACGCCGGGTTGATCGAGAAGCCGATCGCCTCGTAGAACGCCTTCGCGCGGTCGAGGTCGGTGACGGGCAGGTTTACGAACATCTGTGGCATTTCGAGGGTCCTCTCGTGGGTCACTTGTTTTGTTGCAAGCTGATACTTGCAAAAAACAAGTGGGTCGTCAAGACGTTGATCTGATCTTTCGGAAAGCAGTGCGGCTCGCGAGGGCGCGGAAGGTGACGACGTGCCTCTCTTGCGAAACGCGGGGCGTCGAAACGTCCTCGTTGACAGGTTGCTGTGCAACGCTTAGTATCCTAAGCATGATCAACGAAAGGATCACCATGAACGACAAGCTCGAGAATAAGAAGAAGCCCGTGACGGTGTCATTCGACAACGAGCCCCTGCGGCTTCCGGATGACCACATGACACCGAACGAGATTCTGACGGTTGGAGGTCTCGATCCGGCCACTCACTACCTCGTCGAAAAGCAGGGCCGTCACCAGATCGAATACAAAGGGAAGGGTGACGACGAGATCCGCGTGCATGACGGGGACGTCTTCGTCAGCGTCTCTACCGGACCGACGACCACGTCATGACCGGCGTCGTTGAGTTTGCGGATCAGGCGGCAGCCCTCGGTCTTCCCGGACTGGAGTCCGAGGGAAACTGGGTTCTGTTTGATCTCGAGGTGCCTGCGGGCAGGTTTGCTGGCGAGACTCGGCGCATTGCTGTTGAAATCCCCGAGGACTTCCCGGTGACGCCTCCTCCCGGTCCTCACGTCTCACCAGCCACAACTCATCCAGCGGGCGCGGTGCACGCCTCCTCCCGCGGCGCTGCCTGGGTGTACTGGAGTCGCCCCGTCCCGGACTGGGCAACGGACCGATCAGTCAGAGCATGGATCCGTCACGTGCGAAGCGTGTTCGCTCAGATCCCCAATGAGTAGCCAGAGCGTCGCACTAACGAGCTCGCTGCACCATCGCCTGAGTTCACACCTGAAGCGCGACGACGGCCAGGAGGACCTCGCATTCGTTCTGTGGCGTCGCTCGTCGGGAAAGTCCCGCGATACGGCGGTTGTATTTGAGATGATCGAGCCGAGGGACGGCGAGCGCTTCGTTCATGGAAACGTCTCGTTCGACGCCAGCTACTTCCTGCGCGCGTGCCAACTGGCGCAAGAAGCCAACGCGGGAGTCGGCCTTATCCATTCACACCCAGGCGGGAGTCGATGGCAGGCGCTGAGTTCTGACGATCATCACGCGGAAGCGGCACATGCTGCGCAGGCGATGGCATTGACCGGACTGCCTCTGCTCGGCATGACCTTCGCGGGCCGTGATTCGAGCTACAGCGCTCGGGTGTGGCGGCGGCGGCAGGCGCGGGTCTGGGTGCCACAGTGGGCCGACAGCGTCCGTGTCGTAGGTGAGCAACTGCTGCTCTCGTTGCCGGGGGGTGAGTCACGGCTCTCAATCCGGTATCAGCGCAGGACGATCGATTCGTGGGGCGCGGAGATGCAACACATCATCGGTTCGCTGCGAATCGGAGTGGCCGGCGCCGGAAGTGTTGGATCGCATGTAGTCGAGTCGCTGGCCCGTACGGGCTTCGGAGACATCGTGATCCTCGACTTCGATGCGATCGAGGATCACAATCTCGATCGCATCCTCAACGCGACGCGAGACGATTCCGACCGTGGCCGTCTGAAGGCTGAACTTGCTGCATCCGCCGCGCGCCGTCACGCCACTCGACCGGGGTTTGTGTCGCGATGGTCAGACAGCAGCGCGGTGGAGCCTGACGGGCTTGCATTGCTCAAGGACTGCGACATCATCTTCTCCTGTGTAGATCGACCTGCTGGCCGTCAGGCTCTGAATGCACTCGCCTATGCGCACCTCATTCCCGTGGTCGACGGTGGCGTAATGGTGGATGCAGGGGGCCGAGGTGGCATGCGGGGAGCCGAGTGGCGTGCTCACGTCGGCGCGCCGGGGCGTCGGTGCCTCGAATGTCTAGGGCAGTACGACCCGTCGCTCGTGCAGGCAGACCGGGACGGGCTCCTCGACGACTCGAGCTATCTCAAGAATTTGCCGAGCAGCCACCCTCTGAAGCGAAATGAGAACGTGTTCGCGTTCTCAGCTGCTGCCGCCTCTGACCAGGTGCTCGCCGCCCTTCGAATGATCGTGGCTCCCGCTGGAGTCTCAGATGTTGGGGCCCAACTTACGCATTTCACCACAGGATCCACAGACCTTGACCCTCGGGATTGCGCTCCGGGTTGCCCATACACCTCAATTATTGGTGGGGCCGACGCGAGCGGGTTTCCAATTGGGCATCGTCACGTCGCCGCCGAAAGAACTCGCGAACTCCGTGCTCACGCCCGGCGACCGGGGCTTCTCGGCAGCCTGGGTCGACTTGCTGCGACGATTCGCTATCGGGCGTCGCGGTCGCTCAGATAGGCATCAGTCACAGTTAGGCCCACCTGCCGCGTTGTTGCGTGATCGAGCGCTTGGCTGATAGCAGTGCCCTCTACGTGGGCGCAGAGGATACTCGCCAGGACAATGTTGTCCGGCGAGGCAGCGGTCGAGTCCAGGATTATCTCCCCCAAAACCGCAGGCTGGTTCTTCTTACGAGCAACGCGATCAATCGCTTCAATTACCCAGATGTACCGCGGCATGTGGGTGGTGCGATAAAGCTGCACCAGAGAGTTCTCGAGCCCGCGAAGGTTGAGCCGCCGCTTAAATTCGTTCGACGGCACAGCGTAAGTCGAGAAGGTCAGCTCCCCATTGGCGAGGGCTTCGGCCGCTCGACCCGGCTTGCCTTTGGCGTCCTGGGACCACTGCGGGATTGCAACCTTTAGCCAAGCAGCACCTGTTGCTTCGGCGCGCTCGGCGTCAATGTTCATGCGCGGAAGGATTGGCGTGAGAATCATCCGCCAGGGTGTGTGATTCGGATGTGGCTCATTCCACGGGTCTTCGATCTCAATGTAAGGACCGCGTGCGTCGTCGTGCCGCCAGAGCGTGATGCGCTTATGCCCCTTACTTGCTCGCCACGCCCAGGCCACTACGACCCACGCATGCGAATCAGAGATCGCGATTGGCGGCAGTTGGGAATTGACGTATCTGCACAGCACTCCGTAGAGAGTCCGGCTCCCAGGAGGTGGGACCGTCCCTGGCCCAGGATCAGCTATCGGAAGGAGCTTTCCAGTCGGCAGGCCCAGGCGGTCCAGTGCGTTGAGCATTTGCGACGGCGACAGGCCGTCGGAGGGCAACTGGCGACCAACAACATTTCCGCCCGCCGCGGCCTCGCGGACCTCTCCCGGCAACCGCTTCGGGAGCCCGTATTTCAGAGTGGCGTGCCGAAGAACCATCCAGATTGATGCGTGTGCACATCGCAGATATTGAGCGTCCTGGCTGATGAACGGCATTGCCGTGATCTGAAAGTCAAACCCGAAGACGTTCACGGTCTCGCTGGTATCCGTAATGGTGGCACCCGCCAGTTCAGGAGGCGCCTGGATCATTGTCCGGCCCACAGGCATCCCTGGAAGCGGTCGCATGACGGAATAGCCCCGATACGCCGGCTGAAGGGTCTCAAGATCGTGAAAATCGGGTGATACAGCGGCAGCAAAAAAGTGCAGTCGATGGCAAACGGAAGGATAGCGGCGGAATGTGGTGCCGTAGAAGTTCGAGTGCTCGCTTCGCCAATCGTCGTCGATGTAGCGATTTTCGATGATTACCGATTGAACTCCGTGCGCTTGCGCGATCTCGATCACCCTGTCCAGGGGAGGCGACGAGGGGTCGGCGTAACGCCGTATGAGATCCCAGCCAGCTGGGTCCGTGACATCGACTACCGAACCGGGCTCATCGTCCGGAGCCCATTCATCAAACCTGAGTGGCATCGCGTGCGGGTCCTGATCCGTCGGATTTGAATGAAGAAGCGCAAATGGTCCTGGGTAGCGCTATTGGCTCAGTGAATGCGAATACTCGCCGCGTCGTTCTCTGCGGATCGTTCGGATTGCTCGATATCGCGCATTCGCTCGTGCCACTCGATAACTGGCTGACTCGTTTCATTGATGTTTAGCAGACTTGCGAGTGTCGACTCCGTTCGAGTCCCTGGCTGCTCGATGGGTTCGGAAGGCATGAGAGCTCTTTTCGTCAGGCGATGCGCAAAGGCCCGCCGCCCGAAGGCTTCGAGCTGGGTTACCCGTTCAGTGAGGCTATCGGGTTCTTTGGGATCTAAGGAAGGCCAAGAAGTCGACGACCTGTCTGGTCTCGTGCTCGCTGAGGCCTTCAAGTGCGGAGGACGGAATACCGGCGATCTGTGACATCGGCGGCTGTGAAATGTTGGCGGTCGCGGTCGGGAGGCCCGCACGTCCTAGCAAGTCGGAGTAGTCGATGCCATAGATACGTGCGAGTTCGAAGAGGATCCTGGTTGACGGTGTCTTGATCATGCCGCTCTCGATCTGGCTGAGATAGCTGTTCTTGACGATTCCGCCTGACTCGGACTCCACCTTTCGAAGTGTGTGGCCGACAGCCTTTCTCGTCGCTCGTAGGTATGGGCCGAGATCGCTGTCCATCGAGCTAGTTTAGCTTAGTTTGCTTAGTATGTCGAGCAGCGCTCGCGACGATCAGCGAACCTTGATACTGACCGTGAATCGTGCATTCTCAATCTCGGGCTCGCGCCAGGCTTAGGTCATCACCGTTAACTCAATGGACATACATGTTTCCGATGAGACCGTGGCCTTTCTGAGCGGCACAATTCTCGCCTGCCCCAATCGATTGAACTCGGTTACGTTGCGCTCCAGGTCAATCAATCCATGGAGCTTGAAGCGACAAGACACCCCGGAGCCCGAGCGCAACTTGCGCGTAAGCGGATGTGCGGCCTGCCTGCACCCACCCTTGGCCGCCACCGATCGGGGATAGAACACAGCGGCCACCAAGCGGTGCTCGACGAAAGTCACCATGGGATTGGCCGGAGGCCACTAACGCGCGGCTCAGCTCTTTGCCTCGCCCTTGACGTGAAACAAAGACGCGAGCTTGGGCGGTCACTCCGTCGTATACGGCTTCATCGCCGAATTCGATTGCGGCCCGAACAATCTCATGCCAATCAACTGCCTCATGGGGCGTGAAGGCCAGCGTGGGGTCAAGAGCGACGTCGTTGGATGAGACCACGAATGCACTGGCCAGTTGAATGGGCGCTCCTGGTGTCGCAACCCAGGCCGTCATCACGGGAGCGTAGCCATGACGGAAGCTCGGCACCGCGATCATCGCGCCAAACTGAATGGCCCCGTCGGCGGTTACTCGCGGATCGAGCGGCTCGAAGGGCAGGAGAAGAGCGCTTGACAGGAGGGACGCCAGCTTAATGGCATGGGTTGGGTGCGTACCGTCCCAGCCGTGTGCGGCGAATCCTTCCCATTTTCGCTCGGGATGGCCTCGACGAAGGCAGTAATCTCGCACCTTCTGCGTAACTCGGGCCACGTCTGGATATTGGAGGTGCGGATAGGGGGTTACATATGTCCCCGGGCGCATCGGATCATCTCGGGAGCTGATCCGATGAACCGGTGAGGATCCCACCCGTCCCAGCACTCGTTCGATCGGGGATCGGAGCGACATTGCGGGGCTCGGGAGAACTAGGTCTGGGGGTATCGCCAATTGCTCGAAAAGCTGTTCGGGATAAACATCGTCCTCGTAAGAAAAGAAGAAACCGTCGGCGGGCGGCCAAGGGTCTCGGCTTCGTCGCCAGCGCAGCCCTTCCTCGTCAAAGATCTCATTGAGAGGGAACTCCTCGAAGTCCGCCAAAATCAAGCCGGATGCAACGACTCGGGTCAGGATCAACGAACGCCACAGGTACTGACCGGCAAGGGCGTTAGTAGGTAGCCATTCGAGTGAGACCATCAACATTCCCAAGCTCTCGACGATGCTTTGAAGGCTCCCAAGCAAACTCTGATCAACTTGGGAGATTGATATGCATTCGGGTCTGTTATGAAGCAGCATCGATCGCGAGAAGGTCGGTGAGACGTAGATCGGTTGGGCGTCGTCAAGCATCGAGCCGAACTGAGCCGCGGCTGTCGCTGTGTCGCGTGAATGCGAGCTGGACTGCAAACGTCGACCCCGGTTCGGCTCATACTCCGACATGGTGACGTGTCGACGACCACCCTCCGGCTCAAGAAGCATGCCCCCTTTAACCCTCGCCTCAGCTCCGGCCGCTCGAAGTGCGAGCGTTAGCTCGTCCATCACGTCGTTGTAGTCGCCGCCGTCGAGGTCAAGCAGGAAAGAAAGGGGCGGCGACATGACCCTCTAACCCCCCAACCGCTCGTCAATCTCCCGCACCACCGGCCACGCCCCGTCGATGTTGTTCGAGAGCACCACCACATCCAGCTCGTCCTCGAGGTAGTGCCGCACGATCCCCGAGGCGCCGACGTTCAACCCGTCCTTCGAGTACGAGCGCACCGTGCCGTCCTCGTTCATGTCGAACTCGAGGCCCAGGCCATACATCGTCTCCTCATCGTGCTCGACCTGCGGCACGAAGAACTCCTCGGTGTACTCGGCGTCGAGCAGCTCTCCGCCGCGCACTGCCTGCAGGAACCGAATGAGGTCGGGCGCCGTCACGTGGGCACCTCCGTCGGGCGACCCGATGGGCGGGTAGCTGTAGATGTTCGAGAACCAGGTGCCCGATGCGTCATCCCGGTCCCAGCCCTCGGCGACGCGCGGGGCCTCGTCGCGGCGGTCGTAGAAGCCGGAGTCGTTCATGCCGGCCTTCGTGAAGATCTCGTCGAAGATGTACTGGCGGTAGGGCACGCCGGTCGCCTTCTCGAGGGCGAGCCCGGCGAGGATGTAGCCGACGTTGCAGTAGCGGCACTCGACGCCCGGCTTGTTGAGGGCGGGCTTGTAGGCGAACTGCGGCAGGAAGTCCCGGGTCTGCATGATCGAGTAGTTGGGGGTGTCGACGAAGAGGTCTTCGTACTTTTCGCCGGCCTCCTCGTCTGCGTCGTCGGCGATGCCGCTGGTGTGGGTGAGCAGGTGCAGCAGCGTCACCTCCGGCGAGATCGTCGTGCCCTCGAGGTCGACGTAGTGGTGGATCGACGTCTCGAGATCGAGGGTTCCCTTGCTGACCTGCTGCAGCACCGCAACGCTCGTGAACAGCTTCGTGATCGAGGCGGTGTCGAACCGCGTCTCGATGGTGTTCGGGATGCCCCACCGCCTGGTCGCGAGGCCCGAAGCCGACTCGAACACTGTCGCCGACCCGTGCTTGATCAGCACGACGCCGGAGAACTCGTGGTCGGCGATGAAGGCGTCGAGGCCGGTGGTGTCCATGCCCGCGAGTTTACCGAGCGGGTGCGGCGACGGCCGCGATCCCCCGATCGCCCCAGTACCTGCGGCGCATGATGGCGCGCTCGGCCAGTGTCCAGGCCGTGGTGGTTGCGAGGTAGATGGCTGCGGCCAGCGGCACGAAGACCGCGAACACGACGCTCAGGAACGAGAGCCAGCTCAGCGAGCGGGTGAGGGGGGTCGGGGCATCCAGTGCCAGCTGCAGGGCCGTGCGGCGTGAGAACCACGCGACAACCGCCATGACCGCGAACAGGCCGACGAAGACCAGCACGCCCGGCCAGCCCGCGGTGAACACCGAACCGCCGAGGGTCACCGGGCCGAGGTGCGCGGTCAACAGCGTGTTCGACGCACCACCGATTGAGGAGTGCAAGAACAGGGCGTAGACGAGCGAGAGCACGGGCGCCTGCAGGAGGGTCGGCAAGAAGCCCGCAAAGGGCGAGACGTTCTCGGCCTTGTAGAGCGCCATCGTCTTTTGCTGAAGCACCTGCGGGTTCTTCTTGTACTTCAGCTGCAGCGCCTTGAGCTTGGGCGCGATGCGGCGGCGAGACCACTCGGCCTTCACCTGCGAGATGCCGACCGGGATGAGCAGGCTGCGCACGATGACGGTGAGTAACACGATGGCGACGGCCGCGGCGGCGGAATCGGCGAAGGGGGTTACGAGAGCGGCGAGTCCGCTCACGAGCGAATAGACGAGGTGGAGCAGGGCCGCGATGGGCGCGAACGTAAAGGGGTCCATGAGTAGTCCTTCTGAGGGGGATGGGTGGGTGGCTTCTCGCCACGCGCCCGTCCGGAAGGGCTACGCGGCGGCGACCGCCATCGAAGGAGCTCGCGTGCGGGGGCGGCCCGCGGTGGTGGGATGCGAGGGCGCGGGCTGGGCATCTGTCGCCTGGCGCTGGGCGCGTGCCCGGGCTCCGACCAGCTCGCGCGCGCCAACCACTAGCGACGCGGTGAGCGCGACCATCAGCACCGTGACGACGAGCATCGCCGGGGACGCCACCTGGGTCAGCGCGAGCGCGAGGAACAGCACCGCCATGGTGGCCACAAACCGTTCCTCAATCACACGCACGAGTCGACGATACCCCCGGCGTCACCCGCGGTCGATACTCTGGCGGGATGAAACTGCTGCAGGTGAGCGCTCTGCACAAGGTAAGCCGCCTGGCCATGCTGCCCACGGCAGCCGTGCTTGTCGCGCAGGGTCGCCGGCTGCGGCGCGACACCCCGCGACTTCCGGATGCCGCCCAGCCCTGGTCAGGCTCGATCCCCGGCCCAGACCCCCTCGACCTCCTCGTGCTCGGTGACTCGACGGCCGCCGGAGTCGGCGCCACCACCCAGGAGCTCGCGCTGCCCGGCAACCTCGCGCGGGAGCTCTCCGCCCGCCTCGGCCGCGGCGTGCAGTGGCGCGCGGTGGGCGAAAACGGCGGCACCTCGCGCGACATCATCGAGCGCTACCTGGGCGCCGCCACCGCGGAATCCGCCGACCTCGTGTTCCTCAGCGTGGGAGCCAACGACGCGCTCGGGTTGCGGTCGCGCGGGGCATATGTGCGCGACATCCGGACCATCATCGCGGCGCTCGAAAGGGTGAACCCTGAGGTCACCGTGATCCTCTCGTCGATGCCCGGCTTCTCGCAATTCGAGTTGCTGCCCAACCCGCTGCGGTGGAACCTGTTCCTGCACTCGACGAACCTCGAGGCTGGCGCACGGGCTGCCGTCGCGTCGATGCCGAACGTGCATATGTCGCCGCCGGCCCCCGAGTACACCGAGGGCTTCTTCGCGAGCGACCTGTTCCATCCGAGCGAATCGGGCTACCACGACTGGGCAAAGTTCGCTCTGGATGACGCGGCTACAGCCGGGGTGCTGCGACCCTTCGCCCGATAAGGCCGGCCGCAATCACCACGACGAGCACGAGGAGTCCCGCGGCCCAAGCAAGACCTGAGTAGTCGACAACCGCGAGCACCGGCCCCGCACCCGCGCCGCCGATCGCGCCGGCGAGACTCATGATCGTGTCGGTACGGCCCTGGATGCGCACGCGCGTGCTGCCCGTGGCCAGATCAGACACGAGTGCCGATCCGGCGACCGTGGAGGCACTCCACCCCAGGCCCAGCAGCACGAGCGCGGCGGTCACCGCGGCGGAGCTCTGCGACTGCGTGCCGATGAGCACCACGGCGAGCGCGAGCAGCACCTGCCCGCCCAGGATGACGGCGAGCCTGCCGACCCTGTCACTCAGCCAGCCGAACACCGGCGACAGGGCGAACATCCCTGCGATATGCAGGCTGATGGTGAAGCCGACAAGCGTGAGATCGGCACCCTGCATCGTGAGGTGGACCGGGGTCATCGACATGATCGAGACCATCACCGCGTGGCTGAGGGCGATGACCCCGATCGCGAAGACGAGCGCGGTGCGCCCACGCACAATTCCGGCGTCCGCAGTGGGGGCGAGTTCGACAGGCAGTCCACGGGCGAGGATCAAGGGGTCGGGGCGCAGCGCCACCAGGTAGAACCCGGCTGCCAGCAGCTGGGCGACCGCCGCGATGACGAAGGAGCCGGTGTGAGGCGGGAGGCCGAGGGCATCCTGGATCGCACCGCCCGGGCCGAAGAGGTTGGGGCCGACTACTGCGCCGATGGTGGTCGTCCACACGACGAGCGAGAGGTCACGGCCACGGCGGCCGGGCGATGCGACGTCGGTCGCGGCAAAGCGCGCCTGCAGCCCGACCGACGATCCGACGCCGAGCAGCACGAAGGCGACGAGCAGCAACGGGAAGGCGGCGAGCCCGGTCGCGACGATCGTCAGGACCGAGCCGACAGCGGCGATCACGGCGCCGATCGCGAGAGCTGGCCGACGACCGGAGCGAAGAGCAAGCCGGGCGAGGGGGATCGCGGCCGCGGCGGCGCCCAGCGTGCTCGCCGTCGCGGCGGCACCGGCCCAGGCCTCGCCGGCAACCTCGGCCGCAATCACCGAGCCGATCGCGAGCGTGGCACCCTGGCCGAGCCCGGCGAGCACCTGCCCGGCGACGAGCACCCGGACGATGCGGCCCTGCTGCGCGCTATCAACGGTGGTCACCGATCCAGTTTCGCCTACGTTGTGTGCATGGCAGTGCTCGAATCCGTTGAATCGGTGGCGGACGTCATCCAGAACCTGCCAACGTCGGGGCGCGTGATCGTCGGCATCGTCGGCCCACCTGGCGCCGGCAAGTCAACGATCGCTTCGGAACTCGTTGCGCTGCTACCGAGTGCGGCCCTGCTGCCGATGGACGGCTTCCACCTGCCGCAGGCCGAACTGCGCCGGCTGGGTCGACGCGAGCGGATGGGTGCGCCCGACACCTTCGACGTGGATGGGTTCTTGGCGACGCTCGCGGCCATCCGCTCGTCGGCCGCCCGGCCCAACGTCGAAAACGACGGAGAAACGGTCACGGCGCCCGGCTTCGACCGCACAATCGAGGAGCCCGTCCTTGAGCGGATCGTCATCCTTCCGTCGATTTCGACGGTGGTGGTCGAGGGCAACTACCTGCTGCACTGGGCCGGGGCCGCGCCGCTGTTCGACGCGACGTTCTTCGTGGAGCTTGATGACGGCATCCGGCTCGAACGCCTCATCGCCAGGCATGTGCGCTTCGGCAAGAGCCCCGCGGATGCCCGCGCCTGGGCCCTCGGGCCCGACGAGGCCAATGCGCGCATCATCGCGGCAACAGCTCGTCACGCCGACCATCGGATTCGCCTCCCGTAGACTTAACCCGTCCAACCCGCGCCAACCCCTGGAGTCATTCGGTGCCCACAATCGTCGTCGAGGTCATGCCCAAGGCCGAGATTCTCGACCCGCAGGGTAAGGCCGTGGTCGGCGCGCTGGCCCGGCTGGGTAAAGACAAGTTCGGCGACGTCCGCATCGGCAAGCGCTTCGAACTGACAGTCGACGGACCGGTGGATGCCGCCCTCCTCGCCGAGGTGCGCGAGCTCGCCGAAGACATGCTCGCCAATACCGTCATCGAGGATGTCGTCTTTGTCGGCGAGGTCGCGGCCACCGTCGCTGGGGAGACCCACTAATGCGCATCGGCGTCATCACCTTCCCCGGCTCGCTCGACGACCGGGATGCCGCGCGCGCCATCCGCATCGCCGGCGCCGAGCCTGTCGCGCTCTGGCACGGCACTCACGACCTGCTCGACGTGGACGCTGTAGTGCTCCCCGGCGGTTTCAGCTACGGGGACTACCTGCGTGCGGGCGCGATCGCGAGCCACGCGCCGATCATGGCCGAGGTCATCGAGGCTGCGAACAAGGGCGTCCCGGTCCTGGGCATATGCAACGGGTTCCAGATGCTCGCCGAGGCACGACTGCTGCCGGGCGCGCACACGCGCAATGCCCACCAGCAGTTCATCCGCCGCGACCAGAAGCTGGTCGTCGAGAACGCGACCACCGCCTGGACGAACGAGTTCAGGCAGGGCGACGAGATCGTCATCCCGCTCAAGAACGCCGACGGCCGCTTCGTCGCCGATGACGAGACCATCAACCGCATCGAGGGCAACGGCCAGGTGGTGTTCCGCTACGCGGAGGTCAACCCCAACGGCTCGATGAACGACATCGCGGGAGTCTCCAACGAGCGCGGCAACGTCGTCGGCCTCATGCCGCATCCCGAGCACGCGACCGAGCCCGGCTTCGGACCGGACATGCCGGATGCCATGCGCTCGGGCACCGACGGCCTGCGCTTCTTCGCGAGCGCGATGGCTGCGCTCGCGGCGCGCGCCTAGGGCTCGCTCCGACCGCATCCGCTCGCGTGCAGTTGTGCACAGGTACCCGTTTACCTTCCCGCAGGCGGCTCGCGGCTCGTACAATGTGTACTGATCAAAGGATCTATACACATGCGAACTAACATCGAAATCGATGACCAACTCATGAAAGACGCAATGGCGGCGACCGGAGCACGCACGAAGAAGGAAGCCGTCGAGCTCGGTCTTCGACGTCTCACGAGGCTGTACAACCAGCAGAAGATACGCGAGCTGCGAGGCGTTGGGTGGGTTGGCGATCTTGACGCGATGCGTCGTGACACGTGATCGTTGTCGATTCGAGCGTCTGGATCGACTACTTCAACAACGTCTCCAGCATCCAGACCAGCGTGCTTGATGGGCTTCTCGACGATGACGACGTGGCGATCAGCGACCTGGGTCTGACCGAAGTGCTCCAAGGCTTCCGCACGGAGCGCGAGGCGAACCGAGCCCAGGAATTGCTTGTTGTGCTCGACCTCGTCGAGCTCGGCGGCCTGGCGGCGGCAACACAAGCCGCAGCGAACTTCAGATCCCTCCGACGCTTGGGGGTGACCGTGCGCAACACCATCGACACGTTGATCGCCACCGCCTGCATCCGAGGCGGTCACGTTCTCCTGCACAACGACCGCGACTTTGATGCCTTCGAAGAGCACCTCGGGCTGCAGGTGCTGCGGTAGACGGCCGCTTTCACTGAGTGTCACACCACCAACGACCATGAGGCCGCACGCGAGCGCGTTGATAACACTCGCCACCCGGCTGAACGGACTGAGCGAGGTGCTATCGATGATCGCAACCAACGCCGGCGCGAGACGTCTATGTATTCATCAATCCAGCGCACTAGCACCCTTCGTTTCTGCCACGCCCACGGTACCGCTGTGGGCGGATGGGATCGCTTCGCAGCAACGTATGGCGTGGTGCCATACGTTGCCCGGACGAGCACCCGTCCCGGCAACGGCCCGCCGCGCCGGCGCAGGGGATCGGTGGGCAGCAGACGCCGTGAAAGCCTCCGCGCGCCGCCGGTAGAATTGACCCGTGCCGACTCCTTCCGCCGCCACTGCGCATGTTGCAGACACCGTAGCCAACGCAGCAGCGACCCCCGAGAAGGAGCAGCCGTACGCGGCGCTTGGCCTCAAGCCCGACGAGTACGAGCGCATCAAGACGATCCTCGGTCGGCGCCCCACGAGCGGTGAGCTCGCGATGTACTCGGTGATGTGGAGCGAGCACTGCTCCTACAAGAGCAGCAAGAACTACCTGCGCCAGTTCGGGTCGAAGACGACCGAGAAGATGCGCAAGAACCTCATGGTTGGCATGGGTGAGAACGCCGGCGTCGTGGATGTCGGCGAAGGCTGGGCTGTCACCTTCAAGATCGAGAGCCACAACCACCCCAGCTATATCGAGCCATTCCAGGGTGCGGCCACTGGCGTCGGCGGCATCGTGCGCGACATTATCTCGATGGGAGCCAGGCCCGTCGCGGTCATGGATGCCCTGCGCTTCGGCGCCATCGACCACCCGGATACCGCGCGCGTCGTGCACGGCGTCGTGTCGGGCATCTCGTTCTACGGCAACTGCCTGGGCCTGCCCAACATCGGTGGGGAGACTTACTTCGACTCGGTGTACCAGGCCAATCCGCTGGTCAATGCGTTGGCCGTGGGCGTGCTGCGCCACGAAGACCTGCACCTTGCCAATGCCCGCGGCGTGGGGAACAAGGTCGTGCTGTTCGGAGCGCGCACGGGCGGGGATGGCATCGGCGGGGCATCCATTCTGGCCAGCGATAGCTTCTCGGCTGGCGGCCCGACCAAGCGCCCGGCGGTACAGGTCGGCGACCCGTTCGCCGAGAAGGTGCTCATCGAGTGCTGCCTCGAGCTGTTCGAGAAGAAGCTGGTCGAGGGCATCCAGGACCTCGGGGCGGCGGGCATCTCGTGTGCCACGAGCGAGCTTGCGTCCAATGGCGACGGCGGCATGTTCATCGAGCTCGAGAAGGTGCTGCTGCGTGACCCGACGCTCACGGCCGAGGAGATCCTCATGTCGGAGAGCCAGGAGCGCATGATGGCCATTGTCACGCCCGAGAAGCTCGACGGCTTTCTTGCTGTGGTCAAGAAGTGGGATGTCGAAACGAGTGTGCTCGGCGAAGTCACCGACACCGGGCGGCTGGTCATCAACTGGCACGGCGAGGAGATCGTCAACGTCGAGCCCCGCACCGTCGCGGTGGATGGCCCCGTGTATGACCGGCCCGTGGCCTACCCGACCTGGATCGACGCGCTGCAGGCCGACAGCGCATCGACGCTGCCGCGCGACGGCGACTTGCGGGCCCAGCTGCTCACCCTTCTGGGCAGCCCGAACCTCGCCGACAAGACCTGGGTGACGAACCAGTACGACCGCTACGTCATGGGCAACACGGCGCTGAGTTTCCCCGATGACGGCGGCATGGTCCGCGTCGACGAGGTGTCGGGGCTCGGTTTCGCCGTCGCGACGGATGCCAACGGCCGCTACTGCCAGCTCGACCCCTACCGCGGCGCGCAGCTCGCCCTCGCTGAGGCGTTCCGCAATGTCGCCGCCACGGGCGCGACCCCGGTCGCGGTGAGCGACTGCCTCAACTTCGGATCCCCGGAGAACCCCGAGGTGATGTGGCAGTTCTCCAAGGCCGTCGAGGGCATCGCCGACGGATGCATGTCGCTCGAGATCCCCGTGACCGGCGGCAATGTGTCGTTTTACAACCAGACCGGCGACGTGCCGATCCACCCGACCCCGGTGGTCGCCGTGCTCGGAGTGATTGATGACGTGGCCAAGCGCATCCCGTCGGGCTGGCAAGACGAGGGCAATAACATCTACCTGCTCGGCGTCACGCGCGAAGAGCTGGACGGGTCGGCGTGGGCCGGCACGATCCATGGTCACCTCGGCGGGGTTCCGCCCGTGGTGGACTTCGACGCGGAGCTCAGGCTCGCCGGGCTCATCGCGGCTGGCGGTGACCAGAGCCTCGTGGCATCCGCTCACGATCTCGCCGATGGCGGGCTGGGCCAGGCACTGGCCGAGGCGGTCATGCGCTTCGGCATCGGCGCGCGCGTCTGGCTGACCGAGATCCAGCAGCGAGACGGGGTGGATGCCGCGACCGCCCTGTTCAGCGAGAGCACCGCCCGCATGCTCGTGTCGGTTCCGCGCGAGGATGACGTGCGCTTCCAGGGCCTGTGCGAGGGCCGCGGCTACCCCGTGCTGCGCATCGGGGTGACCGAGGATTCTGGCGTGCTCGAGGTGCAGGACGAGTTCACGATCTCGGTGGACGAACTGCGCAGCACGCACCGTGCGACGTTGGCCGCGGCGTTCGGGGAGCCGGTCGCGTACTAGGCGCTCCGGCCGGGTGATCTGGCCGATGTCGCGACCAACCGACGGACCGACCGACCGCTAATGCAGGAGTTCTTGCTCGGCCGGCGGCGTGTTGGACTCGTCACGCGGCGTGTCGAGGCGGCAGTCCTGCATTAGCGGCCCGCAGCCCGGCCCGCGACCACGAGGAGCGGGCGCTGGGTCCGGAGCCGCCCCGCGACCACGAAGAACCCGCGCTACACGTCGAATGTGACTCCCGTGGCCACCTCGGCAAGCCGCCAGAACTCGGTGCCGAATGCGGCATCCAGGCTCTGCGCGATCGGCTTCACCACGGCCGGCGGCCCGGTGGTCGACTTCGATGGCCCGAAGAACTCCCCGCCCTCTGCCGTCGGATCGGTCGCGGCGCGCACGACCGGCCACGCACCCCGGTTCTTGCCGTGGGCGATCGGGCGCAGAAGTCGCTCCACGAATAGCTGGCCGACCGAACTGCGGTCGGTAACGCCCGGCCGTCTTGGCGCCGACCCGTCGAGGGCGAAGCCGGGATGCGCGAGCAGTGACTCGATGCCGCTACCAGCGTCACGCAGGCGCCGATCGAGCTCGAACGCGAAGGCGTGTACGGCGTGCTTCGAGAAGGCGTATGCCTTCGAGACGGAATAGCCACCCGACTTCTGCTCGAGATCAGCGAGGTCGGCTTTCGTCAGCCGCGTCGCGAGGCTGCCAAGACTGATCACGCGAGCGTGGGGGGCCAGGGTAGGAAACAACAGGGCGGTCAGCGCGAACGGGCCGTAGGCGTTCGTTCCGACCATGACCTCAAGGCCGTCGGCCGTCGTTTCGCGATGCTTCGCGCCCGATGTCTTGCCCGCGTTATTGATGAGCACGTCGATCGGGCCGAGGGAGCTGAGCTCCTGCGCGGCGGTGCGGATGGAGGCCAGCGACGCGAGGTCGAGGGTGACGAACTCGAGCCGGGCAGACGGCACCTCGGCGCGCAGGGCTGCGGCCGCGGCATCCGCGTCGGCCTTGGTTCGCGTGGTCATGATCACGCGGGCGCCGGCACCAGCGAGCTGTTCGGCGACGAAATAGCCGACCCCACGCCCCGCGCCAGTGACGACGACGGTCTTGCCTGCCTGCGGCGGAAGGTGCCTGGGGTCCCAGCTCACTGCGTCTCGATGACGCCGGTCGCGATCCGCTCGTGGTGGTGAATGACCTCCGCGACGATGAAATTCAGGAACTTCTCCGCGAACGCGGGGTCGAGGTGCGCCTCGACGGCGAGCGCCCGCAGCCGCTCGATTTGCACCCGCTCGCGCTCCGGGTCTGAGGGCGGCATCCCGGTGGCGGCCTTCAGGGTACCGACGTGCTGGGTGAACTTGAACCGTTCGGCGAGAAGGTGGATCAGCGCTGCGTCGATGTTGTCGATCGACTGGCGCAGGCTGGTCAGCTCGGCGGGTGCCTCGTTCTCGCTCATGGGGTCAAATCTACGACAGCGACGGGATGCCCGCCGAAAGCCGCCAGCCTCGCCTCGAGGCCGGTGCGCACCGTCGGCCACTCGTCAACCAGGATCGAGAAGACCGCGGTGTCTCGCCAGGAGCCATCGGCCCGCGGCCGGTCGCGACGGACCACGCCCTCGAAGGTGGCACCCAACTTGGCGATCGCGCCCTTCGACCGGGCGTTGCGATCGTCGGCCTGCAGCTTCACGCGACCGAAACCGTGCTCGAACGCCTCCCCGAGCATGAGCAACTTAGCCTCGGGATTGACGGCGGATGCCCACACCCGCGGGTCCCACGCTGTCCAGCCGATATGCGCGTGCTCAAGCCCCTCATCGAAGTCGCCGAGAGTGGACGTGCCGACGAGCACGCCATCGTTGCGCCCACCGACAAGCCGCGCGCCATAGACGTTGCCGCTGTCCCAGCTGAAGTAGCTCTCGCCGAATGCGACGAGTTCGGCGTGATTCTCGCGGTACCCCGCCGGGCCGCCGCCCCATCCACCGGCGAAGACGTCGGGTGTTCCGAGCGCTCGGAACAACTCGGGCAGCTCGCTCTTCTCGAGGGGATGCAGCCGGATGTAGGTGCCCTCGAGCACGCGGCGGGCGGGGCGACGAGCGGGCATCCCCATAGTCTGCCAGCGCCGCAACCGCCAAAGAGATGCCACCTTCACTACAGTGGCCCTCGTGACCTACTCGACCCCCGCTCCCGCGTCGGCGGCAGGATGGCGCGGCTACTCTCTCACCCGGGTTGCCGGTGCCGCCGTGTCGTGGTTCCTCTTCTCGCTGTGCTTCACCCTGTTGTTCCTCTCGAGCACCGCAGTGATCGGGCTGGGCGGATTCTGTGCGAGCGGAGGGCCGTATGTCATCGCCACCGAGTGCCCTGACAGCGTCGTCGCCTTCACTCCCTTGAGCATCTTCGGCGGGCTCATCGCGGTCGGGCTTTCGGTATTCCTCGCCCAGGGCTTCGGCACCCCGCTGACCACCTGGGCCTGGCCGATCCTGTTCTGCGGCCTCGGCCTCGCATTCCTGGGCGGGTTTGCTTCCGCCGGTGACCTCACCGGCCTGTTCCTCGGCATCATGTTCGAGGTGATGGGTCTCGTGCCGCTAGTTATCGAGCTGAGAGGCAGCCGGCAGCGGGTTTTCCTCGGGCAGTTCTCGGCGAACGGCGTGCAATTCTACGAAGGCGATCGGGCCCGCACGTCGATGATGTCGCGCAACACTCCGAACCCCGAGGGGTCAGTCCAGCCCACCGCGGCGCACTGGACCGTCAGCCTCGGTGTCACGATCATCGCGATCGTCGTCGGCATCCAGGTCGCACGGGCGTTGTTCGGGGTCTAGCTCGACCGCGTTTCTCGGCCGCTACCCCCGGGCGGTTCGACGCCTGCGGCGTTTGGGTACCACCAGCAAGACGAGCCCAAGCAACACCCCACTCGCGGCGATCCATGTCGCGAGCGTGATCGCACCCTGGTCGACGCCCGTGAAGGCCAGCGTCGGCACCGCTCGTGCGTTGAAGGGGTCACTGTCGCGCACGATGCGCGGCGACCCGTTGGGAAGGGTATAGAAGACCGGGCCGCCACCGAACGCGAGCGTCGGAAGTTGGGTCGGCACCCCATTGCTATTGGTGGCCGGGATCACGATGGCACCGACGACCTGCGTGGTGTCTTCATGCGTGTCCTGCGCGTTGAGGGTCAACGGGCCTGACCCGAAGAACGACGCGCCGGGCGGGAAGACGCCGTCCCACGGTCCATCGGTAATGAAGTTGTAGGCGCTCTGCGTGCCACCGATCGAGGTCATGTCGAAGGTCCAGTCCGCATACTGCGGGCCAAAGCTCGACAGCTGGCTCATGGTCAGGTGGGTGAGGAAGGTCGTTCCGACGTTCGTGATGACCCAGCGGACCTGCTGAGGCTGGCCTGCCGGATACTTGACCGCGTGGGAAGTGTCATTCGCATCCTGCGCGACGTCGATGAGCGGATTCGTGGGAATGATCCAGTTGCCGCTGCTGTCCTTGACCACCGGGTCGGGCCGGTTGCCGTCGTAGTGAATGATCTGGATCTGCGCGGTGTAGGCGTTGTAGTCGTTGGATGCTGTGACGGGCAGTCCGCTCGTCGCACCGATCGCATCCACCCGGGCGCGATCTACGTGGGGGGCGTCCGACGCGCCAACGGTCAGGGTCGCGGAGCCGGTGATGACGTCGCCCACGGCCCAGAGCGTCGGGCCAGCGCCGAAGGTGGCCGGCCAGGTGGCAGACCAGTCATTGCCCGACTTGGTCGCGGTGGTGGTCGAACCGTCGGGGAAGGTCCAGACCAGGTTGTCGACGACGCCGCCGGAGAGAGTGTTGTCGCCGAGGGTCACGTTGCGCAGCGCTTCGGGCCCCGTGTTGGTCACCCGGAACACGATCGTCTTGGTCTCCCCCGGCGCATAATACGTGGCGTCAGGCATGGTGTCGGCTTCGTTGTCAATTGTTGTGCCCGAACCATCGCCCTTGTGGATCGTGACAGTGGGGCTGACCACTGTGGGGTTCTCGAGGTCGACGGCAACCGTCGTCCCCGGGTCCATCGTGACGTCGCCTGACCCGTTCGCACCGAAGGGCACCGTGGCAATTGAGAGGATCGGGGTCATCCACGAGTCGGTAGACGGGATTCCACCACTCGGTGCGTCCTCGGTGATTGTGACAACCGTGCCCGCGGGAATCTGTTCGTTGATCGGCGACGTCCAGGTCTGGCCAGCCTCAAGGCTGAACGTGCCGGGTGTTGCCTGGCCCGGGTAGGTGTATGTGCCGGTGAAGGTATAGCCGGGCGTCACAAAGCCGTTCGCCGCTCCCGTGACCGCCTTGGTGATGGAGAATCTGCCGAAGAGCTGGGTCGCCGGGTTGGTGAGAGTGACCCCGACGGGCGTTGACGCGACCGTGAAGGTGGCGGTGCCATCCCCATTGGTCGTCACGTTGCTCGACCAGGTCGGCGTGCCCCAGCTGACTGCGGAGACTCCCGTCGGCGCGCTCTCAGACAGGGTCACGACCGTGCCCAGTGGCAGGTTGGCGACGCTCGCGGTCGGCGATCCCTTGGTCACGACTAGGGTCTGCGGCGTCGGCTGGCCTGGGTAAGTGTAGGTCACGGTGAACGACGTGCCGTCGGGAACGGATGCTGCGCCGCTGCCCGAAACGACCTTCGTCACGCTGAACCCGCCGAGCAGCTGCGAGGTGGGATTTTCCAGGCCGATGGACACCGTGCCGGTCGCCGACACCGTGAGCGAAGCGGATCCATCGCCGTTGTCGACGATTGATGCACCAGTTGCGGTCCACACCGGAGTCTGCCAGTTCACGTCCGGCGAAGCCCCCGAGGGGGCGACCTCCGACAGGGTGACAATGCTGCCCAGCGGAATCGACCCCAGGGAGACCGTGGGTGAGCTCTTCGACACCGTCGCGCTCGACGTGTGGGCACCGGCGGAATCCGTCCACCCGTAGTTGACCGTGAAGTCGTATCCGCCAGCAACCGAACCAGCCGCAGATCCGGTAACTGACTTGGTCAGCGAGAGGTCTGCCGACAGTTGCGTTGTCGGATTCGTCAGGGTGACCGAGATCGCCGACGTGCCAATCGCGAAGGTCGCCGTGCCGTCGCCGTTGTCGGTGATCGAGCCGCCGGTGGCGCTCCAGGTTGGAGTGCCCCAGCTCACGTCGGCTGGCGCGCCAGTCGGCGTAGCTTCGGCGATAGTCACGACGGTGCCGACCGGGAGACTACCGACCGCTGCGTCGGGTGATCCCTTCGACACAATGAGGGTCTGCGGACTCGCCTGGCCAGGGTAGGTATAGGTCACGACGAAGTCCTGCGAGGCCGGGACCGAACCTGCGGCCGACCCGGTGACGGCCTTGTGCAAACTAAAGCCGCCGAGGATCTGCGTGGTGGGGTTCTCAAGGGCAACCGATATTGCGGTGCTCGACGTGACAGCAACGGAGGCCGTGCCGTCGCCGTTGTCGGTGAGCGACCCGCCTGAAGCCGACCAGATCGGGGTGCTCCAGGCAACTACTGCAGGCGCGCCGGTGCGAGCACCTTCAGACAAGGTGACTGTCGTTCCGAGTGGAATCTGACCCAGGGAGGCCGTTGGCGCACCCTTCGTTACATCGACGCTCGACGCGTGAGTGCCGAGGTAGTCGGTGTAGCTGAAGAACACGGTGAATGTGAAGCCGCTCGGTACCGCCGAGGCCGCAGCTCCGGTAACCGACTTCGTCACCGAGAGATCGGAGAACAGGCGCGTGGTCGGGTTGGTAAGCACGACGGCGACCGGCGAGGTGCCGACGGTGAAGGTTGCGCTGCCGTCCGGGTTGGTCGTCACGTTGCTCGACCAGGTGGGCGGGTCCCACTGGACGTCGGCCGGTGCCCCGGTCGGTGTCGCCTCGGAGAGCGTCACGACGGTACCCAGCGGGATGCCACCCACCGACGCATTGGGCGACCCCTTGGTCACGACCAGCGTTTCCGGGCTCGCCTGCCCGGGGAAGGTGTAGGTGACAGTGAACGGCTGGCTCGGCGAAACGGAGCCGGCCGCTGCACCTGACACAACCTTGGACAGGTCAAAACCGCCGAGCAGTCGCGTGGTCGGGTTGGTCAGCACGACCCCGACCATTCCCGCGCCGACCGTGAAGGTTGCGGTGCCGTCGGGGTTGGTGGTCACGTTGTTCGACCATGTAGGACTGTCCCAGCTCACGTCGGCGGGGGTGCCCGTCGGGGTGGCCTCGGAGAGGGTGACCACGGTGCCCTGCGGGAGACCGGTCACGCTCGCGTTGGGCGAGCCCTTCGTCACGGTGAGCGTCTGCGGCGAACCCTGCCCCGGATAGGTATACGTCACGTCAAATGACTGGCTCGCGTCCACTGACCCCGCCGCCGGCCCGGTGACGACTTTGGCGAGCGTGAACCCGCCCAGAAGCTGCGTGGTCGGGTTGGTGAGGGTGATGGAGATGGGGCTTGCGCCGACTGTAAAGGTGGCCGTGCCATCCCCGTTTGTCGTGACATTGCTCGACCAGGTTGGAGTGCCCCAGCTCACATCGGCGGGTGCGCCGATCGGGGTCGCCTCAGAGAGGGTGACGACGGTACCGAGCGGGATGCCACCCACCGACGCATTGGGCGACCCCTTCGTCACGACGAAGGACTGTGGCGTCGCCTGGCCCGGGTAGGTGTAGGTGACGGTGAACGCCTGGCCATTCGACACCGAACCGGCACCAGACCCGTTGACGACCTTGGACAGGTTGAACCCGCCGAGCACTTGGCTGGTCGGGTTTACCAGCCCGATCGCGATGGAGGTTGTCGACGAAACCGTTACCGAAGCAGTGCCGTCACCGTTGTCGGTGAGGCTGCCGCCGACGGCAGACCAGGTGGGCGTGCCCCAACTCACCACGGCCGGCGCTCCCGTGCGCGGGCCTTCGGAAAGGGTGACGGTGCTGCCCAGCGGGATGCTTCCCAAGGATGCCGTCGGCGAGTTCTTCGAAACCGTGACGCTCGAGGAATGGGTGCCCGCGACATCCGTGTAGCTGTAGAAGACGGTGAAGTTGTATGCGCCCGGGACATCGGATGCAGCACTACCGGTGACCGACTTCGTCACCGACAGGGTGGAGAACAGACGTGTCGTCGGGTTCGTCAGCACGACGGCGACCGGTGAAGCGCCGATCGTGAAGGTCGCGGTGCCGTCGCCGTTGGTCGTGACGTTGTTCGACCAGGTGGGTGTGTTCCACTGCACGTCGGGTGCCGCCCCCGTTGGCGTCGCCTCGGAGAGAGTCACGACGGTGCCGAGCGGCAAGCTGCTGACCGACGCGTTGGGCGAGCCCTTGGTGACGACGAGGGTCTGCGGGGTCGCCTGGCCGGGGTAGGTGTACGTGACAGTGAACGACTGGGAGTTCGCGACGGACGCGGCTGCGGATCCGGTTACCACCTTGGCGAGGCTGAAGCCGCCGGTCAGTTGTGTCGTGGGGTTGGTAAGGACGACGGCAACGGGGGTGGCCCCGATCGTGAACGTTGCTGTGCCGTTACCGTTGGTCGTGACATTGCTCGACCAGGTGGGGGTATCCCACTGCACGTCGGGTGCCGCCCCGGTTGGCGTGGCCTCAGAAAGGGTCACGACAGTGCCGTAGGGTAGGCCGCTCACCGACGCGTTGGGCGAGCCCTTCGTCACGACCAGCGTCTGCGGAGTCGCCTGGCCGGGGTAGGTGTAGGTGACAGTGAACGACTGGGAGTTTGCCACTGACCCCGCGGCTGATCCGGTGACGACCTTTTGCAGGCTGAATCCGCCGAGCAGCTGGGTGGTGGGGTTGGTGAGAGTGACCGCTACTGTCGACGAGCCAACGACGAATGTGGCTGATCCATTGGCGTTGGTGGTCACGTTGCTCGACCAGGTGGGCGTGCCCCAGCTGACATCGGGCGCAGCACCGGTGGGGGTCACCTCGCTGAGCGTCACCGACGTTCCGACCGGGATATTCGCGAGGCTCGCGGTCTGCGTCACGCCGCCCTTGGTGACGTTAAGCGTGCCCGTTTGGGTCGCTCCGAGGAGGTCGACATAGCTGTAGTTGACAGCAAAGCTGAAGGTGTCCGGCACCGACCCCGCAGCCGAACCGGTTACTTGTTTGGTGACAGTGAAGCCGCTGCGCTGCACCGTCGTGGGGTTGTCGAGGGTGATCGCGACGTTTGTGCCGTCGCCGATCGTGATGTTCTTGGTCGCCGCGGTGACGGTAGAGGCTCCGACCGTCCAGCTCGGGGTGCCCCAAATCACATTGCTCGGAGTGGTTGGTGGCGTTTCGCGCACGGTGACCACCGTGTTGTACGGGATAGAGGCCGAGGTAACTGCGGCACCGCCGCGAGTCACGGTCATGGGCACCCAGGCGCCGGCGAGCGCCGCGTAGGTGTACTCGACGGTGAATGATGCGTTGGATGCCACGAGCCCGGCGCCCTCGCCTGACACCGTCTTCTGCACGCTGAAGGTGCCTGGCTTGTACAGGGTGTTTGTCACCGTGACGGTCGTACCGCTGGCCCCCGTACCGGTGATCTTCTGTGCTCCGGTGGGACTGATGACCACGGCCTTGACTGTGGGGTCTGCCGGCTCGGCGATAGTCGCGAACGAACCGACGGGCATGCTGACGTCATGCGCATTGCCTGCGCCGACCCCGACTGAGAACGACGCGTCGGCGCCGACGCTCAGCGAATTGCCCCTGAAGTCGGTGGCAGTAAGAGTCATGGCGTAGGTAGCGCCCCCCGGAGCGGTACCGCCAGCTGGGTCGATCGCCTTGACGACGTGCAGGGTTCCGTTGGCCTTGAATCCGGCGTCGATGGTGTCGTCGTTCACCCCGACGTGGCCCGCGGTGTAGACGTACTCGCCCTTGGTGGCATCCGTGACGTTGGGAGTCGCATTCGAGTCGATCGCCCGGTTGGCGCCCGCCGCGGTCGTCGTGAAGCTGGTGTCGGCCCAGGCGACGGTGCCGAAGCGGGTATCCGATCCGATGTTGACGTTGCCCGTGGTCGGTTTGATGAATTGCACCGTGTAGTTGCCGCCGTCGGCGATGAGTTCACCGGCGAGGTCGGCATCGGTCGAGCTGAAGTAGTACTCGCCGCTCGCGTCCGTCGTGCGGGTAGCGATGATGGTGGCACCCTGGAGGAGGTTTACCGTGAGGCCCTGGATGGCGGGCTCATCGGCATCCTGAATGCCATCCTGGTCAGCATCGAGCCAAACCCGGTTTCCGATCTGGATCGGCGCGTCGTCACTGAGGGCTTCAATGTCGCCGAGTCCCCCGCCCTTCTGGAAGCTGCCGTCGGGGTTCGCCGACCCGCCAGCATCGAGAGTCTGGTTGTAGCCGCGAAGCTCGGCTCCGTTCGTCGTGGAAAGCCAGTCGATGCCGCCGACGCGGATCTCCTGCAGCGGGTCGTAGACCGAGGAGACGACTTCGGATACGCCACCCATGCCGGTCAGGCCGCCGAGCGTGGTCTCCTGGTGAATCACCCCGGTGTTCAGGGCCTGCTGGTCGAGGTAGAACTCCTTGCCTCCGGGGCCTTGGGCGGCGCTTCCCGTGCCGGTACGTGCCCCTGCCACGCCGTTGTTCTCAATCGTCAGCGCGCCCGTGGCGGTTGACTGGCTCGCCATCAGCAAATCGCCACTGGCGAGGGACTCGTAGGTCGTGTTGTCACCGACCACGGTGGAGTGGTTGCGATTGCCGCCCTGCACTGAGGCGCGATCGAGAAATCCGAGGCTCACAAATCCGTTGCCATCGAACTGCAGGTTCGACAGGATCGGCTGAGGAAAAACGTGGATCGGGCCGCCGCCAAACCAGGTCGTTGCGACCGATCCGCCTGTCCAGGTCCATTGGTCTGTCCAGGTGTTCCAGCGCGCCGCGTTGACCGGGTTTACCGGGTTGGCCCCGCCGCCGCCAGCAGGCGAGCCTCTCGTGTAGCCGAGGTCCAAGTTGAGCAGATCGGCCGACCACACGGTCGGCGCGGCTTCACTGGCGCGGATCACATGAGCGTGAAGGCTTGCGGCTGCGGCGCTGGTCGGGGTCGCCAGTGCCTCGCCGGTGTCCACGTAGCCGACGTAGATGTATCCGCGGTAGAGCTCCACTGCCCACGGTCGCAGACCCGCGCCGAGGGCGAGGTTGTACTTAGTGATTGTCGGGCTGGTTGCGGCCGCCACGGGGTCGGAAATATCGATCGAGTAGAGGTTCTTGTCGAACAGGTTGACGAAGTAGAGGGTGCGCTGGTCGGAGCTGATGGCGATCGCGCCAATACCGATCTTGCCCGCCTTCTGGTACCCGTCGAGATCCAGCGCGGGCGCGGTAGGGGTCGAGATTCCGCGAGCCGCATCGGTCGCCGCGGTGCCGAGATCCATCGTTCCGCCACCGACGATCGGCTTGCCTTGCAAGTTGAGCCACTGGGTCACCGTCGGGGTTCCCGTGGTGATTGCGCCGTTGCTCCCGAGCACGCCGGTGATGCGGTAGATCTCGGCAAGACCGCCGGGCCCGAGGCCCGCGTGCCGCTTATAGCTGGCCGCCGCGTAGAGGCTGTTGGTGGTGCCCTGGAAGGCGGTGCCCCAAATGGAGCCGACCTGCGGAACGGTCGCGAGGGTCGTGCGGTTGGGGAACGTCGCTCCCTGGCCACTGGGTGTCGAGTACCCTGCGTTCCAGGGAACTGCCGTGATGGCAGGCTCAGTCGCCAGGGTCGCCGAATTGGCAAGCCCGGCGTGTTGGATGGCGGTGATCACCGGCGGATTCGATTGCGAGTAGTCCTCGGGCGCATTGGCCGCATAGTTGACGCTTGTCGCGCCAATCTGCACGAACTGCTCGCTGGAATGGTTGCCGGCCGCGCCGCTGCCGTGGAACGACGTGTAGTAACCCGAGGGCAGGCCGGTGAACTCTACGCGCAGGTCCGTTGAGTCCGCAGCGGTCACGGTGATCGAGTAGGTGCCGTTCGCCGCGGTCGTCGCCGAACCGACACTGACGTTGCGGCGGTCGTACGCGGTTGCGGTGACGCCCGTGAGTCCCACGTCGACTGCGACTCCGGTGCCGCCCGCGACATCCATCGCTCCGTTGGAATTGAAGTCGCGGAAGACGGTACCCGTGACCGATCCGTTGGCCGCTGCTGCCGTTACGGCTCCCATCGCGACGACCCCGCCCGCCAAGAGTCCGGCAATCGACAGCGATGCCACAAATCGTCGCCATGAGAGATGTGCGCGGCGGCGCGCTGCATGACGGGCGGTGTTGGGCAAAAGCGATGTCCTTGTACTTCTCGGGTCGGATCTGTCGGTCACGCGGCAAACAGAGGCACACAGGACCGGCAATGCTTGAGAGCACCCACCGGGACGTAATCCCCCAAACAAATTGATATCAGCACATCGGGGTACAAGCCCAGTCCCCCTTTAGGGTGTCTAAGCCACGCCCAGTGGAGTCCAGCTAGCTTCGGTGCTGACGATCCCGGCGGCGCCGGGCCAACGGTGCTTCGGAGCACAGCCCGGACGGACCCCCAAGTACATTGGTAACAGTTCATCTGGCGCATCCCCAATCCCCTCAGGGGCTTGCCAAAATCGGGTCGACCTGCAGTCGCGAGCCCGATGTATACAATTTCGCTATGCGTCAACGCTTCGCCGTCGGGCGCTTTGCAGGGGTCATTCTGGCCCTCGTCGTTGCGATCGACCTCAGCGGATGTGTCGCGGGAACGCCGACCGGATCTCTAACCGTGGTCGAGGTTCCGAAGGATGCACCCACGCTTGCTGCTGCCCTCGGGTCGGTCCAACCGGGCGGGATGATCCTGCTCTCGCCGGGCACTTACAAGGAGCAACTCGTCATCGACAAAGTCGATGTGACCATCCGCGGGCTCGATCGCAACACCGTCGTCATCGACGGAGAGGGCACGCGGCCGTACGGGATAGTCGGGATCGCCGACGGCGTGCGTATCGAGAACCTGACGGTGCGCAACACCACCTTTTATGGGGTGCTCGTCACGGGGCAGCACGACAAGAATGGTCCGCAGGCGCACACCGGCGACGACTACACCAAGCTCGACCCAACGAAGTTTCCGCCCCTGGAACGCTTCGCGATCAATAGCGTGACGGCGTATAACAATGGTCTCTATGGCATCTACGCGTTCGACGCGAAGCATGGCGTGATCAGCAATTCCTATGCCTCTGGTTCGGCAGACAGCGGCTTCTACGTAGGGCAGTGCCCCGACTGCGACATCCTGGTGAGCGGAAATGTCGCCGAACGCAATGCGGTGGGCTTTGAGAACGCCAACGCATCGACGTCGCTCACGATTGTGGGCAACCGCTTCAGCAACAATCGGGTCGGGCTCACCCTGATCTCCAACTACCAGGAGGCGTTCAGCCCCCAAACCGCCAACCTCGTCGCGGGCAACGTGCTGAGCGACAACCACTCCGCGGACTCGCCCGAACAGGAGGACGGCGGGTTTGGGATCGGGCTGGGTATCAGCGGTGGTCGCGATAACGTCATCGAGAACAATCGGATCGAAGGCAATCCCCGAGCTGGGGTGCTGCTTGCAAGTACCGAAGATCTGGCTACCGTTGGCAACAGTTTTGTCGGCACCGCCTTCGCCGGCAATGGAGTGGATGTCGCCAACGTCTCGACGGCGCGAGCGGCCGCGGTCGGCAATTGTTTCAGCGGCAGTTCACCCTCAGTTTTGCCGACCGGACTTCTCGACGGTTGCGCGACCGGCGCATCACAACCGGCAACAACGACGACCGCGCTTCCGGGCGGTGCAGCCCCACGGGGAGTCAGTTTTCTCAAGGTGATTGCACCAGGGGCCCAACCCACCATGGCCGATCCACGAACGGCACCAACGAAACTGCCCGCGACTGTGAACCGACCGACGGCGGGTTCGATCACACTGCCAGCAGCGAACCTGCTGATCGAACTGACCCGAGCCAACTAGTGCCGCGCCTGCTGATTCCCGCCGCCATCGTTGTGCTGCTCGTCGCGATTGCTGGCTGCGCGCCTGCCGAGGTTTCTGGCCCTCGAATTGTGACGACAGACGAGGCGCAGTTGTTGGCCGTCATGCGCTTCAAGAATTTCGATGCGGGAACTCGGAGCATCACGACATCATTTCGCGACGCCGGCAGTTCCCTGGGGCTCACCGGCTGGGTCGACTACAGCGGCGGAGCGGGCTACGGCCTGCTTTCCGACGCAGGCAAGCCGGCCGACCTGTTGCTGTGGAATCAATCCACGCTCGCCGCTCTGCCGTACTCCGCCGGAACTACCGCGCCGCTGCCCCCGCCAGAGGTCGACCCAAGCTTGGGCGTCGACTGGCAGACCGCGGCGCTTTCCGCGCGCGGCGCGCTACACCCCCTGCTGGCGATCCTGACCCATCTCGGAAACGATCGGCCCGACAATCCACTCCTGCTGCGGCAGGGCGGAACGTTGTGGCTGCGATCCGACCGCATCGGCGACACGGTCGTGACGGTGTTCGCTGGGCCGACGGGCACGGGCTCGACGCCGGAGCCGGGCTCCGCGGCATCCAATTCCGTCGACCCCGACACGTCAAACACGCGCTATTGGGTCGACGAGTCTGGGTTGTTGCTGCGCCTCGAGGTGCGACTCGGCGGCGATTGGGTGACGGTCGACTTCGGGTCGGCGAATGATGTGCACATCGCGGATCCGTTTCCGGTTGGCCAATGACGCAGCACAGGGGCGTTACCCGTCGCGATGTGCTGCTGGCTGGCGGGGGCCTTGCCGTCGGGGTGGCGGGAGCGGTCGGCCTCGACAGTGTGGTTCGTGCCGAAGCGGCTGATGACGCACGGCAGTCGCCGTTCGGACCCAACCAAGCTGGTATCGCCCGACCCGCGACGCCACAATCCAACGGGCTCGTGAGCGTCTTTGATCTTGCGGACGGCTCGCTCGGTACCACGCTCACCACGCTGTCGAATTCGATAGTCGCCTGCACTACGGCGGGCGGTGACCTCGGCGCGACGCCCGACGGGCCGGGCGACCTGACCGTTACGATCGGAGTCGGGCCGCGGCTGGTCGGCTCGATTGACCCTGCCCTGCCCGGGGCCACAGACCTTCCTGCCTTCGCGGGCGATGAGTCGCTGGCATCGCACAACATCGGCGGTGACCTGTTGATCGGCATCTACGCGAGCAACGTGGGAGTGTTGCATTCGGTGCTGGCGCGCCTCACCCAAAACCTGGATGCGACCCTTCGCTGGCAACAGCAGGGGTTCCGGGGGCTGGGGCAGGGCACGGTCACGCGCAACCCGCTCGGCTACCGCGACGGCGTGATCGTGCCGCACGGCAGCTCCGAGCTTGACGCGAACGTCTGGATCTCGAGCGGGCCCGCCGCAGGCGGAACCATCTGCGTCATCCGGCGCCTGCGACTGCGCACCACGGACTTTCGGTCGCAGCCGCTGAGTCGACAGGACGAGATCATCGGTCGCCACCGGGTCGATGGGTCGCCGCTCTCTGGAGGAGGGCCGGATGCCGCGATCAACGTCACCGCGAAGACCCCGTCAGGCGAGCTCCTCACCCCTCCACGCTCGCACGTTCGGGCGGCCCATCCCTCGTTCACCGGCAGCGCGCTCATGCTGCGCCGCGGCTATGCCTTCGCCAACGGGACGGTAGAACTCGCCGACGGCACCATGGTCGACGACGGCGGGCTCATGTTCATCTGCTTCCAGCACGACCTCGACACCTTCGTCAAAACCCAGCAACGCATCGACGAAGTCGACGACCTGCGTCAGTTCACGACGGCCACGGCGAGCGCCACGTTCCTGATCTTGCCGGGGTTCTCGGCGACGGAGCCGCTGGGCAGGGGCTTGGTCAGTTAGCCAGCAAGTCATGCCGCGTGATGATCGCCTCACGGTCGGGCCCGACGCCGATCGCCGAGATGCGGGATCCGCTGATCGCCTCGATGGCCAGCACATAGTCGCGGGCATTCTTCGGCAACTCGTCGAAGGTGCGGGCGCCCGAGATGTCTTCGTCCCAACCGGGGAATTCCTCGTAGATCGGCACCGCGTGGTGGAAGTCCGACTGCGAAACGGGCACCTCCTCGACCCGCACCCCGTCGATGTCGTAGGCGACACAGACCGGGATGGTCTTCAGCCCGGTGAGCACGTCGAGCTTGGTCATGACGAAGTCGGTCACGCCATTGATTCGCGCCGAGTAACGCGCGATCGGGGCGTCATACCAGCCGGTGCGCCGCGGGCGGCCGGTGGTCGTGCCGAACTCGAAGCCTCTCGAGCGCAGCCACTCACCGGAGTCATCGAGCAGCTCGGTCGGAAATGGGCCGGCCCCGACGCGAGTCGTGTATGCCTTCACAATGCCGATGACGCGCTCAAGGCGGTTGGGGGCAACGCCTGATCCGGTGGCGGCACCGCCACTTGTCGAGTTGGACGACGTGACGAACGGGTAGGTGCCGTGGTCGACATCCAGCATCGTCGCCTGGCCGCCCTCGAACACGACGGTCTTGCCGGCGTCTAGCGCCTGGTTGAGAAGCAGCCCGGTGTCGGCGACCATCGGGCGCAAGCGCTCCGCGTAGCTGAGCAAGTCTTCCACTACCTCATCGACGGTGATCGCCCTGCGGTTATAGATTTTCACGAGCAAGTGGTTCTTCTGGTGGAGCGCGCCCTCGACCTTCTGGCGCAGGATGTTCTCGTCGAAGAGATCCTGGATCCGGATGCCGACTCGGTTGATCTTGTCGGCATACGCCGGACCGATTCCCCGCCCGGTCGTGCCGATCTGCCGCTTGCCGAGGAAGCGCTCGGTCACCTTGTCGAGGGTGCGGTGGTACTGCGTGATGACGTGCGCGTTCGCGCTCACCACGAGCTTCGAGACATCCACTCCCCGGCTCGACAGCGCCTCGAGCTCGTGAAAGAGCACCTCGATGTCGACGACGACACCGTTGGAGATGACCGGGATGACACCCTCGGTCAGGATGCCCGACGGAAGCAGATGCAGGGCGTACTTCTGGTCGCCGATCACGACGGTGTGGCCCGCGTTGTTGCCGCCGTTGAACTTCACCACGTAGTCGATGCGATCGCTCAGCAGGTCGGTGGCTTTGCCTTTGCCCTCGTCGCCCCACTGGGCGCCAATGATGACTATTGCGGGCATGGGTGGTCCCTTCGAAGAAGTGGGATTACACCCCATTCTATCCTTGCGGGGGGCCTTCTCTAACTTGCACAACGGTGTGCATGTTAGTACGATCGACCCATGACCAGCATCACACGTGCACCGAGACGGGATGCCACGCAGAACCGCGCCGCGCTTCTCGCCGCCGCTCGCATCGAGCTCAATCTCGACTCGGATGCCTCCCTCGAAACCATCGCCGCCCGTGCGGGCCTCTCCCGCCGCGCCGTCTACGGCCACTTCGCCACCCGCGACGAACTCTTGCGTGAGCTCATTACGATCGGCGCGACCCGCATCTCCGGCGCCCTCGCCGGCGCGGACCACCCCGACCCCGCGGTCCTCCTCGCCCTCATCGCGTCGCGCCTGTGGCACGAGGTGGAAGACATCCGGGTGATGGCGTTGTTCGCCGTCCGCGGCCCGCTGCGTGAGCACACCGGAGTCGGGCTCGAACTCGTGCGGTCGCGGGTCGTGCTCGCGATCGGCCAAGGGGTCGACGCGGGGAGCATGCGCCGCGACATCCCGGTCGCCCTGCTGGCGCGGCTGGTTGAGGATGCCGTGCTCGCCGGCCTCGCGCAGGCGACCCGCGATGGCATCCCAGGCTATGACGCTCACCGCCTCGTCATGCTGCTGTCCCTAGGCACCGTGGGATTCTCGGCGACGGATGCCGCCGCCCTCATCGACTCCCACTCCGAGCTCGCCTGGGCAAACCGCTGATGCGCATCGCACTGGACCACGCCGCCATCGGGACCGGCCTCGGCGCACCCGTTGCACCCCTCACCCTCGTCATCGCCCCCGGCGTGCCGGCCTTCGTGCGGGTCGAGACCGCTGAGCGCCCGCTCCTGGTCTCGCTCCTGCTGGGCGGGCGACTCCGACCCGACTCGGGTCGCGTGCTCGTCAACGGCGCCGCCGACCCCGACGCGCTCCGCCGCGCGACGGCTCTCGTCGACACCCCGGTCGTGGCCGAGGCGAGCCCCGGCGTGCCCCTTGCCGGAATCGTTGCCGAGGAGTTCTCCTTCGCCGCGCTGCCCTCTTCGCGTGGGAAGGTCGCGAGTTTCCTCGCCCTCCACGGGCTCGCCGACTACGCCAAGCTGCCGCTGCGCACCCTTCCTGCCGCAGACCGGGTTCGGATGTTCGCCGAACTCGCGCTACTGCGCCCAGGCGTCTCCGCGCTCGTCGTCACGTCGCCAGAGCGCCACGGCGGCGAGCCTGCCGGGTGGTATGCGGCTCTGGCCGCGATCGCCGAACGAGGCGTCAGCGTCGCGATAGTCACCGACGCGGCGACGGCCGACGCCTTGGCCCTCCTCGGTGCGCGCGATGGCACCGTCCCCCTGCCCGAACCAGAACCGCTTGACCTCGAGCCCATTGAAAGCCTGTCGTGAAGATCATCACCCTCGTCCGATCCGAGTTCGCCCGCCTGACCTCGAGCCGTATGGGCGTCACCGCCCTCATCGCCCTCATGACGGTGCCGGTCGTCTATGGCGGCCTCTACCTCTGGGGCAACGCCGACCCCTACAACCGACTCAACCAAGTACCGGCCGCGATCGTCGTCGATGACTCGGGCGCGACCGTGAACGGTAAGACCGTCAACTACGGTGCGGATGCCGCCGCCCAGCTGCTCACCGACGGCCGGTTCGGCTGGAACCGGGTGTCGGCCTCCGCCGCGGCCGCGGGCGTGGACTCGGGCAAGTACGACTTCAGCATCACCTTCCCCAAGAGTTTCTCCGCCGACCTCAGCTCGGCGTCGGCGACCCGGCCGGTCAAGGCATCCCTCGTCCTGACCACCAACGACAGCAACAGCTACCTCTCCACGACCCTCGCCAAGCAGGCGGCCGAGGCCGTCCGGGTGGCCGTCGCGCGGCAGGTCGGCGACAAGGCCACACTCATCCTTCTCGACGCCGTGGACTCGGTCCGCAGCGGGCTCGTCAAGGCCAGCGACGGCGCAACCCAGCTTGCGGATGGCGCGGCATCGGCCACGACCGGTGCGGCCTCCCTCGCCTCGGGCACATCGGCTCTCGCCTCGGGAGCGGCCACGCTCAGCAGCGGACTGTCCCAGCTGAACGGACAGGCCTCCGGCCTGCCCGCGAACGCGGCGGCGCTGGCCGGGGGTGCCTCCGGCGTTGCCGGCGGGCTGTCTTCCGCGTCGACCGCGTCGGGTTCGCTCTCGGCCGCAGCTGCACAGGCGGCAGCGCTCAGCCCGAACGTGCGTGCCCAGCTCGCCGCGATCTTCGCGAGTTCCAACGTGTCACCAGCCGACCAGGCGACGATCCTTAGCCAGCTCGACACGCTGTCTGGCGAGACGGCCACCACCAGCGGAATCGCCGCCGGTCTTTCGGGCAACCTCGGTGCGCTCTCGGCCGGAGCTACTCAGGTCTCCACGGGTGCGGGTGCGATCAGCTCGTCGGCACCCTCCCTGGCGGCGGCGATTGCTGCGGCGGCTTCCGGGTCAGCGAACCTCGCCTCGGGAGCGGCGGCCGCGGCATCCGGGGCCACCCAGCTCAGCGGCGGGGTTTCCCAACTCGACTCAGGGGCGGCGCAACTGCGCAACTCGCTCGCCGCCGGGGTCGGCCAGGTTCCGGCGAGCACGGAATCCGGTCGGGCGGCCACAGCACAGGCGATCGCCGACCCCCTCGCCGTGAACCAGACGGCGGTTACCACTGCCCAGAACTACGGCGCAGGGCTCGCCCCGTTCTTCATCAGCCTCGCGGCCTGGATCGGCATCTACGCGCTGTTCCTGCTCGTGCGGCCGCTGTCGCGCCGCGCCCTGACCGCGGTGCGTCGCCCCGTGCGCACTGCCCTGGCGGGTTGGCTCACCCCGGCGATCCTCGGCGCCATCCAGATGGTCGCCCTGTTCCTGGTGGTCACCCTCGCCCTGGGGCTGCATCCCGCCAGCCCTGCGGGCCTGCTCGCCTTCATGATTCTCGTGTCGATGACCTTCGCCGCGATCGTGCTCGCCCTCAACGTCTGGCTCGGAAGCGTCGGCCAGTTCCTCGCACTCGTGCTCATGGTCGTGCAACTCGTCGTCGCGGGGGGCACCTTCCCGTGGCAAACCCTGCCCGCGCCGCTCGCCGCGCTGCACCAGGCGCTGCCGATGAGTCACGGGGTGGAGGGAGCCCGCGTGCTGATCTACGGCGGCGCGGCATCCACCCTCCTGGCTGCCGTCGTGCAGTTGGTGGTGTGGTTGCTGGTCGCCCTCTCGCTCTCGGCGCTGGGCGCGCTCAAGCAGGGGCGGTTCCGCACGCTGCGCGAACTGCGGCCGTCGCCGCTGGCCGGCTAGTCGAATCGCGCGTGCTGGACTACCCAGGCGTGCATCGCGACCGCGGCGGCGGCTGATGCGTTGATGCTGCGGGTCGACCCGAACTGGCTGATCTCGACGATCGTGGATGCCGCGGCCAACGCCTCGGCAGACAGCCCGGGGCCTTCCTGCCCGAACAACAGCACGCAACGCTCCGGCAGCGGCCACGCCTCGATCCGCACACTGCCGGGAACGTTGTCGAGGGCGACGATCGGCAGCTCGCGCTCTGCCGCCCAGGTGACGAAAGCCGCGACATCCGGATGCTGCAGCACGTGCTGGTACCGATCGGTCACCATCGCCCCGCGCTTGTTCCACCGCCGCCGCCCGATGATGTGCACGGTCTCTGCGCCGAAAGCATTGGCGGATCGCACGATCGACCCGATGTTCATGTCGTGCTGCCAGTTCTCGATCGCGACGTGGAACGGATGCCGCTTCGTGTCGAGGTCCGCGACGATCGCCTCGATCGTCCAGTACCGATACCGGTCGATGACATTGCGCGAGTCGCCGCGAGCCAAGAGCTCCGGGTCGTAGCGCGCGTCGCTCGGAAGAGGCCCGCGCCACGGGCCGACCCCGTTGGTGCTGAGCTCGACGCTCGGGTTCGGCTCCTCGGTCGCCATGCCCTTCATTATTCAGGACTCCGCGTGGCTGGCGGGGCTGGCGGGGTTCCTGCGGTCACCCCTGATGACTGCAGACCCATTGGCCCCGCAACATCCTGAATGATGAAAGCCCTGTTAATCTCGGCACATGCCCTGGACTAGCGACGGACCCAACCTCGTCGTCGCGGGCGACAACCTGCCGATCATCAGGTCGCTTCCGGATGCCGCGTTCCGCCTCATTTACCTCGACCCACCGTTCAACACCGGCCGCACGCAGGCTCGCACGAGCATCACGACGAAGCGCAGCGCGACCGGCACCCGGACCGGATTCAAGGGTCACAGCTACGACACCGTCAAGGGCGTGCTGTACGCCTACGACGATTCATTCGCCGACTACTGGGAGTTTCTCGAACCACGGCTGATCGAGGCTTGGCGACTGCTCACCGACGACGGCACGCTGTACCTGCACCTCGACTATCGCGAGTCGCACTACGCAAAAGTGGTACTCGACGCGCTGTTCGGGCGAGACAGCTTCCTCAACGAGATCATCTGGGCCTACGACTACGGGGCGAGGGCGACGCGCAGGTGGCCAGCCAAGCACGACGCGATCCTGGTTTACGTGAAGAACCCGAAAAGCTACTACTTCGACAACGCCGCCGTCGATCGTGAGCCCTACATGGCGCCGGGTCTGGTCACGCCGGAGAAGGCGGCCCTGGGCAAGCTCCCGACGGATGTCTGGTGGCACACGATCGTTTCCCCCACGGGAAAGGAGAAGACGGGGTACGCGACGCAGAAGCCCGAGAGGATCTTGCGCCGCATAGTCCAAGCCTCCAGCGCCGAAGGCGACTGGGTGCTCGACTTCTTCGCCGGCAGCGGCACCACCGGGGCGGTCGCGGCGGAACTGGGTCGTCGCTTCGTGCTCGTGGACGAGAATCCAGATGCGATCACTGTCATGGAACAACGCCTTCCGGCCGCCACGAACTTCGCCCAAAGAGGAGAGAGATCATCTACCTCTTCGCGATAGCCCCCCGCCGCAAGCCTCGATGGCACCCAGGTTCATTTGGCCGTAACGCCGCGCCGGTACCATGACGGCATGAGCAACCGCGGCGACATCGAGTGCTGGCTCACCGACATGGATGGCGTGCTCGTACACGAGAATCATCCGGTGCCCGGTGCGGCCGAGTTGTTGCAGCAGTGGCGAGACCAAGATAAGCCCTATCTGGTCTTGACCAACAACTCGATCTTCACCCCGCGCGACCTCAGCGCACGGCTGAAGGCATCCGGCCTCGTGGTGCCCGAGGAATCGATCTGGACGTCCGCGCTAGCGACAGCGGACTTCCTGCATTCGCAAATGCCCGGGGGAACGGCCTTCGTCATCGGGGAGGCGGGCATCACGACCGCCCTGCACGAAGTCGGTTTCATCATGACCGAGAGTGACCCCGACTACGTCGTGATCGGCGAGACGCGCAACTACTCGTTCGAGGCGATCACCAAGGCGATCCGGCTCATCGGCTCGGGGTCACGATTCATCGCCACAAATCCGGATGCCACCGGGCCGAGCGCCGACGGACCGATGCCCGCCACCGGTGCCGTCGTCGCCCTCATCACGAAGGCCACGGGCAAGGAGCCCTACATCGTGGGCAAGCCCAACCCGATGATGTTCCGCTCAGCGATGAACAAGATCGGAGCCCACTCCGAGAACACCGGCATGATCGGCGACCGCATGGACACCGATATCGTCGCCGGGATCGAGGCCGGCCTGCACACCATCTTGGTACTCACGGGCATCAGCGACGCCGCCGAAATCGAGCGCTATCCGTTCCGCCCCGACGAAATCCTGAACAGCGTCGCCGACCTGCTCAGCACCGGCCCGATCGAAGCAGACGTCGACTAGGGTTTCGTGCCTGGCGTGTAACCCCTGGTGCCGGTCGGCGGAGCGGTGGATGTCGGGCTCGCCGTCGGAGTCGGTGTCACCGGCACCTGCTGGATCGCCACGGATGCCGTGAAGTCCTCGCCACCTGATCGGTTGACGAAGCAGTAGTAATCGTGGTTGCCGTCATCCCATTGGCCCTCGTTGACGGCAAAACTCGCCGTGACCTGGATGTCTTGGACGGTGCCGGCGATCGCGTAGTTGATGATCGTCGCGGGGGTGCACAGCAGGTTCATCCGCTTCTGCAGTTCATCGAACCCGGGGTAGGTCGCGCTCGCCGGATCGGTGAAGGTGCCGCGGTACACCATCTGGGCCGGGTGCGCCGTGGTGCAGTCGACCACCGTGTAGCTGTCCTGCCAGGCCGAATCGAACGGCTTGAGGCATTCGCCGCCGAGCAACTGGTCCCAGTGATAGTCGCCCGGCTTCACCGGGCCGACGGGCAGCACGCTGGGCACCGCTGAGGCACTCGGCGTCGGCGTCGGCGATATGGCGGGTGCCGGAGCGAGGCTCGCAAGTTTCATCCCGACGGCAAACAAGGCGACCAGCGCGAGTGCGGCTACCAGCCCGCCCGCTACCCACATCAGAATCTTCTGGGTTCGCGGAATCGGTTCGCGGGGGCCGCGCGGCGGTTTCCGTCCAGCTGTGCTCTTCGTCGCCCGGGGCACGGAAGCGAGGAGTGGTTCGTCGCCGAAATCCTGGAATTGGCCATCCCCGAACAGGTCATCGAGCGCGGATGCCGCGACCCCTTCGCCCACCGGAGCGGTGGCCCCCACCAGCTCAGCCTCGAACACCTCCGTCACACCTTCGAGTGCAGGATCCAACGGGGCCGCGAACCACTGCCCCGGGTCCGCACTCACCGGTGGCGTCGGCTCCACGGCCTGGCCGGGGAAAGCGCCCTGGCCAGGGATAGCCGCCTGGCCGGAGAAAGCGCCCTGGCCTGGGAACGAGGGTTGCTGCGCCGGGGCCGGGAATGCGGTCGGGGCCGGAAAGGCGGCAGTCGGAGCATCCCAGGCGAAGGCGGGTGCAGCAGGCTCTGCCGGTTGTTCCACGGGAAACGTCGGTGCCGGGGGATACGCAGGCGTGGATGCCGGGGGATACGCAGGCGGCGGTGCGGCCTGCGGGGCGGGCTCGGAGCCCGGGCTGAGACCCCACGGGAAGCCGGCCGGGTCGGAAGTCGGCGGCGCGGCGGCGGGCGGCGGCGGTAGCTGCGCGGGAATCGGCGACGCAATGGGGAAGGCGGGTTGCTCCGCTGCCGGGAACCATCCTCCCGGCGCGGCAGGGGCGGGATAGCTCGGCATCGGAGGCGTCGGAGCGGAGTAGGTCGGCGGCGGGGGCGCAGCGACCGGGGGTGGCGACACAATGGGCGGAGGCAGGAATGGCGGCGGTGTCGGCGTGACCGGTGGCGTCGCCGGTCGCTTGGGCTCCTCGTCACCGAACTGGCCGGTCAGCCAATCACTGGCGTCGATCTCGTCGTCGTCAGACGTCACGGGTCGAGCCCCAGGTCATCCAGGCCGATCGCATAGAGGTAGGGATAGCCGGCCGCTTCGATTCGCTCCTTGGCGCCGGTCTTGCGGTCGACGACGACGGCGACTGCCGCGATCTCGGCTCCGACCTTGAGCAGCGCTTCGATCGCTGCCAGTGGAGAACCGCCCGTCGTGGATGTGTCCTCGAGCACGATGACGCGCTGGCCCGCGAGATCGGGGCCTTCCACCTGCTTGCCGCGCCCGTGGTCCTTCGGCTCCTTGCGCACGACGAAGGCGTCATAGGCGAGCCCGCGGGCAGCGCCTTGGTGCAGGATCGCCGTGGCGACCGGGTCTGCTCCCATCGTCATCCCGCCGACCGCGCGCACGTTACGCACGTCGGCGATGAGGTCGAGCATGACTTGTCCGATAAGCGGGGCAACACGGTGGTCGAGGCTGACCTTGCGCAGGTCGACGTAGTAGCTGGCCTTCTTGCCGCTGGTGAGGGTGAAGTCTCCATGAAAGACGGCTTCGGCCGAGATGTAGTCAATAAGCTGTTGCCTCGCGCCGGTCACGCGAACAGCCTACCTACCTCTCCCCGGTGAATTAGGGGTGTTGACCCGCCACGACGACAAGGAGGCTCGCAATCAGCACGGCCGCGAGGGCGACAATGCTGAGAATCACCGCGCGTCTGGTGTCACGGCGATTTTCGGCGCTCGCGAGCGCGTCAAGGTGCTCCTCGCCGTCAACCATGGTTGCACCCTAAGGTTTCCTCACGCTCTTGTCGCCGCCCAGTTAGGGGGAGAGACCGGGCGTGGTTCGGCCGGTGGCAGCTACTAGCGTTGAGGCATGCGAGTAGCCACCTGGAACGTCAATTCGATTCGAAGCAGGGTGGGCCGGGTCACCGACTGGCTCCTTCGTGAGGATGTGGACGTGCTCGCGATGCAAGAAATCAAGTGCACTGCGGAACAGTTCCCTTTCGACGCCTTCTCCGAAGCTGGATACGAAGTCGAGTTGCTGGGGCACAACCAATGGAACGGGGTCGCCTTCGCGAGCAGGCTCCCGATGGACGACGTTGCCTTGGGTTTCGGCACCGCCCCCGGCTTCGGCAAGCCCTTGGAAGACGGCACACTGCCCACCGAAGCGCGGGCGATGGGGGTCACGGTCAGCGGCGTGCGCCTGTGGAGCCTGTACGTGCCCAACGGGCGCGAGATCGCCAACGCCCACTACCCGTACAAGTTGGAGTGGCTCAAGAACCTCGCCGCCGAGACGAGGTCATGGCTCGCCGAGAACCCCGAACAGCCGCTCGCCCTCATGGGCGACTTCAACATCGCTCCGCTCGACAGTGATGTCTGGGACATTTCCTTGTTCGAAGGTCACACCCACGTCAGCCAGCCCGAGCGCGATGCATTTGCCGCCCTTGAATCGGCGGGGCTGGTGGATGCCCTCCGCAGCCGCGGGGTCGAGGGGTACACCTACTGGGACTACCAGCAGCTGCGGTTCCCCCGGAACGAAGGGATGCGCATCGACTTCATCCTCGGATCGGCAAAGTTCGACGAGCTCGTCACCGAAGCGAAGATCCATCGCAACGAGCGCAAGGGCGACGCCCCGAGCGACCACGTGCCACTCACTGTGGATCTCGCCCTCGAGGTCGAGGACGACGACGATCGACCGATGTTCCTCTAGCCGCCCGAGCAGCGAGGCCTGGTCGCCTTCGGTGCGGCCTTGCGCGAATGAGGCGATTCACGCAGCTTTCGGTCGCCGATCGCAACCAAACGCCACGATCGTGCGGATAGCCTCAAGAGGACGACCTAAGTCCCGGAGGTGACCCATGACCCGCACGAGCGCCACCATCATCGGGGATCCCCAGCTGGTCGAGCACACCGCAGCCTGGCACCGACTGAAGTCCGCGGTCAGCGCCCTCCGGCTGCTCCAGTCGCAAGATGGCAGCGTCGCCACCGCGAAGTCCGACGCCCGTCAGCAGGTCGAAGCGATCCGGGCTGAACTGCCCGCCTTCGCCGCACTCTTCCCCCACGACGCCGATTACTTCGCCGCGCTCGACACAGACTTCGCGCGTTGGTCCGAGGGCGGGTTCGGAATACCCGACTTCCTCGGCTCACTAGAGGCCTTCCAGCCACAGCGGGACCGCGTCGATGGTCGGCGCCACCTCGTGCTGTTCCCGATGTACACGCAGAATGGCAGCACCGACCGACTCGTCGAAGCCGTGCTGATCGAGGTCATCTGGCCCGATTTCGTCGACGCCCTGCAGGCCGGGGACTACTCGAACCCCCTCTTCGTCCCGATCCGTTTCCTCGATTTCACCGACGGCTACGACACGAACTCCGCTGTGCTCTTCCCGGAGACCATCGCGATGCGCGAGATCCCCCATTTCACCTGGGGAGCGATATTTGCCGACCGCGAAGCCGCGCGGTTCCGGAGGGTTGTGCGCGCCGCGTCCGAGATCACGAAGCTCGATCTACCCGACGGCGCGGCGCGCATGCTCGATGACCAATCGCTCACTGAAGAGACGTTCGTGATGTGGGACCTCATCCACGATCGCACCCACATGCGAGGCGATCTTCCGTTCGACCCCTTCATGATCAAGCAGCGGATGCCCTTCTTCCTGTACTCCCTCGAAGAACTGCGCTGCGACCTCACCGCCTACCGCGAGGCAGTTCGACTCGAAGCCTCGGACGATCCGGCCATCAGTGAACACGCCAGGCTCGTGCAGTACGCGGTGATCTTCGACCGGATCTTCAGGTTTGCGATCACCGGATCCCGCGTGCGCAACTACGACGGTCTCGGTGGGCAATTGCTCTTCGCCTGGCTGCACCAGCACCACGTGCTGCACTGGACGGACTCGCGACTCACGATCGACTGGCCTGAGGTTCCCGCGGTGGTCGTGGCGCTGTCCGATGCCATCAACGACCTGTACTGGCACTCCATCGACCGGCCGAAGGTCGCACACTGGCTCGCCGCCTACGACCTGGTCGCAGCGACGCTTACTCCTCATCCCGCATCGAAGTGGGCCGTACGCGACCTGCCGCTCGACGGTCCACCCAAGGGCTACACCGATGCAGTGCTCGACGACGAGTTCCCGCTGTCGATGTTTTACGAAGCGCTGGCCAAGAAGATGGGCGACGTGATCGAGTCGACAGCAGGGATTACCGCCACGCGAGACAATAGAGCGTGACTCAGCTCCACGACTCGAACTACCGCGGTTTTGCCAGCGACAACTACGCCGGCGCGCACCCCGAGGTGCTCGCGGCGATCGCCGAGGCGAACGGCGGCCACCAGGTCGCCTACGGCGAGGATGTCTATACGGCCAAGCTCCAGGAGGTCGTGAAGCAGCACTTCGGCGAGCGCGCCGAGACGTTCCCGGTGTTCAACGGCACGGGAGCCAATGTGACGGCACTCACTAGCCTGCTGCCGCGCTGGGGTGCGGTTGTCGCGACATCCACCGCTCATATCCACACCGACGAGAACGGTGCCCCCGAACGGATCAGCGGCCTCAAGCTGCTGACGGTGCAGACGCCCGATGGCAAGCTGACGCCAGACCTCGTCGACCAGGAGGCCTGGGGCTGGGGCGACGAGCACCGTGCCCAGCCGCTAGCGGTGAGCATCACGCAGACCACCGAACTCGGCACCCTGTACTCCGTGGACGAGGTGCGGGCGATCGCTGACCACGTGCACTCCAAGGGGATGGCACTACACATGGATGGGGCGCGGGTGTCGAACGCGGCCGCGGCGCTGGGCACCGGATTCCGGGAGTTCACGACGGATGCCGGGGTCGATATCCTGAGCTTCGGCGGCACGAAGAACGGCCTGCTCTACGGCGAGGCCGTGATCGTGCTTAACCCCGACGTGAGCGAGGGGCTCATCTACCTGCGCAAGCTCAACATGCAGCTCGCGTCAAAAATGCGGTTCGTGTCGGCGCAATTGATCGCGCTGCTCAGCGACGATCTCTGGAAGCGCTCGGCGGAACACGCCAATGCCATGGCCGCGCGCCTACGTGCCGCGCTCGAGGGAACGGCCGGTCTCAGCTTCACCCAGCCGACCCAAGCCAACGCAGTGTTCGCGACCCTGCCGCCCGGGGCAGCCGACCGCCTGAGGGAGTCGTTCCGTTTCTACGATTGGAACCCCGCGACCCGCGAAGTGCGCTGGATGACCGCCTTCGACACCACCGAGGCCGACATCGACGTTTTCGCGACCGCCATCAAGGCAGAATTGGGCGACTGATACGCTCCGTCCATGGCAGACAATCCGTTCAACCCGCAGGACTTCGGCGGAAAGACTTTCGCCGAGGACACTCCCGAGGGCCGACCGCCGCGCACCTGGGACTTCTTCCTGACGATCTTCCTGATCTTCGTGTTGCTAGTGCTCGCCGTCATATTTTTCGTGCTGGGGCTCGGCCTGACCGTCTCGACCATCACCTGCGCTGACTCGTCGGTGTCGTGCAACTACGACCTCATCAGTGGTGGTTCGCTCACCGTGCTTATCGGCGTGCCGCTCGTCACTCTCGCCGGCATCATCCTGGCGGTCGTCTGGATCGCGCGTCGCAAGGTCGCGTTCGTGATGCCGCTCATCGCCTCGTTGCTAGTGGTCGGCCTTTTCCTACTCGGCTCGGGAATCATCGACCTAGCCGTACCGACAACTTAGGGGCGCAACAGCACCTTGATGGCCCTGCGCTCATCCATCGCGGCGTACGCCTCGGCCACCTCAGTGAGCGGCAGGTGCAGATCGAACACCCGCCCCGGGTTGATGGTGCCGTCGAGCACCTCGGGCAGTAATTCGGCGATGTAGTTGCGAACGGGGGCCACTCCGCCGTTGGCGCCCACATTGCTGTAGAACATCGTGTCGATCGGAAGTTCTGCGCCGCCATTGGGCACACCTACATAGCCGACCATCCCGCCCGGTCGCGCGGAGCGCAGCGCCTGGTCCATCGACTCGCGGGTGCCGACGCACTCGAGCACGGCGTCAGGGCCGATGCCGTCGAAGTGCGCCTTGATGCGGGCAATCCCCTCTGGCCCGCGCTCTTCGACAATGTCTGTCGCCCCGAATTCGCGCGCCAGGGCCTGCCGCTCAGGGTGTCGTGACATCGCAACGATGCGGGATGCCCCGAGCCGCTTCGCGGCAAGCACAGCGCAGAGCCCGACTGCCCCGTCGCCCACTACAACGACAGTGCTGCCCTTCGTCACGCCCGCGGACACCGCCGCGTGGTGACCTGTCCCCATCACATCGGCGAGGGTCAGTAGTCCCGGGATGAGGTGCTCGGCGGGCATTGACGGCGTCGCGACGAGCGATCCATCGGCGTGGGGCACGCGCACCCGCTCGCCCTGGGCGCCGTCTGCAAAGGAGCCGAGCCGGTCATCCGATCCCCACCAGCCGCCGTGCAGGCAAGACGGGCTGACGCCGTTGAGACAATTCAGGCAGGTCATGTCGCAGTCGTAGAACGGCGCGATGACGAAGTCGCCGACCTTGACCTTGGTGACCTCGGCCCCGACGGACTCGACGACTCCGACGAACTCATGACCGATGCGACGCGGTCGCGTAGTCGGGGTCACGCCTCGATACGGCCAGAGGTCGGAGCCGCAGACGCAGGCCGCGACCACGCGGACTATCGCATCGCCGCCCGTCGAGAGCACCGGGTCGGGCACCACTTCGAGTCGGATGTCGCGTTCACCATGGATGACAGTGGCAAGCATGTTTCGAGCCTAAGGGCCGGAAAGGAAGGCTTTCGCGCTCACCACGATGATTTCGCCTTGCGCCGTTTGAGATACTCGTGAAACTTGGGAGCGGTGTACTGATACAGGCCCTTCTGCACCCTGAACACCACGCCCTGCTCTGCCAGACGGCCCATCAGCACGTTGGCGTTTCCCTCAGAGCGCTTGGAAACTTTGTGAATGTCGGCGGTCTTCAAGGGAGGGTATTCGCAGTCAGCTGTGAGAAGCAGCAGATCTTGTTCCGCGGGCGTCAAGGATTCGACCCGTGTGTCGTAGAAGTCTTCATCGAGGCGACGGAAGATGTCTGTTTGCGTAGCTTCAAGGAGTTCGACTGACAGCTGATCCAAGCCTCCAGTTTTCGGCCTCGTCCCATAGTTCGGCTCCCCAGAGTTGGATGAAGTAGGGGTAGCCCTGAACATCTTCCAAAACCCTTTCGACTAGCGAATCCGTGGCGATTATGGATGTGCCCTCAAGGGGCACCGTGAACGCATCACGGGCTTCATCTCGAGTGAGGCTGCCGACCTCTTCGCCGCGAAACATACGTTCGCTGTACGTTCTGGCCTTCAGAAGGTTCGATTTGAGGGTCGGAAGGCCGCACAGAACCAGCCCGATTGGTACCTCGCGCTCTTGCAGGCTGTTCACTGCGGCAACAAGCAATGAGAGCGGATGCTCTCCCGAACGGTCTTTGTCATCGACAAGTACCTGAGCCTCGTCGAGCATGAGGAGGAAGCCCGATTTGCCGCTACGAACAGCGACACTGGTAACGTCCAGCAGCTTGGCAAGTAGGTCATGCTGACTCGTGTCATCCGCGCCCGCCAAAGAAAAGGTGAAATCGTCGAGAGTAACGGTCACCAGCGACCGCGCTGATTCCACGACGGTATCCGTGGTGCTCTTCAACTGGCGAAGTCGTGACAGTTGATTGATCTTTTGGTCTGCCAACGAGGACAGCAGGCTCACTAGGTCGGACTCTCGATTGTGTCGGGGCTCAAGTTGCAGGCGCTGCGATGCCCATTGAAGTTCGCCCTCGGCAATCTCTTCGAACCGCTTGAGGAGAACTGTCTTCCCGACGCCGCGAAGGCCGGTCATCCGGAAGTTGGCCGGCACTTCGGGCGCTCCGCGAAGGACCGCGCGAAACCGCTTCTCTTGACTCGACCGACCCGCCAGGTACACGGGGGTAACTGCCGCGCCGGGTCGGAATGGATTCTTAGCCAAGCAACTACCTCATTACAGGAGAACTTTATTTACTTTGATAAAAACAAAACTTTCGTAATGTGCGGAAGTCCCGGACCTAGCTGGCTTCCAGCCGCTGCACCGTCAGGCCGTCCCCGTCGGCAGCGACCCCGACCAGCACGGTGTCACCGTCGCGGATCTCACCGGCCAGCAGCGACTTCGCCAACGAATCATCGATCTCGCGCTGCATGAGGCGGCGAAGGGGTCGGGCGCCATATACCGGGTCGTAGCCGCGCTCAGCGAGCCAGGTGCGCGCGTCAGGAGTCACCGCGAGCTGGAGACGGCGATCGGCGAGGCGGCGGGCCAACCGGTCGATGTACAGCTCGACAATCTGACTCAGATCGTCGGTCGAGAGCGGGGCGAACACCACGATGTCATCGAGCCGGTTGATGAACTCGGGCTTGAAAGCCTGGCGCACCAGGTCGTTGACGGCAGCCTTGCGCTCTTCCCAGGGGAGGTTCTGGTCGGTAATGAACTGGCTGCCGAGGTTCGAGGTCAGGATCAGGATGACGTTGCGGAAATCCACCGTGCGGCCCTGGCCATCGGTGAGCCTGCCATCGTCGAGCACCTGCAGCAGCACGTCGAAGACCTCGGGGTGCGCTTTCTCTATCTCGTCGAGCAGGATCACCGAATAGGGCCGGCGGCGCACCGCCTCGGTCAGCTGGCCACCCTGCTCGTAACCCACGTAACCGGGAGGGGCACCGACGAGCCGCGAGACCGAGAACTTCTCGCCGTACTCGCTCATGTCGATGCGGACGAGGGCCTTCTCGTCATCGAACAGGTACTCGGCGAGCGCCTTCGCCAACTCCGTCTTGCCGACGCCGGTGGGGCCGAGGAACAGGAATGAGCCAGTCGGGCGGTCGGGGTCGGAGATGCCCGCCCGGGTGCGCCTGACGGCTTCCGACACGGCACGCACGGCATCCTTTTGTCCGATGAGGCGCTTGCCCAGCTCGGTCTCGAGGTGCAACAGCTTCTCGGTCTCACCCTGCGTGAGCCTGTCGATCGGGATGCCCGTCCAGGCCGCCACGACGCTGGCGATATCTTCCTCGGTGACCTGGTCGTTGACCATGCGCGGCCCCGTTTCCTCTCCGGATTCCGCGTCGGTGAGCGCCTTCTCGATCTCAGGGATGGTCTCGTAGTTGAGTTTTGACGCCTTCTGGTAGTCGCCCTCTCGCATGGCCTTGTCGAGGTCGATCCGCGCGTCATTGAGCCGGGTCTTCAGGTCGCCGACGCCGGTCAGGGAGGCCTTTTCGGCCTTCCAGCGCGCTTCGAGCTTGGCCAGCTCATCCTCCTGCTTGCCCATGTCTTCCCTGAGCTTGGCCAAGCGCGCCTTCGAGGCGTCGTCTTTCTCCTTCTTGAGCGCGAGCTCCTCGATGCGCAGTCTGTCGACCGCGCGCTTGAGCTGGTCGATCTCGACCGGCGAGGAGTCGATTTCCATCTTGAGCCGGGATGCCGCCTCATCGATGAGGTCGATCGCCTTGTCCGGCAGCTTTCGCCCGGTGATGTACCGGTTGCTCAGGGTCGCCGCCGCGACCAGGGCCGAGTCCGCGATCGCGACCTTGTGGTGTGCTTCGTAGCGCTCCTTGAGCCCGCGCAGGATCGCGACGGTGTCTTCGACGGAGGGCTCGCCCACGAACACCTGCTGGAAGCGCCGCTCGAGCGCGGCATCCTTCTCGATGTACTGGCGGTACTCGTCGAGCGTGGTCGCACCGATGAGGCGCAGCTCGCCGCGGGCGAGCATGGGCTTGAGCATGTTGGATGCCGCGACCGACCCCTCGCCGCCGCCCGCACCCATGAGCGTGTGCAGTTCGTCGATAAAGGTGATGATCTGCCCGTCGGACTCGTTGATCTCCTTGAGCACGGCCTTGAGCCGCTCCTCGAATTCGCCGCGGTACTTCGCGCCCGCGACGAGGGCCGCGAGGTCGAGCGCGACGAGCTGCTTGTCCTTGAGCGAGTCGGCGACGTCGCCCGCGACGATCCGCTGGGCGAGCCCCTCGACGACAGCCGTCTTGCCGACACCGGGCTCCCCGATCAGCACGGGGTTGTTCTTGGTGCGCCGGGTCAGCACCTGGCTCACCCGGCGGATCTCGGCATCCCGCCCGATGACCGGGTCGAGCTTGCCTGCGCGCGCGATGTCGGTCAGATTCACCCCGTAGCGCTGCAGCGCGGTCTGCTGTTCGTCGCCGCGCCCGTCAGAAGCGGACGCGGGGGCACCCTGCATATTGGCCATCAGTTCTTCTCCGAAACGGTCACGGTGAACTTGCGGTTGCGCGACACTTCGCGCGTCGGCCCGACCACGCGCTGCAGTTCGCCGCGGTAGCCGAGGTGGGAATTGTAGACAGTCCAGAGCTCGCCGCCGGGCCTGAGCACGCGCGCTGCCGCGGCGAAGAGCTTCGAGGCAGCTCCGGTGTGCACGGTGCCCCCGAGGTGGAAGGGCGGGTTCAGCAGCACGAGGTCGACGCTCGCATCGGGCTGCTCGCTGAGCGCGTCATCCCGGCTCACCGTCACGTTGCTGAGCCCGTTCGCCTCGACCGTCAACCGGGTGGATGCCACGGCCCCCGCCGATGCGTCAGAGGCAAGCACCGCGATCTCGGGCCGCATCTTCGCAAGCACCGCGGCGACGACGCCGGTGCCACACCCCAGCTCTACCGCTGTGGACGCCTGCGGTGCCGCGTGCGGCAGCACGGCGAGTAGTGCGCGCGTTCCGATGTCGACCTTCGTCCCGGCGAACGCGGCACCGGTGGCCACGACGGTGACCCCGAGGTCTGCGTGGTACTCCCGATTCTGGGTCGGCGCAGCACCACGGATCGGGCGGGATGCCACGAGCACGCGCGACTTCTGCCGAGCCAGGGTGACATCGACCCGCCCGAAATGTCTCGCGAGCACGCCGTTCATGGCCGTCGTCATGTGCTTGATCCGCCCGCCAGCAAAGACCGTGACGTCGTCGGCCGCGAAGGCGGCGATCGTGCCAGCCAACTCCTCAAGCTCGGCCAGGGCGCGCGGCAACTGCAGGAGCACAACCTTCGCGTTAGAGAGAAGCTCCTCGCCGAGCGGCAGGGTGACGTATGACCCCACGCCCTTCGCGTTGGCCTCGAGCGCGCGCTCTGCGACTATCGAGTCCTGGAACACCCTGACCTCCCGCGCACCCGACCCGAGGGTGAGCGCGCCGTAGCCGTCGCCGATGACCGCAACCTCGCCGGGGGATGCGGCGGCGAGCGCCACAGCCGCCTCGTCGAGGATGAGCCGGTCGCTCGCGTCGACCGCGAACAGGTTGGATGCTTCGACATCCGGATACCGCCGGAGCGTGCCGAAGTCGAAAAGCGGCTGGGGAACACTCGATCGCATACCCGCGCTCAGCCCCGCCTCAGGGGCCGCCACACGACGACCTGATTCTGCCGCTCGGCGCGTGCGCCAGCGCGCAGGGAGACCACCTCGCCAGCGGTGCCGGCCGCGAAGACTCGGCGCCCGGGGCGGGCGAGTAGTTCATCCGCGAGTGCATGTTCGAGCTCACGAACTCGGCTAGCCAGTGCCGACACCTGGTCCTCGAGATCCAGGATCCGCTTGATGCCCTCGAGATTGAGCCCCTGTGCCGAAAGCCTGGCGATCTCGCGCAGCTGGGCGACATCCCGCATCGAATAGCGACGTGATTGCCCGGCAGTCCGGGTTGGGCTGACCAGGCCGAGCCGGTCGTACTGGCGCAGCGTCTGCGGATGCAACCCGGTGAGCTCGGCCGCCATGGCGATCGCGAAGACAGGGGAGAGCTCATCCATCAGTGGTCGGCCTTCGCCTTGTCTAGAAGCTCGGCGCGCGGGTTCTCGTTGGGCATCGCCTTGGCGAACGCCTCGAGGTGCTTGAGCGCATCTTCCGTGAGCCGGCTGGGCACAGCCACCTGGACCTCGGCCAGCAGGTCGCCGGTGCCGCGAGTGGATGTCACGCCTCGCCCCTTAACGCGCAGGATCCTGCCGCTCGGGGTGCCCGCGGCCACCCGCAGTTTCACCGGCTCGCCGCCGAGCGTGGGGACCTCGATCGTTGCTCCGAGGGTCGCCTCGACGAAGGTGACGGGCACGTCGACCCGCAGGTTCAGGCCATCGCGCTCGAAGACGGGATGCTTGCGCACGCTGACCGTGAGCACGAGGTCGCCGGCCGGGCCACCGTCTGGGCTCGGCTCGCCCTTTCCCTTGAGTTTGATCTTCTGGCCGTCACTGACTCCCGCCGGAATCTTGACGTTGATCGACCGGCCACCCGAGGGCTGCAGCTTGATGGTTTCGCCGTTGATGGCCGTGATGAAGTCGAGGGTGGTTGAAGCCGTGACATCCCGGCCCGGGGTCGGCCCGCCGGACCCCCGGAATCCGCCGCTGGACGAGCCGAAGCCACCGCCACCGAACATGCCGCCGAGCAGGTCTTCGAAGTTTCCGCCGCCGGCCTGAAACCCGGTCCGTTGCTGGCCCGTATTGAACAGCCCGCCAAAAACGTCTTCGAAGCCGCCGGGCTGGCCGGGGCGCCCGCCCGCACTAAAGCGGGCCCCGGAGCCCATCGCCCTGATCTGGTCGTACTCCCTGCGCAACTCGGGGTCTGACAACACCGAGTGCGCTTCGCTGATTTCCTTGAATTTCGCCTCGGCCTTGGAATCGCCCGGGTTGGAGTCAGGATGATGCTGCCGGGCCAGCTTGCGGTAGACCTTCTTTAGCTCGGCTTCGGAGATGTCCTTCGAGACGCCGAGCACGGCGTAGAAGTCCTTGTCGAACCAGTCCTGGCTTGCCACTGGTGGTTCCCTTCGGCTTACTCGGCCGGAACGAACACGGCTACCTTGGCTGGCCGCACGAGGCGGTCTCCCAAAACATAGCCGGGCTCGATCACGTCCGCGACGGTATTGACCGTGACATCCGGTGAAGGAAGCTGCACGACCGCCTCGTGGAAGGCCGGGTCGAAGGGATCGCCCTTCTCGCCAATCTGTTTGAGGCCGTACTTCTCGAAGGCACCACGAAGCTTTTGCGCGACTATAGTCATGGGAGCCCCGTCGACGAGATCGCCGTGCGCCTCGGCCCTTGACAGGTCGTCCATCGCGGGAAGCAGCGACCGGATGACCTCGGCGATGACCGCATCGCGGTTCGCGACGCGGTCACGCTCGACCCTCGTGCGGAAGTTGACCAGCTCCGCCTGTGCGCGCAGCATGTCTGAACGCATCTCGGCGATGAGGTCTTGCCCGGCCCGGTCGAGCAGTGCCTGGTCGGCCTCGCTCAGGTCTTCGGTCTCGTCCGGAGCGTCGTCGGAGGTGGGCTCGGGAGCCTCCTCCGTCGGCCCAGGCTCGCGCACATCGCCAGTCTCCGGGTCGATCCGCCGCTTATCGCGGATGACCGGCTCCTCGTGATTGTCGTCTGCCTCGCCTGGGCCCGTCGGATGGTTCTGCTTGTCCGCCATCGTTACTTCTTGGGCTCTTCCTCTTCGTCGACAACTTCGGCGTCGACGATGTCTTCGTCACTGCCCTCTGCTGGTGCCTCCTCGGCGGCCTCACCCTCGGCCGGCGTCTCCTGGCTCGTCTGGTAGATCGCAGCCCCAAGCTTCTGCTGGCTCTCGCTCAGCTTGTCGAACGCAGTCTTCACTGCGGCCTCGTCGTCACCGGCGAGCGCCGTCTTGAGCGCATCCACGTCGGCCTGCACCTCGGTCTTCACGTCTTCGGGCAGCTTGTCTTCGTTGTCCTTGATGAGCTTGTCGGTCGAATAGGCGAGCTGCTCGGCGGTGTTGCGCACCTCGGCGGCCTCGCGGCGTGCCTTGTCCTCAGCGGCGTGCTCCTCGCGCACCATGCGCTCGATGTCTTCCTTCGACAGCGACGATCCGCCGGTGATCGTCATCGACTGCTCCTTGCCGGTGCCCTTGTCCGTCGCCGAGACGTGCACGATGCCGTTCGCGTCGATGTCGAAGGTGACCTCGACCTGCGGAACCCCGCGCGGAGCCGGAGCGATTCCGGTGAGTTCGAAGGTGCCCAGCGGCTTGTTGTCGCGGGTGAACTCGCGCTCGCCCTGGAAGACCTGGATCGCGACCGACGGCTGGTTGTCGTCGGCGGTCGTGAAGGTCTCACTGCGCTTGGTCGGGATGGCGGTGTTGCGCTCGATGAGCTTCGTCATGATGCCGCCCTTGGTCTCGATTCCGAGGCTCAGGGGGGTGACGTCGATCAGGAGCACGTCCTTGCGCTCGCCCTTCAGCACGCCGGCCTGGAGGGCGGCGCCGACGGCGACCACCTCATCCGGGTTCACGCTCTTGTTGGGCTCCTTGCCGCCGGTCAGCTTCTTGACCAGCGCCGCGACGGCGGGCATGCGGGTCGAGCCGCCGACCAGCACGACGTGGGCGATGTCGCTGACCTTGACCCCGGCCTCCTTGATGACGTCCTTGAACGGCTTCTCGGTGCGCTCGAGCAGGTCGCTCGTCATCTGCTCGAACTGGGCGCGGGTCAGCGTCTCGTCGAGGTTTGCGGGGCCGTTCTCGGTGAGCGACAGGTACGGCAGCTGGATGCTGGCGCTCATTCCCGAGCTCAGCTCCTTCTTCGCCTGCTCTGCGGCCTCCTTGAGGCGCTGCAGCGCGATCTTGTCCTTGGAGACGTCGACGCCGGTGGTGTCCTTGAACTTCTTGATCAGGTGCTCGACGACGCGCTGGTCCCAGTCGTCACCGCCGAGGCGGTTGTCGCCGGAGGTCGCCTTGACCTGGATAGTGGAGAAGTCGTCGTCCTTGCCGACCTCGAGCAGGGAGACGTCGAAGGTTCCGCCACCGAGGTCGAAGACCAGGATGAGCTCGTCCTCCTTGCCCTTGTCGAGGCCGTAGGCCAGGGCGGCCGCGGTCGGCTCGTTGATGATACGGAGCACGTTGAGGCCCGCGACCTCGCCGGCCTCCTTGGTGGCCTGGCGCTCGGCGTCGTTGAAGTAGGCCGGGACGGTGATGACCGCGTCGGTGACGTCCTCGCCCAGGTACTGCTCGGCATCCCGTTTCAGCTTCTGCAGGATGCGGGCCGAGATCTCTTGCGGGGTGTACTTTTTGTTGTCGACCTCCGTCTTCCAGTCGGTGCCCATGTGGCGCTTGACGGATGCGATGGTGCGGTCGACGTTCGTGACGGCCTGGCGCTTGGCAGTCTCGCCGACCAGCGTCTCGTTGTCTTTGGTGAAGGCCACGACCGACGGGGTCGTGCGGAAGCCTTCGGCGTTCGCGATGACGGTGGGCTCTCCACCTTCGAGGACGGCTACCACGGAGTTCGTGGTGCCGAGGTCGATGCCTACTGCTCGAGCCATGTGTGTGGTGCTCCTGTGCTTGTTCTTCGGATGGCCGCGCCGTGCGGCCGAATACGACTTGCGGCCGAATACGACTTGGATGCCGACTTGAGCCGGGCCGTATCAAGTTTAGGACCGTGAGTGACTTTGTCAAGCGCGTCCAGCGAATCTTGAGCGGGCGCGGCTCAACTCGCCGACGAGATACCCGCGGGCACTAGTGTGCAGCCATGGCCAGCACCCCCCGGAACGATGGTGTTCCCACCCCGCGCCCGACCGCCAACACCCAGTCGATCGGGCCGCTCGGCTCCCTGAGTTTGCAGGATGACGACGGCAAGGTCGTCCCCCGCAAGCAAGTGATCTCGTGGGCGTTCTGGGACTGGGCGACGCAGCCCTTCAATTCCGTCATCCTGACCTTCGTCTTCGCCGCGCTCTACCTAGTCTCCGACAACTTCCTGCCCACAGAGGTCGCCGCGCTCGCCGACGACGATCCGCTGAAGGTGCAGGCGCTCGCCGGGCTCTCGAGCGGATACGGCCTCGTCACGACGCTGGCCGGCATCCTGATCCTGCTGCTCGCTCCCGTGCTCGGCCAGCGCGCTGACGCGACCGGCCGCAAGAAGGGTGCGCTCTTCCTCTTCACGATGATCCTGGCGCTGCTTCAGTTCAGTCTCTTCTTCGTGCGCGCCGACCCGTCGTACTTCTGGCTGGGCGCGGCGTTCCTCGCCCTGGGCGCCGTGGTCTCTGAGATCGCCGGCGTCAACTACAACGCGATGCTGCATCAGGTGTCGACCCGGCGCACCATCGGCAAGGTCTCGGGCCTGGGCTGGGGCCTCGGCTATATCGGCGGCATCGTGGCGCTCGTCATCGTCGTGGCGCTGACCTTCGCCGACTGGTTCG
>JAYUVE010000038.1:0-22408 GCA_043754275.1 Microbacteriaceae bacterium | reverse complement strand
CGACCTGAGCCGCCGCCCCGCCGCAGGGGTTAGCCGGCCGCTTTGAGTGCGGCCAGTTTCTCGTCAATCAGCTTGGCGACTTCGCTCGGGGTGTGCTGTCCCTGGATGAACTCCTGCAGAAGCGAGTTGACGTAAGGCGAAAGCCCGTTCTGGTACGCGGGCCAGCTCACGGCAGCGAAGTAGATACGCCCAGCCTGGACATCCTTCACCATCGGCTCGATCGCCGGGTCGACGGCGGGAGTGAAGTTCGAGGTCGTCGTGATCTGCTGCGTCGCCTTGTTGTACACCTCCGCGCCGTCCTTGCTGGCGAGGAAGTCCAGGAACTTGAGCGCCTGCTCCTGGTGGTCGCTCTTGGAGTTGACGGCGTAAGCGGGCGAGCCTGCGCCCGCCCAGTACGTCTCCCCTGACTTGGTGCCAGGTACCGCGAAGAACCCGACGTTCATGTCCGGCGCGGTTGCGTGGACAGTCGCGACAGTCCAGGTTCCCGTGCCGATCATGGCCACCTCGCCGTTCATGAACGAGTTGAGCACCTGATCGCCGTTGAGGCCCGCGACATCACGCGTCTCGATCCCGGACTTGAACAGGTCGCCCCAAGCCGTCAGCGCGGGAGTCCACTCCTTCTCAAACGTCGATTTGCCCGAGAAGATGTCAGCATCCATCGTGCCGCCTGATGCTTCGTTCTGAAGCCCAAGGAGCCCGAGGAGGCTCACGTCGATGCCATCACCTGGCTCGTAGAAGGGGGTGATCCCGGCGGCCTGGAGCTTCTTGCCCAGGTCGAGGAAGTCGGCCCAGGACTGGGGTGGGTCGGTGAATCCGACCTTCTTCAGGAGGTCGGCGTTGTAGAGGATGCCACCGCCCCACGACGATACCGATACGCCGTAGAGGTGGTTGTCGACACTGTAGGTCTTGGCGTTCGCGGGCGAGAGTACCTTTGCGAACGCTTCGTTCGTGAGGTCAACCATGTAGTTGTTCTTCGCCAGCTCCACCTCGTCCTCGGGGTTGATGATGAAGACGTCAGACGCCGTGCCCGCGAGAAGTCGCGTTTGCAACGTGCTGATGTAGTCGCTGGGTACCACGTATGAGGCCTTGACGGAGATGTCAGGGTTGGCCGCCTCGAACGCGGTGATCAAGGGTCCCATGACCGCCTCCGTGTCCCAGGACGTGAAAGAGATCTCGGTCTTGCCTGCTGTTCCACCTGTCGAGCAGCCTGCCAGGGCGAGCAGCGAGACGGTGGCTAGAGTGGCGCCGACGACGGCGCCCCACCTGGGCTTGTTTCTTCCTGCCGAAGGTCGGCGGGTGGGGATGAGCGACATTGCTGTTCCTACTTTCTGTGTTTGATTGTGATGCATTCAACGCTGAAGTGGTCTGAGGGTCTCCAGCGAGGGCAGGACGGGCTGGAGGAGCCCATTCCCGTCGTGTGTGAGGCGGTCGATGATGACCTCCCTGGTGTAGCCGCCCCCATCGGGGATGGCGAAGCGGTGGTAGGCAATGAGCCACCCCCCACCGATCGCTCGAGCAATGGAGTGGTGGCCGGTGCCGAGAATGCCCTTCTCGGGGCGCTGCTGAACGAGCAGTCCCTGTTCGGTCCATGGCCCGGCCGGGCTCGGCCCCGTGGCGTATCGGACTCGATAGGTGACCTCGCGCGTGTCGTTCTCGGACCAGGAGAGATAGTACGTGTCGTCGTTGCGATGCATCCAAGGCGCTTCGCGGAACCCAGGAAGGTCCCAAGACATCACGCGGTCTGGGTCGAATGAGGTCATGTCGTCGTTCAGAGGCACGGCGTGCGCGACCGCGTTGCCCCAGAGCAGGTAGGTCTGCCCGTCGTCATCGACGAAGATCGAGGGGTCGATCGCCACGCCCGGGTAGTCGCCGGCAGCGATGAGGGGTCGTCCCAGATCCGTGAACGGTCCGACCGGTGAGTCGCCCACTGCGACGCCGATGTTGTTCTCGGCCGTGAAGTAGAAGAAGTACTTGTCACCGCGTCGCGCTGCTGTCGGAGCCCAGGCGCGCTGGCTCGCCCAGCGCACATCACTGCCGAGGCGCAGGATCTCTCCGTGGTCGTTCCAGGTGTCGAGATCGGAGGACGAGAAGGCTCGGAATGAGGTCGAGCCCCAATCGACGATGCCGTCGGTCGTGAGGTAGAGGTAGTAGATACCGTCGAACACGACGAGGTTGGGATCTGCGAAATGGCCGTCAACCGCGGTGAGCGCGCTCATTTCTGCCCGCCGACACTGTATCGATACAATTTGTCGCGGAGCGCAAAACGATCCGCTGGTGCACCACCTAGGGTGACGCGAACCGCCTTAGGGCAAGACTTCATCGTCGACCTTTCATCGAAATCCTGTATCGTTACAATAGCATAGGGTCCGTCCGGCTCTACTGCAAGCCCGATTTCGTCGGGCGCACTTTTATCGCCTCGGGAGGCACGTTCATGGCCGACATCTCTTGGATTCCAGCCCCCGTCACGCTCGATGACGACGCGACGGAATTGGCGCGGGTCGACTCTGTCATCGCCGCTGGTCGCTTCCAGGACTCCTGGGAGTCCTTACGTGGGTACCGGCCGGCGCGATGGTTCGGCGAGTCCAAGTTCGGGATCTTTCTCCACTGGGGTGTGTACTCGGTACCGGCGTTCGTCAGCGAGTGGTATTCACGCAACATGTATCGCAGCGGCACGGCCGAGTTCGAGCACCACGTGGCGACTTACGGTCCGCAGGCCGAATTCGGGTACAAGGACTTCATCCCGGAGTTTCACATGCGGGACTTTGACCCAGGGCAATGGGCGGCTCTGTTTCGCCGCGCCGGGGCTCAGTATGTCGTCCCGGTCGCGGAACACCATGACGGCTTCGCGCTCTATCGGAGCGACCGAACCCGCTGGAACGCGAGCCGCATGGGACCGCAGCGCGACGTATTCGGCGACCTGGGCGAGGCCGTACGAGCCGCATCGATGACCTTCGGCGCTTCGTCGCACCGCGCGGAGCACTGGTTCTTCATGAACGGGGGCAGCACGTTCGATTCGGACGTCCGTAACCCGGAGTACTACGACTTCTATGGGCCCGCCCAGCGTGAGGAGACGTCGCCGTCCCAGGCGTACCTGGACGACTGGCTGTTACGCACCGTCGAACTCATCGACGCATACCACCCTGAGATCCTCTGGTTCGACTGGTGGATCGAGACTCCTGCGTTCGAGCCGTATCTTCGGAAGCTTGCCGCGTATTACTACAACAGTGCCCAGGACTGGGGCCGGGAGGTAGTCATCGCCTACAAGTGGGATGCCTTCGCCAAGGGCACCGCGGTCTACGACATCGAGCGCGGAGCGATGGGCACGGTGCAGCCGTTTGTCTGGCAGAACGACTCGGCCGTCTCGCGGAGTTCGTGGTGTTGGACGGAGGGTCACGACTACAAGGGCGTCCCCGAGTTGATCGGCGAACTGCTTGACGTCGTGTCAAAGAACGGCAATTTGCTGCTGAACATTGGACCGAAACCCGACGGGACGATCGCCGAGGCCGAGGTCGCGATCCTCGAGAACATCGGCGGATGGCTTGCGGTCAACGGCGAAGCAATCTATGGGACCGTGCCCTACGTGATCCCGGGCGAGGGGCCGCTGCAGATCAAGGGAGGATCCTTCGTCGACGGTGAGGCGTCGGTGTTCTCGGCAGACGACTACCGGTTCACGGTACGCAACGACGTCACCGGCTCTTACCTCTACGCATCCACCGCGGCTTGGCCCGAGAAACAAGAGGTCGTCATTACCACGCTGGGGCTCCGGCACCAGATTGAGCCGAGAGAGATCGCGCAGATCAGGCTGCTCGGCGTTGCGAAACCACTTGTCTGGACCAGGGAACTGGACGGACTGCACATCCAACTCGGCTCAGAGCGCCCCAACCCCCATGGCTATTCCCTGAAGATCAGCTTCCTGCCCGCGACGCCCGCCCATCGAGTGGACTTTCTGCACCAGCTCTGACGCCCAGTATTCCTGCCGCTAAGTAGGCCGAATCGGGGGCACCGGCAATACGATTGCCCTGAGCAGGGAGGCTCTCGATGGCCAGGACGGTTACTCACACGCATCACACCTTCACCGACGCACAGGGTGTGACGATTCACTACTACGTCTGGGATGCCCCGAAGCCCAAGGCCATCCTCCAGCTCACCCACGGCCTCGGCGACCATGCGCTCAGGTACGAGCAGCTGGCACAGGATCTCGTCGCCGCCGGCTACACCGTCTACGCCGACGATCATCGCGGCCACGGGCAGACCGGGCTCGAGCAGAACGACGGTGACACCTCGAAACTTGGCAAGCTAGGCCCGGGTGGGTTGCGAGCGACGACCAACGACGTGCGGCACTTCACAGCGGTGATCAAGCAGGACCACCCCGACCTGCCGCTCGTGCTTCTCGGCCACTCCTGGGGGTCGCTCATGGTGCAGACCGTCATCAACGGCCACGCCGCCGACTACGACGCCGTGGTCTTGACCGGGACCGCCTACCGCTCGCTGACCCGGATGAACGGCGGCGATCTCAACGCCAAGCACAAGCACCTCGGCACGACCGGCAACGAATGGCTCAGCCGCGATCCGGCGGTTGCGCAGCAGTTCAAAGACGACCCGCTCACTTTCTATGCGGCGGCGATGAAGCTGTTCGGCATCCCGGATGCCCTTCGCCTGCTCGGCCGCCCCAGCAAGAATCTCGGCAAAGACATCCCCCTGCTCATCATGATCGGCAGCGAGGACACCCTCGGCGGGGAGAAGAGCATCGCCAAACTCGCCGCGGCCTACGTGCGGCGCTCACACCTGACCGACGTCGAGGCGATCATCTATCCCGAGGCGCGCCACGAGATCTTCAACGAGACAAATCGCGACGAAGTCATCGCCGATCTCGTCGCCTGGCTCGACCGCAGGGTAGCCTCGCCAAAAGGTTAGGCTTGCCCCATGCACGGCGAGTTCAAAGTCCCCGGTGGCAAACTCGTCGTCGTAGATCTTGAGGTCGTTGACTCTCGCATCACGAACTTCCGCCTCGCGGGCGACTTCTTCCTCGAGCCAGACAGCGCGCTCGACTCGATCAATGCCGCGGTCAACGGCCTGCCGGTCAACTCGGATGCCGCAAAGATCACCGCCGCCATCAAGGCCGCCCTGCCAGATGACGCGTCTCTGCTCGGATTCTCGCCTGAGGCCGTCGCAACGACCGTCCGTCGTGCCCTGCACCAGGCCACGACCTTCAAGGACTACGACTGGCAGTTGATTCAGGGGCCCGCCGTCGACCCTGTCGTTCAGATGGCGCTCGACCAGGTGCTCGCCGAAGAGGTAGGTGCGGGTCGCCGCAAGCCCACGTTGCGCATCTGGGAGTGGGAGAAGCCCGCCGTTGTGATCGGCAGTTTCCAGTCGGTCAGAAATGAGGTCGACCTCGACAATGCGATGAAGTACGGCTTCGACATTGTCCGCCGCATCTCGGGTGGTGGCGCGATGTTCATGGAGGCTGGCTCCGTCATCACCTACTCGATCTATGCGCCGAACGATCTCGTGCAGGGGATGAGTTTCGCCGACTCCTATGCCTTCCTCGACGACTGGGTCATCGTCGCCCTGCGCTCGCTCGGGATCGAGGCAACCTACGTGCCGCTCAACGACATCACGAGCCCCACCGGCAAGATCGGCGGGGCCGCGCAGAAGCGGCTGGGCAGCGGCGCAGTCCTCCACCACGTGACCATGAGCTACGACATGGATGGCGACAAGATGGTCGAGGTGCTGCGAATCGGTCGCGAGAAGATGAGCGACAAGGGCACCAAGAGCGCCAACAAGCGGGTCGACCCGCTGCGAAGCCAGACCGGCCTGTCGCGCCAGGAGATCATCGAGAAGATGATCGGCACCTTCCGGGGGCTGTATGGGCTGGCTCCCGGTGAGATCACGTCGGCCGAGATGGCCAGGGCACAGCAGCTCGTTGCCGAGAAGTTCGGCACCGAGGAGTGGCTGCAGCGCGTTCCGTGAGCCGTGCGTGCCCCCATAAGCTATTCGAGTGGAACCCTGGATCGGCATCATCATCGTGGTGGTGCTCGGCGTGCTGTTCTACATCGCACAGCATTTCGGGTGGATCGACCTCAGCAACAAGAGCAAGACCTCTGGCACTCACGGTGGCGTCATGGGTATCGGTGACGAGGTGTTCAACCCGAGCCGGTATGAAGCGCAGGTCGAACTCGATCGACAGACGGTGCTGCCGGCTCCAGCCCCGGTCGCGGGCGACGGCGACAAGGGAATCTATGAGGGCCAGGTGAAAATCGACCTGTCCGTGTCCGAAGAGCAGTCCGAGGGCAAGCACCGCGCGGAAGGCTAGCGGGTGAGCAGGTCCTGGTAGTCGGGGTGGGCTTCGATCCACGCAGACATGAAGGGGCAGCTCGCGATCACGCGGTAGTCGGTCTCGGCCCTCACGAGGTTGAGAGCACCGCGCACGAGTTCTGAACCCATCCCGATTCGTCTCTTGGCTGGATCGATCTCGGTGTGCGTGAAGACGATCGTCTCTGCGCGCAGCTGGTAGTCCGCGAAACCGAGCGCGTCGCCGTCCACGAGCAACTCGTAGCGATTCATACTCGCATCGTTGACAACTTCGGTCGGCATGCCGACAAGCCTACTCAGGCAGACCCGCGGTCGATGAGACGCGTGGGCATCATCGTCACAGGGTCTACGTGCAGGCCCTCGATCCGCCGGATCAGCATCGAGACCATCGTGCGGCCGACCTCGGTGGTGGGCTGCTCGATCGTGGTGAGGCTCTGCGCGTAGTAGTCGTTGTCGAATGTCACGACTCCGAGATCGCGGGGAACAGACAGCCCCCGCTCGCGGAGCACATCCAAGGCACCCGATGCCATTTGCGCGCTCGCCACGAAGAGCCCGTCAAACGCGACATCCCGGTCGAGCAAACGGGTCATTGCCCGCGCTCCGCTCGCCGGAGTGAAATCGCCGTACTCGACAAGGTTGTCGGGCAGTCCGGCCTCCGATACGGCAAGGTGCCAGCCCTGCAGACGATCGAGGCCAGCGGTCATGTCCTGGGGGCCGGCGATGGTGGCGAGTTGACGACGGCCATGCGCGATGAGGTTCGCAGTGGCATCCCGCGCCGCGCTCACGTTGTCGACATCGACGTAGTAGGCCCTGGTGCCCTCGTTGCTCATCGGCCGCCCACCGAATACAACGGGGATCGAGTGGGCCAGCGCAATATAGGAGAGATCGTCGCTGTGGTGAGACAGCACGAGCGCGCCATCGACGTTGCCAGCCTGCAGGTAGCGACGCGTCTTCTCGCCGTCGCTCTCCGCGGCGATGAGGAGGGTGAGCGTGTACTCGGTAGTCGCGACATACATCGCCGCACCTTGGATTACGGTCGCGAAGTAGGGATCCGCGAAGAATTTGGCGGTGTTCTCGGGGATGACCAGGGCAATCGATTGTGTGCGTCGACTGGCGAGGCTGCGGGCGGCGCGGTTGGGAACATAGCCGAGCTCGTCGATGGCTGCCCGCACGGCGGCCAACGCCTCCGGCGTGACTTTCGGGGAGTCGTTGATGACTCGCGACACCGTGGAGCGCGAAACACCAGCGAGTGCAGCCACCATTTCGAGCGTGGGGGTGCCGTGCGGGATAGACGTGGTCACGCGCGAACTCCCCTCTTGGGTCGAGCAATTCTCCGGGAAAGCAGCATTCTCATCCTAGAGTGCCGCCGCGCGCGACCCTTCGATCAGCCGGGCCAGCGCGTAGCCGCTGTCCTTGATGATGCGCTCCTGGGTTACATAGTCGACGTGAATCACGCCGAAGCGCTTCTCATACCCCCAGGCCCACTCGAAGTTGTCGAGAAGCGACCAGGCGAAGTATCCGCGTACATCCGCGCCATCCGCAATCGCGTCCGCGATCGCTTGAACGTGGGCCTCGAGGTAGGCGACCCGATCGCTGTCGTGGACCTTACCGTCGGCAGTGACCACGTCATCCCAGGCCGAACCGTTCTCGGTCACGTACATCGGCGGCAGCGCTGAGTACTCGGCGCCAAGGCGCACGAGCAGAGTGCGCAGCCCTGGCGCGTTGATCTCCCAGCCCATCGAGGTGACCGGCAGGTCGCGCGGGGGGAAGGTCACGAACTCAGACCCGACAAACGGTGAGGCGCCTGGCTTGTCGGTGGGCCGCACTCCGGGAGGGGTGCCTGCGGGCAGTGGGTGTCCGCTCACGTTGTCGTCGTGGTAGTAGTTCACCCCGAGGAAGTCGAGGGGCTGGGCGATGGTCTCGAGGTCGCCGTGGTGGATGAGGCTCGCGAAATCGAGCGCAGCGACATCCTGCATCAGGTCGTCGGGGTAGGCGGCCTTGAAGATCGGGTCGAGGAAGGCCCGGTTCCAGAGTGCGTCGATGCGACGGGCGGCGTCGATATCGGCGGCATCCTTCGGGTCATTCGGAATCGTGTTGGTCAGGTTAAGAGTGACGCCGAGCTGCTGGGCACCCCTGGCGCGAAGCTCACGCACGGCGAGGCCATGCCCGAGGTGCTGGTGGTGCAGGGCGGCGAGCGCCGATCGCGGCTCCATGAGACCTGGCGCGTGCTCGCCGCCGGCGTAGCCGAGGTAGGCCGAGCAGAAGGGCTCGTTGAACGTGGTCCAGTGCGATACACGGTCGCCGAGTGCGTCGTAGACCACGTGCGCATAGTCGAGGAAGCGCTGCGCGGTGTCTCGATTGGCCCAGCCGCCGGTCTCCTGGACGGCCTGCGGCAGATCCCAGTGGTAGAGCGTTAGCCAGGGCAGGATGCCCGCGCCCAGCAATTCGTCGACGAGCCGGCTGTAGAAATCCAGCCCGGCGGGGTTTGCCGCGCCGTCGGCAGGCTTGACCCGCGCCCAGCTCACCGAGAAGCGGTAGGAGTCCAGCCCGAGTTCGCGCATGAGCGCGACATCTTCGGGCATCCGGTGGTAGTGGTCGACGGCTGGCTCGAGGATGTCGCCGTTGGCGACATTGCCGGGAATCCTCGCAAAGTGGTCCCAGATCGAGTCGAGTTTGCCCTCTTCATGGGTGGCGCCCTCGATCTGGGCGGCCGCCGTGGCGGCACCCCAGAGGAAGCCCGATGGTAGTGACAAAGACATCAGCCCTTCACCGCTCCTGCCATGATTCCTGAGATGAGCTGTCGACCCGCGAGAATGAAGAGCACGAGCAGGGGGATGGTGGCGAGCACCGCTCCGGCGAGCACGATCGTGTAATCCACATAGCGTGCCGACTGCAGCTGGCTCAACGCCACCTGCAGGGTCGGATTCTGCGGTACAACGAGCAGAGGCCACAGGTAGTCGGTCCATGCCGTCATGAACGTGAACAGCCCGAGGATCGCGAGCGCGGGCCTGGCCGCTGGCACCCCGACGTGCCAGAACACGCCGATCATCGAGGCACCGTCCATGCGCGCCGCCTCGATGAGCTCGTCGGGGATGACGTCGACGAGGTACTGCCGCATGAAGAAGACCCCGAAAGCGGTCACGAGGGTCGGCACTATCACGGCACCGAGCGATCCGGTCCAGCCGAACTGCTTCATGAGCATGAAGAGGGGGATGATGCCCAGCTGCGTCGGAACGGCGAGCGTCGCGATGACGAAGATCATCAATCCGTCGCGCCCGCGGAAGCGGAGCTTGGCGAACGCAAAGCCTGCGAGGGTCGAGAAGGTCAGCACCGAGAAGGTGATGACCGACGACACGATCACGCTGTTGAGCAACGCCCCCCAGAACGGGACGGTGTTAAAGACCTCTTGTACGTTGATCCAAAACCGGCCACCTGGCAGTAGCGGCGGCCAGGTGCTGGTGAGCGCCTCGGTCGAGCTTGATCCGACGACGAACGACCACCAGAGCGGGTAGGCGCTGGCGATGAAGAAAGCGGACAGGAGTCCGTAAGTAAGGAATCCGGGCCGCTGTGCGCCGTGGCCGATATGGCGGCGCCCTCGGGCGGAAGCTGGGACGGTCACGGGAGTCGCTCCTGGTGGTTCGCGGCACTGATAGGGGCTGCGGCATCCGTGGCTGTCCGCGCGTTGTAAGCGGCGAGCTTGCGACGGGTGCGGCTCTTGACAACCCGCGCCTCGGTCGAGGCGATGCGTCGGGTGAGGAAGAAGTTGCCGATGCCGATGATGATGATGATGATGAACAGGATCCAGGCGATCGCGGCCGCCTTGCCGAAGTTGCCGCGGTTGAAGGCCATATCCCACAGATAGAGCACCGTGGTCTGGTACTGCCGGAATGGACCGCCGGGGATCGAGCTCGAGGCGTTGAAAAGCTTCGGCTCCGTGAAGATCTGCAGGCCACCGATGGTCGCCGTGATGATCACGAAGATGAAGGTCGGGCGGATGCTCGGGATCGTGATCGAGAAGAAGCGACGCACCGGGCCCGCGCCGTCGAGCGACGCTGACTCGTGGATGTCGCGGGGCACTGCCTGCATCGCCGCCAGCAGGATGAGCGCGTTGTAGCCCGTCCAGCGCCAGTTGACCATCATGGCGATCGCGATGTGGCTGGGAAAGAGGGACTCCTTCCACATGATCGGGTCCAGCCCGATTCCCTGCAGCATGTTATTCACGAGGCCGTATTTCTCACCGAACAGGTTGCTGAAGATGAGGGCGACGGCGACCGGAGTTACGACGTAGGGCAGGAGCACACTCATGCGCCAGAACGTCTTCGCCCGCAAGTTCTGGTCGAGCAGGGCGGCGAGGATGAGGGCCACGATGAGTTGGGGAATCGAGGACAGCAGGAAGATGCTGAAGGTGTTGAACAGGGAGTTCCAGAACAGCGGGTCAGTGAGCTCGTCCGTGAAGTTCTTGAAACCGATCCACTCGCCCGGACCCTTCAGGAGGTCCCATTTGTTGAGCGAGACAACGAAGGTGTACACGAGAGGGAACAGGCCGACCAGGCCGAACAGGATGAAGAACGGCGCGACGTAAAGGTAGGGCGAGTAGCGCACATCTGCGCGATTCAGTCGCTGCGTGAAAGTGAGGGCGCTGGAGCTGCGTTGTGGCGCTCTAACCCTGGCGGTCTGCGTTGACATGGGGGGTTCTTTCAAAGTTGAGGCGGGGCCCTCCGGAGGCAGAACCTCCGAAGGGCCCTCTTGCAAGGTGGTTCGGACTTACTTGTTGACGACGAGCTGGTTGAGCAGGGTGATGGCGTCAGTCCACGCCTTGTCGCCGCTCGTGCCGGAGTCGATCTCCTTGATCGACGGCCCGAACACCTGCTCCTGGATCACGGAGTCATCCGGACCCTTGAACTGCGCGACTACTCCCTCGGCGCGGGAGGCAAGGATCTTGCCAACCGGTGCGTCGTTGAAGAACTTCGTCAGGTCGCTCGAACCTGTGACACCCGGGTCGGACTGCGCGGCGACGACGCTCGGGAAGGCACCGACAGCCTGGAAGGTTGCCACCTCCTGAGTTGCGTCGGTCAGCCAGGCGGCCAGGGCCGCCGCTTCCTTCGGGTGCTTTGAGGTGGTGGGAACGGTCAGGAACGAACCGCCCCAGTTGGCCGCGCCGCCGGGGAAGACATCCGCGAAGTCCCAGCCGGTGCTGGCGTCGCCGCCGGCAGCCGTGACCTGGCCCTTGACTACACCGAGCATCCAGCCTGGGCAGACGAAGACGGCGAAGGAGCCATCAGTGAACGCCTTGCCTCCACCCCAGTCCCACTGGTTCTGGTTCGAGGAGAGACCGTCAGCAGCGCCCTTGGCGAGCTGGCCCCAGAGACCCTGGAGGGTCTTGTTGCCGTCGACGTTGAGCTTGCCATCCTTGGTGTAGTAGCCCTCCTTCTGCTCGTTGACCATGGCGTTCCAAACGAATCCGCTCTGGTCGTAGAAGGCCTTGCCGGTGGCTGCGTGGTACTGCTCACCGATCTTGAAGAAGTCCTCCCAAGTGGCGTTCTTGCCACCGAAGAGGGTTGCGACACCGTCACGGTCACTGGCCAGGCCTGCCGCTGCAAACAGCTTGCTGTTGTAGCAGAGACCCTCCGGGCCGATGTCCGTGCCGTAGCCGATGATGCGACCCTTGGGGTCAGTGGCCTGACCGAGCTTCCAGTCGACCCAGCGGCTCTTGATGTCGTTGGCTCCGTAGTCGCGCAGGTCGGTGAAGGAGTCAGAGACACCCATGACCTGGCCGAGCCAGCCTTCTTCGACTGCCTGGACGTCAGGCAAACCGTTGCCGGCGGCCTGCTTGGTCTTCCAGTCGGTCAGCGCGTTGCCGCCGGTGTCAATGTTGGTGGCCTTGATGGTGATGTTGGGGTTTTCCTTCTCGTACTGTGCGTACAGTCCGTCGAGGCCCATGGTGCCGAACGTGGTAACGGTCAGCGTGATTTTCTCGTTTGACGCTGCGGGTGTTGCGCACCCGGTCATAACGAGGGCGAGCGAGGCCGCGCCGGCGATGGCGATAGCCCCTGTGCGAGAGACAAGTCTCACGTTCACTCCTTTGTGTGCATGGATGGGGGTGATCCGTGGGAGCGCTCCCACCGAACTTCATGGGAGCGCTCCCACGTGATCGTCGCAAGAATAGGTACCTTCTCAGATCCCTGTCAAGAGCTACGTGGGAGCGCTCCCACAGAGCTCAGGCCGTGCAACCGCTTGCGGAGTCAAACTCCCGCAGAAATCCGGGGGCCCGGCCGCGCGCGCGCTTCAAAAAAAATTCTAAGACGTTAACTTTCTGGCCCTCGATAAGGCCGATTCGGTGAGCGCATTTGTCTCACTCGAGGTCTCCGCCACGTCCGGAGCGAGCATTGCCCCGGCGGCTTCCGCGGCCTCCTGCGCGACTATTGCGGCTTCGTTGTCTGCGTTCTCTTGAAGCGCCGACTTTGCCCGCAACGGGGCGGCTTTGAGGAAGAAGCTCAACACGAACGCCACCGCGACGACCAGGAGGGCAACCCAATACACCGTGACGGTCGCGTTCGAAAAACCCTCCAGGAACGGCGCCGACAGGCGCGGGTCTGACCCGTTGAGGAAGGAGGTGTCTCCATCCAGCGAGCTACCGAGGGAGCCGCCGCCCCCCGTCTGCGCGGACTGCAACAGGCCGATGATCTGCTTATTCTTCGGGTCGGAGATCACGGTGGGATCGGCCAACGCGCCCTGCAGGTCAGCGAGGTTGGACTTCTCCTTGAACGCCGCCGCAATCGTGTCGGGGATGCGGGTGAAGAGCACCGAGAACAGCACGGCGACGCCTAGCGTTCCTCCGATCTGGCGGAAGAAGGTCGACGAGCTTGTGGCAACGCCGATGTCCCGAGGGCCGACCGAGTTCTGGCTGGCAATCGTGAGGGTCTGCATGAGCTGACCGAGACCGAGGCCGATGAACAGCATCCCGACCATGATGTACCAGACCGGCTTGTCGGCGGTGAGGAAGGTCATCCAGAGGAAGCCGAGCATCATGAAAGCGGTGCCCGTGGTGGGGAAGATCTTGTACTTGCCGGTGCGGGCGATGATCTGGCCGCTGACGATCGACGAGATCATGAGCCCCAGGATCATCGGCAGCATCTGGAAGCCGCTGAGGGTCGGGTTTGAGCCCTTCACGAGTTGCAGGTACAGCGGGATTGTCATCATCGCGCCGAACATCCCGAAACCGACGAGCACGCCAAGTACGGTCGCCATGGAGAACGTGCGATTCTTGAACATCTTCAGCGGGATGAGCGCGTCATCGCCCATCAGCTTCTCGCTCAGGATGAACGCCGCGATGCCCAGCGCACCAATCACGTAACAGAGGATCGCGCCCAGCGAACCCCATCCCCAGTCGCGACCCTTCTCGGCAACGAGGAGGAGGGGCACGAGGGCGATGACGACAGTTGCGGCTCCCCACCAGTCGATGCGCACGCTGCGGCGGGTGTGCGGGATGTGCAAGAACCTGAGCACGATCGCCAGAGCAGCGATGCCGACCGGCAGGTTGATGAGGAACACCCAACGCCATCCGGTCACGAACAGGATCTCGGGGGTACCAGAGAGAAGTCCGCCAATGAGCGGCCCGATGACGCTGGAGACGCCGAAGACCGCGAGGAAGTAGCCCTGGTACTTGGCGCGCTCGCGGGGAGCGAGGATGTCGCCCATGATGGCCAGTGGCAAGGCCATGAGTCCACCGGCACCGAGGCCTTGGATCGCACGGAACACCGCAAGCTGGTACATCGAGCCCGCGAACCCTGCAGCGACCGACCCGACCAGGAAGATCACAATGGCGATGATGAACAGCGGTCGGCGACCGAAGAGATCGCTGAGCTTGCCGTAGATCGGCGTCGCGATCGTCGAGGTGATCAGGTAGGCGGTGGTCACCCAGGCCTGCAGGCTGAGGCCGTCCAGGTCGTCGGCGATCGTGCGCATCGAGGTGCCGACGATGGTCTGATCGAGAGCGGACAAGAACATGCCGGCCATGAGCCCGAAAATGACGAACAGGATCTGGCGGTGGGTCATCACCCCGCCAGCGTCGGCAATCGCCTGGGCTTGCTGCTTACCTTTGGACTCGACGCTAGACATGGTCCTCTTCGATGTGTGCATGGCCGCTTCGCGGGCGGCGGAAAATTTTGCGTGGACTGCAAAGTTACACCCTCGCGGGCGGCAGGCAAGCCGCACCGCCTACTCCCCTGGGAGTAGATCCATGTGAAATTCACATGAGGACCCCGGCAAAATGCCTGCTCGCATCGCTCTTCCCACGATCGTGTTTACGGTGGAACGATGCTTCGCCGCCCTTACCTGTTGCTTCCCGTGCTTGCCGTTGCCGTCGCCGTACCTGTCCTGCTCTTCGACTTTGCCAGCCCGAGCGTCGCGCACGCTCACGTGAGTGCCCCACCTCCCCAGGTCTCTCAGCTCTCCGCCACAGAGGGCTCGCTCACCGGAGGCGAGACAATCACCATCACCGGTTCCAACCTCGGGTCGGTCGATCGCGTCACCTTTGGCGGGCAGGACGCCCCCAGCGTGACCGTCGTCGACTCCGGCACAGTCTCGGTGGTGGTGCCCCATTCATACACCTACACCGAGGGTCCTGTCCCCGTCGAAGTGTTCAGCTCCGCCCAGCCTTCGGCAGCGCCCACGGACGAGGTGCTGGAGTACACCTATCGCACCCTGACGGCAGTAGACCGCCAGCTCCAATACGCTTTCGCGCACTGGAACAACTACAACCTGGCCGAGTATGGCGACTTCACCCCTTGGGGCGGAGACTGTATGGACTTCGTCAGCCAGACGCTTGTCGCGCGCGGCTGGGCGACGACTCCGGACTGGTTCAATGATGCGCAGCAGGAGTGGGCGAACGCGTTTGTTGACGTGCCGTCCTTCGACGCCTGGCTGAGTAGTCATCCCGAGTACGGTGCCGTGCGCCTGGACGGTTCGCAGCGGGCGAAGTTGAAGATTGGCGACATCGTCATGTTCGACTGGAACGATGACGGTTCGCTCGACCACGCGCAGATCGTCTCCGGCATCCAGATGATCAACGGGAAGCTGCACATCTATCTGGTCGGTCACGACATCGACACGAACTACCGAGACCTCGACCAGGCGCTCGCTACCGAGGGCGATCCCAACGCCAAGGTGTACTTCTGGAGCCTGCCCGTTGGCTGAGCCACGAATAGGATCGAGGGCATGTCCGACCTGCGTCCTCGTCGCCGCCCCTCGCGGAAGGTTCGCCGCCGACGCACCATCGTGGTCATGGCGATCGGCAGCGTGCTTGTCGTCGCTGCCATCGGGGTGGCGCTGGCGGTTCTGAACCAGGGAAAGCAGACGCCGATGCCCGTACCGTCCCAGTCACACAGTCGCACGGCCACGCCGACCCCAACTCCGACACCGACTCCGACGCCGACATTCAACAAGGCTGCGCAGTCGATCGATGATGCCAACAGCTATTGGGTTGTGGTCGACAAGCTGCGCCCCTTGAGTCCTACCGACTATGAGGCCTCTGACCTCGTGGAGGTACCGGTGCCCTATGTCAACCAGCCGTTCCTTCGGCAGGCAGCGTCAGATGCGGTCGTCGCCATGTTCGCCGCCTTCAACTCTGAGACGGGGCTCTCGATGCAAGCCCAGAGCGCCTATCGCAGCTACTCAACCCAGGTGGACGTCTACCAGGGTTGGGTCAACCAGCTCGGTCAGGCCGGGGCCGATCTCACCAGCGCGCGGCCCGGGTTCAGTGAGCATCAGACGGGGCTGGCCATCGACATCAATGCCCTGCCAGACCAGGGTTGTGCGCTCGAGCCGTGCTGGGGTGACACCCCACACGCGCAGTGGCTGCAGGCCAACTCCTGGCGATTCGGCTTCATCGTGCGCTATCCGGCCGACAAGACCCCGATCACCGGCTACGAGTACGAGCCGTACCACCTGCGCTACGTGGGGGTCGAGCTGGCGACCGAGATGCACAACACCGGGGTCACAACACTCGAGGAGTTCTTCGGTCTGCCCGCGGCGCCGGACTACGCCAAGTAGCGGCAGCCCCGGGCCGTCGGCTGGGCGACTCAGGAACCCAGGGCCGCGTCCACGATCGTCTTAGCTTCGGCCTGCACGAGCTTCAGGTGCTCGGGCCCCTTGAACGATTCCGCGTAGATCTTGTACACGTCCTCCGTGCCGCTCGGGCGGGCCGCGAACCAGGCCGACTCGGTGACGACTTTCACGCCACCGATCGCGGCGCCGTTGCCGGGCGCTTCGGAGAGCTTCGCGGTGATCGCTTCGCCCGCGAGGCCCGTCGCCGTGATGTCGGCGCCGCTGAGCTTGCCCAGGCGCGCCTTTTGCTCCTTGGATGCCGCAGCATCGATCCGCTCGTAGGCAGGGTCCCCGTACTCTGCCGCGAGTTCCGCGTAAAGCTGTGACGGCGTCTTGCCCGTCACAGCCAGGATCTCGGAGGCCAGGAGCGCGAGCAGGATGCCGTCTTTGTCGGTCGTCCAGGCCGTGCCATCCAGGCGAAGGAAGCTCGCCCCAGCACTCTCCTCGCCGCCGAATCCGACCGACCCGTCGATGAGCCCTGGCACGAACCACTTGAACCCGACCGGGACCTCCCAGAGGCGACGCTCCAGTGCGGCGGTCACCCGGTCGATCATCGAGCTCGAGACGAGGGTCTTGCCGACTGCGGCATCTGATCGCCAGTGCGGGCGGTGTGCATAGAGGTACTCGATGGCGACGGCGAGGTAGTGGTTGGGGTTCATGAGGCCGGCGTCGGGCGTGACGATGCCGTGGCGGTCGGCGTCCGCATCGTTGCCAGTGAGGATGTTGTAGTCATGGCGGTGCGCGAGGACCGAAGCCATGGCGGAGGGCGAAGACGGATCCATGCGGATCTTGCCGTCCCAGTCCAGGGTCATGAAGGCCCACGTTGGGTCGACCGTCGGGTTCACGACCGTGAGGTCGAGGCCGTAGTGCGACGCGATGAGCGCCCAGTAGTTGACGCTGGCGCCGCCGAGCGGGTCGGCGCCGATGTGCAGCCCCGCCTTCTTGATGGCAGCGATGTCGAGGATGTTCTCGAGATCGGCCACGTAGTTCGTGCGGTAGTCGTAAGTGCCCACCCCGCTCGCTTCCGCGCGCTTGACGCTTCGGTTACCGTCCGCGATCAGGTCGTTGGCGCGGTTTGCGATCCAGGTCGTCGCGTCGCTGTCGGCAGGTCCCCCGTGTGGCGGGTTGTACTTGAACCCGCCGTCACGCGGCGGGTTGTGCGACGGGGTGATCACGATGCCGTCCGCCTGCGGCTGACCGGGGTGCGCGGCGTTGTACTTGATGATGGCGTGGCTGAGCGCGGGGGTCGGCACGTAGTCGTCGAACTCGTCGACAAGTGCATCCACTCCGTTGGCGACCAGGACCTCGAGGGCGGTCGTCTCCGCAGGGCGGGAGAGCCCGTGCGTGTCTTTCCCGATGAACAGCGGGCCGGTAATGCCCTGGCCCGCGCGGTATTCCACGATCGCCTGGGTGATGGCGGCGATGTGGGTCTCGTTGAACGCGGTATCGAAGGACGAGCCACGGTGGCCGCTGGTACCGAAGACCACGCGCTGCTCGGGGACAGTGACATCCGGAACCAGGTCGTAGTACGCCTGCACGAGCGCCTCCACGTCGATGAGGTCGGATGCCAGGGCGGCAGTGCCAGCGCGATCATTCATGCCGCCCAGTCTGGCACCTTCATCATTCAGGAGGTCGTGTGACTGCAGCGGCAGAAGTGGCTGTTTGGCTGCGCTGCAGACACGATGGCCCCACCCGTCCCACAAGGTCCTGAATGATGAAAGCCCCCATAAACTCGTGAGCATGCCCACCAACGAGACCTACAGCTACCTCGGTCCCGCTGGCACGTTCACCGAGGCCGCGCTCGGCCAGGTGCACGAGGCCGCCGACAAGACGTGGCGTCCGGTCAACAACGTGGGCGAGGCGCTCGACGACGTCGTTACCGGTCGCAGTGTGGCCGCCATGATCGCGATCGAGAACTCGATCGAGGGTGGGGTGAGTGTCGCGCAGGATGCGCTGGCCACCATCCCGGGCCTGCGGATAGTCGGCGAATACCTAGTTCCGGTGAACTTCGTACTGGTCGCGCGCAGGGGCACGACCTTGACCGACGTGAAAGTCGTCAACGCGCATCCGGTCGCTTACGGCCAGACCCACCAGTGGCTCGACAAGCACCTGCCCTCCCACGGGCACATCCCGGCCACTTCGAACGTCGCCGCTGCCGCCTCACTGCTAGAAAGCGACCTCGCGGATGCCGCAGTCGCTCCGCCCGGCATCACTAGGCACCACGACCTCGAGATACTTGCCGAGGGTATCGGCGACAACCCCAACGCCGTGACCCGTTTCGTGCTCGTCTCGCGTGTTGCTCCCCTGCCTGCGCCCACCGGCAGCGACAAGACCAGCATCATCGCGGAGCTGCCGGATGACACGGCCGGCCGCCTGCTCGAAATGCTCGAGCAGTTCGCGACCCGCGGCGTCAACATGAGCCTGCTCGAATCGCGGCCCATCGGCGACGCCCTGGGGCGCTACCGCTTCGTCATCGACCTGGACGGCCACATCCTGGACGAGCGGGTCGCCGATGCCCTTTTGGGCCTTAAGCGCTTCAGCCCGAACGTCATCTTCCTGGGCAGTTACCCGCGGGCAGACAAGCTCGCCATCACGGTTGTCCCGCGCTACGACAACGACGCCTTCGTGGATGCGCGCGACTGGCTGCGCGGGCTCATCGCCGGCGAATCCTGAGCGCCCGGCGGGGCTAGCTGGTGGGGACCTTCACGGTCAGTGCCCCCGCGTCTACCCAGGCGCGCACCGATTTGGCCTCGCCAAACTCGTCACCGTCGAGCTGGAACTCCTGCGGCGTCTCCACAGTCATGTCGAGCGAGGTGCCGGTCAGGTAGGTGACATCCTTCACGTCCTTCGAGAGGTCGATAATCCGGCGCCCGATCGAAGACTTGCGCAGCACCCCGTTCTCCCAGGCGATCTTGCGCCAGACCTGTGCCCAGCCCAGGGGACCGCGTGGCCGCAGCGCGGCGATGTCGAGGATGCCGTCGTCGGGCTTCGCGTCTGGCATCAGCAGCAGGCCGCCGGGCAGGAGGCCGCAGTTGCCGACGATGATCGTGTGCACGCTCATCGACTTCTCCGGGCCATCGTTCAGTCGGTATGCGAGCCGCACCGGCTTGAGCTCGGGTAGGGATCGGGTGATGCCGTCGACGTAGGCGAGCCAGCCCACGGCCTTCTTGAGCGTCGAGTTGGTGTTCTTGATCATCTTGGCGTCAAGGCCCAGGCCAGCCATGACGAGAAATGCGTGTTCCTCGGTGTCGCCACTTGCCCTCGTGATCTGCACGATCCCGAGGTCGATGACGCGGTCGACGCCGGTGAAGGCGGTCTCGACGCTCGAATCGAGGTGGGTGAGGGGTAGCTCCAGGTTTCGAGCGAGCAGGTTTCCGGTGCCAGACGGCAGGAGCGCGAGAGACACTCCCGTGTCGCGCAGGGCTTCGGCCACGGCACGCACGGTTCCGTCGCCACCCGCGGCGATGACGACCGTCGCCCCGCGGCGCAGGGCACTCGCGGTGACCTCCTGCCCGGCATCCTCCTCGCTCGTCTCGAACCAGAGGGTGGGCGCCCAGCCGGCGGATTCCTGCGCGGCAACCACCGATTTCTTCAACTTCTTGAGGTCGACCTTGAGCGGGTTGTAGACGACCGCAGCCCGGTGTTTGCGCGGGTCTGGGGGCTGGGCCACGCTGCTAAAGCTACGGCATGGCCTCGGTAGGCTGTATGGGTGATCGACCCCCAGCTGCTGCGCGACAATCCGGATGCCGTTCGGCGCTCGCAGGAGTCGCGCGGCTCATCGGTGGGTCTGGTCGATGACGCGATCGCTGCGGACGCTGCGAGGCGCACCGCCATCCAGCAATTCGAGAAGCTGCGCGCCGAGCAGAATGCCTTCGGTCACACCGTCGCTACCGCGCCCGCCGATCAAAAACGTGCGCTCGTGTTGCAGGCGCAGGCCCTCGCAGCCCAGGTGAAGGAGGCGCAGCTGTCATCGACGGATGCCGAAGCCGACTTCACGAAGGTCGTCGGGTCTCTCGGCAACGTGATCATCGACGGCGTGCCGGCCGGCGGCGAGGACGACTGGAGGCTCGTTCGCGAGGTCGGTTCGAAGGCGGCGTTCGACTTCGAACCGCGTGACCACGCCGACCTCGGAGAACTGCTCGGCGCCATCGACATCGCCCGTGGCGTCAAGGTCTCCGGCAGCCGCTTCTACTTCCTCAAGGGTGTCGGCGCTCGCCTTGAGCTGGCGCTGATGAACCTGGCCCTCGACAAGGCGCTCGCCGAGGGCTTCACACCGCTCATCACCCCGACCCTGGTACGTCCGGAAATCATGGCTGGCACTGGATTTCTCGGTGAGCATTCCGACGAGATTTATTACCTGCCCGCCGACGAGTTGTACCTGACCGGCACCTCGGAGGTGGCGCTCGCGGGGTACCACTCCGACGAGATCGTCAACCTCGCATCCGGACCGCTGCGCTACGCGGGGTGGTCGACGTGTTATCGCAGGGAGGCGGGCTCCGCGGGCAAGGACAACCGCGGCATCCTGCGGGTACACCAGTTCAACAAGCTGGAGATGTTCAGCTACGTCTTGCCAGAGGATGCCGAGGCCGAGCATGAGCGCCTACTCGCCTACCAAGAGTCGATGCTCGCGGCCTGCGAACTCAGCTACCGGGTGATCGATGTCGCCGCCGGCGACCTCGGCTCCAGCGCGGCACGCAAGTTCGACATCGAGGCATGGGTGCCCACCCAGGGCACGTACCGGGAGTTGACGAGCACGAGCAACTGCACCACCTACCAGGCCAGGCGCCTCGACATCCGGTATCGCACCGAGTCGGGCAAGACCGCGCCGGTTGCCACCCTCAACGGCACCCTTGCGACCACGCGCTGGCTCGTCGCCATCCTCGAGACCCACCAGCAGGTCGACGGCTCGGTTGTCGTGCCCGCAGCGCTCCGCGGATACCTCGGCGGACTCGAGCTGTTCGAGCCGGTGGCATGAGGTTCGGTAGCTGGTTCATCGCCCTCGACATCGATGGAACCGTGTTGCGCGAGGACGGCACGATGAACGACCCAGTCATTCACGCCGTGCGACGCGTGCGGGATGCCGGGCACGAGGTCACGCTCGCAACCGGCAGGTCGGTCGCGATGACCCTGCCCATCCTCGACCGACTCGGCATCACCCCCCAGTACGTGGTCTGCTCCAACGGAGCCATCACGCTCAAGCGCGACCCGCTCGCGCTTACCGGCTACTCACGCGAGTACGTCGAGACCTTCGACCCCCGGGAGGTACTCACCACGATTCGAGCGAGCCTCGAAGCGGCGCACTATGCCGTCGAGGATGAGACCGGCCTCTACCGTTTCACCGGGTCCTTTCCCGACGGGACTCTCGGTGCGGCGAGCCAGAAGGTCGAGTTCGAGGAGCTCCTCAATGCTCCCGCCACTCGTGTGGTCGTCATCTCACCCGAGCATCGGATCGAGGACTTCCTCTCCGTCGTCGAGAAGATGGGTCTGCACAAGGTCAGCTACAACGTCGGCTGGACGGCATGGCTCGACATCGCACCGGACGGAGTCAACAAGGCCACCGCCCTCGAAAGGGTGCGCGAGGCCCTGGGCTTCTCCCGCAATCGGGTCATGGCGGTCGGTGACGGTCGCAACGATGTCGACATGCTCCAGTGGGCTTCGGCCCAAGGGCGGGGAGTCGCCATGGGCCAGGCTCCGCACGAGGTTCGGGATGCCGCGAACGAAACCACGGGCAGTGACATTGACGACGGGGTCGCGACCCTCCTCTCCGCCCTTTAAGCCTTCCGGCGCGCCTTCTGGCCCGACTTTCAGGGTCGTGCGCCGGGCATCCGGTACTATCGGAGCTTGGTCACCGGGAGGGCTGTCCGAGCGGCCGATGGAGCCAGTCTTGAAAACTGGTGGGCAGAAATGTCTCGTGGGTTCGAATCCCACGCCCTCCGCTCACTGCGACCATCCCCATTGCAGGGCAACGAAAGGCATCAGACATGAGCGA